>JBJXGN010000067.1:0-9573 GCA_046160585.1 Kofleriaceae bacterium
CTTGAGCGCGGCCTTGAGGAGCGTGGTCTTACCGCTACCCAAGAACCCGGTTACGATATTGGCTGCTACCAACATAAGAACCCAAACCGTCTAGCCGTCACCGTCGCTGGCCGGCTATTTGTCGCCCGCCTGCTTGAGCCAGCCCGTGTCGCGAAACGCCACTTTGGCGGGCACGCCGATGACGGTGCAATTGCTCGGCACCCGCGTGAGCACTACCGAGTTGGGCGCGATCACGACGTTATCGCCGATCACCACGTCGCCGATCACCACACAAGTCTCGGCGAGGAAGGCACCGCGACCGATCGTCGGGTGAATGCCGGCGTATCCGCGAATGACGGCCGGCATTGCTCAGCGCTGCTTGATGGCGACGCGCGACGCTTGCTCGGCCGCGGCGAACAGCTCGTCCATCGCGGCATCTGTGTCCGCGCCATCGGCGGCGACCGGCGCGACGTATTGCACGACGCCACGGCAGTCGACGACGGTGAAGTGCACGCGCTCGACGTCGGGCAGCGTGAACTCGTCGTAGACCATCGCATCGGCGAGCGCGAGCGGGATGTCGAGCTTGGTCGCCGTGCCCTTGAACGTGGACGTCTTCGCGACGTCCTTCGCGCGCGAGTTGGGATCGGTCGGGCGGGTCACGGCGAGCGGCATCGGCGGAGCTCCCGGCTTGTCGACCTGCTTCTTCGACCAGTCGGACAGCTTCGCGAACACCGAGTCGCAGCGCACGCACTTCGGATCGAACCAGCCGACGACGGTGGTCTTGCCGCGATTGGCCGACAAGTCGAACGTGCGATCTTCGCCCACGCCCCACAGCTCGGTCGTCACCACCGGTGCGCCGACGAGACGGCGGCGGAGAATCTCGTCGCGCGACATGAGCGTCGCGCGTAGCTTCATCGCGCTCCCATAGCGGAGCACCTCGACCTCGACCTCGTCGCCGGGCGCGTGCGATTGGACGGTGGCGAGCACTGCGTTGCAGTCGGCAACGGGCTTGCCGCCGATCGAGCGAATCACGTCGCCCGAGATCATCCCCGCGGCTTTCGCGCCGCTGCCGCGCGTGACGTTCGAGACCTGGCAGGTCGACGGGATTCCCGGAGAGGGGATGTCGTTCATGCCGATGCCGAGGAACGCCGGGTTGCTCAACTGATCGGAGGCGGACGCCGCCGTTGCGAACGCGAGCACGAGCAGGGGCAACCAGCGCACGCATGGACACTAGCGAAGGGCGACGGAGTCGACCAGTGTTCACTCCACGCGGCACGTAAGAGTCGATCGCCCACCCACCCGAGCCTATCGGCCCATGTAGGACAAGGTGAGTTCTTTGACTTCATCCTGGGGTCGGCTCGATCATTATTCGCGTGAAGCGCCCCCTCCCTGACCTCGGTCATGTCCTCGACGACTCTCGGCCTCAACGCGTCCCGGCTGAGATGCCCGCCGCCGAGAAGCGCATCCATACGCGCTTCGATAAGGCCTTCCTCGTCGTCATCGGCAGCGAGCTCTATGGCGATACGTGGGCGATCGCGCGGAACGTGTCGGCCGGCGGGATCCTGGTGGAGATGAGCTACGCGCCGCCGCTCGGCACCGTGGTTACCGTCCACTTCCAGCACGCGCGCGGAGACGATCTGATGGACGAGATCGTGGTGCGCGCGGAGGTGAAGCATCACCACTTCCTGAACTTCAAGACCAGCGAAGAGACGGCCGCGACGCGCGCGATCGGGCTGCGCTTCATCGAGTTCGTCGATGCGGGAGATCGCGTCGCGGCCGACAGGCTGCATTGACATCGTCGACGGAATCGACAGCCGGCGTTCCGCGTTGTAGTCAACGATCGATGCTCCGCGCACTGTTGCTCCTCGTCCTGACGACCTCGGTCGTCAACGCAAGAGCCGAGGCACGCGACCGCGACCAGACGTCCGAGAAGAAGTCCAAGCGCGACAAGTCGAGCGACAAGGCCGCCGACAAGGACCAGAAGCCCGAGCCGCCGCCCACGCCACCGCGCACACCGGGCCCCGACGACGCCAGAGCCGTCGCGATCCTAGATCGGATCGTCAAGGGGCCCGACTCCGCGTCGCGCCAAAAGGCGATCGACGAGCTCGGCGCCATCGCACCAACGGCGTTGGAGGCGATCGGCGAGTGGCTCGTCCGCCCGCACTCGTCCACGGTGCAAGAGCGCCGTGACGTGCTCGCGTACATCGAGGCGCAGGTGCCCGACAAGGACGGCCGCTTCAAGGCGCCCGCTCGCAAGTCGAACAAGGAGCTCGCCGCCGACGACGACCTCGACTGGCTGAAGAAGCTGCTCGAGCAAGAGCCCGCGTCGCCTGGCATCGGCGAGGTACTCGCGGACGTGGCCGCGATCCGCGCACTCGTCGCGACGAACGACACGCGCGCCACGCAGTACATCTTCGAGGCGGCGTTCGCCGAGGAGACGATGATCTATCGCGACGAGTGCGGTCGGTACCTGCGCAAGCTCGAGCCGTACTCGGTCCCGACGTTGACCAAGGAGTCGGCGTCGCGCGTCGGCGATCGCAAGCGCTACGCGACGTACCAGCTCGAGCGACTCGATCGCCAGGAGCCGAACAAGGCGTTCGCTGCCGCGGCGGGCGACGAAGCGCTGACCCTCGAGATCATCGCGGTGTATCGCGCGACGAAGATTCGCGAGGCGGTCCATGCGATGTGGGGCAAGGTCAACGACGACCGCACGCGCGTGCGCGCAGCCGCACGCGAAGCCTGGATGGACTACATCACCGGCGCGGCGCCGCCGAAGGCGCCGATGAAGAAGCTGCAGCTCCCCGGCGGCAAGCTCACGAAGAAGGAGAAGCCGCTGTGGTTGAACTATCGCGAGCTCGCGGATAACGAGCTGCGCCAGGCGTCGAACGAGCTGCTCCACACCGACTACCAGCTCGAAGATCCGATGTCGCTCGACGACAGAGCGGCGGCGAAGGTCGAGAAGATCGATCAGGTCGCCGTGACCAACGAGCTGTTCGCGTACTTCGACGGCCAGCGCCGCAACTTCGACGCTATGCAGTGGGCGCAGGCGGGCGCGAAGGCAGCGGGCGGTGATCTCGCCAGCGCGACCGACGCGCTCGATCGCCTGCTCGCACAGAACCCCGACCGCGCCGAGAAGGCCGACATGGCGAAGATCTACTTCGCGTGGGCGCGCCAGCTCGAGGAGGAGAAGGCATACGCCGACGCGGCCGTCGCGTATTCGAAGGCGCAGGGCCTCGATCCGAAGGGGCCGCGCGCGACCGACGCGCTCGCCGCGCAGCACTACATGCAGGGCAAGGCGCTCGAGGTCGCCGGCAAAGATGGCGGGCCGGACTACCGAAAGGCGGTCGCGCTCAAGCCCGACTACGCACCCGCGGAGGACGCCGCCGAGCGTGTCTCTCCGACGAAGAAGCCGACGTGGATGCTGTACGCCGCGGTGATCGCGGGTGGGTTCGCCGCACTCCTGTTCGCCGCCGCGATGAGGCGACGCCGAGTGTAGTACCCTGGGCTTGATGCACTGGGCGCTCGTGGTGCTCGCGGTTTCGGCGTGTGGTCGATTGGGCTTCGATCAAGGCGCGGTGACGCGATGAGCGACGCGCGGATCGATGCAGATCTCGATGCGAACACCGTGACGATCTTCGACTCGTTCGACCGCGCGGACAGCGAAACGCTTCTCAACGGCTGGATCGAGAACACACCGAACGCGTTCCGCATCGAGGGCAATCGCGTCACCCGCACGATCAGCGGCAACTGGACGACCAACCAAGTCTCGCGGCCCCCGAGCGAAGACCGTGCCGACGTCGAGGTCTCGATCGAGTTCACGGTCCTCGACGTGAGTCAGCCCGACTGGCCGCAGGCCTACGTGCGCGGCGAGCCATCGACGTTCGCCTCGATCAGCAAGTTGTCCCCGCAGCGGTCGCGGGTGAGCGCTATCGACTGCGCATCTCGGCGACGGGCAACAGCCCGGTCATCGTCGACGGGTTCTACGAGCGCTGGGACGGCGCGGCGTGGGCGACCATCACGCAGCTGCACGGCGAGGACACGTCGCCCCAGGCGATCACCGGCGCAGGTACGTGGGGGTTCGGTGGTCACACCGGTACGACGTCGGGGCCGTACACGTATGACAACTTCGCCGCGATTGCGCGATGATGTAGGCGTGAGTGGCAAGCTGATCGTTCTCGAGGGTCTCGATGGCGCGGGCACGACGACCCAAGCGAGACGCCTCGTCGAACACCTGACCGCGAACGGGACGAAGGCGCACGTCACGCGCGAGCCAAGCGACGGTCCCGTCGGGGTGTTGATCCGGCAGATGCTGACGGGTGGCCACGCCATCGAGGGCCAGCAGATCGCGCAGTCGACGTTCGGCCTCTTGTTCGCCGCGGACCGTCTCGACCACCTTCAGCGCGAGATCGAGCCGCATCTCGCGCGCGGTGCGATCGTAGTGAGCGATCGCTACTACCACTCGTCGCTCGCGTATCAGGGCACCGGCGCGGACCGCGACTGGATCACGATGCTGAACGCACGTGCCAAGAAACCGAACCTGACGATCTTCTTGCAGGTGCGCCCCGAGGTCGCAGCCGCGCGCCGTGCGGCGGCCGGCCGCGTTCAAGAGCTGTTCGAGGACATGCGCATGCAGGAGGAGGTCGCCGCCGGCTACAAGGCGACGCTGTCCGAGCTGGCCGCGCAGGGTGAGCGCATCGAGATCATCGACGGAGAGGCCAGCCCCGACGCCGTGTTCGGCGCGATTTTGGCGCTCGTAGGCGGCGGGTAGTAGCTTCAAGGCATGCGCCCCGCCCTGCTCGTCACGCTGCTCGTCGCTTGCGCTCCGAAGGTCCAGCCGTCGACGACGGCGTTCGACGAGGACCTCGGTACATCGGAGACGACGATGTCGCCCGAGGTCACGGTCGAGCCCGATCGTCCGATCGCACCGCCGGGCAAAGGACAGCGCACGGGAACGATCGAGCGCGCGAAGCTCGTCGCGGTGCTCGACGCGGGACCACCGATGTTCCTGCGCAAGCTCGAGGTCGCCGCGAAGATGAACGGCGAGCGCTTCGTCGGCTGGCAGCTCGTGCAGCTCGTCGATCGCGCGGGTCCGCTTGTTGATGTCGATGTGGTTCCCGGCGACGTGTTGCTCGCGATCAACGGGCAGCCGATCTCGCGCCCCGATCAGCTGCAGCGCGTATGGGACTCGCTTCGTACGGCGAACACGGTGACCGCGCAGATGTGGCGCGGCGACTCGAAGTTCGATCTCGCGTTCAGGGTCGAGCCGCAGGTCGCGCCCGCTGCTGGCACGCCGAGTCCACCCGTTCAGCTGAAGTAGCGCAGCGCCCCGCGCCAACGCGAGCAAGAACCTGCGGGGTGAGCTAGGGTCGCGAACATGATGCGTCGCACTCTCGCACTCGTCGCGTTCGCCGCGTGTTCGTCACCCGCAAAGCCCGTCACCGGACCCGAACCGTCGGGTGGGGATGTCTCGGCACCTGAGCCGACGCCGACACCGGCGCAGAGCCCCGACGAACCAGCAGCCGAGAAGATGGCGGCGGATACGCCGAAGACCACCGTCGCCGGCAACACGTTCATCGTCGCCGCCGAGTGGTCGATGCGCGTCCGTGGATCCGGCACGATTGTCGAGGCTCCGGAGGGCGGATCGTCGTTCGCGATTTACGACCTGCCCGACGCGAAGGATGCGGCCGATGCGGTCGCAAAGGCGTGGGCGCAGTACAAGGGCAACGTGCCCTACCCGCTCGTCAACTCGACGACGGCGGCGGACAACGACGGCTGGTCGAAGATCACCGCGTTCAGCTACGACGTGCCGCCGAACCTCAAGCGCGCGATGGGCGCGAACGCGCTCTTCGCGAACGGCGTGTGGACGGTGATCGTGTTCGACTTCGAGACCGCGATCGCGGAGAAGCGCGGCGCGCAGCTCGGGCTGATGCTCGGCAAGCTGCTGCCCAAGGGCCGCGCGCGCGAGTCGTTCGCCGGCAAAAAAGCCGCGACACTCGACAAGGCGAAGATCGATCAGCTCATCGAATTCGTCGAGACCGGCGTCAAGGCGACCGGCGTACCGGGCGTATCGCTCGGCATCGTCCAGAACGGCAAGGTCATCTATGCCGGTGGCGTCGGCGTGCGCCAGCTCGGTAAGCCGGCGAAGGTCGACGGCGACACGAAGTTCATGATCGCGTCGAACACGAAGGCCCTTGCGACGCTCATGCTCGCAAAGCTGGTCGATCAGAAGAAGATCACGTGGGACACGAAGGCGACCGAGGTGATGCCGAAGTTCAAGCTCGGCGACGCGGACACGACGAGCAAGGTGCAGATCAAGCATCTGATCTGCGCCTGCACCGGCCTCCCCCGTCAGGACTTCGAGTGGTTGTTCCAGTGGTCGGGCGTGACGCCTGCGCAGGTGATGGAGACGCTCGGCACGATGCAGCCGACGAGCAAGTTCGGCGAGCTATTCCAGTACTCGAACCCGCTCGCGGCGGCTGCGGGCTTCGTCGGCGGTCACGTCGCGAACCCCACGCTCGAGCTCGGCGCCGCGTTCGACAAGGCGATGCAGTCGCTCGTGTTCGGACCGCTGCAGATGAACGCGACGACGTTCGACTTCAAGAAGGGCCAGACCGGGAACGCGGCCGTGCCGCACGCGCCCGACGTCGACGGAAAGCAGCAGCTCGCGATCGCGAAGGTCAACACGTCGATCGTTCCGGTGCGTCCGGCCGGCGGCGCGTGGTCGTCGATCAAAGACATGCTGAAGTACGTGCAGATGGAGCTCGCCGAGGGAGCTCACGGTGGCAAGCCGTACATTGGCAAGGAGGCGCTGCTGGCACGACGCGCGCCGCAGGTCTCGATCGGGAACGACGCGACGTACGGCATGGGCCTCATGGTCGACAAGACGTGGGGCGTCGAGGTCGTGCACCACGGCGGCGACATGATCGGCTTCCATAGCGACATGATGTGGCTGCCGGAGCACGGCGTCGGAGCGGTGATCCTGACCAACGGGGATCCGGGCTGGCTGATCCGCAGCGAATTCCAGCGCAAGCTGCTCGAGGTGTTGTTCGACGGCAAGCCCGAAGCCGATGCAAAGCTCGCCGCGAACGCGAAGGCGTTCTTCGACAGCCTCGCCGCGGGGCGCAAGCTCGTCACCGTTCCCGCCGACCCGGCCGCGGCGCAGAAGCTCGCGAAGAGCTACATGCACACGGCGCTCGGCGAGATCGCTGTGTCGACGAAGGGCACCGCCGTGACGTTCGACTTTGGCGAATACGCGAGCGAGGTCGCCACGAAGAAGAACCCGGACGGCACGGTGTCGTTCATCACGATCGTGCCGGGCATGAACGGACTCGAGTTCGTCGTCGGCGAGGCGGACGGCAAGAAGACGCTGACCACGCGCGACGGCCAGCACGAGTACATGTTCACGGAGAAGTAATGTCGTTCCGAGACGACCTCGCCGCCGCGCACGCGCGGATCGAAGCGCTCGAACGCGAGAATGCGGAGCTGCGCGCGGAGCTCGAGCGACTGACCGGGCGTGTGCGCACCCAGGCGCCCGAGGTCGTCGCGCGCCGGCCCGGCGAGAAGCTGATCTGGATCGGGGCGCGCATCCAGTGCTGGCAGTTCCCCCACGTCATCTACACGGGCGAGAGCGTCGACGACGAGTGCATCCTCCGGAGGGCAAACCTCTGGCAGCGCGAAGCGTTCGATCTGTTGCTCGCACCGAACAGCGCTGCATTCGTCGCGCGGATCGGCGACGCCGTGATCGCACAACTGGACGATCTACGGCTCGTGGCAATGTCGACGACGGGCAACCAGATCGCTGCGTTGCAGCTGTCCGAGCGCTTGATCGCGCGGCCGTTCTCTGCCGATCGATGGATCGCGTGCCTGACTGAAAGCGGCGAGATCCTGCATGTCGATCCGGCGGAGTGGCGCGTGATCGGCAGCGAGCCGTATCGCTCGTCGGCACATCGGCTCCCGACGGGGCATCCCGATGGGTGCCACGCGGGCTTCGACCACGAGCTCGTCGACGATGCGGGATGGCGGATCACCGGCACCGTTCCTGACGGCGGCGAGATCATCCTCGCTCTCTCGCGAAACCTCGGGAAAACCGAGATGGCGATCGCGCGCGCGCCGACCTCGGACGGCAAACCGTTGGTTCCACGATGGCTCACGCGGATCGACTTCGGTGATCCGTGGCGGCTCTATGTCGTCGACAACCTCGCCGTGATTCACTCGAGCGGGGTGACGACACATATCGCCGCGGGAGTCGATCGCGACGGCTCGATCGTCTTCGTCGTCGAGGGTGCGCTGGGCGATGCGAAGCTGCGCATGGCCGACGGACGCGTCTTCGCGATCTAGTTCCTGGGCCGGCGGACGTACGAGAGGCGAAACAAGAACCGCGGCGGGCGCAGCTCCATCGACGTCGGCTCGTCGGCGCCCGCCTCGACATCACCGAGCGTTCCGAGCTGGTAGATCACGTCGAGCGCGATACCGTGCTGCTTCTTCGCGCCGACATAGATGTCGAGTCCACCTCGCACGCGAAACGTGTTGCCGCTGCTCGGCTCGACGGGTACCGGGTTCACGACGTCGACCGTGCAGCGATCGCACCCGAGACGAATGGCCCAGACATAGAACGCACCGAGATCGGGGCGGACCTCGATGCGCGGGCCGGAGTACAGCGCGAACGGCGAGCTCGCGAGGCCAAAGCCGAGATCGAGGAGCGTCATCGGATCCGCGGCGAGGCCCGCCATCGGCGACGTGCCCGCGTCGCGACGAAGACCGGCTTCGATCGCGAGCCCGAACACGTCGCGACCGAAGACCAGCTCGAGCTGACCGCCGACCTGCGAGGCGCCGCGCTCGTCGCGCCCGTCGTCGTAGGTCGCCCGATAGCCGCGACCGCCGTCGACGCCGAAGTACGCGCGAGCGAGCCGCGCGGCGCGAACCACGCCGCCGACGCCACCGCGCGATCCGGGCTGGCTCGGATCGCTGTCGACACAGTCGGTGGTCGAACCCGCGCTGCCCGCCTGTCCGTTCATCTCGAGCCTCTTTTCGTTGCGCGCACGCTCGCAACTGTCTTCGTCGGGAAAGCCGTCCTCCACCCCGCGCGCGTCGAGCTGCCCCGGCGCACAGGCGCCTGCGCACGTCCACGAGAAGCTCCACGACCCTGCGTGTGCGTCCTCGAGAAGCGCGACGAGCAAGACGACGCTTACGATGACGTGCACGAAGCGATCGTAGCAGGGTGATGCGCGCGATTGATCTAGGGAGCGCTTCGCGTAGGATGGACGCGAGCAACGACATCGGATCGTTGTTTACATATGGCTGCATCCCCGAAACGGGGTGTATCCGTTCCCCCCTCACCGCTCGTCGGTGAGGGGGATTTCTTCCATGTTGGTGAGCATTCACTTCCCTTGCGCTGACGTTCGCGGGTTTCTGCCGGAGGCCGCCGGTAGACTTCGTAAGCCGCACTGGCAGCTTCCGGAATCGAGCGACTTCGTTCGCACGTTCGGTCCGCTGCGACAGCGTGTCGCCGGAGGCTCGAAGCTGTTCAGCGGTGAGGGGATGGTGTGCCGCGCTGATGGCGCGATCCGGTTTCCGCGATGGACCGAAAAAGACCTT
>JBJXGN010000068.1:0-13589 GCA_046160585.1 Kofleriaceae bacterium
CTCGCGGTTGTGTCGAAAGTTTGGTGGGCTACACCGCACCTCTGACACCCCTTGAAGAAGCTCGGCGAGGACAAGAAGCGCGAAGAGGGTCCGAAGCCGCCGCGTCCGGGCGTGCACGGCACATCGATGCGCACCGAGGCCGCACCCATTCGCGCGTCGACGTCAACCGCGTGCGAGACCGCGACCTCCGTGACTTCCCGCCCGCCTAGCTCGGCGCTCATGCGCGAAGCGAGTGTACACCCGCGGGATCGCCGAGGCAGGTGTTCACTTCTTCTTGCGCCGCGTCGAGATTCCGAGTGCCTTCGCAACGGCATCGCGCACCTTCGGAGGTACTTCTGCTTCATCGGCGAAGCGCTTGAACCGACCGACCGCGGTTCTCACCTCGTCGATGATTCCTTCGGCTCGCCGCAGATCGCCCTCTCGTGCGAGTCGCAGCAGATGCTCGCGCTGTGGTTCCTTCCCTTCCCCGCAGACGAGCATCGAGTGTTCGCCGCCAGGTCCCGCGGCAAACGTCAGATCGTAGGCCGGGCTGGCTCTCCAGCCCCCCCGGTCATCCATGATGAAGGAGACGTTGCGCGTGTGGTCATCTCGATTGCGCGCGAGAACGTTGAAACATGCGCGACGAAACATCTCGGCGACCGCACCTTCATCACGAGTGAGCCTCCGCGTCAGCTTGAGCAGATCGAGGTAGTCGAACGCCTTGTAGCCGTGGGGATGATCGAGGAGGCCACCGACGGTATGCGTGTGGTGGCGAGCAGTGCCCGTGCGATCGAAGCGCTCGATCGCGAAGTAGCCCGCGTTCCGTGTTGTCTTGCCTAAGATCTGGGTCCTCGGAACGTCGATGCCAGCGCGCTTGGCCATCAAGAAGTAGCTGTGTTCGAGGGCTGCGCTCGATGCATCGTCGTGTGGACCGCGGAACTTCACGAGCCACGCGGTGAATCCAGGATCGATCGTTCTCGCACCGGAGCGCACCTCGCCGTCGGGGGATAGTTGAACGAGCACCTTCGGGCGTGCACCTTGCGGGGAACCACCGACCGCGATGAGGCGCTCCAGATCGGCCCCACTGGCGCCTCGCAGCACGATCTCGGCCTCCTTGGAGAGCTCCGACAGCTTGATGATGATCGGGTCTTCGATCGATGCCTCGGGTTCGTAGACGAGAGCTCCCATCGCGCGAGCGCCGACCAGTGTCAGGCGATCGAGCGGTGACAGCGAACCGGCCGGGATGCCGAGCTCCGCGGCGCGACGATCGATGAGAAGTCGTCCCCAGCCATCGGGAAGACTGTCGTCGAAGACGCCCATCAATCCGTCGAGCACGTTGGATGGCCCGAAGACGCCCGGCTTGAGGGGAAGCTTGAACGGAGAAAGGGCGAGCTTCGATTCGATGAAGGAGGCGTCGTACTCGAACAGGATCTGTCGCTTTCGATCGCGAGCGAGTCGCCCGACCTTGACGCGACGACCTTGCTCCGGCTCGAAGAAGACGGCGAGCTGCTCGACCTGCTGTAGCTTCATCTCGTCTTTCGCGCTCGCTGGCGGCCAGTCGCTTCTGGTTGCGCGAGCGCCTCGTCGAGAGAGGCGTACGGAGGCGCTTCGAACAGCGTCTCGAAGACACTCTCGGCGTGGAGGACGGCGGCGATCCGAAGGACGTTCTCGATGGAGGCGGTGCCAGTTTTCTCGAAGCGGCGCACGGTCGCCACGCCGACGCCGGCCCGCGTTGCGAGCTCCTCCTGACGCAGGTTGCGCATCAACCGTAGGCTTCTAGCGCGTTCGCCGATGCCATGAAGTGTCTCCTTGAACGAGGAGCCGTAATCGCTCATTCATGAACGATTATAGCTGTGATTTATACATAAACAATCATTTTTGAGCGGTCTACAGATCAGTGCACCTTGGCGGTCGGATCGAATGGCTTCGCGGTGGTGCCGCGTGCGTGGCACTGCATGCAGAGCGACGTGCGCGCTTTGGGTGTCGAGAGGTCGGCGAGGCCGAGGGCGCGCGAGACCGTCGGGTTGCGCATGATGTCGTCTTCGGCGTAGGCGGCGCCTGCACCGTGGCAGGACTCGCAGCCGACCTCTACGGCGATCGTCGGACCTGCGGGTGCTTCGCCCGTGCCGTGACACGCGAGGCACTTGGCTTGGGGTTTTGCGACGAAGCGATCGCGCGTGAGCGCGTGACGCGTGGTCTGCCACGAGGCGAGCTGCTTGCCGTGACAGGTTCCGCACGCGGCGGTGCCGGTCCAGTCGCGCTTGGCGGCGGTTGCGACACCGAACGCGATCGCGATCGCCAGTAGAGCGGCGAGGACGGCGATGCGCGAGGGGCGCGGCATGGCGCGAACGTACCTCGACGAGGAGGGACGTGGTACGGAGGGAGGCGTGGCGGTGCACGTGATCGGACTGACCGGCGGAATCGCTTCGGGGAAGAGCACGGTCGCGCGGATGTTGCGGGATCGCGGGGCGGCGATCGTCGATGCGGATCTGCTCGCGCGGCAGGTGGTGGAGCCCGGGCAGCCTGCGCTCGCGGAGCTGGTCGCGCGGTTCGGGACGCAGATCCTGACGGCCGAGGGGACGCTGGATCGGAAGCGGCTCGGCGCGATCGCGTTTTCGGATCCGAGCGCGCGGGCGGATCTGGGGCGCATCACGCATCCGCGGATCGCAGCGGCGAGCGCGGCGGCGATCGCGACGTGGGCGGATGCGGGGGCCAATGTCGTGTTCTACGAGGCCGCGTTGCTCGTCGAGAATCGGGCGCACCTGGCGCTCGAGGCGCTGGTAGTGGTCAGCGTGACGCCCGAGGTGCAGCTCGAGCGGCTGGTGATGCGCGACGGGTTGACGCAGGAAGAAGCGCGCGCGCGGATCGCGTCGCAGGCTCCGCTCGCCGACA
The DNA here is from genome assembly GCA_046160585.1 of Kofleriaceae bacterium. Taxonomy (GTDB): domain Bacteria; phylum Myxococcota_A; class Polyangia; order Haliangiales; family Haliangiaceae; genus JABFXX01. The sequence continues at coordinate 2,872 of JBJXGN010000068.1, forward strand.
AGGTCGCGGTGGCGACGTGGGTGGTGGAGAACACGGGCGATCAGGCGGCGCTGTTGCACGAGGTCGAGCGCGTGGTGCGGGCGGTGCAGGAGAGGTTCGGGCCGATCGCGGTGCCGTCGGCGAAGGCCGGGCGCGCGAAGACGAACCACGAGACCGGGCGCGTGTCGCTCGTGCGCGAGGAGGTCGCGCTCGTGACCGGGTACCCCGCGTTCACGGCGAAGCGGATGATCGCGCGGTTGCTCGAGCCCGCGCGTGATCACGAGCCGCCTGACAAGCTGTACGTGCTCGCGCGCGAGCAGTTCGCCGAGGAGGCGCGCAAGTTCGTCGCGTCGATCGGGCCGACGGCGGAGCGGGCGGAGGTGCTCGTCGGTGACGTGTGCGACATGGACCTCGGGCTGTCGAGCGTGGAGTATCGGGCGCTGTCGCGCGAGGTCACGTGGATCCATCACCTGGCGGGGATCTACTTCGCGGGGGTGGACGCGAAGACGATGCATCGCGTGAACGTCGTGGGCACGAAGGGTGTGCTCGATCTCGCGCGGGATGCGGCGAGGCTCGAGCGGTTCGTGCACTGGTCGACCGCGATGGTGAGCGGCGATCGGAAGGGCACGTTCTTCGAGGAGGATCTCGAGGCGGGCCAGAAGTTTCACAACGAATACGAGAAGACGAAGTGGCAGGCCGAGAAGCTCGTGCGCGGCGCGATGGGGCAGCTGCCGATCACGATCATCCGGCCGGGCATCATCGTCGGGGACTCGCGGACCGGCGCGATCGACAAGCTCGACGGGCCGTATTACTTGATCACGCTCATCGCGACGAACGCGAGTGGCGTGCGCTTGCCGCTGCTCGGGCGCGGCGATGCGCCGCTACATCTGGTGCCGATCGACTACGTGATCGAGGCGGCCGCGCGCGTGGTGCGTGCCGACGGTGCGGCCGGCAAAACGTTCCATATCGTCGATCCGTCGCCGATGTCGGCGCGCGCGGTGTTCGAGGCGGTGGCCGAGCACGCGAACACGGAGAAGCCGTTCGGGCACATCCCGCGGCCGATCGCGCGGGCGGTGCTGCGGACACCGGGGCTGTCGAAGCTCGCCCAAGGGCCACGCGCGTTCGTCGACGTGCTGGATCACCGGGTGACGTACGACCAGACGAACACGCGGCAGGCGCTCGCGGGCACGAACCTGCGCTGCCCTCCCCTCGCCGACTATCTGCCGGCACTCGTGCAGTACGTGCTCGACGTGACGCGCGCCGCGCCCCCGCTGCCCGACGAGATCGCCGATCCGCTCGCGTAGCTACAGGCTGCGGGAACCCGCAGCCGGCGACTACCAGCACGAACAGGTGCGCGCATCACCTACCAGCGTCTCACTCGTCGGGGGTGTCCGCGGTACCGAGAAGGCGGAGCAGCGGATCGGCGCCCGTCCCTAGCTGGCGCAGGCTCGCGATGTGATGCAGGAGGAAGTCGCGATTGTCACCGACGGAGAGGTTCTGGAGCTCGAGTGCGCCGATGCGGTCCTCGGGCGTGAACGCAGGCGCTTCGACGCGCTCCATCGACAGCTTGTCGGGGCCGTACGCCATGTGGTCCGCGCGCGTGTTGAGGATCGTGTAGTCGTCGCCGCGGCGGAGCTCGAGCGTGACCTCGCCCGTGATGCTCGGCGCGACCCAGCGCGTGAGGCCGTCCTTGAGCAGGCACGCCTCGGGATCGAACCACTTGCCCTCGTAGAGCAGGCGACCGAGACGGCGGCCCAGCGTCGCGTACAGGTCGAGCGTATTCTCGTTGTGAATCGCGCTGAGCAGACGCTCGTACGCGACGTGCAGCAGCGCCATGCCGGGCGCCTCGTAGATGCCGCGACTCTTCGCGTCGATGACGCGGTTCTCGATTTGATCGCTCATGCCGAGGCCGTGGCGACCGCCGATCACGTTCGCCTGCACGAACAGGTGATACGGCGAGTCGAAGCGCTCGCCGTTTAGCGTCGCGGGGCGGCCCTGCTCGAAGCCGATCGCGATCTCCTCGGGAGCGATCTTCGTGTCGGGCTTCCAGTGCGCGACGCCCATGATCGGCTCGACGATGCGCATGCCGCTGTCGAGGCGCTCGAGGTCTTTCGCTTCGTGCGTCGCGCCGAGGAGGTTCGCGTCCGTCGAGTACGCCTTCTCGACGCCCATCTTGTACGGCTTGCCGATCTTCGCGAGGTATTGCGCCATCTCGGTGCGCCCGCCGAACGCGCGCACGAACGCGCCGTCGAGCCAGGGCTTGTAGATGCGCAGTGTCGGATCGACGAGGATGCCGTAGCGATAGAAGCGCTGGATGTCGTTGCCCTTGTGCGTCGAGCCATCGCCGAACACATGGACATCGTCGTCGACCATGGCACGCACGATCGCCGTCGTCGTCACTGCGCGACCGAGCGGCGTGGTGTTGAAGTACTTCTTGCCGCCGACCGAGAGGTGGAACGCGCCGCATTGGATCGCGACGAGTCCGTCGCGCACGAGACTGTCCTTGCAGTCGACGAGTCGCGCGACGCGCGCGCCGTGCTCCAGCGCGCCCGGTGGAATGTCGGCGGGGTTGGCCTCGTCGGGCTGCGCGAGATCCGCGGTGTATGCGTAGACCTCCATCCCTTGCTCGGCGAGCCACGCGACTGCACAGCGCGTGTCGAGGCCACCGGAGTAGGCGATCGCGAGGCGAGTTCCCTTGGGCGGAAGCTGTCGATAGATTCGGCTCATTCGTCGCTACCTTCTCCAGCGGTGTCGCTTTCGGTCGTGGCCTTGGTCCGCAGGCCCGCACGTTCCATGACCTTGTAGAGGAACTTTCGCTCGAGGCCCGCGATACGCGCGGCCTGCGAGAGGTTGCCGCCCGCGCGCTGCACGAGATCCGTCAGGTACTCGCGCTCGAAGCGCGCGATGACCTCGTCCTTCGCCTCGTGGAACGGACGATCCGCACGCGCCGTGGTCGCTTCGGGTGCGGCGACGGTCGGACGCAGCACGAACGGCAGCGACTGAAAATCGTCGTCGGGACCAGCGAGCGCGACCGCGCGCGTGATCACGTTGCGCAGCTCGCGCACGTTTCCCGGCCAGTGATAGCGCTCGAGCTTCTCCAGCGCAGCGCCGCCGACTTGCTTCGCGAGCTCCTTCGCGCCGGCGCGATCGAGAAACATCGTAATCAGCTTCGCGAGGTCACCGGTCCGCGCGCGCAGCGGCGGCACGTGCACCTCGACGACGGCGAGCCGGTAATACAAGTCGCCGCGGAATCCGCCGCGCGCGACCTCGCCGAACACGTCGCGATGCGTGGCCGCCACGATGCGCACGTCGTACTTCTCGCTCTTGCGACCGCCGAGCGGAACGACCTCGCCCGCCTCGAGCATGCGCAGGAGCTTCGGCTGGAGGCCGACCGGCAGATCGCCGATCTCGTCGAGAAACAGCGTGCCGCCGTGCGCCGCGGCGAACGCGCCCTGCCGCTCGCTCGCCGCGCCCGTGAACGCGCCCTTCGTGTGGCCGAACAGATCGCTCTCGATCAGCGTCTCCGTCGACGCGCCGCAATCGAACACGACGAACGGACCGTCTTTGCGCGGCGAGTTGTCGTGACCGCCGCGCGCCATCAGCTCCTTGCCGGTGCCGCTCTCGCCGAGGAACAACACGGGCGCGGCCGACTTGCTCGCGCGCTCGAGCACCGCGAACACCGAGCGCATCGCCTGGCTTCCGCCGTACAGGGCGCCGAAGTGATCGTTCGTCGATGGGGGAATGTCGAGAACTTCATCGGCGGGCATCAGCTGCACGAGCGTCTTGCCGATGCGGATCGCCACGCCGGGAGGCGCGACCACCTTCTGCACCGCGACGCCGTCGATGACCGTTCCGTTCTTGCTGCCGAGGTCGGTCACCGCGAAGCCCTGCGCCGTCGGCGAGATCGAGCAATGACGGCGCGAGACGAACGCGTCGGTCAGCACGACATCGCACGAGCGCTCGGTGCCGATCACGACACCGACCGGCGGCAGCTCGATCTCGAGGCCGCGATCCGGCCCGTCGACGACGCGCAGCTGCGCGGACCGCACGGAAGGCCGCGCGGAGGCAACGTTGGTGACGCGCGTGACGAGCACGGCCTGCTTTACCGCAGGATCCCGCGCAGGAACAGCTGCGCGAGGTAGCGATACGCCTCGAGCCGAGGCATGCCCGACACGTCGAGGATCTCGTCGAGCGAGAGCGTACCGTCCACCCGCGACAGCAGGAACGCCGCGCGCGGACTGATCGGCGCGGTCGCAAGCTCGTGCAGCGGACGCGAGAGCTCGGGCTGGCGATCGAGGTCACCCATGTACGTCTGGAACACGGTCATGATCGAATCGCGGTTGCGATGGATCAGCTTCTGCGCGAGCGCGCTGTTGGGATCTTCGGACAGGGCGAGGTCCACCGCGGCGACCGCGCGCTCGAGATCCATCGACGACCACAGCGTCGCGCGCTCGAGCAGCGTCGTGATGCGCCTGCGCGTTCGGTCCTCCTTCGCCTCGTTCGCTGGCGCGTTCTCGTCGATCTCCTCGAGGATCTGCGACGCGCGTGCGTCGATCGGATCGAACGGCAGGATGAGGTCGGCCTTCGTGCCGTGGGGATCCGGCTGCACGGGCTCCGCCGCGCGGATCCGCTTGTTCATCTGCGTCGGCTCGTCCTCGGTCGCCGCGCGACCACCGGGTCGGAGGCCGAGCTCGCGCGTCGGAGCGCTGACGATCGGGTCAGGCTGGCTCGGCGACACCTGTGGCGGCCGCCGGCTCTCCTTCGTCGGCTTTTCGTTAAAGTCGCGCGTGTCCGGCCCCGGCGCCGCCGGCGAGGAGAACGAGATGTGTAGGTTGTCGGGCACGAGATCGCGCGTCTTCGCCGTCGGAGAGACCTCCTCGTCCGGCGGCGGTTCGTAGGTGCCGAGGCTGATCTCGGGCGCGTCGAGGTCGATCGCGTCGATCGCCGACTGCACGGTGGGCGACCGCTTCGGCAAAAGGCCGCCCGCAGGATCGGTTCCGGCCGGTGGCCGCCTGTTCGGCGGTGGCTTCGTCGGCGCCTTCGACGAAGGCGTCGCCACCGGTGTTGTCGGTGTCGGTAACATCGTCGCGGGCGCCTTCGAAGCGTAGGGCGGCGGCTGCGTGGTCGAAGCGGGCTTCACCATCGGCAGCGGCAGGTCGCGCGTGATGTGCGCGGGTTTGGGGCTCGGTAGCGACGCGATCAAATCGTCCGGCTCGATCGGCGACAACGGCGGGTGGTCGCCTTTGGGGAGATCCAGTTCGAGCGAGTTGTACGACTGCTCGAATGCGCTCGCCCGCTCCTGGAGCGCGATCTCCTTCGTCGGATCTTCGTGCGCCTGGCGCGAATAGTCGGAGGTGCGGGGCGGGTCAGGCGTGCGCAGCGTCATCTTGAGCTCGGGTGGCTCGGCCTTGGGCTTCACGAAGCCGGTGTCACGACGGCGCACGTCGGTGCGCTGCGAGGAGCCAAAGCCCGGCGTGGCTTCCAGTGCGAACTCGTTGGTGACGGGCTCGGGCGTCGCGAAGTCGCCGAGGCGATCGCGCCCGCCGCGCGGGCCGTCGTATTCGCGGGTCGCGTCGTCGAAGCTCACGCCGTCGGGGTTCTGCGTGATCGCGCGTAGTGACTTCGGTGGCACGGTCGCCGGAAGACCGGCGAGCGGATTGTCCGGCGGCTCGTCCGCCTCGAGCTCGAGCTCGAGCGGCTCGTCGCCCGTGCGCGCGTCGTCGAACGTGTTGCCCGACGGTGCGCGCCGTCCTTCGTCGTCCTCGATCATCCAGTCCGCATCCGTCGGGTCCATGTACATCGGGGCCGATGCACGCTGAGCGGGCAGCTCGCCTTCGGAGATCTCGATCTGGTACTCGGGCTCGTCATCGGCGATCCCGAAGGGCGCCGAGGATTCGTTGCCGGAGTCCTGCGTCAGCAGCATGTCGTAGTTCATGCGGACGTAGTCGACGTAGCTGTTTGCTTGCTCGTTCCCCGGATCCACCGCCAACACGCGCTCCCACATATCGAGGGCAGCATCGAGCTGACCCTTGCCATAGAGCGCCAGCCCGTCCTCGATCAGCTGATCGAGCCGATCGGGATCGGCAGGGTCTTGGGAGCGAGGCATGGTTAGCCACGCGTTTTCGAGACCACGCCTCGGAACATGTTGAGGGTTCGGTTCAGCGCCTCGGTCGCCTCGGTGAGTGTGGTGAGATCCTTCGCCGCGATCGCCTGGCGAGTGCGATCGACGACGGCGCGCGCCTTCTTCACAGCGTCTTGACCGAAGTCGGAGCCGGCGATGATGTCGGTGACCTGCGGGAACAAGCTCTCGATCTCCTCGAGCGCTTTCTCGGCAGCGTGGCGCGCCTTGTCGAACTCGTGGCCGGAGCGAACCTCGACCATGTAGTCCTTGTTCGCCTCGACCATCTTCTTGATCTCGTCCTCGGTGAGGCCCGACGTCGCGGTAACGGTGATGGACTGCTCGAGGCCCGTCTCGAGGTCGCGCGCTTTGACGGACACGATGCCGTCGGCGCTGATGTGGAACATGACCTCGATCTCGACCTCACCGCGCGGCGCGCGACGCAGACCGGTCAGCACGAACTCGCCGAGTAGCTCGTTCTCCTCGGCGCGATCGCTCTCGCCCTGGAGCACGAGGATCTTCACGGAGGTCTGGTTGTCCTTCACCGTTGTGAAGACGTGCTGCTCGCTCGTCGGCACCGTGGTGTTCTGCTCGATCAGTTTGTGGAAGTAGCCACCGACAATCATGATGCCGAGCGAGTGCGGCGTGACGTCGAGCAACAGGATGTCGCTCTTCTCGTCGGTGAGCGCGGCACCCTGGATCGCGGCGCCGAGCGCGACGACCTCGTCGGGGTGCACGCCCTTGCACGGCTCGAGGCCGAAGAACTCGGCGACTGCCTGCTGTACCCGTGGCATACGCGTCATGCCGCCGACGAGGATCACGTCCTCGATCTGCGACTTCTGGATCTCCGCCTCTTCGAGCGTGCGCGCACAGATCTCGACGGTGCGATCGATGAGGTCTGACGTCAGCTCCTCGAGCTTGTCGCGCGTGAGCATCGTCTGCAGGTGCAGCGCCTCGTTGCGGCCCGTCGAGATGATGAACGGCAGGTTGATTTCGGTCTCCTTCACCGACGACAGCTCGCACTTCGCCTTCTCGGCGACGTCCTTGAGGCGCTGAAGCGCCATCTTGTCCTTGCGGAGATCGATCCCGTTCGCCTTCTCGAAGCCCATCACGAGCCAGTCGATGATGCGGCGATCGAAGTCCTCACCACCGAGGAACGTGTCACCGGCGGTCGAGATGACCTCGAACACGCCGTTGCCGATCTCGAGGATCGAGATATCGAACGTGCCGCCGCCGAGATCGTAGACCGCGACCTTGCGCTCGATGTTTCGACCGAAGCCGTAGGCGAGCGCCGCCGCGGTCGGCTCGTTGATGATGCGGATGACGTCGAGACCGGCGATGCGGCCGGCGTCCTTGGTCGCCTGGCGCTGGCCGTCGTTGAAGTAGGCGGGGACGGTGATGACGGCCTTCTGGACTTCTTCACCGAGGTACTCCTCGGAGATCAGCTTCATCTCCTGCAGGATGTACGCGCTGACCTCGGGGACGCTGAAGACCTGATCGCGCAACATGATGCGCACGTCGTCGTGCGGACCTTCGACGATGCGGTACGGCATGATCTCGAGCGAGCTGCGCACCGCCGCCGAGCCCCACTTGCGTCCGATCAGGCGCTTCGCTGCGTAGACCGTGTTCTCCGCGTTCGTGATCGCTTGTCGCTTGGCAATGTGACCGACGAGTCGCTTCCCGTTCTCCGCGATCGCGACCATGGACGGCGTGGTCTTGTAGCCACCGCGGTTCGGGATCACGGACGGTGTCCCATCCTCGACAATGGCGACACACGAGTTCGTGGTGCCGAGGTCGATGCCGATCACCTTGTCACTAGCCATCGATGCGTATTTTCTCCCCGTTTTCGGGAGGATCGCCAGTGCGTAGCCGCCTTTGTTGGGTAGCTGCGGGCCCCCCACCCCAGCGTGGGATCTGGGGGAGCTGCTCAGGCATTTGCGGCGATCTGGCGGCGAACTTCTGCGAGATCGTTGCGCAGCTCGGACGTCAGCACATCGTTCTCGCTCTTGAGCGCCATCGCCATGAGCAACACGTCCTCGGCATCGGACAGCTTGCCGGCCGCGCGGAACGCCGATGCGAGAAGGCGCGCGCTGGAGACGTCGTTCGGGGCCTGCAATTGCGCCTTCTTCGCGTATTCCACGGCGGTGCGTGGCTGGCCCGCCTGAAGCGCGCAGCTCGTCGCGCGGCGCAGATACCGCGTCTGCGGATCGACACGCACGGCGGCGGCGAACAGCTTCATCGCACCGAGCGCGTCGCCACGGACCTCGAGTTGGCACGCGCGATCGAACAGCTCGGCGGCGTACTCCTGCGGGGTCTGCGGCTGATCGTTATCGAAAGCGCTCTGGCTGCTCGCGCGCTTGTTGCCGCTGATGATCCGGTTGTACGCGCGGCTCGTCGCCTCGAACACCATCGTCAAGCGGTCTGCGAACGTGCCCAGGCGCTTGCCGTAGTAGCGATCCGGGTGGACCTCCTTCGACAGGAGGAAGTAGGCGCGCTTGAGCGTCTTGGGATCTGCGGCACCCGACACGCCGAGCAGGAGATACGGATCGTTCTTCTCGATCAGGCGCGCCATCGCGAGGATGCGGCGACGCTCGGTTTCGTCGAGGTCGATGTCCTCGGCGAGCGCGCGTAGCTCGTCGGGCGTGGTCGCGGGGAGCGTCAGATCGTGCGTGAACGGGATGCCTCCCGACGCCGGCCCCGGACCGGTGCCTGCGGCCGTGCGCAGCGCGGGCGGCTTCTGCGTCGCGGTCTGACTCGGCGGTGGCGGCGGCGGTGTCATGGGACGTGCCGGCGGTGGCGATGCCTCGCCCGGCAAGAGCAGCGCGCCGATCGAGCGCAGACGCGTCACGATGGCGACCGCTCGCTCGACCGAGAGGCCGCTATCGAGCAACACCGATCGGAGCTGCGTGTTTCCGTCGATACGCGATAGGAGGAAGTATTCCTCCGGTCCCACCCCTGCCTTGAGCGGATCGAAGCCAGGGCTGACGCGCAGCTTCTGGTTGGTCGATCCGATCCCGGCGATTTCGGCCGGTATGCCGCTCACGGCAGGAGCCTATCACGCACGGGTTCGTCCACCTCAGTGACGCATGACGTACTCGAGGATGGCTTTTGCGACATGCAGGCGATTCTCCGCTTGCTTCCACGCGAGCGACTGGGGCCCGTCGAGCACCTCGCCCGTGATCTCCTCGCCGCGATGCGCCGGCAAGCAGTGGAGGACGATCGCGTCCGGGGCAGCGAGCCTCACGAGCGCGCTGTCGATGCAGTAGCCAATGAACGCGGCGCGACGCGCGGCCTCGTCCGTCTGCCCCATCGACACCCAAACGTCGGTGTTGAGGACGTGGGCGCCCTTCGCCGCCTCCTGTGGATCCGTGGTCAACAGGATCGAGCCGCGCCCGAGCTTCCGCTGCTCGTCGCGCGCTGCGTTCACGAGCAGCGAATCGGGTGCGAAGCCCTCGGGGCACGCGAGCGTGAGGTCGAGTCCGAACATCCCGGCTGCTTCGATCCACGACTGCGCCATGTTGTTGCCATCGCCGATCCACGCGTAGCGCAGGCCGTCGATGCGGCCGAATCGCTCGCGCACCGTGTAGAGGTCGGTCGCGACCTGACACGGGTGGTGCTGATCGGACAGTCCGTTGATCACGGGGACGGTCGAGTGCTTCGCGTATTCGGCGACGCGCTCCTGACCGAACGTCCGGATCATGATCGCAGAGCAGTAGCTCGCAAGTACGCGCGCCGTGTCGGCCACCGGTTCGCCGCGGGCGATCTGGCTGCCCTCCGTCATGATCACGACGGCGTGACCGCCGAGCTCGTACGCCGCGACCTCGAACGACACGCGGGTGCGCGTCGAGTTCTTCTCGAACACGAGCGCGATCGTCTTGTTCGCGAACGTCTTCGCGATGCGGTTCGTCTCGAGCTCGCGCGTGCGATCCCACAGCGCGGGCCAGTCGGCGACGGGAACGTCGGCGAGCGTGAGAAAACCGCGCCGCATTACTTCCCCGCTCCCTCGGAGAGGACCGCGTCGAGGACGCCGACCGCTTCATCGAGCTGCGCCTTCGTCACGATGTACGGCGGCGCGAAGCGCACGACCTTGTCACCCGCGACGGAGAGCAGGACGCCCTTCTCGCGCGCCTTGGTGGTGACCTGCGCGGGGGCGCCCGACACGGCGAGGCCGCGCAACAGCCCGCGACCGCGGACCTGGGTCGCGTGGCCCGGGTACTTCTCGACGAGCGTCTGCAAGCGCGACGCGAGATACTCGCCCATCGCGACGACGTTCTCGAGGAGCTTGTCCTTCTCGATGATGTCGAACACGGCGTTTGCCGCTGCGGCCGCGAGCGGGTTGCCGCCGAACGTCGACGCGTGCGGGACGGCGGCGGGCGCGACGGCGCTAAGGCCCGCGGCGGCCTTCTCCGTCACGGCGACCGCGCCGATCGGCACGCCTCCGCCGAGGCCCTTTGCGAGCGTCATCACGTCGGGGGTGACGTTCTCGATCTGGTGACCGAACCACGCGCCCGTGCGGCCCATGCCGGTCTGGACCTCGTCGAACACGAGCAGCGTGCCGGTGCGATCGCACAGCTCGCGCAGCCCCGCGAGGTACCCCGCAGGTGGCACCGAGATGCCGCCC
>JBJXGN010000069.1:0-14844 GCA_046160585.1 Kofleriaceae bacterium
AGGACGACGAGGACGACGAGGACGACGAGGACGACGAGGACGACGAGGACGACGAGGACGACGAGGACGACGAGGACGACGAGGACGACGAGGACGACCGATTCGCGTGGTGTTTTTGAGCGCCACCGATCGCGATGTCCGTCGCCGCGTTCTTCGCGGTCTCTCTCGCCATCTCACCGAAGCTCTGGGTGTAATCACCGCTGATCGCAGTGTCCGCCGCCGCCTGCGTGACCTTGCTCGCGATGCCGTCGCCGATGCCACCCTCGATGGCCTCGCCGGCGGCGGACGACACGACACTCTCGGTCACGTTCTTCGCACCCGCGGACACCGCGCGCCCCGCGTCGTTCCAGTTCTTCGTATCGCCGACGGTCTGCGCGATGCCGTCGGTCGCGCCTTCGATCAAGAAGCCGGCGCCCGGCGCCTTGCTGGCGAGCGCACCGCCGGCCGCGCTGCCGACGATCTCCGCGGCGTCCGCGATCATCTCGTCCGCGCTGTTGCGGCTCGCGTTGAGCGTGCCCTTGACCTCCATCTTCGCCAGGCCGCCTGCGATCTCGCCGGCCGTGTCGGAGCCCGTCACGGCGGTGGTGGCGACGTTCACCGCCGTGCCGACAACCTCGGCCGTCTGGTTGACGACCTCGGTCTTCGTCTCGGTGAACGCCTTCTGATCGCCCGACATGAAGCGCATGTGCTGGACGAGCTCGTCGTGCTGCTGAGGCGTGAGCGTCTCGCCCGCCTGGATCTTCTTCTCGAGCTCCTCGACGGCGGCCATGCGATCGTTCATGCGGTCGCCGGCGTTCGACATGGTGTCGCCCATGAAGTTGCCGACCTCGTTGCCGACCTCGCGCTTGAGGTTGCCGAGGGGGTCGAATGCGCGATCTTCGGCGCCACCGCGGCCCGCCTCGTTGAGGTCCTTGACGCGCTGGATCATCTTCTCGGGTGGAAGATTCGCGAGCTCCGCGTCGGACATGTTTCCGTAGTTGCCCTCGAGCATGATGTCGAAGTCGCGCCGCTCGCCGTCGCTCGTCGCCTTCGACCGAACCCACTCGTCGAACTTCTCACCGGGGTGCGCCTTCTCGAAGTCCTTGCGCATCTGGTCCATCTGCGCAGGCGTCTTGTCTTGCATCGAGTCGTAGAACTTCTGTGTGTCCTTGCCGAGGCCGCCGATGGTCGTGTCGCCCGCAGCGTAGAGCTCCGCGATCTCGTCGGCCTTGCCCTTCTCGCGTCGTTGCTTCGCGACCTCGAGCTCCGCCGGCGACAGCTCCTCGCTCTGCATCTCCTGGTACGAGCCCCGGTCATCCTTTGCCGCGAGCGCATCGGCCTTCGCGACGAGCCGATCGCGCGTCGCCGCATCTTTGCCCTCGAGGATCTTGCTCGACGCGTTCTCGTTGTCGTCGACGTAGTTGTCGAGGTGCGCGATCATGCGATGCGCCTGCGCGTCTTCGACCTTGCCCTCGAGGAGGTGCTTCGCAGCCTCCGCGCGGTGCTCCGACATCTCGCCGGTCAGCGTCTCTTCGGCGGACTCACCGTTCGCCGCTTGCATGCCTTCCTTGAACAGCCGGAGCGTCTCCGGATCGCTCGCGACCTTTTCGGCCGCGTCGAGCTGGGCGTCTTCGTCGCCGCCGAGGTTCGAGAACATCTTGAACGCGTCGTAGTCGCGCATCGCCGAGCGCGCCTCGGCACGCTCCTGATCGGTGGTGCCCATCGCGTCGCCCGCGGTGTCGGTGATGCCTTCGATGATCGCGTTGTACTGGCCGCCATACGCGTTCTCGGAGACGTCGGCGACCGCTACTGCCGCGTCGCGTTTCTTCTGATCCTCGATGCCGAGCGCGGCCAGCTTGTCGCGATCGAACGACGAGGTCTCGTCCTTTACGAGCTCCTCGTATTTGCCGGGGCCCATGAGCTCGTGGAACTTCGTGCGCTCCGCCTCGCTCGTGAGCATGCCCATCGCTTCCTTCATGTCCTCGGCATCCGTCCCGATTCCATCGGCGGACTGCTCGACGAGCGCCTTCACGGTCGCGACCTTGTCGCCCGACATCGCGGCCTCGGCGACCGCGAGATCCTTGCCGTCGAGGTTCTCGCGCAGGTCCGCCGCGAGGTCAACGTCCGACCCGTTCTGCGACTTCGCCTGCTCCTTGTACGAGTCCATCACGAGCTGCATCTCGCCGGGCGAGAGGCCCTTCAGGTGATCGGTGACGTCCGTGTTGTTGCCGAACAGGTGCATCTTCGATAGCTCTGTCGACAGCTGCGAGGCGACGTCGCGTGCTTTGCGCTCGGCTTCCTCGCGCTTCTCCTTGGTCATACCGGCGAGGTCTTCTTGCGCGAGCTGCTCGCGTGACTTCGGTTCCTCGGCCTGTGCGGCCGCAACCTCGTCGGGGATCCCGGTCATCGGCTCGACCGCGGCGTCCTCTTCCTGCGCGGCGGCGACCTCGTCGGGGATCCCGGTCATCGGTTCGGTTGCAATGGCCTCCTGCGCGGCGGCCAGCTCCTCGGGAGACATCGCGTCGCTCGCTTGGGCCGCCGCGACCTCGTCGGGGATCCCGGTCATTGGGTCGGACGCGTAGTCCTCCGGGGCGGCGGCCAAAACCTCGTCGGGAATGCCGGTGAGATCGGGCATCTCGTCGGTCGCGCCGTCCTCGGCGTACTGGGGAAATGCCGCCGCCTGGTCCATCGGGCTTCCGCCACCCGGGCCCTGGTAGTCGGACATGATGGGGGCGTCGTACGCAGGCGCTTCGGGGACGGGCGCGGCGACGGGGGCCGGTACAGGAGCAGCTGCTTCCTGCGCGGGCTCTTCGTCAAACCACCCCATCGAAGGGGTGACTGGGCACCCGCTCGATGTGACAGCGTAGGTTCAGGTTACCCGGTCGGAATCAAGCGTCCATCCACCCGCGTCCAGTACCGCCCGAGCGGAACGGGCACCAGCGGGACCACGATCTCGTCGCCGCGCCGAAACCGGCCGGACTCGGTCACGCCGAGCGTGCGGCGGAGGAGCTTCGCGTGCGCGATGACCCAGGTCGTGAACACGTACTCGCCGTTTTCGTGCACCTGTTCCTCGGGACCGATGCGTGGTCCCACGTTCACGCGTGCCGCTTCGATCGTCTTGTGGTCGCGATCCTCGAGATACGAACGCCACGGGATCTCGGCGAACGACGCGATCTCCAGCTGGCCGTGCTCCCACGTCGTTGTCCACGTATCCGCGAGGCGTGCGATGGCGCGCGCCTCGTCGAGCGAGCTCGCGGTCAGCGCCGAGCGCTCTGCGATCGCGTTGAAGTGATCGACGTGCCCGGTCAGGAGGATCCACTCGCCCGTGCCCGCGACCACATAGGAGGTCTTCTTCTGGGAGCGCGCCAGGAACACCACGCAAAGGATGCGCTCGCGGGGAAGGATCGCTTGCTCGACCTCGCTGATCGTGAAGTGCTCGTCCTTCGCGACGAGCGTATACGGCTTCAGGTCGCGTGCGACGAGCGCATCGAAGCGCGCGCGGTCTTCAGCAGTGAGGGTCACGGTCATGGCTTGTTCTTCTGCACGTTGTTCCAGTGGGTGCGTGCCGTCTGCATATAGCCCGTGCCGGAGCGCGTGTCGCCGGACGCGAGCTCTGCTCGAAGGATCGTCTTCGCGATTGCTCGGGCTCCGGCTTCGCGCGCGAGCATCTCGGCCTTCTCAGCGGGCGCGCCGGCGTCGAGCGCACGCTTTCGTGCATCGTCCGATGCCGTCCTGTAGGCGTCGTATCCGATCGTGTTCTGTCGCAGGTCCAGCAGGCGCGCTGCACGGTCGGTTTCCCCAGCCGCTTCTGCCGCAGCCAACGCTTCATCGGCGTACCGGATCTCGGCGCCGTACGAGCGACCCTCGTGCACGAGGTACTTCAAGATGTAGTCCTCTTCGCCCGACGCGCGCGTGATGTCCAGGCCGACCTCGCTTTCGAAGGCCGCTTTGTGGCGAGCTTCGTGAACCGCGGTGAGCTCGAGTGCTTCGCGGTCTCCAGCTTTCACGCCGAGTGTGACCTTTCCATCGAAGTGTCCAGCCGCTTGCTGCAGCTGAGGCGCATCGTGAGGGAGGAGCTGCGGCGGACCTCCGAGCTGCTCCAGCGCTTCGCGTCCCGCAGCGGTCTCCGACATCCGCTCGGCCGCCGCGTTGTATTCGTGCGCCATCGCCTCGGTCATGGCGGGGTTCACTGCTTGCTCCGCCTCGATCGATTCGGAGCTAAACAGCAGGTCGGGGCGCACGGCCTTCGCTACGAGTGGCGGGATCTCGCTCTCGGAGGCGCGCTTCGGAGTGGCGAACGGATCGATCGGGATCTCGAACCCGTCCTCGGTCGTTTTCGTCGTGGGTGTCGCTGGCGTCGTGTCCACGGGACGCTCGGGTGGAGCCTCGCCTCGCGCCTCTGCGACGAGGTGCGGGGGCAGTCCAGCGCCGGGCGGAAGCCCCATCTGCTCCTGCTCCTCCATCAGGCGCCTCACGTCCTCGGCGGTCTTGGGCACGACGGCCGTATCGCCGTTGAACGCGCCGACGTGATCGGCGAGGCGCAGGTTGCCTTTCTCGTCCCTACCGAGGATGCCCCACTCGCTCGCGAGTTTCCCCGCCGGGTCAGCGATGCCGTTCTCGGCGAGGCGCTTCACCATCGCGTCGTAGTCACCGATGAACGGTTCGTTGCCGTCTTTGGCCGTCGAGCTCTTGTCGAAGAACTGTGCGAACGTCGGATCGATGATCTGGTTGCCGACGACGAGGTAGCGATGGCTCCCGTTGTCCATGATCGGGGCGTAGATGCCTTTGGCCGCGAGCATGTGCTGCATCGTCCCCGACGCTTTCGAGCACTGGTTCTTGTAGTAGTCGAGGCCCTTGCCGTCGCGCTCCGCGACGCGTTCGTCGGAGAAGAGGATCTCGCGTGCGGCCGCGATCGTCGACGCTTCGTCGGTCACGTGCAGCACGTGATCGATGCGCACGGGGGCGCTGGATTCCGGGTTCTGCGCCATGTGGCGGGCGTGCGCGTCGATCGCCGCATCGATCGCCGTGTCACTGGCCTCGAGGTTCATGCGTGCCAGCGCGTCGCGCGCGAGCTCGCGCTTCTGGTCGCTCGGCATGGCGTCCGGGAAGTCCATGTCCAGCGTCGGTCCCTTTGCCGTCGCGGTGACAGGGCCGTGTTCGGTGTTCGTGTCGAGCGAACGAACGCCAAAGCGGCTGCTCTCGTCGCCGAACGCCGTGGGCCTCGCCGGATCGCGCACGGTGTCGGGAGCGCTATCGATGTCGACCGACGGGGCAGGGGCGGCGTCGCCCTCGGTTTCCGGCGTCGTGTCGGTTTCGGGCGCCGGTGCGTTGTCGTTCGCGGGCGCATCGACGGGCGTCGTGCCTTCGACCTGGATGACGGGCTTGATGTCGACGCCGCTGTCGGCGGGGGTGGTGTCGCCTTCGGTGTCGGGTGTCGTCTCGGTGGTCGTCTCGCTCGGCGGTGCGTTGTCGTTTGCGGGTGCATCGACGGGGGTAGTGTCGCCTTCGACTTGGATGACGGGCTTGATGTCGACGCCACTGTCGACCGGCGTAGTGTCGCCTTCGACCTGGATGATGGGCTTGGTGTCGACCCCACTGTCGACCGGTGTGGTGTCGCCATCGACCTGGATGACGGGCTTGATGTCGACACCGTTGTCGTTCGATGGCGTCCTCGACGACGTGTCACTCGACGACGACGTGTCGGTCGATGACGATGTGTTGCTCGTGCGCTTCGCGTGGTGGCCACTCGCGACGTCGTTGACGCCTTCTTCAACAACGCTCTTCGCGACGTTGCCGAGGCGCTGCTTGAATGTCTGGCTCTCGTCGCCGCTCACGACCTCCTCGGCGGTCGCAGACGCGACCTTGGTGACCAGGCCATCGCCGCCGATCTGCTCGACGCCAGCCGAGGCCACTGCCGCGACCGCGGCGTTGCCCATGCTCTTGCCCGTCGCAGCGACGAGCTGACCGGGGTCGTTCCAGTTCTTCGTGTTGCCGAGCTCGGTGCCCGCGCCGCCGAACATGCCCTCGACCGCGGCGCCCGCGAGGGGGTTCTTCATCCGCCCGCCGACATAGCTGCCGGCGGTGTTGAAGGCGACCTCGGTAAGCTTTGCGACCGCCTCGTCCGCGCCGAAGCGACCCGGATCGAACGTGCCCATCACCTCGATCTCGGCCATGCCACCCGCCGCCGTCGCGAGCGTCTGGTTGCCGGTGAGCGCGATCGTTCCGCCCTCGACGAGCTTGCCGACGACCTTGGCGCCCGTGTTGACGGCCTCGGTCTTCGTGTCCGTGTACGCCTGTTGGTCGCCGGACATGTAGCGCATGTGTGTGACGAGCTCTTCCTGCTCCGTCGACGACAGCCCCTCGCCGGCATCGAGCTTCGCTTCGAGCTTCTTGACGGCATCGACGCGCCCGTCGAGCCGCTCGCCAGCATTGCCGATGCTATCGGCGAGAACGTTGCCGGCGGCGTTGCCAACCTTGCGCTTGAGGTTGCCGAGCGGGTCGTACGGATTTTCGTCGGCGCCGCCGCGCGCGGCCGCTTCGAGATCCATCACGCGTTTGATCAGCGCACGCTGGCCGTCCGGATCGGCGGCCTTCGCCGCGAGCGCCGCTGGCTCCATGCGCGCGTAGTTGCCCTCGAGCATCATCTCGAAGTCTTTCTTCTGCCCCGCGCTCGTCGCCTTGTCGCGGACCCACGCGTCGAACTTGAGGTCGGGATGCTTCGCCTCGAAGTCCTTGCGGAGCGTGTCCATCTCGTCCGGTGACTTGTTCTTCATCACCTCGTAAAACTTCGGGGCGTCCTTGCCGAGGTCGCCGACCGTGGTGTCGCCGGCCTTGAACAGCGCGGTAGCGTCCGAGACCTTGCCGTCGGCGATGCGCTCCTCGGCGACATCGAGGTCCGCTTCGCTGACACCCTTAGCCCGGAGCATATCGAGGTAGCCTTCGTAGCCGGCGTTCTTTGCCGCCTCGTCGGCCTTCTCGAGCAGCGACTCGCGCGCTTTCTTCTGCTCGGCTTTGATCGCCGTGTCGCGCTCCGGCCCCTCGGGAATCGCGCCAATGCGATCGAGCTGGTCCTGCTTGAGGCGCACTTGCTCGAACGGCTTCGATGCCGCGTCCTCGCGGTTGTCGACGTAGCAGTCGAGCTCCGCGACCATACGCTCCGCCTGTGCGTCCTCGTATTCGCCGCGCGCGAACTTCTTGCCCGTCTCCTTGTGGTGGTCGGACATCTCCTCGTCGACGATCTCTTCGGTGGTCTTGCCCGTGGATCCCTTCACCTGCTCGTTGAAGATTCGTTGTTGCTTCTCGTTCTCGAGGCCCGCCATCGCGTCCAGCTGCGCGTCCTCACTGCCACCTAGGTTCGAGAACCGCGTGAGCGCGTCGTATTTGCGCATGCCCTGGCGGCGCTCTTTGCGCTGGGCCTCTGTTTCGCCGTTCAGGTCGCCGACCGTGTCGCCGAAGCCTTCCTGCCAGCCGGCGATCAATCCGCCGTACGCGTTCTTCGTGAACTCGACGCTCGCGAGGGTTGCCTTGCGCTCGTCGTCATCGAGGATCGCGTGCGCGTTCAGCGTGTCGCGATCGAACGACGACGTCTCGGACTTGACGAGCTTCGCGTAGGCATCTTTGCCGCCCTGATGCTTGCTCATCATCTCGAGGAAGCGCTCGCGCTCCTTCTTCGTCTTGAGCGTGTCCATCGACTTCTTCCAGCCCTCGACATCGGTGCCGGTGTTGTCCGCGGCTTGCTCCACGAACGCGACCGCGGCGAGCACGTTGTCGCCCGACAGCACCGCGTTCGCGACCTTGAGGTCCTTGCCCTCGAGCTTCTTGTGGAGCTCTTCCTCGAGGTTCTTGCCCTTCTTGTCGGGATCGAGCGACGCGGTCTTCTCCGCATACGCATCCATCACCAGCTTCACTTCGGCGGGCGAGAGGCCGCGCAACGGATCGGTGACCTCGGTGTTGTTGCCGATGACGTGCATCTGCGACAACGCCGTGTCGAGCTTGCCTGCGACTTCCTCTGCCTTCGCCTTCGCGGCGGCGAGCGCCTTCGGATCCTTCGCCAGCTCGGTCACCGCCGCGTCGAGCGTCGCGTCGCGCTCCTCTTTGATCTTCGTCTGCGCGGCGTCGATCTGCGTCTCGACGGCCTCGGCCTTGTCCGCCGGTAATTGCTCCTTCAGCTCGTCGTTGAGGTCCTTGCCGGTGTGATCCTTGAAGTCCCTCGTGAGCGTCTCGATGCCGCCGGACTCCGTCTCCGCATCTTCGACCACGCGCTCGCTGCGCTCGCCGTTGCCCTGCTCGATGACCGCGACGTTCGCCGTGCGCGGATCGCCCTCCATGTTCGCGCTCGCCTCCTTGAACTCGAGAGGGTCCATGACGTCTTCGCACTCGACGGACAGCTCCTTGCCGGTCTTCTCGAAATACGCGTCTGTGATCCGCTTCGCGGCCTCGGGGTTCTTGTTGTGCGCGCGGAGGAGGTCGTTCATCGCATCTTCGTCGGTGTCGAGGATCGCGCCGGCTTCGTCCTCGAGGTAGGAGACGGCGAGATCGACGGACATCTTGTCGGCCTCCTCCGTGTCGCCGTCGAACACCGCACCGATGAACTTCGACTCCTTGTCGTCCTTGCCGAACTCGGCCTGCAAGTCCTTCTTGAGGCTCCGCGCCTTGTCGCCGTCCTTGAACTTCTCACCGTAGATCTCTTCGAGCTCCTCGGCCTCGTTCTCCGACAGTCCACTCAACCCGGCGACGATGCCCGCCTCGTCGGTGCAGTCGGTCACGCCCTTGCCGTGCTGCGCCTTCTCGAGGCGCTCGGCGAGATTCTCGAGTCGCTTCTTCCGATTCTCGAGAGCTTCCTCGGCGGCCGCGCGCGCCTCGGGCGACATCTTCTCCATCGCTTCTTCACGACGCTTCGGCGAGAGCCCATCGAGCTGCTTCTCGATCGCCTTCGTGTGGTTGCCCTCCGCGGCGGCGGCCTTTTCTGCGTAGGCGGCGACCTCGTCGGTCTTCTTCTCCATCTTCTTCGCGTGCTCTTCGTCCTCGGTCACGCTCTCGGCTGCCACTTGCACCGACTCGAGTTGGTCCTCGCTAAGCGCCGCGTCGCCTTCGCGCTCGCCCAGCTTCGCGAGCACCTGCTGCCGCATTTCCGGCGTCAACCCCTCGAGCTTCTCGCTCAGCTCCTGCTTCTTCTTGTGTGCCGCGGCACCAAACACGTCGCCCATCCCCAGGAGCCCGTCTTCGCTCTCCTCGGTCGCGAGCTCTGCGATGTCATCGGCGACCGCCTTCGCGACGGCGTCGTTCACCTTCGCGAGGCTCTCGTCGACCGCTTTCTTCGCGGCGGCGGCCGCTTCTTCCTCAGACAAGGGCCCGACCGGCTCGTCGACTACCGGCGGGCCCGACTGCTCTTCCATCTTCGCAGCGATCGCCTCACGCTGCTCCGGCGTCATCGCTTCGATCGCCTCGAGCGCGGGCTCCGTCGATCCTGCGTGCGTCGCGGCGGCGTTGATCGCCTCGATGTCCGCGTCGTCCATCAGCCCCGTCGGGATCTCGGGATCCGTGTAGTGCCCGAACGCGGTAGTGGTCGCCTCGGCGGATGCCTCGCCCGCGGTCCAGTCCTGCGCCGGCTCGTCCGCGGTCGGCGCGGGCGAATAGGTCGGAGCTTCCGACGCCGCGGAGGGCTGGAACAGCGACCCGACCGCGCCCGTAAGGTCCGAAAAGAACATCGTTCCCCAAACAGACCCAGCTGGTGGAGAATGTGACCGTGCTCGCCAGGGACGAGGTCGTCGGCCTGCTGATCGCGGCCGTCGTCGGGGCCGCCGCGATCGCGACCTATGTCTATCGACAGGGTAAAGCGAGCGCTCCGGCCCCACCTGTCGCAGCAACCCCCGCACCGACGAACGACCAGGCCGCGCGCGATGACTTCGCGTCGATGCTCGCCGACGTGTTCGAGCAGGATCAGAACCCCGCGACGATCACGGCCGACGGCACGACGCTGAAGATCAAGTGGGAGATGTGCAGTAAGCAGATGCTCGGGCGCCTCCTGCGCGCGGACAACTACTACGTCGTCCAGAACGTCCGGCAACTGTCGGGGATCAGCCCCGCGCGGCTCAAGTCGCACGGCTTCACCCGGATCGAGTGCGACGACGGACGCAAGGGCCTCGCACCCGCCGTGGAGAAGCTCTAGGTACATTCAGAACAGATCAATCACCCAATCGACCGCGCTGTTGCCCGTCGACGGGCGGTACTTGCCGTCGGGGCCAGGGCCGTCGTTCGGGCCCTCACCGACATCGGAAAAGATCCGAACGCTTGCGCGCCGGCCCCGAGGTACCCACCCGCGTTCGACAACAGACCTGCACCGCCATCGATCAGATCGTGTGCGGCTTCACTCGGATCGAGTGCGACGACGGACGCAAGGGCCTCGCACCCGCCGTGGAGAAGCTCTAGGCAGCGCAATATCCGCCTACCGGTGAAGTCGCGATCATTACTGCTGCCGACGAGCGCGACACCGACTACGAAGATCGACGGACACAGGGGCTCGCAACGGCTGCGACGGTTCAGTCGGCGTAGTGGGAGACGGCGGGGATGACGTTCCGTTGGCGCGAGTGCGTCCGCATATGCGCTGCCTGCCGGAAGAAGTGAACGATCACCTGCTGCAAGTACTGGTCGTCGAAGCAAAGCGGCAGTGTGGTACGCAGCCGCAATCGATCGCCTTCGCGTTCGATCGCGCCGAGCGACAGTAAGTGGTTGACCTCGAGCGCGACGGTTTCATCGAGTAGCGATGCGCCGTGAAGGTTGCAGGTGAGCGTCACGTGCTCCATGCCAAACAACATCGCGTGTGCGACCTTCAGTCCCGTTCCACCGCGCACGATGCCGACCCAACCCTCGCCGCGCGCCACGATGGAGTGTGTTCGCTCCATCGCCGCGACGACATCGCTCCACGTTCTCAAAACAGCCCCTCGGTATCTCTACCGGTCACTTTGCCGTCGCTACGCTCGCCGAAGAAGATTCGACGAACGTCCTGCAACAGGGTTTGTTCGACGTCGGGCCCATCGTTCTCAGGCGTGAGCGCTTCTTCAGTCGGATTTCCTGCGTTCATGTTGTAAACGAGCTCCGACGCGCCGACGGCGGTTCCCAGCCAGGGGATCGCCTTTATGAGATCGATCGCGCCCATCGCGACGTGGTCCTCCGCGTTCTCGCTGTCTCCCATGAGGGCATCGATACCGGCCATGCCCATGTGCGCGAGCCCCTGTGCTCCGTTGATGATCGTGCCGAGCATTGGAACGCCTTTGATCGATGTTTCCCAGAATCCCATGAGTGCCTCTCTTTCGTGTTCACGGTGATAGAGCCCGTCGTCGACCCGGCGTTTCACGGATTCGCACGGTGTATCCTCGGTGGTCGATGGCAGACGATTCGTCCGAGGACGTGGTCTTGCCAGGAGAGCGCCCGGAGCCCGACGACATCGCGCGACGGGTGGCGAAGGCGCGTGTCGCGCAGAAGTTATTCGCCTCCGATGAGCGCGTCCGTGTGGGTCGGTTTCAACTGCTCGAGAAGGTCGGCGCCGGCGGGATGGGCGTCGTTTGGGGCGCGTGGGATCCCGAGCTCGAACGGCGTGTCGCGATCAAGCTCGTCAACACGACGACCGGGGCGCGGCGCGATCGAATTCTCGCGGAGGGGCAGGCACTCGCCAAGCTGAGCCATCCGAATGTCGTCCCTGTCTTCGATGTCGGCGTCGTCGACGATCGCGTGTATCTCGTCATGGAGTGGGTGCGCGGAAAGAATCTTCGTCGATGGAGCGACGAGCAAAGGCGCACCGATCGCGAGACCCTCGCGGTGTATCGCGCTGCCGGTGCAGGCTTGCTCGCCGCACACGAAGCCGGCCTCGTGCATCGCGACTTCAAGCCCGACAACGCGGTCATCGGCGACGACGGCCGCGTGCGCGTCCTCGACTTCGGCCTCGCGCGGAGCGAGACAGAGTCGGGCGACAACGTCGGCCGCGCGGGGACGCCGAAGTACATGGCGCCCGAGCAAACCGGCGGCAAGGAGCTGACGGCCGCCGCCGATCAGTACGCCTTCGGAATCTCGTTGCGCGAGGCTCTTGGTTCAGAGCAGCTGCCGGCGTGGGTCGGGGCCATCGTCACGCGGGCGACACGCCCGACTCCTGCCGAGCGATTCCCGTCGATGGCCGAGCTCCTCGCGGCGCTCGATCGCGATCCGCGGATCGTGTGGCGCCGCCGGATCCTTGTGGGAGTGGCGCTTGCCGGCGCGGCCGGCGCCTTCGCGCTCGGAACGATGCGCAGCGATCACGTCGAGCGGTGCAGCGGCGGGCGTTCCGAGATCGCGAGCACGTGGAGCGCGTCGACGCGCGATGTGCTCGTCGCACGTCTTCGCGGGCTGGGCGCGTACGGCCAGCTGGTGGCCACGCAGCTCGGTCCCGAGCTCGACGCGTATGCCGAGCGTTGGGTCACCGCATCGCGGAACGCATGTCTGGCCGCTGATGCCGGCGAGCTCGCCCCTACACGCTACGAGCTCGTCCGCGGTTGTCTCGCACGTACGCGCGCGGGCCTCGCCGCCGCGCACGACGTGTTGTCTCGTGTCGAGGGCGAACGGCTGTCCGATGCGCTGCTCGCGGCGCGCACGTTGCCAGATCCAGGGCAGTGCGGCCTCGAAGCGGAATCGTCGACGGTGCCGCCGCCGCCGCTCATGCTTGCGGCGCGTGCGGCGGAGCTCGCGAACGATGTCGCACGTGCACGCGTGCTCGCGCTCGCCGTGGATCCGACGGCCGTGTCGGTTGCAGAAACGACCGCCAACGCGGCCGCGCGACTCGGCTACGCACCGCTCGCGGCGCGTGCACAGCTCGCGTACGGCATCGCTCTCTTGTGGCAGAAGGAGCGCGGGCGCGCCGCAGACGTCCTCGATCGTGCGCAATCGCAGGCATTCGCGGCGGGCGATACGCGGACCGGTGTCGAGGCCTTTGCGCGAGAGCTGTGGGCGGTTGGAAGCAGTGGAGCCGCCACCCTCACGGCGAAAGCGGCGATCGATTCGGCCCGCGTCGTCGAGAACCTCGCCCGCGGACTCGGCCCGACCGGTGCGTTCGAGCGCGCGCTACTGCTGAATAACCTCGGCACGCTGCGGATGGCGAAGGACGATCGCGACGGTGCGCGCGCGTACTTTCACGCCGCGTTAGATGCGCGTCCAGCAGTGATACCGGAACACTACGAGCTGGCGAGTATCCCGGCCAACCTCGCGCTGGTCGAAGATGACCCCGCGCGTCGTGCCGCGTGGTTCGAACAACAGCGGACGGAGCTCGTCGCGATCGTCGGCGAGGACAATCCGCTCGTCCTCGACGTGCGCGCGGCAGCCGCGGCGTTCGCGATCGATCCTGCGGTTGCACGCGCGGAGCTACATGTCGTGGGGGAGCGTGTGCATAGGCTCCATCCGCACCTCGCCGACCGCTTCGCGTGGGTTGCCTATGATCTGTTCTGGCTCGCATTCGATGCCGGCGACATCCCACGCGCCACCCAAGCGCACAAATGGTTGAGCGCGGGAACCGAGCTCGACATCGCGAGCGCATACCTTCGATCGAGCGACGATCCAGCCGGCGCGATCGCTGCGGTGACGCCGATCGCCAACGACCTCGGCGGCTCGGAGCAACCGTGGTTGCGATGGCGTGCCATCGATGCGTGGATCGTCATCGCACACGGCGAACGTCAGCTCGGTCACGGCGACCGCGCGCGCGTCGCGGCGACACGAGGACTCGAGCTCGCGAAGACCGTCGGGCCGTTCTCGCGAACGATGTTCTATCGGCAGCGTCTCTGGCGTCTCGAGGCGCTCGCGCGTCAATAGTGGTTCGTGCTCATCACGTACGCGACGTCGTACGGATGCTTGAGGCCTTCGAACGTCTTCGGGTCACACGGTCGCGGCAATACGCAACCGAAGTCGGCGAGCTCCTGCTGGATGTCCGCGCCGAACACCTTGTCCGAAGCGATGCTCGGGCTGAATTCGACGCGTGGAGTGTTCGTGCAGATCGCACCACGGGGTCCCCACATCGCCTCGATCACCTCGCCGACCTGCGCAGTGTCCATGTAGCCGTAGCGATCGCGATAGTGAAGGCGCGTGCCGGCGACCGTATACGACTCGCCCGTGCCGCAGTAATCGGCAGAGAGCATCTTCAGGAATGCCGTGCGCTCGTCGAGCGTCGATGTGCGTCCGATGATGCTGGAGCCGGCCTTGGTGTGTCCGGTCAAATGCATCTTCGCGAGAGCCGATCCAGCGCACCCGATCGTGAAGTAGTCCTTTTCTTCGGCGTAGACCGCGAGATCGTCACGGCTGATCCGGTCAGCGTCGAACAGCACGGCCATGTCGGCCCCCATGGGATCAGCGCCGAGCGGACGTGCGCACACGTTGCGTCGCTTGGGGTCGAGGTCGCTCGTGTATGCGAGCTCGTAGCTCCGGCTGTAACGTCCGGCGTACGGGGCCTGCGCCCACATCGGGGTCTCTTCGACGCGGACCACGGTGATGACGAACCGCTCCGCGGTCCTCGCGTGTTCGATGATGAACTTCGTGCCGGCGAGCTGAGCGTCCTTGAGGATGACCGCGTTTGTCTGCTTGTGTCGCGCGTAGAGCTGGCCGTAGAGCACATCCGGTCGATACGACGTCCATGTCGTCCCCTCCATCCGTCCGAAATCGACGAGGCGCAGGTCATCTGGTGTGACCGCGCCGAGCTCGTGGATCTCGACGGCGACGTGACCGTCCAGCTCCGGCGAGTTCGTTCCGCAGCCATACGTCGGGCAGTCGCCGGGCTGCTTCTTCGCGAACTGTTCGACGTCGGAGAACGTGGGTTCGTCGAGGGCGCATCCAGCGAGTAAAAGGACAGGGAGCAGC
>JBJXGN010000070.1:0-16777 GCA_046160585.1 Kofleriaceae bacterium
GGCCGAACGATCGCGGCACGGTGCTCGCGACCGGCGGCATCGGTGTCTCGGGTGACGCGTTCGATGCGCGGATCATCGACGCTGTCGTCGCGCCGGCGATGGGGCGGGGCACGCGCTATCGCGTCGATGCGTTCGGCGGCGAAGCGCCTGTGCCGGCGTGGCTCTACGGCCATCTACGGCGCTGGCACTACCTGTCATTCCTCAAAGAAGAGTCGACGATGCGACTTCTCGAGCGCGTTGCGGGCGGATCGCTCGAGCCGAAGAAGATCGCGAAGCTCGTGCGGATCGTCGAGGATGATCTCGGGCTCCCGCTGCATCGCGCGGTGGAAGGCTCGAAGGTCCGGCTGTCGAACGCCGGCGAGGATCGGGTGACGGTCGAGTCGCTCGAGCTCGATCTCCCCGTCACGCGCGCGAGCTTCGACGAGTGGATCGCCGAGGATCTCGCCGCGATCGCCGGCGTGCTCGACGACGTGCTCGCGCGGGCGGGCGTCACCGGCGCGGACATCGATCGCGTGTTCGCCACCGGCGGCAGCTCGCTCGTGCCGGCGGTTCGCGGCGCACTGTCGGCGCGGTTCGGCGCGGACAAGCTCGTCGGCGGCGAGGAGCTCACCAGCGTCGCCTGGGGCCTCGCCGCTCGCGCTCGCCAGCACTGGGGCTGAATACCCTATTCTTGGTTCCCTATTCGCTATTCGCTTCGATGAACCTGTCGAGTACCCGGAAGAACCCGTCCGGGTCATCCCACATCACGAAGTGCCCCGTGCGGGGCAACACCACCATCTCGTGGTCGGGGATCACCGCGGTCTGCGCCTTGATGCGATGGCGATAGCCGCCATCGGCCGCGACGATCAACACGGGCGCGACGATGTTCACGACCTCCTTCGTGAGGTTCGTCTGCATCATCTCGAAGATCGCGTCGCCGATCGCGCGACGATCTGACTTCACGATGAGATCGATGATCGGCTTCATCCTCCTGGGATTTCGCGTCATCGACATGAACTTCGCACGCACCTGCCCGAAGAACTCGGCGTCGCTCGCGTTGCGCCACTTGTCGCGCAGGTGCCGCGCCTCGTCGAGATCGCCCGAGAGGGCCGGGCTCGCGTCGACGATGACGATCGGTCCGACGAGCTCGGGGTGATACGACGCCATCCAGAACGCGATGAAGCCACCCATCGAGTGGCCGATGATGATCGGATGGGAGAGTCGCTTCGCGCGGATGTAACGCGTGAGATCGCGGCGCACCGCTTCGGACAGCGGCTCGTCGATCGCAGGGCGTCCGGCAAAGCCCGAGAGCGTGAGCGTGTGGGTCTCGTGGTTCTCTCCGAGATGTGCGGCGACCTCGGTCCACACTTCGCCGGGACAGGCGAGGCCCGGGATCAAGATCACTGGAGCTCCCTCGCCCTCGCCCTCGACCTCGACACCGAACGCCACCGGCTCGAAGTCAGTGTCGCGCGCGAACGGGGTCTCGCGATCGCGTGGTGTTTCGCGGTCGCCCTTCGGTTCGGCCGACTCGGCGCGCGGACCACACCCGATCGCGAGGACCGCGACGAAGAGACGTATCCAGCGCACGCGACACCATACCGCGGGCTCTGTGTCGCGCGGCTGTCACGGAAGGGACACGGATTTGTCGCGCAGTTCGTGGTTCGATAGGGGCGCCTTGCATCGCCTCGCCTTCGTCCTCATATGTGTCGCTTCGGTCGCGTACGCGCAGCTGCCCACGGATCCCCAGCCTGCACCGCATCCCCCCGCGGATCCACTGGCCGCACCCGTGCCGATACCGCCGGATCCGGTGCCTGCACCGACACCCTCGCCACCGACCGCTCCCATCACGGTCGCACCGCCGGAGCCAGTGAAGGCCGAGGAGAAAGTAGTCAAGACACACGTCGAGCTCGATGGCTACCTCCAGCCGCAGTTCCGGCTCCGCCAGGACTCGAGCGTGCAGGACGACACGAACGGATTTCGCTTCGCACGTATTCGCCCGATGATTCGCGCGAAGACAGCGCTCGAGGGTGGCTTCGAGCTCGGCGCGTTCTTCGAGGTCGAGTTCCAGCCGACGTTCCAACTCGTCGACGGTTTCGCGGGTGTGACCAAGAGGTTCGACAACCACGGCGTGCTCGTGGTGGATGTCGGGCAGATGCGTGTCCCGATCTCGCGCCAGCAACTGTTGTCGGATTCGCGCATCGCGTTCGTAGACAAAGCGCAGATCGCTACGATCGCTCCGCGCCGTGATCTCGGCGGGCGCGTGACGTTCGTGCCGCCCGGCGTCCGGCAGGTCAAGGTGCTCGCTGGTATGTTCAACGGCGAGGGGCCGAACCAGATCGAGAACATCAACCAGAAATTCCTGTATGCCGGGCGTGTCGAGCTGAACATCCTCGGCAACGAAGGTGGCCTCGCGGAGGGCAACTTCGGCGAAGCGTTCTTGACGCTCGCGGGATCCGTCGGGTTCAACAAGCTGACGAACGGAGACCGCACGGAGTCGGTGCTGTATTTCGGCGGCGACATCGCGGGTGCGTACAAAGGCCTGTCGGGTTCGTTCGAGTACCTGTACGTGAAGCACACGCTCGCGACGAGTGACCCGTCGGTGATGTTGCCGCCAGACTTCAACCAGAACGGCTGGAACGCACAACTCAATTACCTTCTGCCGCTCGCGCTCCCGGGTAAGGGGCTGCTCGAGATCGGCGCGCGCCTCGAGGAGATCGATCGCAACGACACCATCCCCATCGTGCTCCCCGGGGAACCCGAGCAGTCGCAGCGCATCGCGACGGGCGTGATCACGTACTACGTGCGAAAGCACTCGCTGAAGGTGCAGCTCGCGCTCAGTCATTTTCAGGAGATCGAAGACGAGACCGTCAGCGGAGCGTCGGCTGTGTACGATAACGACCAGGCGATGCTCCAGCTCACGTACCGGATGGAGTAACTCATGCGCACACGTCTCATCGTTGCTGTATCGATCGTCGCGAGTGGCTGCGTGAAGGGCAACCCGGGGCAAGACGACCCGGACTTCACGGACACTGGTGGAACACTGGCGATCGAGGGGTGCGGCTATTCGATCACGACGCGTATCGGCGCGGAGCCGCCGCGCTCGGGCTCGATGTTGGCGGGCACCGATCCGACGCCGAAACAGGTGCACCTCGGGTTCGTCGGTGATCCGAAGACCTCGATGGTCGCGCAGTGGCGAACGAACGACGAGGACGAGACCAAGGTCAGTGTCGTTCGTTATGCGAAGGGCGCGAACCTGGCCGAAGGCGCGCTCACCGAAACCGGCGTCGGCGTCTCTTTCGGCTACAAAGCTACGGGCACGCAGATCTATCAGGTGCACCAGGGCCACATGTGCAACCTCGAGCCGGGCACCGACTACAGCTATCAGGTCGGCGGCGGCGGGAGGTTCTCGCCTGTCTACACGTTCCGGACCGCGCCCGACATCGTCGCGACGCCGGACGTCGAGGTCGTGCTCGGTAACGTCGGCGACTCGCGCGATGGCTACGACGTGTGGTCCTCGCTCGTCGAGGAGCTCGTCTCGCGTACGCCCGACCTGATCTTGTTCTCGGGCGACGCCGTCACCGTCGGGCTCACACAGTTCGAGTGGGAGGAGTTCTTCAGCCGCGCCGAGCCGCTGTTCGCGCGCGTGCCCGTCATCTCCGCGCACGGCAACCACGAGGTGAACGCGGTAAACTTCTATTCACAGTTCGCGATGCCGGGCGATCAGGAGACGTTTGGCTTCGACTGGGGCCACGTGCACATCACGGTCGCCAACGACACCCCCGAGGACATCTCGTACATCACGGGCAAGTACAAGGATGCGATCGCGGCGGACTTCGCGCGCAGTAACGCAGCACGCTGGAAGCTGTTGATGCATCACCAGCCGCTGTGGTCTGCGTCCACGCGCCACGGCTCGACGATCCTGTTGCAGGACGCGTGGGGCCCGCTGATCGATCAGCACCGCATCGATCTAGTGCTCGCGGGTCACGATCACGACTACGAGGTGTCCAAGCCGCTCGACAACGGTGTCGTGCAGGCCTCGAACGCCACGGGCACCGTCTACGTCGTGAACGGCGGCGCGGGCGCGGAGCTCTACGGCAACGGCACGGACTTCTGGACGGAATACTCCGAGATGACCCACGCGGCGTCGACGATCCGCGTGACGCGTAGCTCGATGGTGATGGAGTCGTTCCGCCAGGACGGCACGGCGATCCCCGTCGGGTTCAGCAAGACCAAGCCCTGATGCGATTCGTCGCGCTCGCGATCGTCCTCGCGTGCGCCACCGCGCGAGCCGACGACGCGGGCACCGCGAGCGGCGCAGCCATCGCGAGCGGCGATGCGGAGGCCGACGCTGCGCTACGGGCGGCGATCGCGCGCTCGGCCACCGATGCCGCCGGCGCGACCGCGGATCTCGAGGCGCTCGGCGCGCGCCGTCCACTCACGCGCTGGAGCGACAACGCCTGGTCCGAAGCCGCACGCCTCTCGGAGGCCGTGGGCGACTACGCACGTGCTCGTCGCGCGCTCGAACAGGTCATCGCCATCGACATGGACCGGGTCATGGTCACACGCGCTCGCGCGACCATCGAGCGGCTCGCTGCGAACACCGGTGACGGACAATGGGACGCGATCGCGCGCGAGCACGATCGGCTCGTGTCGGCGATCTTCGCGGGCGGCGACCCGCACGACGACCTCGCGGCGCTCGAGGAGCTCGTGCGCGCAAACCCGGCATACCCTCGCGCGGTCGTGGCGTGCGTGGCGATCGCGCGAGGCTACGAGATGGAAGGTGACGCGGACATCGCGCTCGCCTGGATGCGTCGCGCGGGCGACTCCGCGGGCCCCGACGAACGCGGCCAGCGTACGCGACTCGAGCTCGCGCGTATGGCGATCCGCGCAGGCGAGCTCGAGGTGGCGTCGCGCGAGCTCGCCGATCTGCGCGCAAACGTCGCGACCGACCGCGCCGCGTGGGCCAACGCGATGTCCGACCTCGCGACCGCGCATTCCCGCCGGTGGGTACGCCGCGCTGCATGGGGACTACTCGCACTACTCGCGTTCGCCGCGATCGCGCGGCTCGCACGCGACCTCGGAACGTCCGAGACGGGAACTCGGTTCGCGTGGGGAGCGGCACTTCGCCGGATCGTGCGCCCGCCCGTCGAGGTCGTGTTCATGCTTCCACTCGCGGGGCTCGTCGTGGCGATCGCGGTCGCCAACAACCCACTCGTCGCGCGTTCGATCGCATCGATCAGCGCCGCGGGCATCGTCATCGCCTGGATCAGCGGAGTGCTTGTCGACGTCGCACGCGAAAGGGAGCGGTCGCGTGTGCGCCTCGCGCTCCACCTGACATGTGTCGTGATCGCGGTGGCGGGCGTGTTCTTCCTCGCCGTCGAGCGCGGCGTTATCCAGCTCCTCATCGAAACATGGCGTGGCGGCCACGCGCACTGAGCACCGATCGCGGATCGACGATCAGGCGACCGTCGGAATCGCCACGGTGACGGTCGTTCCCTTGCCGAGCGTGCTCTCGACCTCGATCGTGCCGTCGTGCGCGTCGACGATGCGCTTCGCCAGCGTCAGCCCGAGGCCGACACCGCCGGTCTCGCGCGAGCGCGAGCGTTCGCCGCGGAAGAACGCGGCGAACACCATCGGGAGATCCTTCGCGGGAATGCCGGCGCCGCGATCGCGGACCGTGTAGACGACGCGGTCACCGTCTCGTCGCGCGTCGAGCGTGATCTTCGCTTCTGGATCGGGCGAGTACTTGTGGGCGTTCTCGAGCAGATTGTCGAGCACGCGGCGCACCAGCACCTGGTCGACGTCGACGAGCGGGAGCGCGTCTGCGATCGTCGCCTCGAACGGGCGGCTCGGATGCCGGCTGCGCATGCGATCCTCGGCCGCGCGCGCGATCGAGCTCGCCACCACGCGCGAGCGCCGGAGCGGCAGCTGCGCGACCCCGCCCGTGCGATCGGCGATCTCGAAGCGCAGCGTGGACAGGATGTCGTCGACGATGGTCTCCAGCTCGGAGACATCGACGGCGATCTCGGCGAGCGACGCGCGTGCCGCCGCGGCGTCACCTTCGGTGGCGAGGTCGAGCGCGACGCCGATGCGCGAGAGCGGCGTGCGGAGCTCGTGCGCGATGTTCGCGAACAGCTCCTTCTCGGAGCGCATGAGGACCTGGATGCGATCGGCCATCTCGTCGAAGCGCTGGCCGAGCTCGCCGATCTCGTCGGATCGCCCGAGGCGACTGCGCGCCGAGAGGTCGCCGGCGCCGAGGTCGCGCGCAGTCTTCGCGAGGCGATCGATCGGCCGCACGATGTAGCGGGCGGTGACGATCGCGCCGAGGACGAGGATGACGAGCCCCGACACGATCATGAACACCGGCCCGACCCAGCGCGCCTTCTCGCCGTGGACACCACGCGCGACGAGAACACCGCGATTCTCGCGATCGCCGAGCGGACGGAATGGCAAGAGCAGCGTCTTGTCGCGGTTTGGACCGAAGCGCGCCGCGAGGATGGCCGGAGGCCTGCGTCGCGGGCCGTCGAGGTCGGAGCCCCCCGGTCCCTCTCCACGAGGCCCGCCTTCACCGGGGAGTCCCTCATCTCCACCGAGCGGCGGTCCGCCGGGCGGTGGTGGGGGGTCGTCGTGCGGCGGTCCACCGGGCGGCGGTCGGTCGTCGTGCGGCGGTGGCGGTGGCCGGTCGTCGTGCGGCGGTCCGCCGGGCGGCGGTGGTCGGTCGTCGTGCGGCGGTCCACCGGGCGGTCCACCGGGCGGTAGTCCATCCGGCGAGGGTCCTTGCGGTCCGCCGCGATCACGGTCGCGATTTCGCCATCGCGCAGGGATGGCGAGCGGCGGATCGACATTGGTCGCGATCAACTGCCGCTTCGCGTCGTAGAGCGAGATCTCGATCCGATCGCGGCGCAGTTGCTCGAGCGCAGCGCTGAGTGCATCGGGCGTCGCCGTCAACATCTCGAGCTTGCGCAGGTCGACGTGATCTTCCGGTCGCGGCTCGCCGTAGGGGCCCTGCGCGATGAAGATGCCGATCGCCGTCACGGTGATCAACGCGAGCTGCGCGATGCCGAGCAACACGAGCCGCGACGCGAGCGAACGCGCCTTCGGCAGCGGAGACATCAACGCTCCGTCGGTGTCAGCATGTAGCCGACACCGCGGATCGTCTTGAGCAAGCGCGGGTTGCGCGCGTCTTGTTCGATCTTGCTGCGCACGCGCGAGACCACCACGTCGATCGAGCGATCGAACGCTTCGTCCGAGGATCCGTGGAGGATCTGCAGCAGCTGCTCGCGCGCGAGGACGCGACCGGCGCGTTGCGCGAGTGCGTGGAGCAGCGAGAACTCGATGGTGGTGAGCGAAACCACCTTGCCATCGATCGAGACCTCCATCGTCTGCGTGTCGACGACGAGGCCACCGATTTCGATGCGCTCCGCGCGCGGACCCGCTTCGCCGCGACCGCGCCGCGCCTGCGCGCGAATCCGTGCGAGAAGCTCGCGCGACTGGAACGGCTTCGCGACGTAGTCATCCGCGCCGCCTTCGAGGCCGAGCACCCGGTCGGCTTCCTCCGTGCGTGCGGTGACCATGATGATCGGGACGTCGAGCTTGGCGCGGATCTGCCGGCAGACCTCGAGGCCGTCGACGCCAGGCAACATGAGATCGAGCAACACCACGTCGGGGCGGACCCTGACGACCTCGGCGACGGCGAGGTCACCGCGCGTGACGAGGTGCACGACGATGCCGTGCCCGGTCAAGTACTGAACCGTGAGTCGCGCGAGGCGCTCGTCGTCCTCGACGTAGACAACGACGATCTCCGCATCCGACTTCACACACCCACTATAGGCCTCCTCGCGCGGCGCACGGGACGTGACACGAATCGAAATACACGTCGATCCGCCCAGTTCGACCACACACTCGCGCGAACTCGAAGTCGGCGAGGGGACGCGCGAACGTCAGGTACTCGCGAACGATCACGTCCATGCGATCGACTTCGGCGAGCGCGACCTCGAGGCGCTTCGTGCCCTTCTCGTCGACGCGATCACGCAAGAGCTGCAACAGTGCTTTGATCGCCGCCAGCGGGTCCTTCAGCTCGTGCGCGACTTTCCCGCCGACCTGCTCGGTAGCTCGCATGCGGGACGCCGCTTCCTCGATCGTCGCGATGCGCATGCGATCGAGTACCTCACCCGCTTTCACGTAGGCGCCCACGAGCCCGGCGACCCCGGCATACGCGAGTGCGAGCAATCCCGCGAACGACACGACGAAGCTCGCGTGCGACCACGGCGCCGGTATCGGCGGAAACGCGGCATCCCCCGTCATCCAGGCGACGACAGCGACCAGCGCGAGCGTCCAGACGAACGACACGATCGTGAGCTGGCTGCGCCCGAACGCGGCGGCAGCTACGACGATCGGTGCGAGCACGAGCGGAACGAGCGGACTGGCGACACCGCCCGAAAGCACGCAGCCGATCGCGAGTACGAGTGACGTCGCCGCCAGCGACACCGCGAGCCAGGACTCGCCAATCGGTCGCCGCGTCACCCACCAGCGCTCCGCGAAGAACAACGCGAGCGCGACACCGAACGCGATGCTGAGTGAAGCACGCTGCGAGGGAGGAGCGCCGCTCGCGATCGCCAGTACCGCGTTCGCGATCGCCACCGGTAGCACGACGAGCGGGCGTGCGCGCAGGAACGCGATACCGACGGCGCGGACCTGCGCGGCGCGAATCTGCGCGAATCGCGATGCGTCGGGATCCCGACGTCGGTCCTCCGACGCGCCATCGCTCGTCGGGCCTGTCATCTCGTGAGGTTGTGCGGGAATGCGCTCGGCATGGTTCTTCGATACGCGCCCTTCCGCCAACAAGGAGGCTTCCATGTCCGACGTTACTACAAGGTCCGTACCCACACTCTCTCCGGCCGTCGCGCTCGTCGCCTGGCTCGTGGCGGCGCTCGCGTTGATCGCATCCGGCGTTGCGGCGCGCGTTCCACCGGTGATGCCGGCGTGGATCGCGCTGTCGGTCGCAGGTTGGATCGTCGCGTATCACCGCTCGAGCACGCTGCGCGCGTGGGCCGACTCGCTCGACCTGCGCGCTCTCGTGATCGCTCACGCGATTCGGCTGCCGATCGGTGCACTGTTCCTCTACGAGATGTCTCGCGGTCGACTCGCCCCGCTGTTCGCCGAGCGCGCCGGATACGGCGACATCGCAATCGGCGCGCTCGCGCTCGTTGCCACGCTCGCGATCCCATCGCGCCGCAAGCTCGTCGCCGCATTCTCGTGGCTCGGGCTCGCGGACATCTTCGTCGCGCTCGGCACGGGAATGTTCCTCCTATTTGTCGTCGAGGATCCGATGTTCACGACGCCGATCACGACGCTCCCGTATCCGCTGATCCCGGCGATCGTGGTGCCGCTCGTGATCCTGTCGCACGTGCTCGTGATCGCGCGGCTCGCGCGTCGTTAGTCGACGAACAACGCGCCGATGCGATCGAGATCGCTGCGCGCGGAGAACGTCGGTTTGCCGTCCTCGATCGCGCAGCATTGGGCAGTGCGGAACTGCGGAAACGCCGGGCGCCCGAGCAGGTGCGCGCCGAGGCTCGAGATCGCCGGTTCGTGGCTGACGACGAGCACCGACAGACCGCGCGCCAGGATCTCGCCAGCCGCCATGCGCGGATGTGCCGCGGGCTCGAGGCAGCGCAAGCTCGTGACCACGCCGATGTAGTCGAGCGACTGGGCGAGGAGCTCTGCGGTCTGTACCGCGCGCGGCAGCGGCGACGAAAGGATCACGTCGGGCTCGACCTGCTGTTCGCGCAGGAGACGGCCGAGGATGCGCGCACCCTCGCGGCCCTTCGTCGAGAGCCAGCGATCGCGATCGCTCCCCGCGTCCTCCTCGGGGACTGCGTCGGCGTGACGTACGAGATAGATCCGCACGCGTTGAGCCTACTACTGCGGCGTCGGCGTCGTCACTGGGCCACCCGTCGGCTCCTCCGGCGGAAGCGGAGGCTCGTCCGGGGGCGCGGCCGATCCCGCACCGCTTGTATCGGGCCCCGGCTCGACAACGGGCGGCGAGCCCTTGCACAGCGGCGCCGGTGCGAGCGAGAGCACGTCGAGCGCGATGCCGGCCTTGTTCTCGAGCTTGGCCGCCTCGCGCCCCGTTGTCGCGTCCCAGATCCGGATCGCACCCTCACCGTCCTCGTACGCGAGCGTGTTCGCGTCGAGCCAGCGATTCGCGAACCGACTCTTCGCCGTCAGCACGTGCTTGAGCGCGGCGCTCTTCCCGTCGGAGACGTAGAGCGACGGCGCGACATCCTTCGCGCACGGATCCACGGCCGTCGAGAACACCACGCGTCCACTCGTCGGCGCGACGGCGAACGACGCCTGTCTCGCGGCATGGGACTCGGGCACCTCGATCGTCGTGCCGGCCGCGGTCTTGAAGTTCGGCGTTGTCGGCGGATCGCCGGACCACACCGCCTGGATACCCGTCGCGTCGCGGATCACCTTTCCCTCGTCGAGCGTGAGCACGATGCGCGGCGTCGGTGCGGCGGTCGCTACCTTCGTCGCCTTGCCGGCGGACTTGTCGACCGTGGACACGACGACGTCCTTCGTTCCCCAGCGTCCGTCGGCCTGCGCCGTCGCGACGAGCAGCTGATCGCCGGTGCCGTAGCCGACCGCCAGCTCGCGCGCCGAGCCGAGCGAGACCTTTTTTCCGACCACCGTCCAGTCCCCCGTTTCGAGGATCATCACCCACGACGTCACGAACGTCGCCGGCGTGTCGGGCTTCATCTCGCCCTTCGTCTCGCCTTTGGGACGATCGATCTTGTCGAACCCGAGCAGCGCGACCTCGCCGCCACCGAGCGCGCGGATGAAACCGGCGACCTTGTGATCCGTGTGCGAGAGGCGCAGGTAGCGCTTGGTCTCCCGATCGTACGCGTACAGCTCGCCGCGTGTGGTGGCACCTTGCGCGCCGAGCTCCTTGGGCCACCTGAACGCGCTGCGCCGCGCGACGAGCAACACGCCGCTCGCGACTCGCTTCTTGTAGTCGGCCTGGATCTTCTGCGCGAGCGCGGTCACCGCCTGACCGTGCGGCGTGCCGAGGAACACCTTCATGTCGACGTCGTCGGCGAGCATCGGTCCGTAACGGAAATAGTCGGCGGCGAGGGCGACGACGAGATGATTCACCGCTGCCGCGTGTTCATCCGCGCCGGCGAGCAGCTTTGCGTAGAGATAGTGCGCGTCGAAATGATCAGGATCTTTGGCGAGCGACGCGTCGAGCTGCGTTCGCGCGCCGGCGAGGTCACGTTTGCCCTTCGCGGCAACGGCCTTGTCGTACGCGGTCCATCCATCGCCGTAGACGAAGCTCATGCGCTTCACGGCATCGACGCCGCTGGGTGGTTGCGTGATCGGTGCGACCAGTGGCACGACGACCGCCGCGTCTTTCTTCTCGGGCGGCTTGTCTTTGCCTCCACACGAAGCTGCGAACACGAGCGTGGCGATTAGTAATGTGGATCGCTGCATGAGGCCTGTGTGAGGGTAACGCCTTGAAGCGAGATCAGATTGCGGGAACGCACCCCGAATGTGGCAGGATTCGCCGCATGAAGACCCTGACTGTCACCCTCGTCCTGTTGGCCGCGATCGGCTGCGGCAAAGACAAGGCCAAGACGGCCAAGACCACGCCCGACGAAGCGCCGCCGGTGGCGGAGAAGCCGTCGATCACGCCAGAGAAGGTGCAACAAGATGAAGTCGTGAGTCCGGGACTCGCGATCGCGGGAGACATCTTGAAGGCGTGTGGCATCACGGCGATCAAGAATGCGAATCCCAAGTTCGACTACGATCAGGACGAGCTGACCGAAGACGATCGCACCATCCTCGGCCAGATCGCGACCTGCCTCACCACGGGGCCGCTCAAGGGCAAGAACGTCGCGCTTATCGGTCGCGCCGATCCGCGCGGCACCGAGGAGTACAACCTCGGCCTCGGCTCGCGCCGCTCCCACTCCGTGAGCCAGTACCTGGGCCGCCTGGGCGTCGCTTCGACGCAGATGGGCGTCACGACGCGTGGCGCGATCGACGCGACCGGCTCCGACGAGGCCGGCTGGAAGGAAGACCGCCGCGTCGACATCCAGCTCGCGAGCCCCGAGGGCTGACGAGCGAGCTCGATCACGGCTGGGCCTGAAACTTCCACAGCGCGCCGCCGCGCTGCCCGCCGGCGTAGAGCTCGTCGCGAAACACGGCGAGCGGTGCGGCACAGAATAGGTCGCTGGCCGCGAACTGCTTCGCGTCGATGGTCGCGATCCGCGTGAGGCTGTTGTCGTCCAGGCGCAGCAGCGCGTGCTCGGTGAGGATCACGACCGCGTCGCGCCACCGCGTGATGTCCGTAGGCCGGCCGACGTCTTCGGGGAGCGCGACGATCGTCCACGCGTCGCCGTCCGTCGTGACGCGCAGCTGCACGCCCTCGCGCGTACAGGCGATCCAATAGAGCCGGTCGGGCAAGACCGGCGCCGACGTCGCCAGCGGGTCATGGATCGACGAGAACGGCGATGTCTCCAAGGGGCGACGCGAGTGCACAGATCCTGAAGAGCCAACGACGGATCGCCGAGGGTGACCCCACGTAGGTCGACCTCGAGGCCAGTGGCCCCGACGCGAGTGGCGCCACGTACAACGAGGGCACCGGGACCATCTCCCTCGGAGCGCAGGCAAACTACGGGAGCGGCGCCATCATCACCGGCATCGCTGGGGGACGCTGCGCGCCGAACCGACGGGCGTGCGAGTGACGCGAAGCACCGACCACTTCTATGTCATCGGACGCGAGGGCTCAGTGTACCGAATGCATGGTTGGAACGCGCTGAAGGAGCTCGTCGTCAAGACGCAGCTCGCGATGGATCGGGACATCTACTACTCGGTCATCGACGGCGAAGTGCTTCGTTGCCCGCGCTATCAGATGGGCTTGCTCGAGCACTACAAACGCGCGCACCGAAGCGGGATCGCAAACGTATGCTCGAGCGCTAGCACGCACGACGTGGACCACCGACGTTCCGTTGTAGCTGCGGTTACCGCGCCGGCGGATCGGGCAGTCGAAGATCCGCGCGGCCGCCCAAACGCTGCTTGAGGCGTCGCGCGGCGCGGCGCTAGCGTGACCGTATGCCGGGCTGGTCGTCTCCGTTCGCGACGGCGAGTCCGCCAGCTGCACCGGAGCGCGATGTCCACGTGGGCGCGCCGTTCTTCGAGGATGCGCCGGCCGATGCACACGACGGCATCGCCGGACCGATCAATCCGTTCCCGATGATGGGATGGATCGACAGCGCGGACACCACGCCTCCACTGCCGGGCGTCGGTTCGCCGCTCGATCCGGCCGTCGCGAGGCGCGTGACGAACGCAGGCGAGGCGCAGGCGCTGCTGAAGGCGAAGGACGATCTGATGGGCGAGAAGGCGTCGCGCGCCGTCGAGCTGCTCTTGCAGATTCCTGCGGACCAGCGCGGCAAGGCGATCGATTCGCTCGACGAGGCTGCGTTTCGAGGGTTGCTCGATCGCGTTCCAGACGATCAGCGCGAGCACTTCATGGGGCTGCTCGCCGGGACGAAGCGTGCTGACCGCAAGCTTCATCTATGGAAAGAGGCTCACGTCAGCCGAGCGCGCAACGATGTGACGCGGCACAAGGGCGACATCGGCGCAGACGAGCCGGACGCCGAGATGAAGCTCCGCGGCGTCGACGTCGACAAGTCTCCGGGGCAGCGCAAGGCGGAGCAGAAGAAGTGGCGTGCCGAGCATGACGAGACCGACAACACGCAGGATGCGTTCGACGCCCGTCACTCGAAGCGTACGGACAAACAGAAGACGAACCTCGCGCGGCACGAGCGAAGCGTGGATCGCGCGATCCACACGCGCGACGAGGTGATGGATGAGGTCGGCGATCTGTATGGCTCGGACGGGACGACGCCGACGCTCGAGCAGGTCGACACGGTGATCGCGCGGAAGGAGAAGGAGTACGCGCTGGAGCAGAAGTCTGGGATCGATCTCACCAACGAGATGCAGGGGCCGAACGAGCGCAAGTGGGAGGAAGACGAGCTCGCGTCTGTCGAGCTGACGCTCGCTCGACTACCGCGCGATCACACCGGCCGTGTCGACGGATTCAAGGAGCTGCGTCGCGAAGGTACGTACAAGGGACGAAGCAGCGTGGGCGGCGCGGCGACCGGCCACGAGCACCTGATCCAGATCTTCGACAGCGGCGCGACCGAACACGAGGAGGACGGCGCACCGCGCGAGGCGTACAGCCACGGTGGCCAAAAGCGCGAAGGGGTCAGCGAGGAGTTCACGAAGCAGCACTCGGATCGCATCGCGGTCCTCGAGTACACGCTCACGCACGAGATCGGACACGACGTCGCGACGCGCGATCCAACGGTGTTCGAGGCGTTCAAGAAGGTCGCGGGCTACTCCGAGGCCACCCGCGACGAGATGCTCGCCGATGGCATGTCCGAGAATGACATCAAGGCGATCGATCCGGCGACGCACGGATCCGGATCGAACCCCGGCTTCAAACGCCGGTACAGCGCGAGACCGGGTGGGAAGTTCGAGGGCGTCGATCACACGGGCGTTCCGTATTCATCGGCGACCGGACTCGACGATCGCGGCGCACCGCAGGCGGACTCGTGGCGCTATTCGTCCGAGAGCGCGGACGAGCACTTCGCAGACGTGTACGCGAAGGCGGTGCACAGACCCGAGCAGCTGTACCAGGATCTCGTCGCGCAGCCGGCGGCCGAGGCAAAACGCGCGCGGAGACAGGTCTCGGAGCTCCTCGCGAAAATCAACGCGACGCCCGACACGCCCGCGAACAAGCAGAAGCTCGTGGCGCTGCAAGCGTCGCTCGACGCGAGCAAGGCGGTAATGGACGAGAAGCAACGCGCAGTCGAGCAGCGAGGTGGGCAGTTCAAGGTCATGCGCGAGCAGGTGTTCCACGGCGACACGGCGGCGAGCGCGGCGCGCGGTCGCTTGGGCGCCACGGGTGTCGACGAGAAACGGCTGAAGGCGTTCGACGCGGAGGCAGCGAGGCTGTCGACGCCCGAACAGATCCAGATGCTGGAGGCGCGCTATCGGCGCTGAGGGTATCGTCGCACCGTGAATCGTCGCGAGTTTCTGTTGGCGGTCGGCGCCACCGCGTGTGGCGGCAGCGGAGCGTCCGTGCAGCCTCCACGTGTAGGTGGCGATGCGGCTGGTGATGCCGCTGCGATCGTCGACGTGGAAGCGTGGACGAACCTCGACGATAGTCCGCTCGCGATCGAGGGGGACGTGCTCGTGGAGCGAGTCGGCGATCAGCTGTGGCAGTGGGACCTCGCGACGATGCGGCGGACCGGCGTGCTCGCGGTACCGGCGCGATCGTTCACGGTGCTGTCCGATCGCAGCGTGGTCGCATGGGAGCAGTGCACGGCATATCGCATCGTAGGTGGTGCGCCGACGACGCACACGGCGGTCGCGTGCGCTGGTGGCGGTGCGCTCGTGCGCCGCGCAGGGACGAACGACGCGATCTACGTCGTCCGTGCCGATCGCGTGGTGCGCTTCCGGTTCGCAGGCGCTGCGCTAGACGAGGATGCGTCGTTCACGCTGCCGGCGCCGAGTCCATCGGGGTTTGGGCAGATCGCGAGCCTCGACGATGGCCGTCTCGTCGTGCCGCGCGGAGGCGGCGTCGCGATCGTGAAGCCGGATACACAGCCCGTGCTGCATACGACAAAGCACCAGCCGCGACACCTCGCACGTGCGGCGAGCGGATACTGGTATTCGTACGCGGCGACCGACCGGCGGCGCGTCGACACGGTGGTGTTGGTGGGGACGCGCGACGTCGTGATCGCTCTCGCGCCCGCGCGCATCGTTCACATGGCAACGTATGGTGACACGCTCGCGCTATTGCTTGCGACCGGAGTCGACGAGTGGCAGGTCGCCGTTGTCGAGGCGGGTCGCGAGCGGTGGCGAGCTCCCGTTCCAACGCGAGATGGTGCCGTCGGTCTCTCCGCGACGCGGCTCGTGTTGCACAGCTCCGCGGGGCTGCGTGCGTGGGACGCAGGGACGGGTGCCGTTGTTGACGTGACGCGACCGTAACGACGGACGCGAGTGAGCGCCGCACCGCCAGCCATTGTAGGCACATGCATGCTAGTTTGGCGGCGTGGCGCTCGAGCATGTCGCGCAAGGACAGACCCGGTTCTTCACGCCCGGTGTAGCGCCGGATCCACGCGGCATCCTGCTCGGACGGTTCATCGTGATGACGTTCGCGACCCTCGAGGGCGCCGTGAGCTGGTTCCGGCTCTACTCGAGTGAGGCGTCGCTCGACGAGCTGCTCGCGAACCTGACGATCACCAAGTGCAAGACGGCGCTCGGTGGCCGCGAGATCGTCGTCCAGATCCCGGCCGTGTCGTCCTACGCAGCGGATCGCGCGGCGCGCCTCTCGCGCCTCGTCGGCGGCGGTGTGTACACGGGCACGGCGAAGCACTTCGTCAAGTACCGCGACGATCGCTCGCCGTACGGTTACGACGCCGTCGACATCGGCGCGATGCCCGCCTCGACGGACTTCATGGTGCACGGCGACGAGTTCGCGCAGGGCTACATCCGCGAGGGCGATCTGCCGTTCTCGCGGCTGCTGTTCCGGCTATCGATCCGCAAGCTCCCCGGCGGTCAGAACCTCGGTGCCGATGATCGCGGCGAGCTCTACCTGGCGGTCGCGCGCGGGCTCTCGGAGGGCATCATTCGCTACCTGTGGCGCAACCGCGTCGAGGCGCATGCCGGGCTGTTCACCCCCACCTCGACGAGCGCCTTCGAGGATCGCGGCCGCGAGCGCGGCTACATG
>JBJXGN010000071.1:0-15760 GCA_046160585.1 Kofleriaceae bacterium
GCGAGAACCAGCGAACGCGTGTCATCGACTTCCCCGGCGACGACCGCGTCATCAAGCACATCGACTTCAAGTACCGAAACCTCCCCGGTGGCGGAAAGGCCAAGGTGGAGGTGTGGGTGTGGAAGGCCGTCGATGCGCCGCGCCCGCCAGTCGTAGTGAACTGGGACTCCAAGGGCTGGACGCTCCTCGGAACGCGCGACGTCGACGGCCGCGTCGATCGCGATCGCATCGAGGTCGGTCGCGTCGAGGGCAAGTTCACGAAGATCACGATCGTGGTCCGCGACTCGGACCTCGAGCTGATCGATTTCGGCGTGAAGTTCGCGCGTGGCCCCGAGTGGAAGCCCAACGTGGCGCACTACTTCCGCGAGAACCAGCGAACGCGTGTCATCGACTTCCCCGGCGACGACCGCGTCATCAAGCACATCGACTTCAAGTACCGAAACCTCCCCGGTGGCGGAAAGGCCAAGGTGGAGGTGTGGGCGTGGAAGACGGAGGGTGGCGCGGACAGCAACAAGCCGATGTGGGATCAGAACGGCTGGACGATGCTCGGCGAGCAGAAGGTCGGCGGTGGCCGCCAGGGTGATCGCGACCGCATCGAGGTCGGCCGCGACGAGGGCAAGTTCCGCCAGATCACCGTCGTCGTCCTCGACAGCGACATCGAGCTGTACGACGTGAAGGTGAAGTTCGGTCGTGGCCCGGTGTTCGACCCGCAGATCAAGAGCGCGGTGTTCCGCGAGGGTACGCGCACGCGCGTGATCGATCTCCCAGGCGACCGGCGCGTCATCAAGACCATCGACTTCGCCTACCGCAACCTACCCGGCGGCGGAAACGCGCGTGTCCAGGTCTGGGGCAAGTAGTCGTACAATGAGGGCGTGCGGGCCCTCTGCGTAGGATTTGCTCTCGTCATCGCCGTCGGCGCGTGCGATGGCGATGGAGTCTCGCTGGAGGTCGATCGCGGTGAAACAGCCGCGACACGCGTCGAGCTCTACGTCGTCGACGGGTTGTGCACGACGGACGCTGGGGGCGAGCAACCGTGCCCCCAGCTCAAGACACCCGCCGCGATGACCTATCTCGACGGCGAGGTGTACACGCGCAAGGACGCGCGCGCGTTCGCCGCGGACGTCGAGTCCGACGGCATCGCCTACTTCACGATCCGATCGAACGGAGACAAGACGCGGGTCCCGCTCGCCGCGGCCGTCGGCTTCGACGACGATGGCGCACTCGTCGCCGCGGCGCTGCTCGAGTTCGAGGTCTACACGACGGACTACATGCGCGTGCAGCTCGTGCTCGAGCCGATCGTGGAGGACCGGGTCACGGGGCGACCGTCGAGCGACGGGCTTCGCGTCGAGACCTGGTACGACGATCCTACGGTTCCCGATCGCATCGGGTGCCTCGCGTTCGAGCGCACGAAGGACGCGACGACGGATCGCAAGTTCATCGTGCCCGCCGACGATCTCGACTGCGACGGATGGCTGCCAGATCAAGGGGAGTGCGACGCGATCTGGCCCCACCACGGTCTGGACGACCAAGCGCCGCCGGGTCAACCGTTCACGTGCGCCGCACAGGAGGCCGCCGCGGCAGACCTCACGCAGTGCTTGCTCGGCGATTCACTTTGCATCGACGGCGAAGGTCCGGTCGAGTGTAAGCCCGTCACCTTCGACAACGGTGAACGCCGATGTGTGCCATCGGCAGTGTGCGATCGGGTCTGCAACCCGAACAACAACTACGGTTGCATCCTGGGAGCACTCAGAAACCCGATGCAGTTCGGCGCGAATCATCCGTCGTTCGTGCGCTGCACGATTCCCGTTTGGCAAGACGCAAACATGCTCGCGGTGTGCAGTGGGGACGTCGACGCGGTGCTCGC
Source organism: Kofleriaceae bacterium (assembly GCA_046160585.1). Classification (GTDB taxonomy): domain Bacteria; phylum Myxococcota_A; class Polyangia; order Haliangiales; family Haliangiaceae; genus JABFXX01. The sequence goes on from JBJXGN010000071.1 coordinate 1,865, forward strand.
TACGACATGGAACGTGCCGATCGCCACCACGTGTAGCGAGCTGTCGATCGGTGCGGTCACCAGCATTGGGTTGGGGCCGTTCACGACCATGCGATCGTCACAGCTGGCTCCTATCAACACGGTCCGCACCTCGGTCGAGGGCAATTGCTCCCTCAAGCTCAGGTTCTCGGGAGACTTCGCCGACACGGCGAACATCGCGGACGCGCTGCCCTCGCAGGTCCTCAAGCTCGACCTCAGCAACGGAGCCTCGGTCCTCGTCCCGCTCGTCGTCGAGCTCGATCTGATCGAGGAGCCTGCGTGCGCGAACGCCCAGGCGGTTTGTAGCCTCGTCACGTCGGACGGGACCGGGATCGACGAGTCCCTCGCCGCCTGCATACGACTGTGACCTACGACTGCAAGATGTCGTTCGAATGGAACTGCATCGAGAACGTCGCGCGGCCCTCGCTGAGGCTGCGAACGCGCGTCGAGTAGCCGAACATGTTGCGTAGCGGTACGAGCGCCGCGACGACCTTCTTCGCGCCGCGCGTCGTGACGTCCTGCACGTTTCCCTTGCGCTGCGTGAGATCGCCGATGATCGCGCCGAGGAACTCGTCGTCGACGGTGACCTCGACGGCCATGATCGGCTCGAGACGCGACGGCTTGGCCGCCTGCACGCCTCGACGGAACGCCTCGGCCGCGGCGGCACGCGCGCCGATCTCGCCGTTCGCGCCGTCGCGAAGCACGACGTTCTTCAGCGTGACCTCGACGTCCTCGAGCGGGTAGCCGTCGGGACCGCTCGACGCCGCGTCACGCAGGCCCTGCATCGCTGCGTCGACGATGTGCATCGGGACCAGTGCGTTCGCGGGCAGCGCCTTCTTGAACTCCATGCCCGCGCCGCGCGGACGCGCCTTCACGTGACACGTGGCTTCGCCGTAGATCACCTGCGTCTCGGAGGCGCCGGTACGCTCGAAGATGGCGTGGCCGTCGGCCTCGCCCGCGATGGTCTCGCGATACACGACCTGCGGCTTGCCGGCGCGCGCTAGCACGCCGTACTCGCGCTTCATGCGGTCGACGATGATCTCGAGGTGGAGCTCGCCCATGCCGCGGATCAACGTCTGGCCGGTGTCCTTGTCCTCGTGGAAGCGGAATGTCGGATCTTCCTCTGCCATCTTGTTGAGCGCGAAGTCGAGGCGCTCTTTGGCCGCGTTGTTGTCGGCCTCGATCGCCTGCGAGATCACCGGCTCGTACGTGTCGATGCGCTCGAGGAGGATCGGCGCCTTCGGATCGCACACCGTGTCGCCCGTCGTCGCGTCCTTGAGGCCCGCGGCGGCGACGATCTCGCCCGCGATCGCCTTGTCGAGCCGCTCGCGCTTGTTCGCGTGCAGCTGGAACAGGCGCGCGATCTTCTCCTTCTTGTTCGTGCGAACGTTGAGCACCTCCGCACCCGCCTCGATCGTCCCCGAGAACACGCGCATGAAGACGACCTTTCGGCCTTCGTCCATCGCGATCTTGAACACGAGTGCCGCGAACGGCTCGTTGTTCTTCGGGGCGCGGACGAGCTTCTCGGACGAGGAGAGCGACCTGGGGTCCACACCCGTCACGGGAGGGACGTCCGCGGGCGACGGCAAATACGCGAGGACCGCGTCGAGCAGCTCGTGGATGCCCTTGTTGCGAAGCGCAGTGCCGGCGAGCACCGGCACCATCTTCACGGCGATCGTGTTCTTGCGGATCACCGCGTCGAGCTCCGCCGCGGTGATCTCGTGCCCGTCGAGGTACTTCGCGGCGATGCCGTCATCGAGATCGGCGAGCGCCTGGATCATCTGATCGCGCGCGTCGGCGGCGCTCGCGGCGAGGTCGGACGGGATGTCGACGACTTCGGGCATTTCGGTCACGTCGCCCGAGAACATGTGCGCCTTCATGCGGACCAGATCGATCGCGCCCGCGAATGCATCCTCGGCGCCGATCGGCAGCTGGAGCGGGACGGCGTTCGCCCCGAGGCGCTCGCGGATGTCCGCGACGACCGATGGGAACGACGCGCCGATGCGATCGAGCTTGTTGATGAACGCGATGCGCGGGACCTTGAACTTGTCGGCTTGGTGCCAGACCGTCTCCGACTGCGGCTGCACGCCGGCGACGCCGCAGAACACGACGACCGCGCCGTCGAGCACGCGCAGCGAGCGCTCGACCTCGATCGTGAAGTCGACGTGGCCCGGCGTGTCGATCAGATGGATCTCGTGCTTGCGCCATTCGAACGTGGTCGCCGCGGCGGTGATCGTGATTCCGCGCTCGCGCTCCTGCTCCATCCAGTCCATCTCGGTCTCACCGTCGTGGACCTCGCCGACCTTGTGGATCTTGCCGGAGTGAAACAGGAACCGTTCCGAAACGGTCGTCTTGCCGGCGTCGATGTGGGCGACCACGCCGAGGTTGCGAACCATGTCGATCTTCGCCATACGACGGCGAGGGTATAGCGCAGAATGCTACGCTCTGGACGATGCGTGCGGGTGTCATCGCCCTGTTGCTGCTGACCGGCGAGGCGCTTGCCCAGCCGAGCGAGATCGACAAGGCGCGCGCGAAGGAGCTGTACACCGCCGCCGAGAATGCGATGGCCGCGCAGGACTACGACACCGCCGCGCGCGACTACGGCGCCGCTTACGAGCTCTCGCGCGATCCGGTGCTGTTCTACAAGATCGGCACCGCGAACGAGCGCGCCGGCAAGTGCCCCGTCGCGGTCATCTACTACCGTCGCTACCTCGCGACCGCGAAACCGACCCCAGCGTTCGTCGACATCACGAACGCACGCATCAAAGCGTGCGAGCCCGACAAGCCCGCAGAGAAGCCCTCCGATCCGCCGACCACACCGACCACACCGCCGACCGCGCCGGTCGACACACCTGCCGACAAACCCACGACGCCCGTCGACGCACCCGCCGAACCCGCGAATCCGACGACGGAGCCGGCGAAAGAAGATCCGAAGACCGCGATGGGCTCGTTCGTGGGCTCGCGCGACAAGCCCGGCGACAAGGTGGCGCTCACCTCGCGTCATCGCGGTGCATGGCTGTTCGTCACCGGATCGATCGCGCTCGTCACCGTCGGTGCGGTGCTCGCATATTCGGCGGACTCCGCCGAGAAAGACGTCGAGGACCTCTACACCGGCATCAGCGGCAATCCGCCGATCTACGACCGCGAGACCAAGCGCCTCTATGACGACCTGATCGAGGAAGGCGAGCGCTACGAGATGCTGTCGTGGGTCTCGTTCGGGCTCGCGGGCGTGACGGCCGGCGTCGCCGCGTATCTGTTCTGGCGCGCCCCGAACCCGGAGAAGCCGGCGACCATCACCCCGACCGTGACCAAAGACAGCGCGGGCGTGCGCGCGGTGTTCTCGTTCTAGATTCCGACCCCGTCCGCTACGGAAACGCCACCGTCGACGACGGAGAGCGCGCCTCGGTCACGGCGCCGATGCCGACCTCACCGGTCGCGTTTTCGCCCCAGCAATAGACGGTGCGTCCGAGCGGGACGACGATCGCGCATGCGTGTTGCGAGCTCATGGCGAAGATGCTCCCGCTCCCAGCCTCCGCCGGGAGATCGACGACCACGGTTGGCGGCGCGGAATCGCTGAACAACCCCACACCGGCTTGCCCGAGGCTGTTGCTACCCCAACACGTATCTCCAAAACATCCGGTGGTGCCGCCGATCGCGAACAGCTCCGAGCGATCCGACGGCGCGGGCACGGGCTGGATATACGCCGCTACGGGGATGCTCAGCACGTTCGATGCGTTGAGGCCCCAGCACAGGATCCCGGCGCTATCGCGCACACACGACGAGGAACCACCGGCCGCGAGGTTCGACGCGACGATCCCGGGGAGCGTGACCGCGCTGGTCGCATACTCCGCGTTCGATCCGTCGCCGATCTCACCGTCCCTGTTCGATCCCCAGCACGAGACGTCTCCGCCGATGCGTATGCACGTGTGGCGCGCGCCAGTGACGAGCTCCGCGACCCCCGTTGCCACGGCGACCGGCAGCCCACGGTCCGTCGTTGTCGAATCGCCGACCTGGCCTGCGTTGTTGGCTCCCCAGCATCGCACCGACTGGTCCTGGCCGAGTGCGCACGTGTGTCCGTCGCCGGCGGCGAGGCGTGTAGTCGGAGGGATCGTGACGCGCGTCGGCGTGAAGCGGTTCTGGTCGGTGCCGTCACCGAGCTGCCCGACCGCGTTGTCACCCCAGCAGTAGACCGAGTCGTCGTTCAGCCGCGCGCACACGTGGGCGATGCCCGCGACCAGCTGGGTGATGGTCGACGGCCACGCGAACGCGACGGGCTGTGGCATCGCCATCACGCCACCGGCGGAGCCGAGGCCGAGCTGGCCGACGTGGTTGTCGCCCCAGCACGAGACGGCGCTGCCGTCGCTCGTACACGAGAAGCCCTGACCGGCGGCGATCGTCGTCGCGCCTCCGACGCCCGCGACGTTGCGCGCGCGCAGCACGGCGCTACGTCCGTCGCCGATGAGACCGCGCGATCCCCACCCCCAGCACGACATGCTGCCGTCGGCGCGCGCCGCACATGTCGACGAATCGTCCGTCGAGATCGCGATCGCGTCGTCGAGCGAGGTGACCCGCGTGGGCGTCGAGCGCGGCTCGATCGTCCCGTCGCCGAGCACGCCGCGATTGTTCGCGCCCCAGCACTTCGCGGTTCCGTTCTCGCGCACCGCGCACACGTGCCGTTGCGCCGCCTCGACGGTGACGTAGTCGTCGAGGGTGGACAACACGACCGCCGCGCTGGATTCGAGCTCGCCGTCGCCGAGCTGCCCGTCGAGACCATATCCACGACAGCCGACACGCCCACCGATCAGCGCGCAGATCGTGTCACCGCCGATCGTCACCGTCGTCGCGCCCGCGAGCCCGTCGACGGACACAGGTCTTGTCGCGTCGGCGCCCGACGGATCGATCGCGCCGTCCTGGTTGGCTCCCCAACACGCCACCGTCTGGTCGCCGCGAAGTGCGCACGATGTGTCGTCGTCGACCGCCACCTGGACCGCGTCGACAAGATCGCTCACCGGCCCCGGACCGAACCCGGCGTCGGACTCGCCGCTCGCGAACCCGCGCCCGAGCTGACTGCGATTGTTGCGGCCCCAGCACCACACGGCGCCGCTCGCGAGGACGGCACACCCATGATCGGGAGCCACGTCGATGTACGTCGCGCGCTCCGGCAGCGGCACGACGGCCGGCGGCGTCGCGTTACCACCCGGCACGCGCCGCGCCGATGGAAGATTGCCGAGGCGACCGTTCTCGTCCCCGCCCCAGCACCACACGGTCCCCACCGTGCTGAGCAAACAGGCGTGATAGCGCGTGACGGCGACTTGGACCGCGTCGGGAATCCCCGAGACCCGCACTGGTACGAGCATCGGGGGGCCGCTACCGACGCCGTCCTGCCCTTGGCCGCGCTCGCCCCAGCAGTACACGTCGCCGCTGCGGATCGCACACGCGAACTGCTCGCCAACGTCGAACATCGAGCGCGCTTGCTCGCCAACCTCGGTCGAGACGCCTTCGTCGAAACCGATGCGCCCGCACGCGGCGAGCGCGAGCGCGATGGTGCCGAGACGGCACGGGAAGACCATCAACCCATACTACACGCTCGTTACCGGGGTCGCGCCGGTCATCGTTCCCGACAGCTCCACACCCAGCATGCGCATCTCCGACTCGGCCCACCGCGCGATCTCCTTGTCGGTCGCGGTCAGGTTGTTCTGCTTCATGACGCCCTCGAGGAGTGCCTCGAAGTCCGCGCAGTTCGCGGGCCGGCGCTCGCGCTCGAACGCCATCGAGGTGAGGACGATCTTGTCCAGCTGTAACGGCAGCTCCGGGCGCAAGCTCGACGGCGGCGGCAGGTGTGGCCATTTCTCGACGCCGAGGTGCGCGAGCGCCGCAAGATCGAGGTTGACCGCGTGGCCCGTCAGCACCTCGAACGCGACCGCGCCCGCGGAGTACACGTCGGCGCGCACGTCGACCTTCTCGCCAACGCGTTGCTCGGGCGCCATCATCGACGGCGTGCCCTTGGTCTCGCCGGCAACGGTGAGGTGACCTTGCACCGCAGCCTTTGCGATGCCGAAGTCGACGACCTTCACGCCGCCTTGCTTCGACACGAGCACGTTCGCGGCTTTCACGTCGCGATGGATGATGCCCATCGGTACGCCGTCGGGTCCGCTCGCGGTGTGCGCGCCGTTGAGCCCGTCGAGCATTTTGCACAGGATGGCGAGCCCGACGTTGACGGGGACCTGGCGGCCGCCGTCGCGCGACGACATCAGCAGACGCTCGAGATCGACGCCCTCGACATACTCCATGACGATGCAGTAGTCGGCGCCGATCTTGCCAAGATCCTGGATCGCGACGACGTTCGGGTGGCTGATCTTCGCGGCGAGGCGCGCTTCGTCGAGGAAGTGATCGACCGCGCGCTGGTTTCGCGCGAGGTGCTGGTGCATGAGCTTGAGCGCGACGGTCTTCTCGAAGCCGGCCTCGCCCTTCGCGCGACACAGGTACACGTCGGCCATGCCGCCAGAGCCGAGGCGGCGGATTACCTGCCAGCGGCCGATCTGCGTGCCGGGTCCGATGTTCGCGGGATCGAGCGCGTGGCCACCGGGTAGTTCGATAGGCACGGGCGTTTGCGCGGTTGGGGTTCCGACCGCGACACCGGTGGACAATTGCGTGCTCGCGATGCCGACGTTGGTCGGCGTCTGCGCGGCCATCGCCTGCGTCAAGCCCGTCTTGTCCTTGCCCGTGAGCAGGCCGATGAGGATGAGGATCAACCCGAGCCCCGCGATGCCGGCACCGCCACCGATGACGGCGATCGGCATGCCCGCCTTTGCGGGTGGCTCGGCGGCGATCAGCTGCGCGTCCGGCTGCGAGGGAATCGGCTCGGTCTTCCACTTGGTTTCGGCGTCGGAAGGCGGGTTGCCGAAGGTCTTGGTCTTCTCTCCGACGACGATGCGCCCCGAGAGTCCCGCCGCGGCGAGCTTGTCGAGCGCGGGCGCGAGATCGAGCGGCTTGGTCACGGTGACGTAGCCAGTGACCGTCTTCGCGAGCTCCTCGTCGGACGGCACGATCTCGGAGGTCCGCGTGACCAGCAGCTTGTCGCCCGCGAGCTCGGCGAACGCACCCATCTTCGACGCGAACATCGACCGCATGCCGCTGTCGGGGAGCGTGACGAGCACGATCGGGGCGCCACCCGCCTTGGGCAGCTGGCCGAGCTCGATCACCTCGCCGCCGTCGGTGTTGAACGCGATCTCCTTCCCGACCTGATCGCGCATCGTGGCCGCGTCGGTGCCGATCGCAGCGCGCACCGTGTTGATCTCCGACAGTGTCTTCGCTCGCTGCTCCACCGACGCGCGCGCCGCCTTGATGTCTCCGTCGAGGTTCGCGACCGCCGCGCCCATCGCGGAGGTCATCCCGGGCGTCATACCGCCGACCGCTTTGCGTGTGAGACCGAAGCCGAGCGCCGCGCCACCGGCGACGAGCAGAACGGCTCCAGCGATCAGCGGCCCTTTACCCACGCTTGCCACCGAACTTGTCCGGCTGCGGGCCGGTCGGCGCATCGGCGGCGACGCCGACGGTCACCGCGTTCTTGCCCACCTTGATCGTGATGTCCTGCGTGATCGGCGCCTTGCTCTTCTCGCTCCACGCGCGGAGCTTGTACTGCCCAGGTGCGAGGCGCTTGAAGGAGAACGCTCCTCTGTCGTCGGTGACGACATACGACGGCGCGGACACCACGGCGATGTATGCGCTCATGTTCGCGTGCAGGTTACAGCCGAGGCGAACAATCCCTTCTTTGGTGAAGGTGTATTCGCGCGCCTCACCGACCTTGTAGATGCCCAGGTCGAACGGGGAGGACGGCGACGCGCTGAAGACGTTGTGGAACACGGTGTCGAAGTTCGGGAACGAGATCGTCGATCCCAGGGCGACGGCGGCGACGCGCGGCGAGAACTCGCGACCGCGCTGCTCGATGACGCCTCGCTTCGGCGTGCGCGGCTTCCACTTTCCGCTCGCGGGCTCGAGTGTGATGAGGCCGAAACCAGTCAGCGGCTTGCCGTTGATCTGGACGGTGCCTGTCAGCGTCCCCACGGCGGGCGGCGGCGGGACTTTGTCCTTCTCGTCTTCCTCTTCGGAGTTACCGACGGCCTTGGGCTGCGCGGTCTCCTTCGTCGGGTCGAACTTCTGGATGGGTGTCGTCACGCGGGGCGGCGCGCCCTCGCGGAACAACGGCGCGATCGAAACGAGCGCGTCTGGACCGACGAAGATCTCCGCCGTCGAGAACAGCTGCTCGGCGAGGTTCTTGTTGCCGTTGTCGAGCGCCTGGCCGGCCTTGACGAGCTGATCGGCCGCGTTGCGTAGTGACTCGGACTTCTCCTGCACCGGTGCGAGCTTTGCGGACAACTTCACGGAAGCAGGAGGTGACATCGTCGGTGTTGTCGCAGGTGGGGAGTCATACCCACCCGATGGCGTAGGAGGAGGTGTCGTGTCGCCGCCGGCGGGCGGAGCCTTCTTCACACCGGCGGAGCACGCGGTCATCACAGCGAGGATGGTGATCCGGAGCAGCATCGCGGCAGATTGTACGCGCCATCGCGTCGCATGGATCAATTCCAGGACATTTCGGGCCTTGCGACAAACCGTTCCCAGGCCCAGGATGCGCCCAGTCATGGTGTTCGGACTGTTTGGTAACAAAGAGAAGGCGCTCCAGAAGACCATCGAGCGCGCGACGAACAAGCTCGCGCAGCAACCGGATCGGTGGGCGGCGTTGGAGAAGCTCAAAGAAGAAGGCACCGAGGCCGCGCTCGTCGGCCTTTGCAAGCGCTGGTCGATCACGAGCCAAAAGGCGACCGAGGACGAGCAGGAGAAGCACTGGGTCGTCGACGCGCTGGTCGCGAACGGCGCCGCGTCGCTGCCTGCGGTCGAGAGGTACATGAAGAGCGCCGACCATCTCGCGTTCCCGCTGCGCGTCGTCGAGCGCGTCGCGAATCACGACAAGGTGATCGCGATCGTCGACGAGCTGTTCAAGAGTGAGCCGCCGGGCTACGTGCGTATGCCGGATCGCCGCATCGATCTCATTCGCTGGTTCTCCGAATGGACGGGCGCGACCGACGACGAGGTCGTCCCGCGCCTCACACCATACGTAACGGACTTCGACGAGAACGTTCGCTTCGCGACGATCGAAGGGCTCGCGGCGCGCGATCCCGCGATGATCGCGCCGCCGCTCGTCGGGGCGCTCCTGCGTCCGGAGGAAGAGTCGGGGCGCATCAAGCGCACCGTGCTCGAGGGGCTCGCGAAGTCCAAGGCGCCGCTCGGCGAGCGCGCCGCAGCCGTCGCGGCCGTGTTGGTCGGAACGCTCTCCGACTACAAGGTCGATAGCGGCATCGTGAAGCAGCGTTAGGGCAGCTTCACTTCGGACACGCAGCTGGTGTGAGATGATCTTTCGCGTGACGCGCGCGCTGATTTTCGCGGCGATCGCCGGCTGCGGCTTCTCGTCGCCGCAGACTCCTGCGCTGTGGACAAGCGTCGTCTCGGGTGAAGGTCATAGCTGCGCGATCGACAGCGAACAAGCGGTGTGGTGCTGGGGCGACAACACGTACGGGCAGCTCGGCGTCGCGACGGACGCCCGCGAGGTGCTCGTTCCGACGCTTACCGACAACGCCGCGTGGGCGCAGATCTCTACGGGGCGCGCCACGACATGCGGCGTGAAGCTCGATGGCACGCTGTGGTGCTGGGGCTCGAACGCGACGTATCAGCTCGGCGTGGTCGGGACGAGCAGCGCGTCCGTGCCCATGCAGGTCGCGGGCAACTGGACGCAGGTGTCGGTCGGGCTCGACCACACGTGCGGCCTCGACGAGATGCAGCGGCTACGCTGCTGGGGCGAGAACGGTTTCGGCCAGCTCGGCGACAACTCGACGGCCGCGCAGACCACGCCGAAGACGATCGGTAGTGATCGTTGGCTCGCGATCCAGTCGGGCAACCAGTCGACGTGCGGCATCCGCAGTGACTCCACGCTGTGGTGCTGGGGCTACAACGGTAGCGGCACCGTCGGCGACGCGACCAACGGAAACCGCGGCACGCCCACCGAGGTCGGCGGGCAGTGGACGAAGATCGCGCTGACGTATCTGCACGCGTGTGGCATTCGCACCGACGGGCGCCTGCGCTGCTGGGGGCTCAACACGAGCGGACAGCTCGGCGACGGCACGACGTCGGCACGCAACACGCCGCGCGCGGTCGGTATCGATCACGACGACTGGATCGACATCTCCGTCGGTCAGCGGCAGACGTGCGGCCGCCGCGAGGACGGCTCGATGTGGTGCTGGGGTGGCGACTCGATCGGAGAGATCGGCGTCTCGGAGAGCCGCGCACTGGTCAACGCGAGCCCCACGGCGATGGACTTCGAGCTGCCGGCGGCGATCGGGCTCGGCTACGCGCACTCGTGCGCCATCGTCGGCAAGCTCGGCGAGATCAGCTGCACCGGCCTCAACTCGTACGGCCAGCTCGGCACCGGCGACGGTGCGAGTCGCGTCGAGCCGACGCGACTCGAGGGCGAGTGGGACCGCATCGTCGCCGCCGGCGCAGCCTCGACCTGCGGGCGTCGCGAAGACGGATCGCTGTGGTGCTGGGGCGACAACAGCCTCGGCCAGCTCGGCGACGACATCGCGGGACCGCGCCAAGTGCCCGCGCTGATCGCGGGCGGCGTGCGCGCGGCGATCACCGTCGGTGGCCAGCACGCGTGCGAGCTCCGCGGCACGCAGGTTTGGTGCTGGGGCGGAAACGGCGAGTCGCAGCTCGGGGACAGCGTCGTCGGCTCGCGCGCGCCGTCACTCGTCAACGGCATCACCGCGGTCTCGTTGTCCGCTCGCTTTCACACGTGTGCGGTCCCCGCAGCGGGCGGCGGTGTCTCGTGCTGGGGACGCAACGGTAACGGCCAGCTCGGTCGCAACAACACGAACCCGCACTCGGACATCGTGGCCCCCGTGTTCGCGAACATCACGTTCGCGCAGGTGGCGACCGGGCTCGGCTTCACGTGTGCGGTGCACGCGTCGACTGCGCGCGTCGGCTGCTGGGGTGAAAACGGCAACGGGCAGCTCGGCGACGGCACCACGACGCAGCGCCTGAACCCGATCGAACAAGCAACGACAGGGTGGAGCGCCGTCGCGGCCGGCTACTACCACACGTGCGGCATTCGCCAGGGCGAGATGTTCTGCTGGGGGCTCAACACGAACGGCCAGCTCGGCAACAACTCGACGACGCAGTCCTCGGTCGCGGTGCAGGCGGGCAACGACGCCACGTGGCGCCAGGTCGTCGCGGGCGCGACGCACACGTGTGGCCTCCAGCTCGACAACACGCTGTGGTGCTGGGGCGGCAACGGACGTGGCCAGCTCGCGACGGGCGACTATCGCGAGAGCCACGTGCCGGTGCAGATCGGCGAGGAGCGGGACTGGGAGTTCCTCGGTTCCGGCGACAACCACACGTGCGCTACGAAGATGGATGGCTCTCTGTGGTGTTGGGGCACAAACGAAAGCGGGCAGATCGGCGATGCGTCTGCCTGGCGCGCCGTGTGGGCCGCTCAGTAACGTGCGCATCTTAGCGTGCTCGTCCTCGTGCTCGTGCCACGTGCACGTGCTCGTGCACGAACGGGACGCCGAGTGGAACGTGGCTCCGACCGGCGATGCGGTTCGCTCGACGCTCGTGAAATCTGGGAGGACGGGCTCCGACCGCGATGCGGTTCGCTCGACGCTCGTGAAATCTGCGACGGCGGGTGACAGGTCTCGTCGGCCGAGCAGACTCGGTCGCGAGTCCTGGGATGAGTCCGGGCGAGCGCGATTCGGAGACCTCCGGAGCCGATCGGAGATCGTGCACGTGCACGAGCACGTGACACGCGCACGTTGTGTGTCGACGGAAACCGGGGTACACGGTGCCTCCAGATGCCCCGTCGCAAGGATCTGGAATCGGTACTGATCATCGGGTCCGGGCCGATCGTGATCGGACAAGCCTGCGAGTTCGACTACTCAGGAACGCAAGCCTGCAAGGCGCTGCGCGAAGAGGGTCTACGGGTCATCCTGATCAACTCGAATCCCGCGACGATCATGACGGATCCCGAGCTCGCGGACGCGACCTATGTCGAGCCGCTGACGGTCGAGGTGCTCGACAAAGTGCTCGAGCGCGAGAAGCCGAGTGCGGTGCTGCCGACGCTCGGCGGGCAGACGGGCCTAAACCTCGCGATGGCCGCACACAAGGCGGGGCTGTTCGAGAAGCACCGCACGGAGCTGCTCGGCGCCAACGTGCACTCCATCGAGATGGCGGAGGATCGCGAACTGTTCAAGCAAGCGATGGCGCGCATCGGGCTGTCGTGCCCGCGATCGCGGTTGGTGACGAGTGTCGAGGAGGCGCGGGCATGCCTCGACGAGATCGGGTTCCCCGCGATCCTGCGCCCGAGCTTTACGCTCGGCGGTAGCGGCGGCGGAATCGCGTACAACCGCGGCGAGTTCGATCGCATGGTCCAGTTCGGGCTGGATCAGTCCCCGGTGCACTCGATCCTGATCGAGGAGAGCGTCCTCGGCTGGAAGGAGTTCGAGCTCGAGGTCGTGCGCGACACCAACGACAACGCGGTGATCGTCTGCTCGATCGAGAACCTCGATCCGATGGGCGTGCACACGGGCGACTCGATCACCGTCGCGCCCGCGATGACGCTGACCGACAAGGAGTACCAGCGCATGCGCGACGCTTCGATCGCGATCATGCGCGAGATCGGCGTGACGACGGGCGGCAGCAACGTGCAGTTCGCGGTCGACCCGGCGACGGGCCGCATGCTCGTGATCGAGATGAACCCGCGCGTGTCGCGTAGCTCGGCGCTCGCGAGCAAGGCGACGGGCTTCCCGATCGCGAAGATCGCGGCGAAGCTCGCGATCGGCTACACGCTCGACGAGCTGAACAACGACATCACGCGCGTCACGCCGGCGTCGTTCGAGCCAACGATCGACTACGTGGTCGTGAAGTGGCCGCGGTTCGCGTTCGAGAAGTTCCCGTCGGCGAAGCCGCTGCTCGGCCCACAGATGAAGAGCGTCGGCGAGGCGATGGCGATCGGCCGCACGTTCCGCGAGGCGCTCGGCAAGGCGATCCGTTCCCTCGAGACGGGACGAGCAGGCTTCGATCTGCCGATGGCCGCGCAGGGCGACGACCTGTCGGCGATCGAGCGCGCGATCGCGGTGATGACGCCGGACCGACTGTTCCAGGTCGCGCGCGGGTTTCAGCTCGGCCTCACGATCGAGCGCGCGCACGAGCTGACGCGGATCGATCCGTGGTTCCTGCACCACGTGCATTCGATCGCGACGGCGGAGAACGAGCTCGCAGGCAAGGCGCTCGCCGACGTCGACGCGCACGGGCTGCGCCGCTACAAGCGCATGGGCATGAGCGATCGCCGCATCGCCGCGCTGACGAAGACCACCGAGGCGCAGGTGCGTGCCGCGCGACACCAGGCGAAGATCCGCCCGGTCTACAAGCGCGTCGACACGTGCGCCGCGGAGTACGAGTCGCACACGCCGTACATGTATTCGACGTACGAGGACGAGTGCGAGGCGCGCCCGACGAACAAGCGCAAGGTCATCATCCTCGGCGGTGGGCCGAACCGCATCGGGCAGGGCATCGAGTTCGACTACTGCTGCGTGCACGCTGCGATGGCGCTGCGCGAAGAGGGCATCGAGTCGATCATGGTCAACTGCAATCCGGAGACGGTGTCGACGGACTACGACACCACGGACCGGCTGTACTTCGAGCCCCTCACGCTCGAGGACGTCCTCGAGATCTGCGACCTCGAGAAGCCGTGGGGCGTGATCGTCCAGTTCGGCGGGCAGACGCCGCTCAAGCTCGCGGTCGCTCTCGCGCAGGCGGGCGTGCCGATCCTCG
>JBJXGN010000072.1:0-14776 GCA_046160585.1 Kofleriaceae bacterium
GGATCTTCATCGGGAGACGCCACGCCCGCGAGTACTGCAAGCGCCGTCGGGTGTTCCGGCACGAGCTGGAGCGCAGTCTCGATCGCCTCGCGCGCGCCGTGGCGATCGCCGAGCTTGTCGAGACGCAGCTGCGCGAGTCGGATGTGCAGCGCCGCGAGATCGCCGCGCGGGACATTTTTCGGTGGCGCACCCTCGGGCGCGGGCGCCGACATCGACACGGTGATCGTGTCGATCCGATCCTCGAGGATCGCCGACGCTTCGCGCTCGCGGCCTGCCTTCACGAGCGCTGTCACGAGCTGGTCGGCGAGCACCGGATCGTCGGGCGCCACCGTGCGCGCGTGGCGCAGGGCCGCCGCAGCTTCCTCCGGCGCGTCGAGCCAGTCGAGCAGCACCTGCGCGCGGCGCGACAGGAGCGATGCCTTGATGCCCGGATCGCGCTCGAGCGCGGCGCGGCGGCGGAGCACGTCGGACAGATCGTTCCACCGCGCGTTCGTCGAGTAGATCGTGTCGAGCTGCGCCCACGCGTCGGTGTCATCGGGCCACGTCGTGACGATCTGGTTGTAGGCCTCGAGCGCGCGCTCCGGCAGCTCGAGCTCCTTCTCGTAGATGCTCGCGATCCGGCGCAGCGCATCGCGCGCCTCGGGCGTCCCTTCGGCGATCTCGCTGACGCGCACGAGCGTCTCGATCACCTTCGACCAGCGACCGACCTGTCCGTACAGCTCGCCGAGCGAGAACAGGACCGCGACGTCGGCCGGGGCGAGCAAACGCAGGCGCTCGAACGCGTCGATCGCGTCGTGCGGGCGCTGCAGCTTGCTCGTGTACATCGACGCGAGCTCGCGCAACAGCAGCGGGCGCTCCGCCTCCGGGGCGGCCGTTCCGAGGCGTGGATCCGTACGCTCCTCGAGAGAGGCGGCGAGCTCGACCCAGCGTCCCTCGGCGCGATAGAGCGCCTCGAGGCGGCCGCGCGCCTGCGCGTCGCCCGGTAGCATGCCGAGGATGCGGCGCAGCTGAGCCTCCGCATCGCGCGGCTTCTTCTGCTCGGTGCGAATGTTCGCGACCTCCATCAAGAGGTCCGCGGCAGCGGCGGCGGTCTCTGCTTCCTCGGCCATGCCCTCGTACAGATCCGCGAGGCGATCCCACGCGCGATGTTCTTGCGCGATGCGGTGCAGACGCGCGCGAACCTCGGCATCTCCACCCGGCGTCGTGCGAGCCTGTGCGAACGCACGCGCGAGCGCGTCGAACGCGCGCGCGATGTCCTTGCCACCGGTCTCCCAGACCTCGGCGGCGCGGTACAGCCAGCGCTGGCGCGACTGGGAGTCCGTCACCGGCATGCTCTCGTAGGCGACGGCGAGCTCTTCCCACGGCGATTCGAACGAACGGTGCGGCAGCGTCGGTAGCGGCGCGCGACGCACACTCGCAGGTCCCTTGCGCGGTGCCGGCAACGGAGGTGCTTGTGTGGTCCCCTTCGCCCGCGTCATGCCGGGGAGCGGCGGCGCTTTCGGCGCGATCGTCGGCGGGCGCGGCGGTGGCTTCGGCGGCCCTTTCGCGTTCGGAGGCAGCCGCGGCGGGAGCATCAGCTTCGACAAGTCGCTCTGCGAGAGCGTCATTGTCGCGTTTTCGCCCTTATCGAACTCGTTGCGCGGGATCTTCGACGAGGAGTCGCGGCTCGTCGCGAGCTCGAGCTCGGTCAGATCGATCGGCTGCGTCGAGTCACCGACGGACAGGCTCTGCTCGGTGACGTCGCCGACCGCGAGGTCACCGATGTTGTCGTCGATCGGCTCGGTAGACAAACGGCGCGGGATCGTCGGGCGACTGGACGGCGGTGCGGCGCGGTTCGCGAGCGTGTTCGCCTCGACGATCTGCACGTCGGCTTGCACGTGCGCGGCCGGCGGCTCGGCGTGCGGTGACCGATCCGTCTCGCGGTACTTGCCGATCACGCGCGCGAGCCGCCACAGGTGTGACGTGGTGTCGCTGTCGTCCGGCTGGATCAGCAACGCGATGAGGTGGGTGCGGAACGCCCGGGGGGCGTCCTTCATCTGCTCTTCGATCACCGACGCCTTGCGCCGGAGCAGCTCTACGCGGCGCTGCGCCGTAGTCGCGCGCTCGACCAGCGCGCTGTCGACGGAGATCACGTCGGGCCACGCGCGTGCCTTACCCGCGAGGGAGACAAGCACGTCACGCGTGTCGTCGCGATCGGGTGCCCACGAGAACGCGTGCAGCACGTCGGCGACCGCGCCCTTCGGATCGTTCAGCTTCTCCTCGAGGATCTTCGCGCGGCGCAGATACAGATCCACGCGCTCCCGCGGCGTCGCGGCGGCGAGCGCCGTGTCGTAGCCCTCGAGCAGCGACTTCCAGGTCGGGCGCTGCTCGAGCTCCGACGCGAGGCGATCGAGCTCGGACAACAGCGATCCGTCGCGCGGCGACACGTGCAGCGCCTCGCCGAACACGGTGAACGCGCGCGGCTTGTCGCCGAGCCTGCGCTCGTAGTTGCCCGCGAGCTCGCGGGACAGCGCCACGTAGCGCGCGGGCTCCGCGGGACCACCACTGGCACCGGACAGAGCGATCAACCGCTTGCGCTCGTCGGTGATCACCTCGGCGAGCTCGCGCCACAGGCCGTACGATTCGCCGGCTCGGCGAACATCAGCGAGCGTGTGCTCGTCCGGCGCCTCGTCGTGCGCGCGGCGCCACCAACGGAACGCGCCTTTCGGATCGGCGAGCTTGTCGGCGGTCGCCGCGGCGATCTTCTGCACGAGGTTGCGGCGATCCTCGGCGTACGCGGCGGACTCGGGCGAGTCGCGGCCTGGGAGGAGCGCGAGCATGCGCTCCAGCATCATCACGTAGTCCTTCCACTTGCCGACGCGCGCGAGTAGATCGGCCGCCGAGGCCATCGCCTCGTCGTTGGTGCCGTCGAGCTCGAGGACGCGCTTGAACGCCTGCAACGCGCGTGTCGGGTTGTTGAGGCGGTCGCGGCAGATCATGCCGATCTCGAGACCACGTGCGATTTTTCGCTCGACCTCGGGCGACAGGTACATCTCGCGCTCGGCGATGCGCACGGCCGCGTCGAAGTCGCCACGCGCTTCGTGCAGGCGGCGCAGCGCCGTGTGCGCGTCGAGATGGTTCGGATCGAGCTCGCGGATCAGCTGCTCGAGCACCTTGATCGCCTCGACGGGCGCGCCGAGGCGCTCCTCGAAGATCTCCGCGCGTTCCATCGAGGCCGTGCACGCGTTCTCGCGATCGTTGGGCGCGACCATCCCCGAGTACGAGACGATCTGCGTGCCGAGCATGTCGGCGAGCTCTCGCCACTTGGACGCCGCGCGATACAGCCGCACGAGCGCCGCGATGCCGTTGCGGTTCTTCGGTGTCAGCTCGAGAAGGCGATGCCAGGCCTTGACCGCCTTCGCCGGGTCGCGCAGATGCGTGTCGACGATGGTCGCGTACTTCTCGAGCTCCATCGCGCGCACCGCGGCCTCCGTCGAGCCCGCCTCGGGCAACGGCTTGCCGCCGTCGAGGCGCTCGAGGATCTGCGCGAGCTCGGGCCACCGCTCCATGCGGTCGTACAGCTCCGCGAGCGCGGCCAGCGCGTCGGGATCCGACGGCGACGTGCGCAGCGTCTGCTCCCATCGCTCGAGCGCCGCGATGTCGTCCTCGCGTTCGGTGGCGATCTTCGCGAGGCGCTTGAGCAGCTTCGCGCGCTCCGCCGGAGAGGTCGACGCCGCGGCGTGGTACTCGAGCGTCTTCTCGAGGCGCGGATCGTTTGCCTTCTCGAGTACGCGCTCCATGCGCTCGAGCGCGTCGCGATCACCCGTGAGCAGCTCGAGCACCGCGCTGCACGCGTAGACCACACCATCGACGTCGGCGAGCCGCGTCTCGTACAGGATCGCGAGGCGGCGCAGCATCGTCAGGCGCTCGGCGCGCTTCGCGACGGGCCACTCCTTCTGTGCATCCTTGCTCTTGCCGGCGCGCTGCATCGACTCGACAACGCGCTGCTCCTCGAGCTCGAGCGTGCGGCGCAGCGTGCTCGCGAGGCCCTGATCGTCGCCCTCGCGTTCGTACATCTCGGCGAGCGCCTTGAGCGTGGTGTCGTCGCCCGGGTTCTCCAGCAGGATCTGCTCGTACAGCTCGATCGCGCGGCGCGGATCGATCTGCCGCTCGCGATACGTCTGCGCCATCTTCTTCAGGATCGAGATGCGCTGGATCGGATCGTTGGCGGTCGCGAGCTCGTGTTCGAGGCTGGCGACGAGTTGTTGCCACATCTTGCTGCGCGCGGTCAGGCGGCGCAGCGCTTCGTTCACCTTCGTCGAGCTCGGCTCGATCTCGGCGATGCGCTGCCACGCGTCGACAGCGCGATCGATATCGCCGAGCCGCAGCTCGGCGAGCTGTGCGATCTCCTCGAGGCGATGCACGATGTCCTCGGCGCTCGCGCCTGCCTCGCGCGCGTTGTCGAGTGCGAACTCGTAGAGGTCGGTCAGGCCGCGCCAGTCGCGACGCTCGCGGAAGTGATCGACGTACCGCGCGAGCGCTTCCTCGTGCATCGGGTCGACGCCGAGCGCCTGGTGCAAGAGCTCCGCGGCGCGATCGCGATCGCCCATGTGCTCGCGCGCGACGGTCGCGAGCTCGAGGATCTCGGCGACGAGCAGGTCGGACGGCGTATTCGGGTCCTGGCCGAGCGCGTTGATCTCGGCCTCCATCAGCCGCGACATCGCCTCCCAGTCCTGGTCGTCGCGCAGGAGGTCGCGCAGCTCGCGCGCCGGCTTGGAGCCCGGCTGCTCGTACGCGACGAGCTCGGACAGCACCTCGATCAATGCCGAGCGGTCGGGCATCTGCGTGCGATACAGCGCCGCCCGCCGGCGAAGGAGCGACGCGCGCTCGTCGGGATCCGTGGCGATGGCGCTGCGATGGCGGAGTGCGCGATCGAGCTCGCCCCACTGCGACTGGGCCTGCAGCGCCTCCTGAAGCGCCTCGCTCGATCCTTTCGAATACGGATCGATGCCGACGGCGCGCCGAAGGTAGTTGATGCCCGTCGCGTCGTCGCGCGACTTGATGCGCGAGCGACCGAGCTCGGCGAGCAGCTCGCCCGCGCGATCGCGCGCCTTGCCATCGCGGAACCCGGGCGTCGCGTAGACCTCGGCGAGCTTCTCGGCGACGTCGGCCGTGCGGTCGAGCTTCGCCGCTTCTTCGAGGTGCTTCGCGGCGGTCTCGAGATCCTTCTTGCGCAGCGCGAGCCGGCCGAGCTCGTAGTGGATGTAGCCCATCCGCTCTCGCGCGCCGGGCGTGTTCTTCGCTTGTTGGCCCAGTACGTCGAGCTCGGCCTGGTACAGCTTCGCGACCATGCCCTCGTCACCGAGCGACAGGTATAAACGGCGCGCGGCGTCGAGCGCCTCGGTGCGCTGCGGCTCGAGCTTCCACGCCTGCTGGAAGTGCCACAACGCGCGGTCGACGCGGCCGAGGTGATCGTTCCACAGCTCCGCCGCTCGACGGTGATGCGATGCCCGGCGCGCGGTGACCTCCGCCTTCGTGCGCGCACCTTGGCCGCCCGCCCCCCCCGCGAGCTTGCGAGCGGAATCGGGACGCTGTAGCTCCGCGAGCTCGAGCTCGATCACCTCGACGGCCGCCGCCGGATCGTTCGGCTCGAGGATCTCGAGCAAGCGATCCGCGGAGCGCTCGTTCGTCGGATCGAGATCGAGCGCCGTGCGCAGGTATTCGACGGCGGTCTCGACCTCGCCGAGCACGAGCATCGACTCGCCCGCCTCGGACCACGCGTCGGCCGCGCGGACGGGATCGCGTTCGTGCTGCGCCCATGTCGCGCACAGCTCGGCGAGCAATTCGCCGCGGCCGGCGTTGCGCAACTCCTGGCGGAGCTCGGTGAAACGTTTGGGATCCGGTTGCTGCCGGAACACGACTACGCGCTGTTCGAGCGGATCGATCGTCAGCGATGGATTGGTATCGCGGTCCATCCCCAGGCCCGGCACGATACCACGACCCACCGGACGCAAATAGGCGTCGCGCCTTTACATTCACCGCGGCGCGCAACGCGAGTCGCGAGCGATTACTCTCCGCACGATGGGCACGCCAACGGCAGCCGCGAAGAAGAGCGCGGCCACGAAGACTGCGCCGAAGAAGAGCGCGGCGACCAAGACCGCGACGAAGAAGATCGCGGCCACGAAGTCAGCGACGAAGAAGAGCGCGGCGACCAAGACCGCGACGAAGCCCGTGACGACAACGCCCGCCGTGACAAAGTCCGCCGCGGCGAAGCCGACGAAGCACGCCGCGACCAAGGCCGCGAAGCCGACGACGCCTGGCAGTGCATCGAGCAAGCCCGCATCGAGCGCGAAAGACGCGTCGAGCGGGAACACGGCATCGAGTGCGAAGACCGCGTCGAGCGGGACAGGCGCATCGAGCGTGAAGGGCGCAGCGAGCGCGAAGGCAGTATCGACGGCCGCGCTCGACGAGAACGGGCTCGGCTGGCTCGATGCGGGCAAGGGCTATCAGCTCACGCTCGACGACGGCAAGCTCGCGGCGAAGAACCCCGCCGGCAAGCGACTCGCGAGCGTGCCGAAGGACGTCAAGGACAGTGATGCGGCGGATCAGCTCGAGGCGCTGCGCGACTGGCTGAAGGAACACGACAAGGAGTGCCTGGCCACGGTCGATCAATGGATGCTGCGCTCGCTGGCGGTGCCGCGCGCGGTGATCGAGGCGGTATGGGACGACCCGAGCTGGCGAGCCCCGCTCGAGAACGCGGTCGTCGTCGCGTTGAACGCCGATGGCGGACACGATCACGCGAAGGCCGGGCTCTTGCGTGGGGCCGACACGAAGAAGGGCGTTGGCGTCGTCGATCTCGACGGCGAGACCGCGTGGCTCGCGACGGATCGCGTGGCCATCCCGCACCCGATCCTGTTGCCCGAGCTCGACGCGTGGCGCGAGTTGCTCACGCAGATCGGCGCGACGCAGGGCATCGCGCAGCTACATCGCGAGACCCATGGCAAGCCGACGGAGCTCGCCGCGACCGCGAGCAGCGTCGATGACTTCGAGGATGGAAAGTTCGCGATGTTGATGCACGCGATCGGCAAGGCGCGCGCGCTGGGCTTCAAGGTGCGCGGCGGCTTCGCGACGTGCAAGGTCTGGGACACGGGCGGTGTGACCGAGGCGCGCTACTGGATCGGCAGCGATAGTCCCGAGTCGGAGACATACACGGGCCAGCTGTCGTGGGTCGACGGGCGGGAGAAGGGCCTCGCGATCAAGGATGTCGGTCCCGTCGCGTTCAGCGAGGGCATGCGCATGGCGTCGTCGATCTACGCGGCGCGCGTCGTCGAGACGAAGGAAGACGCGTCGTGAGTCAGGCGAGCGCGGATCAGGCAATGCTCGCCGCGGGCGGGCTCGTTCCGACGAGCACGAAGCTCGGTAAGGCGGATCAGGTCGACACCGTGGTCGCGCGCGCGTATCGCCACGCGGTGCTGCCGGGGCGCGCGGTGATCCGGCTCGTCGCCGAGGGCGTCGTCGCAGGCGACGAGCTCGAGATGGCGACGCTCGGGTTCGGCGCGGGAGAAGATCGCGGCGCGGTCGCGAAAGAGCGCAAGCGCGCGCTCGGGTTCCCGGGCTGGGCCCTCGTGAACGATCCCAAGAACGCGCGGTACGCGCTCGACGTCGTGAAGGAGCTGAAGAAGGTCGCACGCCGCGTGAAGAACAAGCCGGGCGCGGCGAAGGAAGGCTTCGACAAGATCGCGGCGACGCTCGGCAAGAGCGTGCCGCACTTCCTCCCGAGCTTCTTCGAGGAGGTCGGCCGCATGTTCCTCGAGCACGGCGCGGCGACGTTCGCGGCGACGTATTTCGGCAAAGCGCGCGAGGCGGAGGCGGTGCACGCGCTCGAGGTCGACGAGCAGCACCGTGTCGACGCGTTCCTCGAGTTCGCGCTCGCGGGCGCGGTCACGACGAAGGCGCTGTCCGCGTACGCGAAGGATCTCGGCGAGCACCACGCACCGGCGGACGCCTACGCGCACTTTCGCAAGCTGTGCGTGCAGCGGACGCTCGGCGGGATGCCGCCATGGGCCGGCATGGCGAAGGATCTACAGCGGCTCGCGAAGGCAGCGAAGCTCGATGTCGCCGCGGAGGATCGCGCGGTCGTCTCCGAGATCATCGCATCGCCGGCGCTCGGTCGCGCCGCGGGCGAGTTCTGGCGCGCGTATCGCGAACCGATCCGCGATCTCGGCGCGAAGGATCCTGGCGTCCGCGCGGTAATCCTGAACCT
Source organism: Kofleriaceae bacterium (assembly GCA_046160585.1). GTDB lineage: Bacteria > Myxococcota_A > Polyangia > Haliangiales > Haliangiaceae > JABFXX01. The sequence goes on from JBJXGN010000072.1 coordinate 8,243, forward strand.
GTTCCCCGTCGGCAACACGTATTCGGCCGAGCTCGACATGACGTGGCTCGATCTCGTCGAGGAGACAGGCGGTCTCGCGTCGCTGGTCGGGGCGGGCGATCCGGCGGTGCAGCCGACCGGCGGTCGCGCCACGTGGTTCGACAAGCTCACCGCGCACCTCGCACGCGACTGGCAGGATCGCCGCGTTCCCGAGCGCGCGTTCGCGCTGCTGCGCCGCATGGCTCCGCAGCTGATCGCGGATGGCGCACCGATCGGGTGCGTCGGTCGCTATCAGACGATCGACGTCGATCTGTGCGAGCTCGCGCTCGAGCTCGGCGTGCCGGTGGCGATCACGGTCGATCCGAAGCGCCCGTGGATCAGGCCGAAGTTCGGACTCGATGGCTGGGCGAGCTGGGGTGACAAGCCCGAGCGCGGACGCGATCCAGTGCTCGCGGCGAAGCACCCGGTACTCGGGCCTGCGCTCGCGAACGCAGTCGGCGACATGATCGGCAAGGACACGTTCGACAACGCATCCGCGAACAAGGCGGGCTTTCACGCGGCGAAACGTGCGTGGCTCGAGAAGCAGATCGACGCCGCGGAGCGCAGCGGGCTACCAAGCCTCGTCGACACGCTCGCGGTCATCGACAAGAAGGTGAAGGCGTCGTTGTTTGCCGAGCTACCGGACCTGCATGCACGGTTCGCGGCGATCGACGTCGGATCCGCGCTCCAGAAGACGCTGCAGATCGGCATCGTCGACGAGCTCGGCTGGCCCGCACTCGAGGCAGTGATGAAGGAGCTGTCGGGGGATGGCACGACGGTCGTTGCCGTTCATGGAGGACCGCCCGCGCTCGTGTGCTGCACGAAGACAAAGCTCGTCGCCGTCGGCGGCGCGGGGCGGCTCGGCGAACACGACCTCGTGATCCCGCCGAAGCACGAGTTTCACAGCGCACGGTTCATCGGCGGGCGGTTTCTCGTCGTGCTCAAAGAGGGCTCGACGCCGAAGGGCTATTGGAGCAACACCCCGACCGAGCTGTTCACCATACCGAACACGTACGTGTGGCCGATCGTGGGGCTCTCGCAGCGGGCGGCGGTGACGCCCGACGGCGGATGGCTCGAGAGCGGCAAGGCGATCTACGCGGGCGATCGCGTGTTCTGGGGCCCGCAGGAGCTCCGCGCCTACGACGGCGTGACCGCGTGGGTGAGCGATCCGAACGACCCGACGAAGTGGCGCGAGCTCTCGCCGGCGGGCGAGCGAGGACGTGCGAGCTGGCCGAAGATCGTGGAGGACGCGATCGAGGCCGGCTGGAAGGTCGACGCGTCTACGACATGCGTGTTGCCGGCGATCACCGCGAGCTCGCCGATCGGGACACGCGACGGACTCGTCGGAACGATCGCGCTGCACAAGATGGATGACGCGACGCCGCCGAGGGTGACGCATCGCAAGCTGGTCGCGATCGGCGGGCCGTCGTGGACCGCGCAAACCTCCAACATGTACACGGGACTCTTGCCGCTCCCCGGCGCCGACGAGCCGCGCTTCCTCGCCGAGTACAGCCGGTACGGTGATGGAACCTCGACGGCGATCTGGGATCCGCAGATGCAGACGTGTGGGTCGATTCTCGCGTGGAAGGAGCGCGGATACTCGCGCGCGCAGGCCGCTCCGCTCGTGCCGATCTTCTGGCATCTGTATTCGGTGCGCGACGAGCGTGGATCGCGGCGGCTTCGCGCGCTCACGGGCGCCGATGCTCGCGCGCTGATGGCCGCGATTCCTTTCGACGAGAAGGGCGAGATTCCCTCCGGTGTTCCGGACGAGCCGTTCGCGAAGGCGCTACCGGAGGTCTCGAGCCAGGACGTCCGGAATGGCATCACCGGTGTCGCGATCGTCGCCGTGAAGGCGATCCAGGAACGCGATCGATTGGCGCGCGAACGAGCGCCCGGCATGGCAACCGCAAGGAGGGCGAACGCGGGCATCCCCGATGCGACGATCAACGCGGCGCTTGAGAACCTCGTCGACCGCGTGTGGAACAAGGACGGCTCGACGTGGGGGCAGATCGCGACGATCGGCGAGTGGTTTGCGCACGAGGATCGTTCGAACCGTTACGTCTACGACGCGGCGAACGTGCCGCAGACCGAGCTCGACTGGCTGGACCTCGCGCCCGCGCGCTCGGTGCTCGCGCTCGCGGCGCTCGCGATCGGGACACCGGTGGAGCATCGCAAGGTGCTCGCGAAGCTGTTCGCGCACCTCGCGCGCGCGCTTCCCCCGGCGGACAAGCTACGTGTGTATGGCCTCGACGGGGGCCATGGCTTCCCCGGCGGATCGCACAACGGCACCGATCTGCGCTGGCACGGCGGGAACGCGTACGCGGTGCGCAAGCGCGGCTACAACGAGCTGTATCGCGTGCTCGAGTACGCGCCGGACGGAACCTTCAAGGCACCGCCCACGGGGCGCATCTACGACGAGCGGCGCATCGCGGGCGTCGCGCTGGGCGCCGACGCACTCGCCGAGCTCGAGGCCGCGATCGCTGGGCAACGGACGTCGTGGTCGATCGACGCGGCCGAGCGGATCGCGACGGGCACGGGGCTGTCCTCGTCGGCTGCGACGTATCTGTGGGCCGGCATGCCCAACCTCCACGACCGCAGCACGACGTTCCTCGACAAAGAGCTGCGGGAGACGCTCGGGCTCAAGGCAGCGCAGGCGGCGCTCGGGCGCGATCAGATCATCGGCGTACGCGACTACAAGCGCATTCTCGCGCTCGAGCTGTCTGCGCGCAGCGGTGTCGCGGCGATACTCGACGGTACAGCGGCCGACGCGCTCGTCGACGCGTGGGTGCGCCTCGTCGGAAAGCGCGTGCCGATTCCGGAGGCACTGATCGCAGAGGCAGATTCGGCCTTGTCGGCAACGGGGCATGCCGCTGTGTGGCTCGCGATGTTCGGCGCTCCCGACGAGGCGCCGCAGCTCGCAGCCGACGGCGTGTTCGCACTGGATCGATCGGGCGACCTGATCCGCGCGAGTAGCCCCGAGCCGCTCGTCGGCCAGGACAAACTCGTCGATCCGCCTCCGGTGTTCGACGGCCTCGCGCTCATCGCGGCGACGCAATACCTGCCGTTCCTCTACGCGGAGCTCCCCGTCGGCGATCTGCTGCGCGCCGCCGCGGCACGGGCACACGAGCACATCCTCGCGCGGCTCGCGAACCCGACGCTGCTGCTCGAGGCAGGCGTGCAATACCTCGACGACGCGGGCGCCGCCTCGATGGGCCGTGTCCTCGACGGGCTTGCGGGGCAGGAGCTGACGACCTTGCTCGAGAACATCCGCGGCGTACGCGTCCCCGGTGCGATCGTGATCCAGACGAAGTCGCGCGCGACGCTGAAAGTGAGCCCGGCGACGCTCGACGCGAAGTCGCAGCCGCTCGTCGACAAGCTGGTCGCCATGATGTCGACCTACGGCAGCGGCTACTACAGCGCGCTGAAGTACGTACGCTCGCCGGGGCTCGTGCAGATGATGGCGCGGATCCGCGACACGCCCGTGCCCGACGGGCATTGGGAGCAGAACCCGCTGCTCTCGACGCCGACGCTCGTCGACAAGGTCGCGAAGAAACTCGGCGTGTCGAAGGACGCGGCGGTGCTGTATCTCCAGTACCTCGTGCTCCTGTGGCCGACGCCGAAGGCGATCGCCGAGTACAACGGCTGGAAGCCGAAGCAGCTCGCCGACGCGAACGCCCAGCTCCTGAACGGGGACCTGATCGTCGAGGCGAAGCGCGAACGCGCGCAGCGAACGTATTTCTTGCCCGGCGGCTGGGAAGCGCTGAAGTCGCCGCACCCGCCGATGGAGTCGTGGAAGCTCGCTCTCTACGGCACGCGCGACAGCGCGGGGAACCCGCAGCCCATGAATCAACGCTTTCTCGCGCTCGCGCCGTTTCACGTGATGTTCGAGGCCGCGTGGGACCGCATCGAGAACGACGACACTCCGCGCTACGACGAGGTGAAGCGATGACGACGAAGAAGACGCCGACGAAGACCGCCGCGAAGTCCGAGGCGCCGGCCGCACCCACGCCGGCGAAGGCCGACGTCGCGACGGGGATCCAAGCACCGCCACCGGAGGAGGTGTGGGCCGACGAGCTCGCGTTCCTCGCGACGTGGGACACGGGGCCGCGCCCGCCGAGCTGGAGGCTCACGCCGAAAGCCGCGGTGACGTTCATCATCGGCTCGCGCGGCGAGGCGCTGCGCCAGGCGAACCAATCGATGGTCATCGCAGAGAAGTTCGTCGGTGATCGCGCGCTCGTCGAGCGCTGCGTCGTCACACTCGCGTCCGAGCGCGGCCTCCTCCTCGTCGGCGAGCCGGGCACCGCGAAGTCGATGTTGTCCGAGCTGCTCGCCGCGGCGATCAGCGGCGACTCGTCGCTCACCGTGCAGGGCACGGCGGGTACGGCCGAAGAGCACTTCCGCTACGGATGGAACTACTCGATCCTGATCGCGAAGGGCCCGCAGCCAGAGGCGCTCGTGCCGTCGCCAGTGCTCGTGGCGATGCAGCGCGGTCAGCTCGCGCGCGTCGAGGAGATCACGCGCTGCTTGCCCGAGGTGCAGGACGCGCTGGTCTCGATCATGAGTGATCGCCGGCTCAGCGTGCCCGAGCTCGGCACGATCGAGCCGGCGCAGCGCGGCTTTAACGTGATCGCGACCGCGAACCTGCGCGACAAGGGAGTCTCGGAGATGTCCGCCGCGCTCAAGCGCCGCTTCAATTTCGAGACGGTCGCCGCGATCGGCGATCTCGCGCGCGAGACGGAGCTCGTACGCCGGCGCGCGAAGCAGATCGTTGCGGACGCGGGTGCGCCGCTCGGCGTCGACGACGCGGTGATCGAGGCGCTCGTCACGGTGTTCCGCGACCTGCGGCTCGGGCGCACCGTCGAGGGCTGGTCGGTCGAGAAGCCCTCGTCGGTGATGTCGACCGCCGAGGCGGTCGCGGTCGCGTCGTCGATCGGCCTCGCCGCGACGTATTTTCCGTCGGACAAGGACGTGGCGCGCCTGTTGCCCGAGTACCTGCTCGGCGTCGTGATGAAGGACGAGCCGAAAGATCGCGGCAAGCTGCTCGCGTACTGGGACGCCACGGTCAAGCGCCGCGCCGAAGGGGACGCGCGCCTGTGGAAGTCGCTCCACGAGCTGCGCAAAGTCCTAGAGGCCTGACGTGCGCGCGCTGCACCCGAAGGACGATCCGGTCGCCGCGATCGAGGAGCTCGCGGGCACGAAGGCGCCGTGGCTGTTCGGCGTCCGGCACCACTCGCCTGCGTGCTCGATCGCGCTGCCTGCGTTGCTCGCGACGTTCAAGCCCACCGCGCTCGCGATCGAGATGCCCGCGGATCTCGCGTCGTGGATCGAGTGGCTCGGGCACCCCGACGCGGAGGCGCCGCTCGCGGTGGCCGCGGTGTCCGAGGGCGGCGACGACCTCGGCTTCTATCCGTTCGCGGATTTTTCGCCGGAGCTCGTCGCGATCCGCTGGGCGCGCGCCGCCGGCATTGCCGTACACGCGATCGATCTGCCCGCGGCGCGACGGCCGCCGCGCGAGAGTGGTGGCGAGCCGCTCGGCATCGCAGCGCGCCTGCGCGGCGCCGACGACGACTCGTGGGAGCACATGGTCGAAGGGGCGGGCGTCGCGGCCGATCCCGAGCGCGTGCGCCGCGCGGCGCTGCTCTATGGCTGGGCGCTCCGGATCGACGAGGCGCGCGGCGACGGCGTGAGCGCACTCGACCTCGCGCGCGAAGAGCACATGCGCGAGGTGCTCGCGACGCTGACCGCGAAGAAGAGCGCGCGGATCGCGTGTGTCGTCGGCTCGTTTCACGCCGCCGCGTTATTGCCGAAGCCGGCGTTGTGGTCCGCGCCGCCGACGAGCGACGTGCGCGTGCGCCACGGCATGGTGTCGTCGCTGATCCCGTACGCGTTCGAGCTGCTCGACTCGCGCTCGGGCTATCCCGCCGGCATTCGCGATCCGATGTGGCAGCAGCGACTGTGGGCGACGCAGAGGTCGCCCGCCACGGCCATCGAGCCCGACCTCGGCTCCGATGGAGCACGTGGCGCGCGCAAGGTCGATGTGGAGCGCAACGCGCGCGTGGCCGCCGATGTCGTGGCGCTGGTGGCCGCGTGTCTCGTCGAGATCACGCGCGAGGTGCGCAAGCGCGGCCTGCCTGCGAGCGTTCCGGACGCGCGTGCGGCGGCGGAGGTCGCGATCTCGCTCGCGCAGCTGCGTGGCTTGCCGGCGCCGGGGCGGCGCGAGCTCGTCGAAGCGGTGCAGACCGCGCTCACGCACGGCGAGCTGCTCGGGCGCGGGCGCATCGTCGCGAAGGCGATGCAATCCGTGCTCGTCGGGCACCAGCGCGGTCGGCTCGCGCCCCAGACGCCGCGCTCGGGGCTCGGGCCGCACGTCACCGCGCTGATGGAGGAGCTCAAGCTGCCGATGGGCGCGATGCCGGAGCCGGTCGATCTGCGGCTCGATCCGCTGCGCAGCCCACTCGATCGGAGGCGGCACGTCGCGCTCGCGCGGCTACGTGCATGCGGCATCCCGTACGGCAC
>JBJXGN010000073.1:0-15163 GCA_046160585.1 Kofleriaceae bacterium
CGCGCGATCGTGTTCGTGTGCGACGCGCGCGACGCGCGCACGACGTTCTTCGTCACAAATCAGAAGTCGATCGATTTCGGGAACATATGTCTCCAACAGGAGTTGCCTGGCCTGACTAGAGGAGTTGCCGTTCGCCTCGCAAGTGTTTGATCCGAAGAACGACGCGTCATGGCACATGCGCTGCACAAGGGTTTGGCACCAATCCTCGACGGAGCAGAAAAGACAATGAAGCGCAACCACCTGACCACGACCCTCGCTCTCCTCCTTGCCTCCGCGACCGTTGCTGGTTGCGCGGCCGATGCTGGCGGCCCTGACGACGACATCGACAACCCCGACGACCCGATGCCGGACCCGCAGCCGGTGCCGCTCACGCCCGAAGGCAAGTTCAGCGTGCAGTCCGACTTCGACGTCGCGACCAACCTCCCCGGCACCGCCGGCACGATCGTGAACTACTTCATCCAGGCGACGGACGACCCGGATGACCCGACGAAGTTCATCCTCGACCAGCTCATCGCGCAGCTGCCGAACGGCTCGATCAAGAACGCGCTCGCGGGCTCGGTCCCGTTCGTTGCGGGCTACCTCAACGATCGCCTCCTCGAGGTCGCCCCCGACTTCGTTTCGAAGATCATCGACGTCGGCGACGGCCTCGGTCAGGTCGCGCACCACTTCGGCACGATCGAGGTCCTCGACATCAGCGGCGCGCCGGCGCCGTCCACCGGCGGTGACCCGTCGCTCGGCTACGCGGCCGTCAAGACGGTCCAGGGCCTCCACTTCAACGTCGACAACGTCGACATCGACCTCCGCTTCGCGGACTACCAGCTCATGGACGTGAAGGTCGAAGGTCTCTCCGTCTCCCTCGAGAAGACTGGCAAGCTGAACGTCTCGCAGCACAAGGTCCCGCTGAAGTTCGGCGCGGTCATGAAGCTCGCGATGAACGAAGTGATCATCCCGTTCATCGACCCGAGCGTCTCCGACCTCGACGGCCTGCTCAAGAAGGCCGTCAACTGCCAGAAGGTCGGCCTGTACGTGTACGAGGCCATCGACCTCGGCTCGCCGTCGACGTTCGAGAGCGCCTGCCTCTCGGGCCTCACCGCCGCGTCGACCGCGTTCTACCGCGCGCTCGACAACATCGACACCGCGGCGCTCGAGTTCGACCTCCTCGGCACGGCGCGCGGCGTCGACAAGAACAGCGACGGCAAGATGGACGACATCCAGACCGGCGTGTGGACCGGCCAGCTCGGCTACGCCGGCACCCCGGCGCCGCTCTCGACGGCGAAGTTCTTCGGCACGAAGATGTAAGTAGTAGGCACGCAGTACGCGAACGCCGCCCTCGACGGGGCGGCGTTTGTCGTTTCGGCCGGCGAGTCGATCGGCGCACAGATGCAGCGTAGGATCGTGCCGTGGCCCTCAAGCTGGTTCGCCAGCTCACCCACTGGATCGACACGAGCGACGCTATCGTCGCGCATTGGCTACGCGCCGCGCGCGAGGCGTTGCTCGGCGAGATGCCGATCCTGGCCGGCGGCACGGCGCTCTTCGCGATGATCGCCGTGGTACCGACGCTGACCGCGGCGGTCGCGTTGTACAGCGTCGTCGCAGATCCCACGCGGGTGGAGACCCAGCTGCTCGGTCTTACGGCGGTGCTGCCCGAGGACGTCGTCGGGTTCATGACGGACCAGCTGCAACAGCAGGCCAAGCGCTCGAGCGGAGAGCTCGGCGTCGCGCTCGCGATCAGCACGTTCCTCGCGATCCTGTCGGCGCGCAGTGCGGCGCGCGCGATGATCGACACGCTCAACCGCGCGTATCGCGTTCGCGAGCGGCGCAAGCCGTCGCACAAGCTGCTCGTGACGATCGCGATGGCGGGCGGCACGCTCGTCGGCGTCATGCTGATGTTCGGTGTGGTCGTCGCACTCCCAGCGATCTTCGCGCTCCTCGATCTAGACGACTACGCGGCGATCCACTGGCTGCGCTGGCCCGCGCTGATGGCCATCCTGTTCAACGCGTTGCTCGCGTTGTATCGGTTCGCGCCCTCGCCGCGACCGATGACCGCACGCCACCTGTGGCCGGGCGCGGGGATCTCGACGCTGCTGCTCGTCGTGGTGTCCGTCGGCCTCTCCCAGTGGGTGACACGCGTGGCCACGTACAACGTCCTCTACGGCACGTTCGGCAGCATCATCGTCGTGATGCTCTGGTTCTACCTGTCGACGATCGCGATCGTCCTCGGAGGCTTCGTCAACGCGGAGCTCGAGCGCCACGCCGGCGCGCCTGCGCCCGATCGATCGATGTACTGACGTGCCGGCGATGATCGACACGCACTGCCACCTCGACGTGACGGCGTTCGCCGACGATGTCGACGCGGTGGTCGCCCGCGCGACCGCCGCCGGTGTGACAGGGATGCTCGTGCCGGCGATCCGGCCGGCGATGTGGCCGGCGCTCGCCGCGCTCGTCGAGCGCCATCGCGGCGCGGGCATGCGCCTCGCGATCGGCGTGCATCCGCAGATCGTCCCAGAGCTCGCGCCCGGCGAGATCGGGGGCGTCTCGCGCGATGCCGGGTTCGAGCACGATGCGGGTATCGACGGGGTCGCGGCGTGGATCGCGCGAGAAGCGCTCGCCTATGGCGCGGTCGCGATCGGCGAATGCGGGCTCGACGGCGCGACGGCCGACATGCCGCGACAAGAAGCGCTGTTTCGCGCCCACATTCGCGCCGCACGCATCACCCGCGTGCCGCTCGTGATCCACGTGTTGCGCGCGCACGACCTCGCGCCCCGCGTGTTGCGGGAGGAGCTGTCGGCTTCGCGCGCGATGCCCTCATCGATCGCGCCCGCACCGGCATCGATGCCGCCGCCGATCGCCGGTGTGCTCCACAGCTACTCGGGTGGCACGGACCTCGTCGACGTCTATCGCGACCTCGGGTTGGCATTTTCGTTCGCGGGGCCTGTCAGCTACCCGAACGCGCGCAAACCCGTCGAGGCCGCCCGCGCGATCCCGGCGCATCTGTTGTTGGCGGAGACCGACGCGCCCGACCAGGCCCCGGAAGGCCATCGGGGCGGGCGGTCCGAGCCGGCGTTTGTCGCGGTGGTGATCGCGGGGTTGGCCGCGGCGCGCGGTGTGACGGCCGAAGAAATCGCAGCGCTCACCACCGCGAATGCGCAACGCATCTTCCGCACCTGGCGCACGAACGACGCAGCGGCGGAATAGTCGTCAGGGGAAGGGCGATCGTGCGGTCCGCGCACTGCCACTTTTCGCTGTTGAACGCCCCGCCGGGTCGGCTAAACATCGAGTCGATGAGCGGTACCCACCGGAGGTTCGATCGCACGGCGCGACTGGTCGGTGATGAAGGGATCGCGAGGCTCGGCGCCTCCACGGTGACCGTGTTCGGTGTCGGCGGCGTCGGCTCGTACGCCGCCGAGGCGCTCGTGCGCAGCGGCGTCGGGCGCGTGATCCTCGTCGACTACGATCGCATCTGCGTGACCAACGTGAACCGCCAGGTACACGCGATGAAGGGCACGCTCGGCAAGACCAAGGTCGACGTGATGGCCGAGCGCCTGCGCGCGATCAACCCCGACGCGACGATCGAAGCGCGCGCGGAGTTCTATAGCGCCGAGACGAGCGCGCGACTCCTCGTGCCCGAGCCCGACGTCGTGATCGACGCGATCGACAATGTCGCGGCCAAGATGCACCTGATCGCCACGTGCGTGCGCGAGCGGCTGCGCTGCGTGTCGTCGATGGGCGCGGCCGCGCGGCTCGATCCGACGATGGTGCGCGTGAGCGATCTGTCGGACACGCGCATCGATCCGTTCGCGCGCGATTTGCGGCGCAACCTGCGACGCAAGCACGACCTCGACTGCACGAAGCCGACGGGCATCTGGGCCGTGTACTCCGAGGAGCCGCCCGTCGAGCCGCACGAGCTCGCGTACGACGACGGCGCGTTCCGCTGCGTGTGCCCGGGTGGCCAGAACGGCATCAACGACTGCGAGCACAAGCACCGCGTCGAGGGCTCGGTCGCGTTCGTGCCGTCGGTGTTCGGCGCGACCGCCGCGTCGCTCGTCGTGAAGATGCTCGTCGGGCTACCACTGCCGAAGACGCTCCTCGGCGAGCCGACCCGCCGCGCGATCCGCCCGAGCAACGGTGCGCCCGATTCGATCGTTCCGACGGTGTCGTAAGCGCGCTATCGTTCGAGCGTGCGCCACGCACTCGTGCTGATCGTCGCCGCGTGTGGCGAAGCCATGCGTGGGGAGCCATCGATCGATCTCGATCAGCCCGCGGCATGGAAGCTCGCGCGCGAGGAGTGGATCAAGGTTGTCTCGGATCCGTTCCGCGGGGCCTACGAGGACTACGTGCGCGCGTTCGACGCCGCTCTGCCTGCACTCGAGGTGCAGATCCGCGACGCGCGCGCCGCCGGCAAGAGCCGCTTGATGACGAGGCAGCACTACGCGGGCGACCCGCAGCTCACGCGCGGCCAGGCGCGCGCGCGATGGGCGTTGCCGGTGCAAGCGCCCGCGCAGGTCGCGTTGCTCGACGAGGTTCCGCTCGACGCGGTGTTCGTGCGCGCCGGCGACGCGTACAAGGCGCTCGTCGGCATCGACACGATCGTGATCGACAGGACGCGCGCGCTCGACGCGACCTGCGCGCGTTACCTCGAGACGCTCGGCGAAAAGACGTGTCAGACGATCGGCTGGGAGATCGCCGACGCCGCGCTGCGTGGCGACAAGGCTCGGCTCGGTCACTCGTGCTCCATCGCGAAGGGGCTTTGCACGTCGCAGTGATCGCACGCGCGCTCGTCGCCAAGCGCGGGTACCTTCATCGATTCCATGCCGAGGTGCAGTGAGTCGGTTTCGCGCGGCCGGCGAAGGCCGCCTCCGGGGATCCTCACATACGGGTGTTCGTGGTAAGCGATCGCCATGATCAATCAGGGCGACAAGATTCCTTCCGTGACCATCAAGCAGGCGACGCCGGAAGGCGCGTCGGAGGTCGACCCGGCCGCGCTGTTCGCCGGCAAGAAGGTCGTGATGTTCTCGCTCCCCGGCGCGTTCACGCCGACGTGCTCGCAGAAGCACCTGCCCGGCTACGTCGCCGAGCTCGACAAACTCAAGGCCAAGGGCGTCGACATCGTCGCGTGCCTCTCGGTTAACGACGTGTTCGTCATGAAGGCGTGGGCCGAGCAGCATCAAGCGCTCGGCAAGATCGTCATGCTGGCCGACGGCGCCGCTGTGTTCAGCAAGGCGCTCGGCATCGAGGTCGAGATCCCGGGCATGGGCACGCGCTCCAAGCGCGGCCTGTTCATCGTCGATGACGGCACGGTGACCACCGTCGATATGGAAGCGCCGGGCAAGTTCGAGGTCTCGGGCGCAGACGCCTGCGCGCTCAAGCTCGGCGCGTAGTCAGCGATGGCCCCGCCGCTGTTTCACCGCATCCTGATCGCGAATCGCGGCGAGGTCGCGGTTCGTGTCGCGCGTGCGTGCGATGCACTCGGCATCGTGCCCGTGTTCGCGGTGAGCGAAGCGGATCGCACCGCGCCGTACACGCAGGGCCGCGAGGTCGTGGTGCTCGGGCCGGGTCGCGCGGCGCAGAGCTACCTCGACGTCGAGCGCGTCGTGCAGGCCGCCGTGCAAACGCGGTGCTCCGCGCTGCATCCCGGCTGGGGGTTTCTCTCGGAGAACCCGCTGCTCGCGACCGCGTGCGCGCAGCACGGCGTGACGTTCATCGGGCCGCCGCCACACGTGACGGCGCTGATGGGCTCGAAGACACGCGCGAAGGCAGCGATGCGTGCCGCCGGCATGCAGGTGATCCCGGGCAGCGATGGCGTGCTTGCCGGCGTCGAGGACGCGAAGGCGGTCGCCGCGCGCGTCGGGTTCCCCGTGCTGTTCAAGGCGGAGAACGGCGGCGGTGGTCGCGGCATGCGCATCGCACGCTCGGCGGATCAGGTCGAGACCGCGTACGCGGAGGCGCAGGCCGAAGCACGCGCAGCGTTCGGCGGTGATCGCGTGTTCCTCGAGCGGTTGATCGAGGACGGCCAGCACATCGAGATCCAGATCTTCGCCGACAAGTACGGCCGTGCCGTGCACCTCGGCGAGCGCGACTGCACCGTGCAGCGCAATCACCAGAAGCTGATCGAGGAGAGCCCCTCGCCCGCCATCGACAACGATCTGCGCGCGGCCACGTGCGCCGCGGCTGCGCGCGCGGCCGCGAGCGTGGGCTATGTCGGTGCCGGAACGATGGAGCTGCTGCTAGATCATGATCCCGCCGGAAACGTCCTGCGCTTCATGGAGCTCAACTGCCGTCTGCAGGTGGAGCACACCGTCAGCGAGGAGCGGACCGGCAAGGACCTCGTGATCGCGCAGATCGAGACCGCGGCCGGGCGCCCACTCGCGTGGACACAGGACTCGATCGCGTTCGGCGGACACGTCATCGAGTGCCGCATCAACGCGGAGGATCCCGCGAACAACTTCCAGCCCGCGCCCGGCACGATCACCACGTGGCGCCCGCCGAGCGGCGACGGCATCCGCGTCGATACGCACGTGACGGGGGGCTACGTGGTACCGCCGTTCTACGACTCGCTACTCGCGAAGCTGATCGTGCGCGGCACCGATCGCGCCGATGCGATCGAGAAGATGATAGCCGCGCTGTCGGCGTTCGAGGTCGCGGGGGTTCCGACGACGATCCCGATGCACGTGGCGATCATGAAGAGCGAAGCGTTTCGCACGGGACGCTACGACACGCGATCGATCCCTGGCTGGCCGCCGAGCTGATCACGGCGTGGCCGCGCGACGCACGTAGTGGTGGACCACGCTGCTGCAGTAGCAGGGCCCTGCGCCGTAGACGACGTCGAACACGAGCAGGCGCGTCACGGGATCGAACCACGCGGTCACATCGTTCGTCTCGATCGGATAACACCCGGTGTCCGTGTCGGGATCCACCTTGCGTGGCGGGTACTCCGTCGACGCCTTGAACTCGCCGCGCCACAACACGGTGTTCGTGTCGCCGTCGACGACGCGGGCCGCGCGATTCCACCCCTCCTGCTCGAGACGCAGGCCCTTCGGCGCTTCGATGCCGTCGGCGATCGGCTCCGCCGATGCGATCCGGCGCATGGTGCGGAAGTTGCCCTGCTCGAGCCGCTTTTGCAGCCGCGCGACGCGCTCGGCCGCGAGCCTGCGCGTCTTCGCGGTCGCCTCGCCGCTCTCGTCGAGATCGTCGGGCGCGACGAGCGTGTGATCGCTCAGCACCTTCGAGGTCCGCGCGTCGACGAACGTCAGCGCGACGTGGTGGAATCCGCGACCGCCGTCGTCGCGCATGTTGTACTGCACGATCGTCGTGCCGTCGTCCGAGATCGCCGGGAAGCCGAAGTCCCACGAACACTTCAGCGACGATGCGTCCTCCTCTTCCGGCGACAGATCCGTTCGCGCGACGCAGTCCGCATCGAGGAATGGTGTGAGTGCGCGCGGAGGCAGCGTGATCGTCGCCGGCACCTCGGGTGCAGGCGGCGGTTGCACCGTGATGTTAACCACCGGCGCGGGGGCGATCGGCGTCGTCACCGGCACCGTCACGATCGCGGGGATTGCGTGCACCGTGGTCTTCTCGGCGGCGGGCTTGCGATCGAGGTAGTAGAAACCGAGCGTTCCGATCGCGCTCATGGTCAAAAAGCCCGCGAGCGTCCTTCTGTGAAGTGCGAGCCAGGAGGGGCGGACGATCGGGGTCGGTTGCATCCAGTGGGGAACTGCAGCCTCCATACCGTTGCTAACGTCGCGTCATGCCTAGGTTCGGGAGGCCTGCGTGGGCTCGGGGACACGACTCGTGTCTTCGATTCGACGGCCTCGGCGGTGCAACTCAGCCTTCGTGGCTCGTGGCGTCTGCGGTCCTCGCGTAGTGGTGCACGGCCCATGTCGGGCAGTCGCACGCCCAGCCGACGTAGCGCACCTCGGCGAGGATCGTCTGTGTCTGCCAATCCCACCACGTCGCGATCGAGCTCGTGCGGCTCGGATAACAATCCGGGCCGGCGTCCTCTCGGTCGGGACGCGCCGGGTATCCGCGCTCGGTCGCGAGGAAGCGATCGGTCCACAGCACCCGATTATTGTCTTCGTCGATCACCGAGACATCGGGCGAGTCCTGCTCCTCATCCATCAACATCGAGAGACCGGGGACGCGTTCCGATCCCACGTCGACACGAGGTAGCGACTGCAGCGTGCGATAGCGGCCCGCGTCGAGGCGATCGTGGACATCGCGCGTGTTGCGCTCGGTGAGCTCGAGCTCGTCGACGACCTCGGAGGTCGTGACCGCGACGAAGCGCACTTTCATCGGCACCTCGTCCCCAGGCATGAACCGCACTGCGATCGTCGCTCCATCCGCGGAGATCGCCGGAAGGCGGTCCGCGAGAGGCAACGACACCGTCTCCTGTATCAGCGCGACCGGCACCGGTGCTTCCGCAGGCAGCGGTTCCGGCGCGAGAGCGAGCGGTGCAACCACGGGCAGCGGCACCGCCATGGGAATCGAGACCGGAATCGTACGGACCTGGGGTCCCTGCACCAACCACGCGACGTACGCGACGCAGGTCGCGACCGCGACGAACATCAAGAGTGAACCCCGGTGAACGGAGAGCCACGACGGATGAAGGATCGAAGAGCGCACACCGTCCCACCGTGCACTCGGCGTACCGGCGGTAAGTCAGCGTGACCTCGCCACGCGAGTCACCGTTGTGGCTCGGGAGCCACGTGACTAGACACGTTGGATGCCGTTCGGTTCATCGTCCCGAACATCTCGGTCATCACCTTCGTGCGGTAGTCGAAGATCGTCTTCAGCTGTCGCTCGACCATGACCGCGTGGGCGAGTCGTCCGAGCGGCCCGAGCGGCAGCTCGTATTGGACACGATCGCCGAGCTCGGTCCCGCCGGGGACCTCGCGGAACGTGTGCGTGTGATGCCACAGCTTGTACGGCCCTTCGAGCTGCCGGTCGACGAAGCGGTGCGGCGGATCGAAACTCTCGATCAGTGTCCGCCACCGCATCGGGATGCCGCTCAGCCGGATGCGATAGTCGATCAGCGTACCGGCGTGCATCACGATCGGCAGTGGGGTCAGGATCGTGAAGCCGAGGAACGCAGGCGTCAGGCGCTCGAGGTTGGCCGCGTCTGCAAAGAACGGGAACAACTCGTCGCGCGGATGCGGGACCACGAGCGTTCGCTCGAGGATGTACACGACGGTTGGATGCTACACGTGGCGAACGGTTACGTAGTAGGGTCACCGCGCGATGGCGTTCGTTCCGCTCGTACCGATCGGTGACCCGCTGGACAAGCTCGTCGACGAGCGCACCGTCTCCCAGCAGCGCGCTGCGCTCGCCACGCTCGAGGAGCGCTTGCGCATGCGACGCCGCGAGGTCGAGGCTGGTTGGGGTCCGGCGTACGTCGATCGCGTCCACAAGAAGGGCAAGCTCACCGCGCGCGAGCGCATCGCGCGGCTGATCGATCCGGGCACGCGCACGTTCGAGACCGGCACGTTCGTCAACTACGGCGAGGTGTTCCCCGGCGATCAAAAGTCTCCCGGCGCCGGCGTCGTTACCGCGTTCGCGCGCGTCGAGGGCCGCTGGGTGATGGTCATCGCGAACGACAACACGGTCGCGTCGGGTGCGTGGTGGCCGCGCACGCCCGAGAAGATCCAGCGCGCGCAGATGATGGCACTGCGCCTGCGCTTGCCGACGGTGTACCTCGTCGACTGCAGCGGTCTGTTCCTGCCCGAGCAGAGCAAGTCGTTCCCGGGCGCGCGTGGCGCCGGCCACATCTTCAAGATGAACTCGCTGCTCAGCGCGAGCGGCGTGCCGCAGATCGCGGGCGTGTTCGGCGACTGTATCGCGGGGGGCGGCTACATGCCGATCATCTCCGATCGCGTCTACATGACCGAGCAGGCGTACATGGTCATCGCGGGCGCCGCGCTGATCAAAGGCGCGAAGTCGCAGAAGCTGACGTCGCTCGACATCGGCGGGCCCGAGGTGCACGTGCACCAGTCCGGCTGCGCCGACGTGCGTGTCCCCGACGACGAGACGCTCCTCGCGTCGATCCGCCGCGACGTCGCGCGGCTCCCGTCGAGCGGCGCGCCGTTCCACCGCGGCGACCTCGGCCCGATGGAGCCGCGCTTCGCCGCCTCCGAGCTCGCGGGCCTGTTGCCCACCGATCATCGCGAGGCGTACGACGCGAACCAGGTGCTCGCGCGCCTCGTCGATCAATCCCTGTTCTGGGAGGTCATGCCCGAGGTCGGCGAGGAGATGATCTGCGGCATCGGTCGCATCGGCGGCCTCTACGCCGGTATCGTGATCAACCGCCAAGGGCTCGTCGGCGATCCGGAACACCCGGGCCGCCAGCGCCCGAGCGGCATCCTCTATCGCGGCGGCATCGCGAAGATCAGCGCCTTCTCGCGCGCGTGCAACGACGACGGCATCCCGCTGATCTGGCTGCAGGACATCTCGGGCTTCGACATCGGCACCGAGGCCGAAGCACACGGCCTGCTCGCGTACGGCTCGTCGCTCATCTACACGAACTCGACGAACGCGACGCCGATGTTCACCGTCCTGCTGCGCAAGGCGTCGGGCGCCGGCTACTACGCGATGAGCGGCCTGCCCTACGATCCGATCGTGCAGCTGTCCACGTCGCTCGCGCGCCTCTCCGTGATGGAGGGCCGCACACTCGCGATCGCCGCGTACAACACGAAGCTCGACGACGATTTCCAGATCATGGCCACCGATCCCGCGGAGCGCGCGAAGATCGAAGCGGGCATGCGCGACACCGAAGTGCGCATCGAGAGCGACATGGATCCGTTCGTCGCCGCGCGCCAGCTGGACACGGACGAGATCGTGCAGGTCGACGAGCTGCGCGCCTATCTCGCCGCTCTCGTCGAGATGGCGTACCAGGGCACCGGCTATCGCCGCGTCAAGAACCCGCGCATCTGGTCGATGCACGACCTGCGCGTGCTCGTCTCCGGCGTCGGAGCGGCGCGATGACGCGCGTGCACGAACGCCGCCTCGAGGTCGCGATGTCGCGCGACGGCGATCGCATCACGCTCGAGGCACCGTCGACGGGCCTGTTCATCCCGCACGTCCTCCGCGGCGACCTCGTCGCCACGTCACATCCGATCGGGGAGCTCGACGTGCTGGGCCGCCGCACGACACTCCTCGCGCCCGCGGCGTACGGCATCGTCGATGGCGATCCGCGTCCGCGCGCCGTCGGCTTCGGCGACCCGCTCGTCGTGCTCGACACGTCGCTCCATGTCGCGGGTGCGTCGACAGTGGCCGACGTTGTGGCCGGCGCCGAGTCGCACGCGACCACCGGCCTCGTGTTCCGCGCGCCGACCAGCGGCCGCTTCTACTCGCGCAGCGCACCCGGCAAGCCGGCGTTCGTCTCCGTCGGGGACGAGCTCGGTCCCAACGCGACCGTCTGTCTCCTCGAGGTGATGAAGACGTTCCATCGCGTCACCTACAGCGGCGCGGGCCTACCCGACCGCGCGACGGTCCGCGAGATCCTCGTTGCCGACGGAGCCGACGTGACCGCCGGCGATGTGCTCCTCGCGCTCGAACCGATCTAGTCGTACTTCGACGTCTCGCAGGCCTTCGCGGCCTCGCAGTCCTTCGCCGCCGCGACACACTTCGCCTTCGTGCGAACGGTCTCGTACATCTCGAGCATCATCTTCTTCGTCTCGCCCTCGGCACCGGCTGTCTCCTCGGAGAACGCGGCTTCGCACATGCCGGCCATCATCGTCTTCGTCGTGGACTTCTCGTCGCTCGACATCGACTTGATGTCCCCATCGCATGACATCGACCGCTCGACGAACTTGTCACACGTCGCGCCGCCCTTGCTGCACGCGCTCGCGAGACCTGCCACCAGCGCTACAAGAATCCACGTTCGGTTCATGCTGGGTCCGGACGTCACGTGCCCGCCCCCAGTCGCATCGCCGGACTCAATACGTGATGTACGGGCCGCTTCCGGCCTCTTCGATCTCGTCGGGCTCGTCGTCGATCACCGCCGACGTCCCCGTCCCCCCTTGCAACACGAAGATCTTCACCGCGCTCTGCGGGATCCGCGCGTTCGGCGCGACGCGCCGCAAGATCGACAGCACGTTGCGCTGGATGTCGTCGACCTCGGTCACCGCCGGACCCGGCTTGATGACCTTGCCGATCCAGCGCTCCTTATCTTTCTCGTCACCGATCTCGAGGACGCGGAGGAACTCCTCCGAGCTACCGTCGAAGTACTTCTTGTCGCCCGGCTTCGACAACGCCAGGCCTTCGCGCAGCTTGCTGTCGATCTTGGTCGCGAAGAACAGTGACGAGGTCTTGTCGAGCTTCATGAATTCTTCCGGCGCCCATCAAACGGGGCTGGTTCGGGGAGAAGGACTCGAACCCTCAACAAACGGCACCAAAAGCCGCTGTTCTACCAATTGAACTATCCCCGAGCGTGAGCGGGACGATACTGCAACTCCCTCTGCGACGCCACCCATGTCCTCGATTTCCTTGGGAGCTTGCAGGCTTCGATGCCAACGTGCCGATCGAGAACATGTCTAGCAAACCTTGCTCGAACGCGCTCGACCCATTAGTTTCTCCGCCCACCACGGCGCGGTAGCTCAGTGGTAGAGCAGGGGTCTCATAAGCCCTTGGTCGGCAGTTCAACTCTGCCTCGCGCCACCACAAGCTCCGAAGGTCGTAGGCGGCCACGACGTGACCGTACGTACGCGCATCGAGACGTTGCTCGGCGCGCCCGCGAAGAGCGACGTGACCTTCATCCGCAACGGGAGATGCGGCGATCACCTCAGCAAATGGCGTGGCGCACGCGTCAAGTAGCCCGCCAAACCGATCTCGCGATGAAACAACTGTGGCGCGCGATCCACGCATCGATCGACAAATCGAGCCACACGATCCATCCGGATATTCGAATCAAAATCCTCTGTTCGTCGCGCAAGGCGGCGAGGTACACGTGCCGCCATGTCTAAGCTCAAGCTCCTAACGGTCGTTTTGGCAGTGGGTCTCGTTAATTGTGGGGGAAAGACCGGCGGCGGTACCACCATGCCAGAGGGGCGGCGCGCAGCCGCCCCGATGAAGAAGGCCGCCAAAGTTCAGGGCAAGGTCAAGAAGGGGAAGAAGAAGGTCACGCACGTGGTCGCGATCCCCAAGGCGAAGAAGGGCCAGCCATCACCCAAGCCGATTCGCGTGGCGGTGCGCGACGACGGCAGCTACGACCTCGACGTCTATTACGGGTACAGCTGGGTGATCGCGTACGAGGCCGATGGCCGCAAGGTCGGTGTCGCATCGTTCAAAACTAAGGGCCCGAAGCCGTCGTACACGTTCAACCTCACGTCGAACACGACGATCGTCAACAACACGTTCGACCTCGGCTTCTACGACGAGGGCGCGGGCTTCTACTTCATGGTCGACCACGCGCCGTGGGAGTACTACGACACCGACGGCGACGGTCAGGTCGACGCCCTCGATGACGATGACGACAACGACGGCACCGCGGACGACGCGGACGGCGACGACGATGGCGATGGCTGGGATGACGGCGACGCGGACTTCGACGCCGACAACGACGGGGATCTCGATCTGTTCGATGGCGACGACGACAACGACGGCACCCCCGACGAGCAGGACGAGGACGACGACGGCGACGGCACGTCCGACGCGCAAGACGACGACGACGACTACGACGATGCCGACGACGACGGCGTCGCCGATGACTTCGACCAGGATGACGACAACGACGGCACTCCGGACGACCAGGATCAAGACGACGACGGCGACGGAATGGCCGACAACCAAGAAGACGGCGGTGCCGACGATGGTGGTGGTGCGGGCGATGGCGACGCCGACAACGACGGCACCCCGGACACCCAGGACAACGACGACGACAACGACGGCACGCCGGACACGCAGGACAACGACGACAACAACGACGGTACGCCGGACCCCGATCAGGGCGGTGGTGGCGACGGCGACGACAACTGAGCCGATCCGCAAACTAAAATAGACAGAGGTACGCGCACCTGCCGACCCCGTACCTGCCGACCCCGTCGCGCTGGACGAGCGGGATCGGCACGAGGTGCGCTGGTGATGGCGCGCGTGCAGGTCCGTCGACCGCGTGCCCGCACGTTCGCCGGCGCCGAGGTTGTCACGTCCGTGCTCGAGGACTGGCGAACCTTCGCGGACGTGGAGACCATCAACACGTACTTCGTGAAGCCAATCCCAGTGTTTCGCCGCTAGTCGTGTGGACGTGCTCGGACTCTCGATTCTCGATCCCCATCTTTCGGTCGAGCAACTGCGAGTGCCCGCGGAGCGCCGGGCGCCGGATCTTCACGTCCACCGACCTCGACTCGGGAACGCGGCTCGCCATCGCCTCACGGCAGCGCGAGCGACACGATCTCCGCCTCCGTCAGCACCCGATCGTAGATCCGAACGTCGTCGATGGCGCCGTCCAGGAATCGCCCCCACACGGTGCCTGAGAGGTCGGCCCCGATAGCGAGCGGGTGGTCATCCCACTGCACGTCGAACGCGCCACCTGCGACCCGCTGACCGTCGAGATAGATGTTCGTGCTCGTGTCCCACGTGAAGGCAAGGTGCACCCAACCCGTTCTCTGAATCTGCACGAACTGGAGAGGGTTGGCAAACGAGTCCCCGCAGCAGTTGAGCTCGATGACGTTCGGTGCGGGATGGGAGAGGAACGCCTCCCAGCTGTTGAGAGAGAGGTCTCCCCACGGCTTGCCGATGACACCGAAGTATTCGCCAACGGGTGGAGCCCCATCGAGACGAAACCACAGAGCAACCGACCCAGGGCGTAGCCGAAAGGCCGCGTCGTCGTCGACGACGAGGGCATCGTCGATACCGTCGAAATCGAACGCGCCGCTACGCGGACCAACGATCGGCGAGGGGCAGGAGGTCACGCACCTCGCGTCGCGCCCGGCGGCGGCGGTGGCCCCGTCCGACGGATCGTCGTCGAGCGGCCAGTGGCCAACCAGACCCATCTGTAGTGATAGGCGGGCATCCATAGAAGCACCATCGTCCACCGCCGCGAACGTCTCGAAGTCGATGCGCCCGCACGCCGAAGCTGCCAAGAGCCCACATTGGACCGCTGTGTGACGCATCGAACTATCCAGCGCGAGTTTCGCACGCAGATGCGATCGAAGCGATCGCGTAGTTCTGGCTTGGT
>JBJXGN010000074.1:0-45896 GCA_046160585.1 Kofleriaceae bacterium
GTCACTGCGCGCACGAGAGCTGGCCTCCAACGCATGGAAACCACAGCCCTCTGATCGCGATGACGCGTGCTCAGATCTGGCGAGATCTAATTGTCGTTGGATGGCGAGATGTAATTGTCGCTGAGCAGCTCGACGCGAATCCGATCCTGCTCACGCTCGACGCAGCGATCGAGAGCAAACCCGTGCTCGGCACGGATGGTGCCGGCGCGAACCTGATCGCGTACGTGAAGTCGACGGACAACACCGTCTGCATTCGCGCCTTCACGACCTGTCCCTAGGAGCGTGTAGCGAGCACTGCGCGGCGTCGGGATTGCGCTCAGGTAAGCGGCAAGTCTCGAAACCAGCCAGCGAACGCGAGCCACGAATCCGACTTCGCGAACGTGAACCAACCTAGCTCGACGACACCGAACGCCGCGACCAGCCACAGCACGGGGCCGCGCGCCTTGTAGGCGATGATCGCCAACAGCGCATCGGCCGTCGCGAACGTGATGATCGGGTACCAATCTCCGTCGATTGTTGGGATGTAGAACGCGATGATTCTCGACAGCACCGGATCGATGAACGTCAGCGGTGTCGCCAGCATGAACGCCGCGTGCAACGTCTGGCGTCGCCGATAGCGGATCGCGAACGCGACGCACGCCGCGAACAACACGATGAACGACAGCGGCAGATAGAAGAAGTCCGCTGCGCCGGCGAAGTCGGCCGCCGGCAGCGCTCCCATGCGTTGGTGAACGAGCAGCAACGTGACTATGAAGATTGTGGGCGCGACGACCAGTGACACTTTGCCGAGCGCGCGGTGCAGCGGCTTGTTGCCGTAGCGGATCAACAGCGGCTGGACAACAAGCAGCACGCACCAGATCGCGAGCGTGATCGCATGCACGTGCGTGTAGGCGTCGACCGGCGCGAATGGCTTGGACAGGTACGACGGCCAGAATGCCAGCAGCGCCGCGATCCCGACTCCCGCGCACCACACGCCGCTGTTGCGAAACATTGGCGGCAACCCTATCGCAAGAATTCAAGTCACTGTCTGCGGTCTCTACGTCCGCCTCGCGATCACAGGGGTGACGGCAGCACTGTCGGCCGTCGCATCGTGGGGCGTGGTGTCACTAGCTTCCGGGGCATGTTGCTCGCCGACCGGGATAGGTTCCGAGGCGTGGCTCGCTGACCGGGAGACATCGACACCCTGTTCGGAATGGCATCGCTGCCGCCGATGCGGCTGTTTCTGATCTCGATGGCATCGCCGCCGCCGATGCGGCTGTTTCTGATCTCGATGGCATCGCTGCCGCCGATGCGGCTGTTTCTGATCTCGATGGCATCGCTGCCGCCGATGCGGCTGTTTCTGATCTCGATGGCATCGCTACCGCCGATGCCGCTGTTTCTGATCTCGGCGGCGAGCGGCCTGGCGCTCTCCGCGCTCGGCAAGTACGTTTCGTCGGCCGTTTCGTCGGCCGCTTCGTCTGCGCGGTCGTCAGCGCCAGGGGGCGGACGCATGGTGCAGGATCGTATTCGCCTCCAGACCTGGCAACTGAGACAGGCGGCGTCGTGAATGCAGTCGTCGAAACCACGTCGGGCCGCGTACGCGGCAAGAGCGCCGCGGCATCGCCACGTGGCGTGGCATCCCCTACGCAACTGCACAGCGCTTTCGCGCGCCCGAGCCGGTGAACGCATCGTGCAGGATCGTATTCGCCTCCAGACCTGGCAACTGAGACAGTTGGCGTCGTGAATCCAGTCGTCGAAACCACGTCGGGCCGCGTACGCGGCAAAGAGCGCCGCGGCATCGCCACGTGGCGTGGCATCCCCTACGCAACGGCACAGCGCTTTCGCGCGCCCGAGCCGGTGAAGCCGTGGGCCGGCGAGCGCGACGCCATCGAGTTCGGACCGTTCGCGATGCAAGCGCTCGACCCGCGGCAAGCGATGATGAGCGGACTCACCGATCGCATCGCGACGAGCGAGGACTGTCACTTCCTGAATGTCTATTCGCCGGGCACCGACGGCAAGCGCCCCGTCGTCGTGTGGATCCACGGCGGTGCGTTCATCATGGGCGCCGGTTCGCAGCCGCTCTACGATGGCACGTCGTTCGCCGCGAACCACGACATCGTCGTCGTCACGATCAACTACCGGCTCGGTCTGTTCGGCCTGATGTTCCTCGGCGACGTGGTCAGCGACGAGCATCCAGGCAATCTCGCACTTCTCGATCAAGTCGCCGCGCTGCGTTGGGTACGCGACAACATCGCCGCGTTTGGCGGCGATCCGAACAGCGTGACGATCATGGGCGAGTCCGCCGGCGCGGTCTCGGTCGCGCACTTGCTCGCGATGCCTGCCGCAGCGGGCCTGTTCCATCGCGCGATTCTCCAGAGTGGCGCCCCCGGTCTCGTCACGCGCACGCGTGAAGAAGCGACCACGTTCGCGCGCGACATCATCGGCGGGCTCGGCCTCGCACCACGAGAATTGTCCGCCGTTACCGCTGACCAGCTGATCGGCGCGCAGCTGCAAGCAACGAGGACGCGGGGTCTGGGTGCGTTCACGCCGTACGTCGACGGAACCGTGATTCCGCGTGATCCAGTCGACCTCGTTCGCGGCGGTTCGGCGCCGGGCGTCCCCGTGCTGCTCGGCTCGAATCGCGACGAGTGGGCGCTGTTCGATGTCTTCCTCGGTCACGCGCTCACGCAGCTCGTGATCGGCCAGCTGCGCGAACACCTCGGTCCGCTCTTGCCGCCACTGTTCGCGAAGTCTCGCGACGCGCGCGCGGATCGAAACGAGCAACGCGCGTGGGTGGATCTAATCGGCGAGCTCGCGTTTCGGATCCCGATGATCAAGCTCGCTGAAGCGCTCCTCTACCACTCGCCGGTGTGGATGTATCGCTTCGACTGGGCCACGAAGACCTTCGACGGCAAGCTCGGCGCCGCGCACGCGCTCGAGCTCCCGTTCGTGTGGAACGTGATCGATTCGCCGTTCGCGCAACTCCTCCTGGGTCCAGAGGCCCCGACCGCGCGCTCGCTCGCGACGAAGATGCATGCGATGTGGGCCGCGTTTATCCGCGGCGGCAATCCCGGCGCCGCGTGGCCGCGCTATGACACGAAGCGCCGCGCGACGATGATCTTCGATCGCGAGTCGGGGATCGCCGACGATCCATCGGGTGAGCTGCGCGCGCTCTGGCCCTAACGGCCGTCAATCGATCCGCGAACGACGAGGAGACCCGCCGACGCAGATCGCTCCGTGCCGCCATGTTCGACGCGCTCGACCGCGTGCTCTCCGGCCGCGCGTGGCTGGGTGCGCCAGCGCTCGAGTCACTCGCGGGCGCGCTCGTTTAGAATCTCGGACGACGCTCCGCAGACTGCGCGAAAGCGGCGCGTACTATGCAGAAGCTGCCCGTGACGCACGCGAGCGTCCTCCCCGTCTGCTCGTCTCCGTTACGGAGACAAGATCTTCCTCGGTACGTACAACACCAACATGGTGTTGACGAACGTGTCCGATCGTCGCGTTGTCAAGATCTCCGCGTTGGCCACCGGCGCTCTCGACTCCGACGCCTTCGACGACGTCGCCATCGCGGCGGTCGGCGGCACACCAACGTGGCTCGACGACCCGTACTGGCTCTAGGCTATGCAAACTGCCTAGGCATCGCTCCTCGCGCTCCGCGAAGCGGCTGACTCTCCTGTGGTTGCAGCACGGCCCGTTGCTTGCTCTGGCTGGGACGTCGTTCGTTCCACCACACCACGTCGAGGTAACCGCATGTCGTTCGCTCGCACTTCCATCTCATCGTTCCGATCGCGAACCCTTCTTTTCGCGCTCTGTCTGAGCGCGATCACGCTTGGTGCGTGCAAGAAGAAGGGGAACAACGCATCTGCCGATGACAAGGGCTCGGCGACGTCGTCCTCACCGACTACGTCGTCGGGCGCGCCGATGGCCCCAACGGCGGTGACCGAACAGATCGTCGTGGGTGACAAGGTCTATTTCAAGACGGCCGACGGGACCGTGAAGGGTTGGGGGAACAACTCGCTGCTCGACGAGGCCGCGCAGGAGTCGGGCAAGCCGGCCGCGATCGCCGACCTTGCCAACACGAAGCGATTGGCTCTCGGCGGTGTGCTGACGATGTGCGCGGCAATGAACGATGGCTCCGCGAAGTGCTGGGGCAATGGCGAGAATGGCGAGCTCGGCGACGGCAAGGACAGCCAGTCCGACAAGCCGATTGCCGTTCCTGGCATCACCAACGTCGCCGCGATCGGCGTCGGCTCGTACTTCGCGTGCGCGCTGATCGGCGACGGCACCGTGAAGTGCTGGGGCAACAACAGTTTCAACCAGGCGAGCGTCGAGAAGAAGGAGAAGTTCGTTACTCCGACGACGATGCCCGACGTCGCGAGCATCCAGCAGATCGCTGTCGGTGGCGGGAGCACGTGCGCACTCGCCAAGGACGGTACGGTGAAGTGCTGGGGCCTCACGTGTGGTGCGGCAGGTCCGAACTTCTGCGTGAGGCCTTTCACGGTCGCTGAATTCGCAGGCGCCAGCAGCATCGCAGCCGGCTGGACGTCGACGTGCGCCGTCGTGAAGGATTCGGTCCAGTGTTATGGCGACAACGCCTACGGCCAGCGCGGCACGGGCTCGACCGACGACCTCGGCGAGAAGATCACGCCGGTGAAAGGACTCACCAACGTGAAGGAGCTCGCCGCCGGTGAGTTGCACTGGTGCGCGCTGCTGAAGGACGGAACCGTTCAATGCTGGGGCAGCAACGGGTTCGGTCAGCTCGGCGATCCGGCTCTTCCCTCGGGCGATGACGCCAAGCGCGCCACGCCCGCGCCGGTGCTGGGTCTGTCCAACGCGACCTCGTTGTCGTGCGGTCGCGCCACCTGCTGTTCGCTGCTCGCGGACAAGACCGTCAAGTGCTGGGGCGAGAACCCGCTCGGCGCCTGGTTCGGTCCGTCGAACGCAAAGGTCGGAGAGACAGCGACACCCGTCGTGGTCCCGGTCAACTGACCCTGAACTCGTCGGCCGCAACAACCATGCGAGCATCTGGCGCGAGCGCCTGGATGATGCCCCCTCTCTCGTTCGAGCAGTCCTGAGATTCGTCGACGATGATCACGGGGAACCCTGCGGACTACGCAGGAACCGGCATCGCCTGCGTGCTGTAGCCCGAGCCGCTTCAATGCACGTGGCGTCGCATCCTGGGTTGACGAGGAACTTGTACCCGTCGATCAGATCCAGCCGGTCCAGCTCGATTGCGAGCGTGCCGTTGTTGCCGTCTCCCGTGCTCGTCGTCGGTGGTACCGCGATTTTCGTCGGTCGCCGAGCGCCACAACCCGTCGCCGACTAGCCGCCGCTGAAGGTCGTGACGTAGAGGCGCGAGAGCTCCTGCCCGTAGCTGTACGCGTAGGCGTCGCCAGCGTGATCGATCACGACCGCGCACACGCCGCCCAGGCCGAGCGACGGCGGCGCGATCTCGGCGACGCGAGTGCGCGTGCCGGTCGCCACGTCGACGCGCTGGATCGGGATCGGCGGTGTCAGCCCGCGCACGAACACGCTCGCGTTGTCCGTGTGCCAGCCACACACGACCTCGTCGACGAACGCACCGGGCACGCGGCTCGACGCTGCGGTCGCGGCGTCGATCACGACGAGCTCGCCGTCCGTGATCAGCGCGACGCGGTGGCCGTCGGGACTGACCGCGACGTCGCCGAACACGCCCTCGGCGGTGAGCGGGACCGCGCTCGAGGCGAGGTCCCAGCGCCAGAGCCTGGGCCGGTGGCCGGCCACCGCAGCGGTCACGAGCACGCCGCCGGCGAGCCAGCGCGCGCCGCGCGGGTTGACGAGCCCGGGCAGTGCGAAGCGGCGCGGTTGACCAACCAGCGGTTGGATCACGAGCGCGTTCGGGTCACCGATGCCGGCGAGCACGCCGCGCCCGTCGTCCGCGAGATCGAACGGCACCACCGAGCCGAGCCGCAGCGCGCGCGACGCCGGGTCGCCGAGTGGGCGGACGTACGCGCCGTTCGCGGTGTCGACATCGCCGAACTCGGCGAACACGAGCTGGCGCCCGTCGCCCGAAATATCGGCCGCGGCCGTGACGTCGGCGAGCGCGACATCGATCTCGCTCGTCGCGCCGGGCGGCTTCGCGAGCATGCGCAGGCGACCCGTGACGTGGGTGACCGCGAGCCGGCCGTCGGGCGCGAGGTCGTGCACGCGCACGCGCCCCGCCGACGGCACGAGCGCACGTTCGCCACCGTCGAGCGCGATCGTCCACCCGCCGTTGTTGCCGCCCTCGCGCGACGCGCTGATCCACAGCTCGCGGCCGGATGCCGACCACGCGAGCCCGTCGATGCTACTCCAGCCGCCGGCGATCGTGCGCGCGTGACCTCCGGCGTGCGGGACGAGGACGAGGTCGCCGCGATCGTCCAGCGGGCTGTCGTGGACGAGGCACGCGATCCACGCGCCGTCGGGCGACACCCGCGGATGCGAGATCCAGCCAGCCTCGAGGAGCGTGCGTCCGATCGGCAGCTCGAGGCGAAACCGCGCGCCGGCGCGACGCACGACCGCAAGGTGCTCGCCGCCCGGCGTGAAGTCGGCGTGCTGGACCTCGACGCCGAGCCGCCGCGGCACGCCGCCCTCGAGCGGCACCACCGCAAGCTCGCCGCTTTGATGGAAGCCCTCGAGCCAGCGGTGGCCGAGCGCGATCGCGAGCTCGCCGCGCGACGACACGTCGAGCAGCCGCGCGGGCGGCAGCTCGAGCGCGCGTGTGCCACCGGCGCCGAGCCGCGCGAGGTACACGGTGAGCGGTCCGCCCTCCCACGCCGCGGTGTACAGCAGGCTGCCGCCGTCGCGCGTGAACCGAGCACTCGCGACGCGGCCGTGCCGGAACGTGAGCTGGCTATACGCGGGGACGATCGGGCTCGGTGCCTTCGCGGCGGGTGCGAGCATTCGGCCGAGCGCGATGCCGCCGATGCCGGTGGCTGCCGTGCCGAGTAGGAACGCCCGGCGCGAGAGGCCACGGCGTGGGGCGGGGGAGGGCTCGAGCCGGCCCTCGAGTGCCCACGCGAGGTCGTTCGCGGATTGGAAGCGCTTCTTCGGATCCTTCGCGAGACAGCGTTCGAGGATCGGATCGAGTGGATCGCCGAGGCGAGGTGGATCGTCGCGGAGGGTCGCGGACAGCCGATCCGCGAACGTTGCGCCGGCGAACGCGCGCCGCCCGCTGACGAGCTCGTAGAGGATCGCACCGACGGAGAACACGTCGCTGCGCGCGTCGGCCGGTTCGCCGCGCGCCTGCTCCGGCGAGAGATAGCCGCACGTGCCGAGCAACGTGCCGGGCTCGGTCGCGTCGCCTTCGCGCTCGCCGATCACCTTTGCGAGCCCGAAGTCGAGGATCTTGAGCACGCGATCGCCGGTGACGATCAGGTTGCTCGGCTTGAGATCGCGATGCACCACGCCCTGCGCGTGTGCCGCGGCGAGCCCGCGCGCGAGCTGGAGCCCGAGGTCGAGCGCTGTCGCGCGTGCGATCGGTCCGCGCGCGATCAGGCTCGTCAGCGACTCACCCTCGAGCAGCTCGGTCACGATGTACGGGATGCCAGCCTCGCTGCCGGTGTCGTAGATCGTCACGACGTTCGGATGAGCGATCGCGGCGGCGGCGCGGCCCTCGGCCACGAGCCGGCGAACGCGCTCCGGCGATTCCTCGCGTGCGAGCACCTTGACCGCGACGTGGCGCTTCAGCCGCTGATCCCAGCCGCGATACACCTCGCCCATCGCACCGCTGCCGATCAGCCCATCGAGCCGATACGGGCCGAGCGTGGTGCCCGCGAGGTCACGCCCGGCGGGGCGCACGCTCGCGAGCAACGTGCTGAGGAGGCTGCTGCACGCGGCGCAATCGGCGAGGTGTGCCTCGAGCGCGGGCGCGTCCCCGAGCGTGCCACCGTTGGCCAGCTCGAATAGGTCGTCCTCGGCGAGGCACGCGCTCATGCGTGCATCCTAGTGCGTGCGCAGCCACGCGAGTAGCGGATCCCACGCGAGCGCGGGCGCGTCGGAGGCGAACAGCAGATCGCCGTGACCGAAGTCCTCGAGCTCTTGCTCCGGAGCCAGGCGGCGGATCACCAGCGTCGACACGTCGGTCGACGAGACCTGCGTCGTCGAGAACACGGCGCGATCACCGTAGCCACCCGCCGCGGCGATCAGCAGCAGCGGTACGCGGATCCGCGACAGCGGCACGTCGACGGGCGGAGCATCGCCGCACGTGATCGCGTCGCTGTCGGCCTGCTCCCGGATCGACTGGTGGGGCGCTGCGTCCGCGAACCACTGCCAGATCGCCGTCTCCGGCGAGAACCGCAGTCCGGTCGGCGTGCCGGTCTCGTCGCGCGTCGGCCCCGCGAGGTGATAGTTCGGGTTCGGCGTGAAGATCTCGTACGTCTGGCCCGCGATCCACAGCGTCATGTCGCGGTTCGTCGGCTTGAAGCCCGGGAACTGCGACGGGCCGTTGGGGTCGGCGAGCGCGCGCCGGCCGCTCGTGATGATGAAGTCGTTCGGGCCGTCGGTGATGCCGGCATCGAGCGTCGCGTACTCGGACGCTGCGAGGTCGCAGAAGTACTGGCGGATGTCCTCGTCTGCGGGTGGTGGGGTGACATAGACGTCGAGCGGCACGAGGCCCTTGACGTGGCGCAGTGGTCGGTTCGCTTCGCGCGACGCGTAGTAGTACGCGAGCTGGCCGCCGCGGGAGAACCCGGAGAGCACCATCCGGCCGGCACCGCTGCCGGACAGCAGACGAACGCCTCGCGCGAACGCGAGCGCGATACCGACGTCGTCGATCTCCTGATCGATCCCCATCGCGTCGAAGTCGGAGACGTCCGCCTCGCCCTCGGGCGCGCGCGTCCACCGGCGATCGAAGCCCCAGACGTCGATTCCGCGCTCCGCGAGGTAGGCCGCCATGCCGCCGCCCGCGGGCGCGAAGTTTGTGGGGAACCTCGCGAAGTCGCCGTGCATCAGCATGATGCCGTCGGTCGTCGAGCGCGGGATCCACGGCGCGCGCTCGCGAACCACGCGGTGGATCGCGAGCTCGGCGTTCGGGCCGTCGCCGACGCGCACGACGTACGTGTGGTGATAGACGTCACCGCGAATGTGCGTTCGAGTGACCTCGTCGACGAGCTCGTGCGACGACGTCGACACCTCGAGAGCTGGTTCGGTCACACAGGCGGTGAGCGCGATGGCAAGCAGGACAGGCTTCATGCCCTCCCGACACGCGCCGAATCCGATCCTGCACGGAAATCGTCAGTGCCCGAGCACGCGGGCGATGCTGAGGTCCAAGTTACTGAGAACCATGCGCGCTACGCTGTCGAGGCTCGCGGGCGACAGTGACAGCCGGGTCATCAGCCGCTTCCGCGCGTCTTCGCCGACCTGGTTGGCCGCGGCGGCGACCCAGCGCGCGACCGTGGTCTCGTGCACGCCGTAGAGCCGCGCGAGCTGGACGTGGCGGAGCCCATCGACGTAACTCAGGCGGAGCAGCGCGCGCTGGCGCTCCGGGAGCGCGAACAGGGCGGCCTCGAGCGCCTCGCGAAACTCCGCGCGATACATCGTCTTCAGGTGGCGCAGCTCGGGATCCTCCTCGGTGCCGAGCTCGGCGAACAGCTCGAGGCTCGCCGGCTTCGCGCCGCGTCGCAGGTTCAATGCCACGCGTAGCGCCGCGACACCGAGCCAGCCGCCGAGCGGACCGCGCCCGGCGTAGTCGGCGATGCGGGGGAGGGAGGCTTCGCTCGCGGTTGTGGATTCACGAGCGACGCTTGCGGTTGCGGATTCACGAGCGACGCTTGCGGTTGCGGATTCACGAGCAACGCTCGCGGTTGCGGATTCGCGAGCGACGCTCGCGGTTGCTAGCACCTTCGAGGCTTCGCTTGGGGCGGCGCTCGTGGATTCGCTTGCGGTCGCGGTGCTCGCGGATCCGCTTGCGATCGCGGTTGCGCTCGCGGATCCGCCGCGGCGGTCGCTTGCGCTCGCCGAATGGCGTGCGGTCGCGCTCGCGGATCCGCGTGGAGAACCGGCCGAGTGGCGGCCCGTCGCTTCGTCGACGCGGCTGCGCTCGGCAACCAGCAGGCGCACGCGCACCGCCTGCCGGACTTCGTCGGCGAACGTGGCATCGTTGGGATGAACGCGGCGAGCCGCCGTGTTGCACTCTTCCGCGAGCATCGGCTCGAGCTCGCGTAACGCGGCGGAATCCCCGTGCGCCGCCGCCCACGCAAGCTTGATGGGTTCGAGATACTCGCGCTTCGCACCGCGCTCCCGGCAGGCCGCGACGTGTGCCGCCAGCGCAGCGTCGTCGAGCTCCGGCCACGCTTCGCTCACGCCGCAGTGTTGCTCGGGTCCGATGGCGGACGCAAGATGCACCTCGCGGCGGCGAGCCCGACCGCGAAGCCGAGACTCACGCCCCGCTCATCACCGGCCATGTACTCCCCAGCAAGATCGCCTCGCGCGATTCAGGGGTGGCGCGACGAAGAGTGGCCCCACATGCTCGAGATGCCACGATGACCAAAGCACTGCTCGTTCTCCTCGCGCTCGCCACACCCGCCCTGGCCGAGATCAACATGGCCGACAGCGTCGAGTGGCAAACGATCGACTCCGACGTCGTCGTGCGCGGTTTCGTGGTCAAGCAGGAACCGAAGACGATTGGTGATGGGAAGTGGTGGGACATCACGTTCAAGATCACGGAGACCGTGAAAGGCAGCGCGAAGAAGACGCTTCGGTTCGGTGTCCGCGATAACGGTGGTGTTGCGGCGGGCGGTTGGGCGAAGACGAAGGTCGACCTCTTGCTGTTTCTCGTCGAAGGCAAGACCGTTGCCGATGATAAAGATGCCGCGCAGTTTCCGTTCGCCCTGCGGCGAGGGATGGGGTCGAGCGCAAGTGCGATCACGCTCGGGACCTCGCCCGTGTACACGTCTGCGTTCGCGACGCTGACGAAGGCTACCGACGTGCTCGCAGCCGCGCGCCTGGCGGCGAAGTCGATCGCGACCATGGTGCATCGGGTCGACGTGCCGTGGGACACGCCGGCGATGAATTCGCTCTACAGCGGCAGCGCGGTGTGGATGAACGTGCCGGTCGATGGCGCGCTCGAGAAGCTCGCGCTCGTTTGGATCAAAGACAACAGCGTGAATACCCGCGAGGAAGGTGCGATGGCACTGGCTCACTTCAAGTCGGACACGAACGTCGCGCACATGAAAGCGTTGCTCGCGGACTCGGGGTTCTCGGAAGGCACGTTCGACAGCGTCGACAACCAGCGCCGCTACATCGTGCGCAAGGTCGCCCACGAAGCGCTCGAGAAGTGGAACGTCCCGCACGCCAATCCGCTGATCCAGGAGACAATCAAGAAGAAGAAATGATCGGCCAGGCCGAGGTCAAACCCACAAGACGGGCGGCTTCTCCGTGTACCACCCCTCGACGTTGGGGCCATACTTGCCCTCGATCGCGGAGCGCTTGAGCGGTTCTGCTCTCGAGGCGACGGACTTGTCCGGGTCGCTTGCAATCGCAACGCAATCGATCACGCAGCGTTCGACCGCGAGGTACTACGCGATCGCCAGAGGCTCGGCGATGGAGTCGGCCGCACACCTCGACGTGATGAAGAGCGACGAGCTTATCGACGACGAACACCATGCCCTCGGTGTCGGATTGCTCGAAAGGGTCGTGGCCATGCTGACCAAGATGATCGACCCGTAACGCCGCCGTCAACGGGCCGATCACCTCTACGGTAGTGTTCCCGTTCACGTGCACGGTCACGATCACGGGGGCGATCACGATCACGTCCACGACCAATCAGGGACGCACCCTAGTTCGGGCCGGTCACGCTCCACCCGCAGGCGGATAGCGAGCAGACCATGGTCGAAGCGTGGCCGACGCACTGGCCGTCGATGCGGCACGAACAAGTGCCGGCATCGCACTCGATCTCGTAGCGATGGCCGTCGGAGCAGGCGGACACGTTCCGGGCACAGGCGAGCGATCCGAACGAGACCGAACCACCATTGGTGCACGTTGCGGTTCCGCTATTGGCCGGCGGAGTCGCGTGGCAGCGCTCCCAGCATTGCCCGATGTTGCCGGGCCTGAGCTCGTCCGTCGTGCCGCAGTGGGTTGCTTCGCACGCGGCTGCGGTCGGGTTCGCGCCGCAGTCGGGATCGATCGCGCCGCAGCCGCAATCGCACGTCGAGCCATCGGCGAGGAGCGCGAGGTCACACGTCCAACGGTCTTGTGGCGCGTTGGCCATGCACATCGTCGGCTGGGTCGGGTTCGGCGACTGTCCGCTCGGGCAACCGTCGTCGAGGCACTGACTGATATGCGGGTGGGAGGGGCAGCTCGGATCGGGGATGCCGCAGCCGCACGAGCAGGTGGTGTCCGCGTAGTCTTGGAGGCTGCACGTCCAGCCGACCGGCTTGGTAACGCACGCCGATAGGTTCGTCGGATCGGGCCAGCTACCGGTCGTGCACCCGTTCGTCGAGCCGCAACTCGCGACGGTCGCCGGCGACGGGCAGTCCGGATCGACGGTGCCGCAGCCGCACTGGCAGATGCCGTCACCATACGACGAAGTGCCGCACGTCCACCCAGAGGGCACGATGATCGCCTTGCAGTGCGTCGGCGACATCGGGTCGAGCATCGTTCCGGTGGGGCAGTTGTTGTATTGGCAGCCGCCGACGGTCAGCGGGCTCGCGCAGTCGGAGTCGACGACGCCGCAGCCGCAATCGCAGCCATCGTTGCTACCGAGGTGCGAGGGCTCGCAGGTTCCCGTGATTGGATTCGGGGCGTCGGGCTGGGAAGGTCCGTCGGCGATCGGGCCACCGTCGGTGGTCAGGGCCCCATCGGTGGGTGTCTGTCCCGACGTTCCGTCACATGCGATGAGTACGACGAAGCCGACGTGGAACACGAGATGCGAGAGCCAGACGTTCTTCACACCACCAAGACGCACCTCCGGGCTCGAATGGGAAGAAAGCCTGACCACGATCGATCAGAACCAGGTCGTCGCGCACGTCGATGCGCCGCAGGACCCGGAGATCGCGCGGCTCGGCGCAGCCCTCAATGATACGTACATCCCATTCGGTGCAGACGGCGCAAGTGGCGCAGCACGTCAGGTCGCGCAGGACGGCAACGCGCAGAATTCGCAACCCGGTTCGATGGTGTGGCGATCCATGGCGAAGTCGTCGGGGAACTACAGTAACGATGCTTGGGATCTCGCCGATCGCTTTCGCGCTGGAAACGTCGATCTCGCGAAGCTCGCGCATAGCGAGCTGCCGGAGGCCATGCGCGGGTTGACGCCCGAGCAGCGCCACGCCTATGTCGTGGGCAAGCTTGCGGAGCGCGCGCAGATCCAGGCGCGCATCCAGGAGCTCGGGAACGAGCGGGCGACGTTCGTCGCGAACGCGCAGCGCGACGCCGTCGGCGAGGAGAGCCTTGACTCGGCGATGCTCCGTACGGTGACGACGCGCGCTCGCGCCGTCGGCATCGCGCTCGACTAACGCTTCACCAAGAAGCAGTCCACCGGGCGACGTCGCAGAAATCGCGAGTGCGCCTTCCGATGCCCCAGCAGCACGCGCTCGGTACGGGCAACGCAGCGCTGGTACGAGGAGCGGTGCTCCCAGCCAGTGCAACGAGCTACCTCGGTACGAGCAGCACCTGTTACCCGGTCTTCCACCGCTTGGTCTTCAGCGCTGCCGCGATCTTGCTCGCGTTGCCGTTCAGCACGATCTTCGCAAGACGCTTTGCGTGTGCATCGGGATCCCGTGGAGCTCGGTCGAGCTGAATGACGAAGTTGGTGTAGTTGATGTTTGCGACGCGCAGACCGGCGTCCTTGTCGAGGATATCGAGCGCCTTCCGCGCCGACTTGGACTGCCACGAGATCCAGGTGACGAGGTCCATCAGGGCAGACGGTTGTCCTTCCACGACGGCAAGCACGCGCGCCGGGTGGGCCTCAGCGAGTGATGCCGAGCCACCTGCCGCGTGCACGCGTCCAACCCAGTCTTTCACTTCGTTGGCGTCGTCGGGTGCCGTGTAACGCAGGATCCCTCCCGACTTCTTCGGCTTGCCCAGCGCTTTGTCGAGCGCGGCCTTCACCTCTCCGAAGCTCGGCCTCGCCGCGGACTCCGCTTCGACAGCTGCGTTGCTGTCAGACTTCTTCGTCGCCATCGGCATCATCGTACCTCGAACCGGAGACAGCACCTCGGATGCACGACCAAAGCGTTGTTCGGTCATGAAGCCATGTACGTTCGCCGCGTTCGAGTGACTCGCGGTGCGCGTTCAACTCTCCGCGGAAAAGCTTCCGACCAGCTCCATCAGCGAAACAAAGAGGGAAGGACTGAGGCCGAACATTCCGCGGAAGGTCCGACTCAGAACACGAGCTGCAAGGCGTCGGAGCTGTACGAGCCGGCAAAGTTCTGCCCTCCCGAACGAGCGCTACGAACCGGCGACGGAGTCGTGTACGAAGAACCATGCGCCGTTCGTTCGCTCCACGAGCTATCCCAGCGCGCACGTCGATCGCGCTCATCGCGATCGTGGTGGCCGCGGCCTGTTCGAGCGATCCGTCCGCGAAGCCCGCCGATGCGGCCCTCCGTGACGTCGCGCTCCACGACGCGTCGCCTCCGGATGTGGCCGTGGATGCGGCCGACGCGTTCGACATGGCGCTCGGCGACTTCGCCGTGGCGCTTTGCGCCCTGATCTACACCTGCGGCGACAACCCCGATGGCACACAGGCTGCGTGCGAAGCCGACGCGCTCGAAGACATGCTCGGGTTCAAGATGATGCTCGATGATCTCCGCGAGCTCGACTGCGCGAACTGCATGCGCGTGACTACCGAACAGGCGAACCTGATCCTCGCCGCTGATTGCGACCCCGCCGTGCTCGACGCGGCTGCGCTCGCGATCACGGCCGTGTGCGATCTCACGCCCGACAACGGCATGGTCGATGACGAGGAGGCCTGCGGCGGCTCGCCATGAGCGCCAGGCCGGCGCGTTCCCGGCCGAGATGCCGCTTGGTCTTACGTAGGCGCTTTTGATGACGTTGCGCCGCGGGCTGCACGCGGGGTCGTCCCCGTCCACCGCTGATACGCGCGATGGAATGCCGCGGGCTCCGAGTAGCCGAGCAAGAAGGCGATCTCCGCGATCGACGTCTGGCCGTGTGCGAGGTGGTTCTTTGCGAGTGCGAGTCGCGTGGCATCGAGGACCTGCGCGAACGACGTGTTCTCGTCACCAAGTCGCCGTTGCAGCGTGCGCTCGCTGATGTGGAGCGCCTTCGCTACCGATGCGAGGTCGACATCACCGCCGGGCAACGCGTGCGCGAGGTGCCGCGTGATCCGCTCGGACAACTCACCTCCGAGAGCGACCTTCGTGGCGAGATCCTGCGCGCGGCGATCGAGGACCGCGCACAACTCGGGGTTCGACGTGTACAGCGGACGCGCCAGGTGTGCACGGTCGAACACCACATCGTCGGCATCCGCGCCGAGCTCGATTCGGGCGGGGAAGTGACGGCGGTATGCCTCGAGATCCGCCGCGGCATGACGGAAGCGAAACACCCGCGGCGCGAGGTCGAAGCCAGCCAGCCCCCGCACGCGCATGACACCGATCGACGTATTGAACTCGACGTGGTGGCGAAGCACCTCTGGATCGCCCGGCCAGATCGTGCGGATCGTGCCGGTTGTCTCATCTGCGGTGTACGTGACCGAGCGTTCGCCGAGGAGCCCCTGATAGCGACCGAACCGCTCGAGAAGCTCTTCGAGGTTCGCGCTCGTCGACATGACGAAGTCGAGGAGCCCGAACACGCCCATCGCACCGGCGCGATGAACGTCCTCGGCAACATGCAACCCGAACAGAGGGTCGTTCGCGCGCCGCGCCGCCTCACCCCAAAGCGCGAGCAGCGTCGAGAACTCGATCTCGAGGTCTGGATCGGCGAGCGAGTCAGTGGCGATTCCGACGCTACCGGCGATCTCGACCACGTCGAGCGAGCGCATACGACACGCCAGGAAGATCGCGCGAGCGAACCCTGGATACACGGCCATCCTCGGAATCTACCTCACGGTTGCGCAACGCGCGTGGCCCGCGGCTCGGTCGCGGCGACGATCCGTGCGAGCTGCGCGCGTCGGTACAGCTCCCATGCCATCAGCATGACGCGCGTTGCTTCCTTCGCGGCGGGCACGAACGTCGAGCAACGCGCTTGCGCTCGCTTCCACCCGGAGTCCACTACCGCCTGGAGTTGTTGCGCGTCGTACTGCGGGCGGAGGTGACCGTCGACGTATGCGTGGCGCAGCCGCATCTTGTCGACCTTGGCTTCGGCGGGCTTCATGACCGAAGCGACGCAGTCATCCACCTTCTTCTTCGCGCTCGTCATCCGCACGTACGCCGCGGGATCCGCGGGACGCAGTTCGGTGTCGAAGAACGGGATCGTGCACGGACCGTTCGAGACGATGATCGGGTTCTGGGTGCGAGGGGCAAGATTCGAGGGATCTACTTCGAGCAAACGCGCATCCGGCGTCATGACCTTCATCGCGTCGCGACCGTCATCGCTCCAGACAAGCACGAGGGTGTTCGGGGCGATCTCGAATTCTGGTAGCTCCGCTTGGTGGAGGTACAAGCCGCGATGGTTGAACGTGAGGTTCGCGTTGCAGGGAAGCGTGGCTTTCGTTCCGACGTTCTGCGCTTTCCAGCTGCCCGCGCGCCCGCTAGTGGGTGCATAGACGGCGAGCATGGAGTTGTCGGCGTTCTCGAACGCCTCCGCGATGCGATGTGGTTGATCGGTGGAGCGATCGAAGCGCCCCGTGTAACCGGGCAGTGTGTCCACGACTGTTCGGGGCTTCCACTGGGCAACGGGCGCGGGCTCGGGCTTGTTGGTCGGCCTCGGTGGCGGGTTCTGGAGGTCGCGAACGAGGCCGCAACTCGGAAGCAGAGCGATCGCGACGAGAAGGCAGCGCATTCGCAAAACCTAGTGGTCGGCGCCGCCCCAAACAGTGATACCTCCCGCCAATCTCGATTGACTGCCGACGACAGCCCTGTCTGATCTCGCAGTTGCACACTCGTGATCTCCTGCATCCAGGCGCCGGCCCTCGCCAGACTCCAATGCCCCCGCGACGGCAGGATCCGCGGCTGGGCCGTTCGTAGTTGCTGGACGACCTGTGACGCCGAGAGGAGCTGCAGCGCGGAAGGTGACCATGCGAGATCGTTCGTCTAACTCGCGCCTTCAGAGGGGATGCTTGGGTATCGTCGCGGCATGGCGAAGAAGCCCGCGAAGGCGAAGGCGAAGGCTGCGAAGAAAGCAGCGAAGCCTACGAAGAAAGCAGCGAAACCGGCGTCGAAGAAGTCCACACCGGCGAAAAAGGCGCCGGCAAAGAAACGCGTGACGGCGAAGTCGAAGGGCCCTCCGTCAGCGGTGGTTCACGCATCGAAGGCATCGAAGCCCGCGAAGGCTTCCGCCACATCGGCGCCAAAGGCCGCAACGCAAGCAAGCACAACGCCAGTACCGAAGGCCGCAAGCACGACGCCCGCACGACAAGCGAAGCCGGCACCGAAGGCCGCAACACCAAGGACATCGAACGCAACGGGCAACGTCGGCGCACCGCCCAACTGGAGCGCCGGCTGGAAACCGGTCTTGCGCGACGAGCTTGCGAAGCTCCCCGATGACTTCGCCACGTATTGCGCCGAGAGCGGCGCGAGCGTCGAGGATGCGTGGGAGGTCGCCGATACTGACGAGCTACGGGGAATCGAAGCGTGGGGCAAAGAGCTCGCCGAGCGCGATCGCCGACTCGGAGTCGCGGC
The DNA here is from genome assembly GCA_046160585.1 of Kofleriaceae bacterium. Taxonomy (GTDB): domain Bacteria; phylum Myxococcota_A; class Polyangia; order Haliangiales; family Haliangiaceae; genus JABFXX01. Next base: position 17,730 of record JBJXGN010000074.1, read on the forward strand.
ATTGGTCGCTGCCGCTCAGTCGGGATTCGCGCGCGCGATGAAGAACGCCGGCACCAAAGCCGACAACATGGGCTTTCACGCGAGCGAGGGGAGCATGGATGGTCAACCTGTCGAGACACAGATCGAGCGCGGCGCGGCGTGGCTCTCGGATCCCAGCGAAGCCAAGCTCGAAGCGGTGGTCGCGAGCCTCGATCCGTCGAGACAGCTCAACGTGTGGGACGAGGACCTCCTGCCGCAGAGCGACGATGACAACTGGTACTGGTACTCCGAGGTCGGGCAGTGCATCGCGCACGCGATCTCGGGCGAAGGCGGTGAAGCCGCGGGCACCACGTACTACGAGTGGACGCCTGCGCTCAGCGTCGGACGCGGTCTGGTGATGGCAGTCCGCGGGCTGCGAACGGGAAACAACGATGCCAACCTCATCAGCTCGCTGCGCACCGCGATGATCGGCTGATGTGTTGCTTCTCGGTGTCGTCGCCGAGCAGCGCGATTGGTGCGTCAGCATTCTAGGGCCTGCGCCGACCAACGCCTGGGAGATGGGGCAGGCGGAGCTCGACGAGCCAAGTCCAGCGCGACGGACAATTGGTGAGTGAGTCTCCCGCAGCGCTGCCGTCAGCCGCGCAGCGCCGAGCACCACGCCCTGTTATCGTCCGCCGACGAGATCTTTCTCCACGAGATAGCGGAACTGATCGCTGGACAGCGCGCCAATGGATCAGTGAGCACCGACGGGTGCTGGCTCTTCGTCACCGAAGAGGCCCATGACGTTGCGAACGACTTTGCGTCCGCCTGCGTAGACCGCCGACCCGGAGTTGCCGACGGTCTGTCCGATGCCGCCGAAGAGGCCGAGCGCGCCGCCTAGAACACCACCGACAGCGTCACCGGCGATGTTGTCGCCGAGCAGCGCGTGACCCATTCCGTTGCCCGAGTGCCAACCGTCCTCGGCCTGAATGCCGATGCTGTCGAGGAACGTTGCGTTCTCGTGTCCGCCACGATCCTTGCCGTACATCCCGTCCTTCTGCGCGTCCTGGTTCCCGTATGCGCCGAGTGCGGCGAGGCCTGCTGCGATCGTGAGTGGCAACGCGGCGGTGGCGAGTCCAGTCGTTGCCATCCCACCACCCGCACCCGCCATCATGGTGGCGGTACTCGCCACCGTTCCGAGCCCACCAGACACGATGTCGAGCGCGCCCTGCGAGTACTCGCCGCGCACCATCTCGTCAATTCCGATGCCCACGCCGGCCATTCCAAGGCCGATGCCGAGGGGGCCCATGAATGCCGAGAGGGGGCTGAAGCCGGACGTTGCTCCGTGTGCACCGCGGGCCAAGTGCCATAGCGCTTCCGCGGATTCGACACCCGCGTGAGCGTTGTGGGCGCTGTGAACTCCATCCACGCCGGGTGCATGTTGTCTGTGCTCGATGTGTTCGGTCATTTCGTTGCTCCTTAGTCGACCCAATGTTCGAGTGCCGCGGACTTGGTGACCGGCGCGGCGAGCGGTGTGATCGAATCGAGTACGTCGTCCAGCACCGATTGGAGGTCGGAGCCGGCACGGGTCCATAGCTCGAGCGGATACTGATATTGCGAGTCGTCGGCGATCGCGATGCGATGCAAGCGCGTCAGGTCGCCTCGCCGGCACACGATCCGTTGAACCTCGCAGCGCAGTCCTCTGCGCGTCGTACCTTCGCGTGGTGCCGTCACGTCGATGACCGCCCATCCGGTCGCTTCGAGGTGTAGATGCGTCTCGCCGAACGATGCGCGACCGACCACGGAGATCGGATTCGCGGGATACACGAGCAAACGCGCGCCGGTGTGTGCGACATCGGGCGGGATCCAGCACGCCGTCAGCCCGCGCGCGATCGGCTGCCAGTTACGTGGGGGGACATACGGAAATCGACGGCGCCGGATGCCGAGCGCATGATTGTCGAGTCGCGCGAGATCGCGCACGATGGCGCGGATCTCGCTGCTGCGTCCGCGACTGATGCCGACGAGCGACGAGTAGAAGTCGTCCGTGAACACGTAAGCGACGTCCACGCGCAGCGCACCGGCCGCATCCGTTGCATCGATCGAGACCGCCGCTGCGAGCTCGCCTTCGTCCGTCGTGAACCGTTCGACGTCGCCGATCGCGTGGTGCGTGACACCGGGCAGCGCCGCGACGAGCTCGCGGACGAGCGCGCCGATCCGGCGTGGTTCACCCATCCGCTCGCAATAGCGCAGCGCCGCGGCCTGCGGTCCGGACGGGTGGACGAGCAGGAACGCGCGGCCTTGTTCGATCAGGCCCCAGCCCTGTGGGATCGGGATCATGCGTCCTCCATGCGAAAGCACTCGTCGACACAGCTCGGTCGATCGCTCCATAGGTGCGGTCGCGCCGAGCGAGCCATGTGTTCGATGTCATCCGCATGGGTCTCGAGCGCGGTCGCGCTGCCGCTCACCATCACCGTCCCGACGAGCCACAGGATCTGATAGACGACAATGCGCCGGCGCTCGATCTCGGTGCCGTCCCCACCGATCACGCGCGCGACGAGTGCTGTCATTTCCCATCCCGCCGCGGCGTAGCCCCACGACTCGCGTGCAACTTCTTCGATGCGCGCGTCCTGCGGCAGATCACTCGCGACGACGTGCCGAAGGTTGTGGCACGCACGTTCGACCAGCGGTGTGACGAGGACGGTCACACCCTCCAGCAAGGGGGTGTCGACGACAAGCTTCATGACCGTACAGAGGAAGCCCCTGCCGAGTCGTTGCAAGAATTCTCGAATTCTAGAATGCGCCGCCCGAACCTAAGCAGAACAGAGGCTTTGCCGCTGGGAAGCAGTATCCCGTCGCCACGCACATCTCGTTCGTCGCGGCGCTCGAGCCCGCCCTGACCCGTGCATTTCGCGCTGGAGCCGGTGTTGTCGTCGTGCACTCGTAGGTCAGCTTGCCGGTGTCGCTGCGAGCACCTTTCCAGTCATCGCGAAGCCTTCATTGATGTCCTCGCCTTCGCCACCGATCTTTGATCCGACCCTTCCGGCGGAATCACAACGCCTGCCACGAGCGTCCGAACGATCACAGACCTTGCGCTTGCGAGGTCGAACGCGGGCGGTTCGACATCGTTGTAGATGTGGCGCGCGAACGTCGTGACGGACTCGATGATCATGCGCGCCAGCACTCTTGCATCGTGATCGCGGTAGTGCCCCGAGGCGATGCGTCGAGTGATGAGGCGCTCCATGCGCCCGAAGAGGTCGTTGCGCACCTTGCCGTAGAACACCGCCGCCAACTCGGGAACGTCGCGTGCGCTTCGCTCGACGACATCAGCGGCTTGGCGAGTGACGAGCGTGCGCTCGTAGAACTCGTCGATCACGTCCGCTAGCTCCGAGGCTGCATCCTTCACGGCTCGACGCTTGAGCGCAGTATCGAGCTTCGGGAGCGCGAAGTTCGCGGCGATCGCTTCTTCCATTCGTGTCGCGAGCGCCGACGCGGACGGACTCTTCAGAGGAAGCGCGCTGGGGGCGGGCGCGGCGCCCAGACCGCGATCGAGTAGCAGCCGGAACAGCGCCTCCTTGCTCTCTACATACAGATAGAGCGTGCCGTGCGAGACGCCTGCTTCGGCAGCGACGTCCGACATCTTCGTCTTGTCGAGACCCGACCTTGCGAAGACGCGCGTGGCTGCTTCCAGGATTTGTTCGAGTCGATCCGGTGGCCGGCGGCGAGGCATGACGTGCCGATCATAACAGAATGACTCCGTCAGTCAGTTATGCGTTGACTGATTCTTCGGGTCAGTTATTCTTCTGGCCGTGCTGTTTCGACGCAAGTCCTGCCCGCTTCCCGATCCCAACCGCAGGGGCGTTTGCCTCCGACCCGCTCACTTCGTCCCGCTCGTCGGCTTCGTCGTGCCGTCGGCAGTGATCGGCTATGGCTTCGTCTTGCCGCGCGCAGGATTTACCGGGGCGAGCGAGCTGACGATCGGCTTCGCGACGACGTTACTTGGAGCGGTCGTGACGTATGTCGTCGGGGTCGTGATGGTGGCGCGGCGTTCATGAAGCGCCCCACGTTCATTGCTCGCCAGGCCGGCCATCCCGCGGGATGGTTTGGGCGATTGCTCTTGCGCGTGATGGCGCGCGAGACGTTCAGGTTCAACCATGAGATCCTCGACACGCTCGCCGTCGCTGACAGCGAGCGCGTCCTCGAGATCGGGTTCGGTCACGGGCGCACCCTACTCGACGCCGCGCGACGCGTACGCGAGGCAACTCTTGCGGGAATCGACATCGCACCAGATGCGGAACGGGTCGCATCACGCCGGTGCAAGGAATTGATCGAAGGGGGACGTCTCGTGCTGAAGACCGGCGACGCCGCCGATCTGCCGTGGACCGACGGCTCGTTCGACGCGGTGTACTCGGTGCACACGATCTACTTTTGGGAGCGGCCACAAGATCCGCTCGCGCAGGTCCGTCGGGTTCTCTCCAAGCAAGGGCGCTTCGTACTCGGGATGCGCGAGCGCACCGACGACGTGGCAAGTCACTTCCCCGCGTCCGTCTACCGCTTCTACTCCGGCGAGGAAGTCGTCTCGATGCTTCGCGAGGTCGGGTTCTCCCGTGCCGACGTTCGGACGTCGACGACGAGCGACACCCTGCGCATCGTGACCGCGACCGCGTGATCGCGCGCGTGCGCGGACCGTTGTCCTGCGGGCTCGACGACCCGGAAGACCTCTGCGCCGATCGCGAGCAAGCGCTTGCTGGATGCTCACGCAAGCTGCTGCAACGGTGAGTGTTCAGCGCGCTCGCGATGTTGTCCTTGACGGATGGGGCGCCATCTTGTATTCAAGTGAATACTTGAATGGCAGACCGCACGGCCAAGACACGCATCTATGAGCAGTTTGCGCGGATCGGGAAAGCACTCGCCGCGCCCGGCCGGCTGGAGCTGATCGATCTACTGATTCAGGGTGAGCGCTCGGTCGATGCGCTCGCGAAGGAAGCGCAGATGTCGATCGCGAACGCATCGCAGCACCTCCAAGTGTTGCTCGCGGCCAGGCTCGTCGAATCCCGTCGCGATGCGCAGCGCATCTACTATCGGCTCGCCGCGCCCTCAGTCGTCGAGCTGTGGCTTGCGTTGCGCCGGACTGCAGAGAGCCAGCTCGCCGAGCTGCCGGCCGTTGCGCGCGAGTATCTCGGCGATCCGGATGGCTTCGAGCCGATCGATCGCGAGGAGCTGGCTCGCCGCTTGGACGCCGGCACCGTCGTCCTTATCGACGTGCGTCCGAAGGAAGAGTTCGAGCACGGACACATTGCGGGTGCCGTCTCGGTGCCCCTCGAATCCCTCAAGAGCTGGGCAAAGGATGAAGCACCGAAGCGTAAGCAGATCGTCGCGTACTGCCGTGGGCCGTACTGCGTCTACGCAATCCAAGCTGTCACGGAACTGAAAAAGCGCGGGCTCCGCGCAGCCCGCACAGAGGACGGGGTCGCCGAGTGGCGCGCCGCTGGATATCCAATCGAGACCGGAGGTGCATCGTGATCTTTCGACCGTTCTACCGTTTTGGCACGGGTTGCGCTGCGTATGTCTTCGGCTGCGGCGGCAAGGGAATCGCGTGCGTCGTCGATCCGCACGAAGGCGACGTCGACGAGTACGTGCGATTCGCTGCTAGCAAGGACATGAAGATCACGCACGTGTTCGATACGCACGTGCACGCCGATCATCGCTCCGGCGCGCGTTGGCTCGTTCAGGCGACAAGCGCGAAGTACTGCATACATCGTGCGGCGGACGTCTCGTTCAAGTTCGAGCCGCTCGACGACGGCCAGGTGATCGAGCTTGGAAACACGATCATCAAAGTCCTCCACACACCGGGACACAGCCCCGAGAGCATCTCGCTCCTCGTGAGCGATCTGCGACGCGGCCCGGAGCCGTGGTTCGTGTGCACCGGCGATACGCTGTTCGTCGGTGCGGTGGGGCGTCCGGACCTGCCGGGCAAGGAGCGCGAGAACGCAGCGCAGCTCCGCCACAGTCTGCGGGACAAGCTGCTGTCACTCCCCGACGACATCGAAGTTTATCCGGCGCACTTCGCCGGCTCTGCGTGCGGAGCGGGCATGAGTGGCAAGCCTGCGAGCACGATCGCTTCGGAGAAGCGATGGAACCCGACGCTGGCGCTCGACGAGGCCGCATTCGTCAGCGAGGTCGGCGGAAACGTGCCGCCGAAGCCGGAAGGAATGGCGGAGATCCTGCGCTGGAACCAGGGACGCGCATGAACCTCGAGCCCGAAGTCCGGCTCGGGCTCGGTGCGAATCTCGGACAGTTCTCGCTCCTCGTCGTGGTCAACGCGTTCGTCGGCGCGATGGTCGGTCTGGAGCGAACCATCCTTCCGTCGATCGCCGAGCAGGAGTTTCACCTCGCTGCGCATGCGGCGGTGCTGTCGTTCATCGTCGCGTTCGGAATCTCGAAGGCGTTCACGAACTACCTCGCCGGCCGGCTCTCGGATGCGATCGGCCGCAAGCGGGTGTTGCTGGTGGGCTGGGCGATCGCGATCCCCGTCCCCTTCCTGCTCATGAGCGCACCGTCGTGGAACTGGGTGCTGTTCGCGAACGTGCTGCTGGGAATCAGCCAAGGCCTCACGTGGTCGACGACGGTGATCATGAAAATCGACCTCGCGGGACCCGCGCGTCGTGGCTTCGCGATGGGACTGAACGAGTTTGCCGGCTACGGCGCCGTGGCGCTTTCTGCGCTCGCGACTGGCTACGTCGCTGCCGCGTATGGACTGCGGCCCGAGCCGTTCTATCTCGGCGTCGGGTACGTGGTTGTCGGGATCGCGTTGTCGCTCGTCGTGCGCGACACGCACGGGCACGCTCGCAAGGAAGCAACCGATCATCACGGGGACGCCGGTACGTTCACGCAGCGCCAGCTGTTCGTCCGGACCTCCTTTACCGATCCGAACCTGTCCTCGATCAGTCAGGCCGGCTTGGTGAACAACCTGAACGACGGCATGGCGTGGGGACTGTTTCCGCTGTTCTATGCCGCTGCGAAGCTCTCACTCGAACAGATCGCGTGGCTCGCCGCGATCTATCCCGGTGTGTGGGGCATCGGACAACTCGTCACAGGTGCGCTTTCGGATCGAATCGGTCGCAAGTGGCTCATCGCGGCGGGCATGTGGGTCCAGGCGGCGGGCATCATGCTAATCGCAGCGTCGTCGTCGTTCACCTTGTTTGCGTGTGGCGCCGTACTTCTCGGTGCAGGAACAGCGATGGTCTATCCGACGCTACTCGCGGCGATCGGCGACGTCGCGCATGCGAGCTGGCGTGCATCGGTCGTCGGCGTGTATCGATTGTGGCGCGACCTGGGCTATGCCGTGGGCGCTCTACTCGCCGGACTCGTCGCGGATCTGGTTGGCGTCGGAGCGGCGATCTGGCTCGTCGCGGGGGTCACGGCCGTTTCCGGTCTTGTTGTGGCGGTACGCATGTCGGAGACGATGAAGCGTCCATAGAGCTCGTGGCACCGTCGCTGCGAGGCGCGATTCAACGGATGTTCCAACGACAGCTGGACGAGCGGCGGCTTCGATTTCAGCTTCGACTGATCGCCGCACGAGGCAGCCGACGTTCGCTATCGAAGAGCACGCAGCTTCGTCTCGATCGCGTCGATCGACGTCCCCGCACCGAGCTTGCGTGCACGCGTGCAGTACCCGATCGCTCGGTCGATCGAAAGGGTGCCGCCCGCCTCGAGAAGCTCGAGCATCGCCTTGGCGACGCGCACGTACGGCGCCGCGGTATCCGCGGGAATCTCCTCGACGGTCTTCGCGTACGCCGCCCGTGCGTCCTCGATCGCGCGCCGCCTCCGCGCACACGCCTGACACCGTGTCGCCGTCTTGTCGACGTACACGCCGAGCGTTTCGTATAGATGCCGCTGCGCCGCTGCCGTCCACTCGAACATCGCTTTGCAATCACGACAGCGTCGATGGATCGGCGCATACGCGAGAAACGGCCCGCTCAGGCCGAATTTCTGCTTGTTCGGCTGCCCCCACAGAAAGCCCTTCGGCAACAGCTGCCCGCCGATGATCGTGAAGCTGTACGTGCCGCGTTTGATGACATCGAGCCGCGCCACCACCGACCACGGCACGACCGGCAGTCCGTCGCGACTCCACGAGCTCGGCGCACCATCCTGGATGCGGACGCCGAATTGCGGGTGATACCAGATTGGCACCGTCGTCTCCTCGCCCTCGGCCGCCACCTTCTTCGTAGCGGCCACCTTCGCCGAGGCCCTGGCTTTCTTCTGCTCGCGGGTCTTTGGATGCTTCGCCATCGAGGCTCCACTTCGTTAGCGCTTCGCACCGATCGCGAGGCACTTCGCGCACGTGACGGATTCTCGGTTCGAGCTCAAGATGTCGCCAACGTCGGCACGATGAGCAGCCTCACGATCTCCTGCACGCGCTCCACGATCAGCGCCAATACTTCGTCGCCTCGGAGGTCGTGAACCACAGAAAAATGTAGTCGTTCTCGCCGTAGGTGCCGTGCGAGAGACGAATTATCGATCGGATATCAGTCGGAGGCCCCTCGAACCAGTTCACGACCTTGTCGCTCCGACCTCCGAGATAGCAGCCAGTCTTATCGTGGAGGGCTTGCGTGCACTCGGCGCCTTGTTCGTACGCCGCTTGTGGCTCGCCGTACCGCTCGACCGCCCACGATCTCACGCTGGCGTAGTCGGCGGCGGCACTGGAGGCCAGCTTGATCGCACACACCCGCTGATCACAGAACCAAAGCTCGACTTGGTAAAAGCTGCCATCGAGCGGAGCCTTGGCCGGTAGGCCGGCGCAAATCACCGTTGGAACCGGCGGATGGTTCGGGAAGGTTCGATCCCTCTCCACGATCTCGAATCCGGCGTTCCGGCACAGCTCCATCGCCTGCGGTTTGGTCATCGAGAATGAAAAACCTGCAGTCGGCCCGCTCAGGCGGGTCGGAGGCTCGCCCGCCACCGGCTTCGTATCGGTGGTCTGCTTTGCTCCTTGAGATTCTGCTTTCGACGCAGGCCGCGAGCACGCCATCAGCACGATGGCCAACGACATGACGAAGAATTCTGCTGGTCGCTGCACGGGTCTTGTTACCACAGACCGAGGTGAACACCTGGTCGACCCTGGCCTTCGCGTGCCGCCTCCAAATAAGAACACCTACCAGGTCAGAAGCCTCCCTCGACCCGGACTGCGATCTTTCCTCCCCTTCGCTGAAGTTGGCCGAGTCCTTCGGCTACGTCTTTGACGTCGATGGTAGGCGCGAGCGGGACTTCGAGTCCGGCATCGAGCCAGCTGCCAAGTAACTCGAGGTCCGTGCGCCGGGACTTCACGGCGATGAAGTGCACGCGCGTTGTCGAGAACAGGCTGCGAAGTTTGTCGGCGACGAATCCGCCGGACGGAAGCGTGGTCACGAATGCGCCACCTGGTTTGAGCGTGCCCCGCCAAGCCTTCCAGCGAAACGCCGCAGCAGCATCGAAGACCACGTCAAACTGTTCGCCGACCCCGTCGGGTAGTTTGAGCGCTGTCCGATCCAGAACGGTCGTCGCGCCCAGCGCGCGCGCTCTGTCGAGCCCGGCTCCCGATCCGACCGCCGCAACCTGCGCCCCCAACTTGCGTGCAATCCCGATGGCGATGGAGCCGACCGCGCCAGACACGCCGGTGATCAGGACCTTCGAGCCATCGTGCACCTTGCCGAGGTCACGCAAGGCCTGAATCGTCGTGAGCCCGGTCGTCGCAGCGGCAGCGGCGGTCAGATGGGGCACGTTCGAGGGCTTCTTGGCCACCTCGCGCTCGTTGGCAACAATGAACTCCGCAAACGCTCCCTGCGCGTTGAACGGGCCGTAGGGCAAGAAGCCGAATACTTCGTCACCGACGCGATGGTCCTTCACGGCCGCGCCAACTGCATCGACGACGCCCGAGAAGTCGTAGCCAAGGACGAGCGGACGACGCCGGGCGTGCAGCAGCTTCATCGTGCCGAGCACGACCTTGTAGTCGGCTGGATTGAGCGATGTCGCGGCGACGCGCACTCGGATCTGATGGGATCGTGGCAGTGGGATCGGAAGGTCGATTCGGGCGAGGTTCGCCAGCGGCCCGTACCCCGGCGCCGCGATGGCACGCATCGTCGCGCCTGCTGTGGGGTTCGTGTGGTTGGGATCGTCCGAGGCAGTACGTGTCGAGTTCATGGGGGCTCCGCCAGCTGGTCGTTGCCGGCTGTCTCGACAACGACCGGCTCCCCCAAAAGGATGCGGTGTCTCCAAAAGAAACCTCTTCCGGAGCGACGCACAACGCCGCACAGCTAGCCAGCCAGCAGCGTAGCGGGACAGGGACACGGCTGCCGTTCGCGATGCCGCCATGCTTGCGTCTCCCAACGGGCGCGTTTCGCGGTGTCGACCAGCAGATGTCGACCTGTCAGGCCGGATCTCCGATCGATGCCGAGGCACTCGCCTCGGGACACATCGCGATCGTGATCCCTTACGGGACGTGATCGCGAAGACCGCAACGCAGCAACTGGCAACCACTCAGCGCTGGGTGTCGCTCGCTCGACCCCGGCCCCCGATTTCTCTTTTCGTTTTCGTTTCGTTTCAATGGAGGATCATGTCGACCGACGTCTCAACCTGGCTTCGCGTGTTCTTCGCGCTGCAAGCAAGCGCGATCGCATCGCGCGGCTTCTTTGAAGTCAGCAGCGACTCCGACGACGCGGCGCGCTGGCCGCGTACGAGCGGTCACGACGTGATCGGCATCGCCGCGGTGCTCGATCCATTCCTGCGCGAGATGCCATCGAGCTTCGGGGCGCATGCCATGGCGCGCCGATGGCTCGCGATCGTGGAAGGCCTCGAGCGGCTCGCGCTCGTCGATCCACGCGCGGAGTACGCCGAGAATCGTAGCCTCTGGCGCGCGCTGCCCGCCGTCTGCGTCTATCTCGCCAACACAGTGACAACGTTTCTTAGCAATCACCCAACAGTCGACGGCGCCGAGATCCTCGATGCCAGGGCGATCGCGATCGAACTCTACAAGCACCCTTGGGCGCGCACGCTCGTGATGACGCTGGTCACGCAGCTCGCGCATCTCGCGACGCGTTAGCTCAGCCCGGACCGCGGACGCTGCCACCGAGGTACCACGGCAACACATCGAGTACGCCGTGACCGGCCATGCGTGCGACGTACTCCGCCGGGCATTGTTCGAGGCGCATGACCTCGTCGATGTTTCCAGGGTTGACGTAGTTGTACGTGCCGCGAATGTCATCGCGAGTCACTTCGTCGCCGTAGCTTCCGTCGGCGTTCCGGTAGCGAACCGACTCGCGGCCGTCCTCGTTAACGAACTTGGCTTCGCTACCAGGGTGGTCGTCACTGTCGTCCTGATGCAGGATCGAGAGGTCTTCCGAAAGGAGGGTCCACCCGCTATCGTTCTGTTCGTTCACTGTGGTGGGAAGGTCACTGGTGGATGGATACATCGAGGGGTCGCCGACGTGGTTCAGCTCGTCGCGACGCTCGTAGTGCATGTATGCCGCGGCCTCGCCAAACTCTTCCCCCGAGCGGTAAGCCCCGTAGGCTGGCAACGCGGTCCTCAACCCGACGTCGGCCACCGTGCCCGCCGTCTCGCCGACGTCGTCCCACGTGGGCATTTCCCCGTCCCAAAGAGCCCCGAAGACACCGCTCATAGTGTTGATAGTCTACGCCCTCGAAAGCCCGATCGTTCCCTAGTCGATCCACGCGAGATGAAACGTGCTGGGTTGAATCGTACGCGTTGGAACGGGCTCCACCGACTGTACAAGGGTACGGAAGTGCGACCGGTGCGCGCCATCGGGACCTTCGAGGCGCATTACGTAGTGAAACCGTTGATCTTGCAGGATTGCCACCGATAGCGCCCGTGACGGGCCGTCGTGAAAGCGCCCGGTCACGGAGTGTAGCGACCCGACAAGTGAGTACGTCGTGAGTAGCTCTTCGGCGGACTCGGACGTTTGTTCTTCGAACCCGTACCACGACATCTCGTGAAGCTGGCGATCGAGGTGCGAGCTCGGATCGGCGGCGCGCGCGGGACGGGCCGGGAAGACGTAGATGACCGTGGGGTCTCGTGGGTAGTCGGGCGCGAGCCAGAGGCTGACCAATCCACGCGTGTAGCCCTGCCAGTCCGGCGGCGGTTCGTACACGTACCGGCGACGGCGTTGCTCGCCGAGGCCGAGCGAGTGGTGACGTGTCAGCGTGTCGATCGCTTTGCGATACCGATCGTGCTGTGCGGGATCCATCGTCGCGCCGTCGATCCGCGTACAGAAGTGATCGCCCCAAACGATGCCGATCGTTCGCTCGAGGCGCACGTCGCCGTGGCGCCCGACGATCGTGCACGTGGCGGCGTACTCGCCGTCGTGCGTCGTGAAGCGTTCGAGTGGCGAAATCTCGCAGGCGAAGCTGTCCATCTGTCCCGACGCGTGCGCGATCGCGTCGCGCATCGCCAGCAACGGTTGGCGTTCGAGGAGGCGAATTCCTCCAGCGCGATCCGGTGGCACGAGCGCGACGCCGTCGGTGACGTGACGAACCGTCCAGCCCGCGAGCTCCGGCACCATGGTCCGATGGTACCGTGCGCACACGGCATATGCGCCTCGTCCTCGCGCTTCCGTCCCATCTGTCGACCACGTGGATCCAGCACGGGCCGGATCAAATCGCGATGCGATCCACACCGGCGATCGTCGTCGTGGCGAGCGTGTTGTTGCCGCTGCCGGATGACGTGCCGGCGTGGATGCGGGAGGTGCAGCACGCGAATTGTCCCGCAGGATCCACGGTGACCGCCGAGGCGCTCGTCGAGCGCGAGACGACGAACGGCTGGCCGTTCCGGATCGCGACCGCGCGGCTCTTCGTCGACCAGCAAGTCGTCGCGGTGCGGATCGGCGCGTTCTTCAGCTTCTTGGAACATGTCGCCTCGGCGCGCGTCACGTTTCCATCCGACGCGATCGACGAGCACGCTCTCGTCGCGCGTGTCGAGGACGTCCTCGAGATCTTCGGGGCCGCACGTCCGGACTTTTCGTCGCAGATCGCCGGCCTTCATCAGCTATGGCGATGACCCTTCAGGGCTAGGGCCACGCGGCAACGAGCGTCCAGGTCGCGTCATCGATCGTGATCTCGGGACGCGACGCGATGAGAGCGCGTGCTTCCTCCGCAGTGCAGCCGTCGTGATTCACGTAATCGATCAAGTTCCCTGACGTGGGGGTCGGTGACTTGCCCGGGCCTGATCTGCTCGCCCTGAGCAAGCGCTTCGCTCAGACGCGCGGGCTCGTCGTGGCTCGTCGTCCTTGGGCTTGCCGACGCTCTACGTCACCACGTGAACACGACAGGCTCTCCGTCGGATCCCCAGCAACTATCGTTGCCGTGATACGCGACGTACACCACGGCGGCGCGTCGTTTCACGTCGATCCATACGGCACCGATCTTCGCTCGGTTGAAACATTCGATCTCGCCGGCAGCGTGCGCCTTATCCATCGCCGCTTGCTGCGCGCGAGTCGGCTTCGTGCGCCAGGCCCGATTCGAGCGACGGACGGGCTTGGCACCTTTCGGTGACACGATGAGGGTGCCCCATTCCGAGAAAACGATCGTCAACCCGTCATAAGTGCCGTGCGTCTCGTTTCGGTAGTCCCGACGATGGAGCTCTGTCATCGCGAGGATTGGCTTCATCGCGGCATACAGCTTCTTTTTGGCCGCTTCGCCTCCTGCAACGGGACCGTTGTCCACGTCGACGACGGGAATACGTTGCACGATCGCACCGGCGCGATCGAACGCGAGGATGGTCAGGTTTTCGCTGCCTCGTGCACCGTCGTCGAAGACGTACGGCACGATGATCGTCGCGCCATCCTGGGTGATGGCAGGGACCGACTCATCATCGGGCAGTGGCGGAGCGACCGCATTCGCAGTGCGAATGAAGGCCACCACAACGACGAATGTTGCGAGGGCGATCCGCATGGCGAACGGACGTGCGAGCGCGGGCACTTGTTTCTACAAAGTGACGAACGACGTTGCGCACGATCTTGGAGCGCTAGCGAAGTCCTGAACACGAACCCGGATCTCGGTCGCGCGATGCTTCGGCGCTGGCTCAACGACGGTCTGATCAAGATCGACGAGATGGCGAAGTCGTCGCGAACATCGGACTCATGCCCGGACGTATCGTGATCGAAGTGCCCGTGCGATCGCGCGGCCGAAAAGAGAAGAGCCCGGAGGTTGGTAGCGACCTCCGGGCTAACCCTTTGATTTCATTAAGTAGCGGGGGCAGGATTTGAACCTGCGACCTTCGGGTTATGAGCCCGACGAGCTACCAGGCTGCTCCACCCCGCATCAAGAACAACAATCGGTTGTCATGCCTGGAAGTACCAGACACCGGCCTTTTGCCACGAGCCCGTCATTACGTCAAGCCCCGAACCACGCGACGGTGTGAGGCCGTGGCCATTGTCGGCGTGTGAAATGTCCTACGATGATTCTTCGTGAGTTACCTCTACGGAGACTCGACGGCATCGCCGCTGCGATCCAACTTCCTCGCGTTTCTTCGAGACGCGCTCGACTTCTGCGTGCACCTCATCCAGGCGCAGGAGCGCATCGACGCACTCCATGAAGACGGTCGGGAGAAGGATCGGCACGCAGAAGCAGAACGGGTCCGCATCCGGGGGTTGCGCGCGTTGGTTGTCGAAGCCGCCGAGTCCGCCAACACCGAAGGTCCTGGCTCGGCGTCGCAGCGCGCCGTGGACCGCGTGAAGGCTGCGAGCGACCAAGGCATCGCCACCACCCTCGACGAGATCGCCGCAAAGTTGGCGAACGAGCATGCTGCACTGGATGTCCGCGAACGCGCAGAGCGCGACAGCTGTCTCGACAGTCTCGCCGACATGCTCGCCGGCCACGAACCCCACGATGGTAGCTGGCGCGTCCAGGTGGAGCTCGGGGCAAGCGGATACGTCGCTTCGTGCGAGGCGACCACGCCGTATGGCATCGCGTGGAACTGCTCGATCGTGTTCGGAGAGGGTCATCCGCTCGCCGGCGTGATGAAGGTGGGCGAAGCAGTCCCCCAACTGGAGCTCTCACTGCCGGAGCCGGGCGGCTTCCTGAAGAAGGGGAAGGTGAAGCCCCAGCGCGTCGATCAATACAGCCTCGAAGCGTTTGTCGCGGACGCGCACGCAGCAAAGATCTCGGTGCGGCAGGCGCCGCGAACGCCGATCGGCCTCGACATCTCGATCGTTGGAACCTCGGTCGAGATGCAGCGCACGGGCGTCAAAGACCACGTCGAGTGCGAGGTGAGCGCCGACGACGCACAGAAGCTGATCGCGCTACGAGACAAGCTACTCGAGACGGTCACCACGAGGTCCGGGCTCAAGCGCACCGTGACCACGGCGACGTTCGATGACGAGCCTCTCGGCGAGAGACCGGATCTTGGCGAAGTGGTCGAGCGTGTGATTCAGGCCGCCGCCCCGATCACGAAGGAGATCCAGGCGCACTCGTTGTCACCCCACGAGCTCGTGATCCGTCGCTTGCTCGGGAACGACCGTCGCGAGGAAGTGTTCGTCACCACCGCGTCGCTCCTCGACAAGCTGGCGCCTCTCGACGAGGAGCAGCGTGGCGTCTTTGGCGCCCTGGGACTGCGCAGGGTGCGGCCGCGCACGCCGCTGCCCGAGGAGACCGTCGATGACGAGCCAATGATCGTCCGGACGCGAATTCGACCGGTGACACCTGTCGCACTACCTGTCTTCCAGCCACCAGCACCCGTCGCCATCGCTGCGCAGGGAACGCCATCACCGGAGGCCGCGGAGTCGGCGCGTGTGGAGTCGGCGTCCGTGGAGCTCGCGAGTGTAGAGTCGGTCAGCGCGAATTCGACACGCGCGGATTCCTCCCATCGTGAGTCACCCAGCCCGGAGGCGCCGAGCGCGGAATCGCACCACGCGGAATCGCACCATGCGGAAGCGCAGCACGCGGAATCGCCCAGCGCCCGCTCGCCGCTAGCGTCCCCGAGCGCTGTGAATGCCGAGGGCGGTACGGCGGCACCTCGCATCTCGTCATCGAACATGGTCACGTCGTCACCGCGTGAGTCCGGGGCGATTCCGGTCGCGCCCGGCGAATCGATCGAGATCGATGCCACCTCGAAAGAGTCCCTCGCAGCCACCGTCAAGCGGATCGTTGGATCCGCGCGTGGCGGGCGCACCACGGAAGCGTTCGAGGCGTACGCGGCCTTGTTCGAAGATCCGGACTTCGCGCGACAGCGTCCGCAAGATCAGCGACAGGTGCTCAAGCTGATGGTGCTAGCGAAGTCCGCACCGCCGCCGTCGCCGATGGTGACCGAGGCCTATCGAAACGCACTCCTCCGACTCAAGGTCCTGCATGCCGAAGGCAGCGAAGGGGTGGACGCCGAGATGATCGCTGCGTGCGAGGTCATGCTCGAACGTCCGGCCGCCGAGTGAGTCACCACCGCTGCGACCACAGGCGACTGCGACTGCGAACAAAAGGTGCGATCAGAACTGCGGAACCGGGGCCCGCGTGAAGAACTTGTTCGCGGTGCGACCCTTGCCGCCGGCACGGTCGGTGTAGCGATAGCCGACGACGATAAGGCCGTCCGGAGAGTAGCGAGCGTTGTGCCCGCGCTCGAGCACGTCGTTCTCCGCGCCCGATTCCTCGAGGTCAAGCGAGCTGATGTTCGCGCTGAGGTTCGAGTTGAGCTTGCGCTCCGTGAGGCTCGGGCACGGAGCACGTACGCAGCGGATGCCATTGTCTTTGACGAGCGTGAACACCCCATCGACCCACTCGGGCGACGACGCGATCCAGACTTCGCGCGCCGCGAGGGTGACCCCGCGATCGTCGGCCGCCGGAACGAGGTCGCCACGGATCAGGAGAGGCTCGCCGTCGTGGAGGCCTTGTTCGTACCGAGCGGCGACCGAGTCAGGCATCGCGGTGCCCGACCAATCGATCTCGAAGACCTTGCAGTGGGACTGTGCCGGCCCACGACCACATTGCGTGGTGGAACGGTTGGCGCGCGAGACAAAGAAACCGCGGCCGCAATCGCCGGGCGAGTTGAAGCTGCACGCACGGTTGTCCGGGAGCACGTTGTAGTAGGTGAACGCAGCGGCCGCGTCGCCCTTGCCCTCTTCTCCGTCGGCGGCGGTCTCGTCGGCGAGCTCGTCGTCGACCGGGACGTCGGTGCAGGCGGTTACGGACAGCGTCGTGGTCGCGAGCAATGTCATGAGCGATAGGCGAAGCATATTGCTGCGCGACATGTGCAACGCGTAGACCACGCAGTGCGGCATGGCGCGCCAAGAGATGTCGCTGGGATGAACGCATCCCGACGTGGCCAGATCGGTGGCCGGCGACAGGTGAAGTGACCGCAACCGTCCGTGGGCGTGCGGAAACCGAACGCATTGGGATTCGGTTAGTGTGGGCGCGCATGGAAACTTACGCCGAGGGCCGCATCGAGCTTCTTGTCGGTGACATCACCAAGCTCGCGGTGGATGCGATCGTGAACGCTGCGAACGCGGCGATGAGCGGTGGCGGTGGTGTCGATGGCGCGATTCACCGCGCGGCCGGTCCCGACCTGTTGGCGGCGTGTCGGTTGGTCGGTCGATGCCCGACGGGCGAAGCGCGGATCACGGACGGGTTTCGCTTGCCTGCGAAAAAGGTGATCCACGCGGTCGGGCCGGTCTGGGACGGCGGCGGATACCGCGAGCCAGAGCTACTGGCGGCGGCGTATCGGAACAGTCTGCGGTTGGCGGTGGAGAACGGGCTGAAGACGATCGCGTTTCCTTCGATCTCGACGGGGATCTATGGATTCCCGATCGAGAAGGCCGCGCCGATCGCCGTGCGCGAGGTGATGGCAGCGCTCGAGCTCGAGCCGACGATCGAGCGCGTGGTGTTCTGCTGTTTCAGCGACGAGGACGCGGACGTGTATCGCAAGGTCTTGGGGACGGCGGCGGCGGACGAGCCGATCACGAACTGACGAGATGGCGACCCGCACGCGCAACGTTCCGCTGATCACCGCGATCGCGATGACGATCGTGGCGGTGGCGTTGGCGATCGTGCACGCGAAGGTGGTGGCGTTGCCCGCGCTGTCGGCGATCGAGGGGTTCACGATCGATGCGCGGTTCCGGTTGCGCGGGCCGCGAGCGCCATCGACGGATCGCGTGGTGATCGTGGGGTTGGACAACAAGCTGCGACGAGAAGCATGGGACGTGCTGCAGACGCGCCGCGGGTACGCGCGACTGATCGATGCGTTGACCGCGTACGACCCGAAAGTGATCGCGCTCGATTTCTTCTTCAGTAGTCCCGAGGTGATCTTGGAGGACGCACTCGCCGAGCGAGTCCTCGCTGCGAAGAAGGAGATCCAGGCGAGCAACGCGAGCAACGCGAGCAACGATGGGTACGCATCGCTGATCCTCGACATCGCCGAGGAGCTGCGCGGGGACGAAGTGCTGGCCGCGAGCGTCGCGAAGAGTGCGCGCGTGTTCATCGCCGCATCGTTTCGCCTGGGTGGAAAGGTTGCGAGCGCACCGGAGCCGCTGGGGCTAGACAAGGCGCGGCATGGCGAGGTCGCGGACGCGGGCGGCGGTGGTGTGTTGCGGCCCGTGAACGCGCGCGGCGTGACGACCACGATCGAGGAGATCGCGAAAGGCGCTGCGGGTGCCGGGCTCGTGAATCACTATCGCGACGACGACGGCGTCACGCGGCGCGTGCCATTGGCGATCGAGTTCGCGGGGCGGCACTACCTGCCGCTCGGGTTGGCGGTGGCGCTGGCGGACGAAGGGAAGACCGGGGACACGCGGTATCTCGTTGGCGAATCGACGCTGAGCGCGGGCGGGCGCGAGCTGCCGGTGTCGCGCGCGGCGAGCCTGATGCTCGACGTGCTCGGCCCCGATCGCATCCCGCGTGTGTCCGCGGCGGACGTGCTGGCCGGGCGCGTGGACAAAGCGGCGTTGGCGGGCAAGCTCGTGTTCGTCGGGCTCACCTACGCCGAGAGCGACAAGGTGACGACGCCGCTCGCGAAGGACGCCGACGGGATCGAGCTGCACGCGACGCTCGCCGAGAACGTGCTCGGCAACCGGCTGTTGCGCGCATCGGGCGACCTCGCGACGGGCCTCGCGACGTTCGCGCTGTGCGTGCTCGCGTGTGTGGTGCAGCTGCGGCGCGTGCGGAGGCGGCCGTGGGTGCCTCCGCTCGTCGCGTTCGGTGGGATCGTGGCGTACGTCGTGATCGGCGTGGTGTTATTCGCAGGTGGAACGGTGATCCCGCTCGCGGCGCCGGTCGTGCTGGCGAGTCTGGTCGTGCTGGCGGCGATGATCGGCGGCCTCGCGACGGAGGGCCGCGAGAAGGCGAAGCTTCGTGCGGTGTTCTCGCAATACGTGGCGGGGCCCGTGGTCGATCGGATCCTCGCGGATCCGGCGCGCGCCAAGCTCGGCGGCGAGCGCAAGGAGCTCACGGTCCTGTTCAGCGACATCCGCGGGTTCTCGCTGTTCTCCGAGGGGATGGCGCCCGAGAAGCTGGCCGCGTTCCTCGGCGAGTACCTCACACCCATGACCGAGCTCGTACTCGCGTCGGGAGGCACGCTCGACAAGTACATCGGCGACGCAGTGATGGCGATCTGGGGTGCGCCCGTCGACGTTCCGGATCACGCGGCGCGCGCGTGCGAGGTCGCGCTACAGATGCAGGAGGCGCTCGTCGGGATGAACCGCGTGTGGGCGAAGGCGGGCAAGCCGGCGGTGGCGATCGGTGTCGGCATCAACACCGGCGCGATGGCGGTCGGCAACATGGGCTCGGCCGCGCGGTTCGACTACACCGTCCTCGGCGATCAAGTGAACCTCGGCGCGCGCCTCGAGGCGCTGACCAAGGAGTACGGCGTATCGGTCCTCGTCGGCGAAGCGACGGTAGCGTCGGTTGGCGCGGCGGGTGGTAGCTTCGTGTTCCGCGAGATCGACTTGGTGCGCGTGAAGGGCAGGGCGGGTGCGGTGCCCGTGTTCGAGCTCGTCGGCCGCGCCGCCGACGTGAAGGTCGATCCGCGGTTCGCGGACGCGCTCGCGCTGTATCGCAAGCGTGACTTCGCGACCGCGCGCGAGGCGTTTGCGGGGCTGGAGGCCGATCCCGTCGCGCGCGTGATGGCCGCGCGATGCGCGATCCTCGCGGCCGCGCCACCCGACGAGGATTGGGACGGCGTGTACGAGCAGAAGTCGAAGTAGCTGTGTTACCACCGCATCTCGATGACGGTCCTCGTCCTGGACTTCGATGGCACGATGACGGACGCCGAGGCGGAAGGCCGCCCGTTCCGCGATGGCTACCTCGAGGATCTCTGCGCGCTCGTCGGTCGCTCGGCCGGTGACGCCGAGGTCCTCGCGATCGCCGACGAGGTCGAGGTGGAGCTCGCACGTGCGCCCGAGCAGCACCCGTTTCTGTGGATGGGTCGCGCCGTCGCGCCGGCGACGGTAGATCCATATCTGCGCATGGTGCCGATCGCGCATCGCATCCTCGATCGCTTCGAGGTGCTTCCGTCGGCCACGGATCGCGGGCGTCTCCTCGGCAACGTGCTCTACAAGTACAACTACGCCAAGACGCTCGGGCACCCGGTGTTCCGCGGAGGCGCGGGTGACGTGCTGCGATCGCTGTCGGGTACCGACGCGTGGATCGTCACGAACTCGGACACGCACGCGGTGGCGGGCAAAGTCGCCGCGCTCGATCGCGAGTTCCCGGGCGTCGTGTGGCTGACGTCCCGCGTCCGCGGGCATGCGCGCAAGTTCGACGTCGACGACACGTGGTCCGGCGTGGCGGCGGAGCTCGCGCTCCCTGGCCTGGCGCGCCCGGTACTGCTGCGGCGACGCCGGTACCACGACATCCTCGCGGACATCCTGCGCGCGGCGAACGCGACGTTTGCCGATCTCGTCGTCGTCGGTGACATCTTCGAGCTCGATCTCGCGATGCCCCTCGCGCTCGGTGCGCGCGTCGGGCTCGTGTCGTCGGCGCGCACCCCGGTTTACGAGCGCGCGTTTGTCGCCGAGCACCCGCGCGCGCGGATGATCGACGACCTCGCGGAGGTCTCGAGCTTCGCGTTCGGTTGAGCGGCGACGCCCGCGCGCAGGTCGCGAGCTTCGCGCTCGGCGGCTGACCGCGGCGCTATGTGCGCGGGATCGCGCGCGACCCGGCCCCCGATAGTCCCGGCCCGACGAGCAAAGTCCGTGAACCGGACCGTTCGGGTGTTATAGGTACGCCGGTGCAGGAAGGTGATCGCATCGGCCGATACCAGATCGGCGCGCGCGTCGGTCGGGGCGGCATGGGCGAGGTCTTTCGCGCACAGGACACGGAGCTCGCGCGCCCGGTCGCGCTGAAGCGACTGCTCGGCGCGGAGCGCAGCGACCTCGTGCGCGAGGCGCGAGCCGCGGCGGCGTTGCAGCACCCGAACGTCGTCGCGGTGCACGAGATCATCGACGCGGGTGACCACGCGCTGCTCGCGATGGAGTGGATCGATGGCGTCACGTTGCGCGTCTGGCTTCGCGAGCGCGAACGCACGTGGCGCGAGATCGTGACGCTGCTCGTCGCCGCAGGGCGCGGGCTCGCGGCCGCGCACGCATCGGGGATCTTGCACCGTGATTTCAAGCCGGAGAACGTGCTCGTCGATCGCGCCGGCAGGCCGCGCGTCGCGGACTTCGGGCTTGCCCGCGCGATCGAGGCCCTCGCGAAACCGACGGACGAGAGCACCGGCGAGCCGACGTTCGCGCTGGGCAGCGGTCGCGAGGAGCAACCCGCCATCGCGCAGGGCTCGAAGAACGCCGCGACCAATTCCGCCCCGACCATCGCGCAGGGCTCGAAGAACGCCGCGACCGATGCCGCCCCGACCATCGCGAAGGGCTCGAAGAACGCCGCGACCCATGCCGCCCCGACCATCGCGCAGGGCTCGAGGCTCGATGCGCCGGCGATCGCGATTGGCTCGCGACCCGAGGCGGCGATGTCCCCCGGCGCGCAGGTCGTGCCGGCAGCCGCCATCGCCCAGGGCTCGAACGAACCGACGCCGACCGCGATCGCGCTTGGAAGTATGGCGGGTTCGCTCGCCGGCACGCCCGCGTACCTCGCGCCCGAGTTGCTCGTCGGTTCGGCGGACGCGCGCAGCGATCAGTACGCATTCGCGGTCACGCTCTACGAGGCGCTGCATGGCACGCATCCCTTCGGCGGCGACGCGCCGGAGCTGATGTGGCGCGAGATGGCGGCAGGGCGCGTGCGTCCCGGCACGCGGCGCGTTCCCGCGTGGCTCGAGCGAGCGATCGCGCGCGGGCTGGCACACGATCCGGCGGATCGCTGGCCCGATCTGGAGACGTTCCTCGACGAGCTCGAGCGACGCATGCGGCGGGTCAGTGTTCGCACGGCGATCGCGGCGGGTGCGTTCGGTGCCCTCGCCGTCGGTGCGGTGTGGATACTCGCGCCGTCCGGGTCGGCTGCGAAGGCGTGTGGCGACAACCTCGTCGATGACGTCTGGTCGGTGGAGGCGCGAGGCGCGATCGGCACGCAGTTCGCGACGGCCGCGCCGGCGCACGGAGCGACGACGGCAGCGGCGGCGCGCACGCTCGTCGATCACTGGGCCGGCGCGTGGCGGCTCGCGCGCGTGACGGCGTGCAAGGCCGAGCCGGAGCGGAAGCAAGCACGCCTCAATTGCCTCGATCGGCAACTCGGCGATCTGCGCGCGCAGGTCGCGGTGTGGAGCAGCGCAGATGCGGGTGTCGTCGAGCGCGCGATCTCGGCGGCGGGCGCGTTGCCGGCACCCGAAGAGTGCACGGCGCCCCCCGCGGGACCGGCGTCCGGGCCGATCGTCGAGCTCACCGCGACGGTGGGCGCCCAGGTTCACTCGGGCAAGATCGCCGAGGCGAGCACGCGCTTGCCGGAGCTCGTCGCGCTCGCGCTCGCGGAGCCGAACGCGGCGATGCGCGCGAACGCGCTGCTGGTCGTCGCACGCGTGGAGCTCGACAATCACGCGCGGCGCGAGGCCCGCGAACACGCCGCCGCGGCGGCGAAGGCAGCGCGCATCGCGGGCGATGACCGTGATCTCGTGGCCGCACTGCTCGTCCACGCCGCGGTGCTCGTCGACGAGAGGCGGTACGGCGAAGCGATCGGGATGTGCGACGCGGTGGAGTCGATCGTCACGGAGGACGCGCCGCCGAGGGTGCACACCGTTCGCGCCCACGCGCTGTCCAAGCTCGATCGCCACGACGAGGCGCTCGCCGCGTTTCGCCGCGCCATCGAGGACCTCGAGGCGCTGTCGGCGCGCGAGCCAGCGCGGCGGGTCGAGCTCGCAGCGGCGATCGGTGCCTACGGTACGGCGCTCGGCCAGGCGGGCAAGTCCGCGGAGGGCGCTGTCGAGTTGCGTGCGTGCCTCGCGATGGAGGAGGCCACGCTCGGCCCGCAGCATCCGGAGGTCGCGCGCACGCTTCACGATCTCGCGCAGCTCGAGGTCTCGCTCGGAGAGCTCGATGCTGCGGAGCGCGACATCGAGCGTGCGCGCGCGATCTTCGCGGCGGCGCACGGGGCGTCGTCGTTCGAGGTCGTCGCGTCGGACGCGCAGCTCGCGTCGCTCGGGTTTGCCCGCGGCGATCTCGAGCGCGTCGAGCGCTACACGAAGCGTGCGATGGAGTTGCTCGCGAAGAGCGGCGTCGAGGATCCGTCGTTCGAGTCGGCGCTCGAGAGCAACCTCGGCACCGTGCACCAGAACCGGGACAAGTGCGCCGATGCCGTCCCGCACTACGAGCGCGCGCTCGCGCTATCGCAGCGTGGCAACGAACCTCCGCAGCAACAGGCGATCGCGTACCTGAACCTCGGTACGTGTCTGGCCGACATCGGTCGCAGCAAGGACGCGCGCCCGCTCGTTCAGAAGGCGGTCGCCGCTTGGCAGGGGACTGATGTCCCCGAGCGGGCGGGTGGTCTCGCGACGCTCGCAGATCTCGAGGCCGAGGCTGGCGATCTCGCGAACGCGCTCGTGCTCGCCCGCGAGGCGCTCGCGGTGATTCACGGCAAGAGCACGCCGTACTTCGTCGCGCTGCGCGAGCACCTCGAGCAGCAGATCGCCGGCTGGAACAAGCGCCTCGGTCGATAGCTCGACCGTCGTAGAAGACCAGCCGGTTGCGCGAGTTGTGCGGCGAGCGCAGTGAGCGCACGTGGCTGAACGACGAGCCCGCGCGGGTCGGCGTCTCGACTGTCCGGATCGACGCGCCGCGCGTCGCGTTGTACGGTGGCGCCGTGCCCGAGCTCGTCTCCGCGTTCGAAGAACATCGCCCGCACTTGCGATCGGTCGCGTACCGCATGCTCGGATCGCGTAGCGAGGCCGACGATGCCGTGCAGGAGGCATGGATCAAGGCGAGCAACGCGGAGACGAGCGACGTCGAGAACCTGCGCGGCTGGCTGACCACCGTGGTCGCACGCACGTGCCTCGACATGCTGCGGTCGCGCGCGTCGCGCCGCGAGGAAGTGCTCGCCGTGGCGCCCGAGCCCGCGACAAGGGAGGAGCGCGCGATCGACGAGTCGATCGCGGTCGCGGCGTTGGTCGTGCTCGACAAGCTCGCGCCGGTGGAGCGGATCGCGTTCGTGTTGCACGATCTGTGTGCGATGTCGTTCGACGAGATCGCGCCCGTCGTGGGCAAGACCTCCGCCGCCGTGCGACAGATCGCGAGCCGCGCGCGCCGGCGCGTGAACGGCGCGAGCGCGCCCGAGATCGATCTGCCGGCGCAACGCCGCCTGGTCGAGCAGTTCATTGCCGCGCTGCGTGCGGGCGACGTCGAGGCGCTCGTCGCGGTGCTCGGCGGTCAGCGCGCGTGGGCCGAGGGCGCCATCGCGTACCGGCGTGCCACCGAGCACATGGTGCCGGCGCTGATCGATGGACGCTGGGGGCTCGCGCTCGCGCCGCGTGGCAACGTGCGGCGCGTGCTCGTGTTCGACTTCGAGGGCGAGACGATCGGCACCGCCGACGTGGTGGTCGAGGCCGAGGCGCTCGCCGAGCTCGCGATCGACCTCACGAATGACCGCTCGAGCGACCTCTCGACCGATGCGTGAGGCAATCGAAACTAGTTTCGGCCCCTTGTCACATTCATCGGTCGCGCTCCGTCATAGACGTAGAGGACCCATGAAGATCAAGCTCGCCACCATTTTTGTCGACGATCAGGAGAAGGCGCTTCGTTTCTATACCGAGGTGCTCGGCTTCGTGAAGAAGGCTGACTTCGGGAAGGGCACGTTCCGCTGGTTGACGGTGGCCACGGCCGACGACCCCGACGGCATCGAGCTCCAGCTCGCGGCGAACGATAACCCGGCCGCGAAGGCGTTCCAGCAGGCCTTCGCGTCGCAGGGCCAGCCGGCGATCTTGTTCCACACCGACGACCTCCAGGGTGACTACGAGCGTGCGAAGGCCAAGGGCGCCGAGTTCAAGATGCCGCCCACCGACGTCACCGGATCGAAGATCGCGCAGCTCGTCGACACGGTCGGCAACGTCGTGCAGATCGTCCAGCTGATGAAGTGGGCGTGAGTCGGGCGCTGGCGCGATACGTATCAGCGCTTGATCTTCGAGCGGAAGGCGATGTTCTCGCCCTGCCAGTTGCGCGGCAGCTCCATCGAGATCTCGGTTCCCGAGGATCTCCACTCCAGATTGCTGCGGCCGAGCCGCTGCAGATCGATCCACCCGGACCCGTTCGCGCCGAGGTACCCGGTGACACTGCCTTCGCTCGAACCCTTGCCGCACGACAGGATGCCGGCGTATGCAGCGCCCGCGCACACGTAGCGCGCCCACGATCCACGGAAGCTGCCGTCGCTGGTCACCGTGACATCGAGATAGAAGTCGGCGCTCACGTACGCCGCGTTGGTGTAGCTCATGTGTGGCGGCGACTGCCATCGACCCGCCGAGGCCGTCGAGCCCGACGAGCCCGACGAGCCCGACGAGCCCGACGAGGACGATCCACCGGACAGTCCACCCGACGAACCCGCGGTCGATGAACCGTGCGAACCCGACGACCCCTGCGAACCGTGTGTGCCGTCTCCATGCGAGCCACCCGATGGTGCCGGCGAACCCGATGCGGTCGTCGTCGACGAGTTGCGAAGCTCCGCGGCGAGTTGTTCGCAGGTCATGCGCGTGAAGTTATCGAGCACGCGACGTCCGTTCTCGGATTGCTCGGCGCCTGTGGCGCGACACTCGGCCACACAACCCTCATACGTGGCGAGCTGGCAGCGCGACATCGTCCCGCACGCGTACTGGCACGGCGTGTACGTCGCGGGCTGCGGGTACGGCTGTGCCGGGTAGGGCTGCTGGTGCGGCTGTGAGGCCGGCGGCCCCTCGTGCGGGTATTCGCCCGCCTGCGAATACGGCGGCGGCGGCGCAGCCTGCTGCTGGTGCCATTGGGGTGGCGGCGGGTGATTCTGCACGCACGCGCCGAGAACGATCATCCAGGCACCGATTCGTACGCCCACGATCCCCATCGACCACCGAGCGTACACCGCGAGCAGAGAAAGATGCGACTGTGCCGATTCCTGTACGTCAGAACCGTTTGGAGGACACGAATGAAGGTCTCGTATCTGCTCGGTAGCTTGGTTCTCGCGCTGGGTCTTGCTGGATGTAGCAAGGGCTCCGGCGACATCGATGCGTTCATGAAGCTCGACACCGACAAGGCCAAGGCCTTCGATGTCGGCGGCGAGGACTGCGCGGCCAAGGCCAAGAGCGTCGGTGAGTGGCGCAAGGCCAACACGGCCAACTACAACGCGATGCGGAAGAAGCTGAACGACCAGTGGTCGAAGGGCCCGCCGGAGGACGTGCAGAAGAAGTACGGCGAGCAAATGAAGGCCAACAAGAAGGCCGTCGTCAACGCGATGTTCGCGTGCAGCAATGACCCCACGTTCAGCAAAATGATGGACGACACCAAGACCGACTAGGTCCCGTGTGGCGTGTGGCGTACAACGGTCACATGACCGTCGGCCACACGCCATTGATGTCGATCGACGAGCTCGCGACCGAGCTCGCGAAGGTCACTCTCCTCGACGTGCGCTACAAGCTCGGTGGACCGATCGGAACCGACGAGTTCGCCGCAGGACACATCCCCGGCGCCGCGTACGTCGATCTCGACACAGAGCTCGCGGCGCCACCGGGCGCCGGTGGCCGACATCCGTTGCCCGACGCGCGCGCGTTCGAGGCGGCGATGCGGCGCGTGGGCGTGTCGAACGAACGCGCGGTCGTCGTTTACGACGATTGGGGCGGCCGCGCAGCCGCGCGTGCATGGTGGCTCCTGCGCTACTTCGGGCACGGCAACGTTCGCGTCCTCGACGGTGACTTCAGCGCGTGGAAGCGCGCCGGCGGCGAGGTCGCGATCGAGTCGCGCCCGCCGATCGGCGGGACGTTTGCCGCGAGCGCTGGGAACATGCCGATCGTCGACGCCGCAGGCGTTCCGCGCGTGGGGGTGCTCGTCGACGCGCGCGCACCGGAGCGCTATCGCGGCGAGGTCGAGCCGGTGGATCCGGTCGCCGGCCACATTCCGGGCGCGGTGAACGTGCCGACCACCGCGAACCTCGACGCGAACGGACGGTTCCGGACGAGCGGCGAGCTCGCCGCGGAGTACGCGAAGGTCGGCGCGACGAAGGATGCCGACGTCGCCGTGTACTGCGGCTCCGGCGTCACCGCCGCACACGACGTGCTCGCGCTCGAGATCGCTGGCGTGCGCGCGAAGCTGTATCCGGGCAGCTGGAGCGGCTGGATCACGGATCCGTCGCGACCCATCGTGCGCGGCGATACGTGACCGACACGCGAACGGTTCGTGATCAGCGGCAGCCGTGATCAGCGCGGGGGCAGCGATACGAAGCCGATGAACGACGGGTTGTCGAACGGCATGGACGCGCCCGTCGCCGATGGCATCCCGCTCGTCGCATCGATCGAGAACGTGATGATCGTGTCGCTGTTCTGGTTCGCGGCGTAGAGCCACGCACCGCTCGGATCGATCGCGAAGCTGCGTGGCGTCGTTCCGCCCGTCGGCACGTGACCGACGAGCGTGACCATCCCCGTCGACGGCGCGATGTGAAACACGGCGATGTTGTTGTCGCCGCGGTTCGACGAGTAGACAAAGTCCCCGGACGGATGCACGGCGATCTCGGCGCCGGTGTTGTTGCCGGTCGCCCCGGCGGCGCGCGTCGACAGCGTGTTCAGCTCGGTGAGGCGGCCCGCACTGCTGAACGAGAACGCGGTCAGCGTGCTGTTGTTCTCGTTGACGAGGTACACGTACG
>JBJXGN010000075.1:0-19386 GCA_046160585.1 Kofleriaceae bacterium
GCGCGGCGCGCGGCCATGATCTTCACGAACGACTTCGAGCGAATCTCGTCGAGCGAGAGGCCGGTCGCGAGCGCCTCTTGCTCGGTGACCGCGCCGCACGCGATGCCGCGCAGGAAGTAGTTGAGGAGGCCCTGGCCCGTCGCCGCGTCGTCGAACACGTCGCCGACGAGCGTGGCCTGCGCGGCCTTGCTGACGAAGTTCGAGAGGCGCTCGCTCGCGGACACGAAGCCGTCGAGGAAAAACGCGTAGACGGCGCCGTAGCGTGTGGGCAGCTGCCCCGGGTGGAGATCCCAGCCCTGGTAGTAGCCGTTGACGAGCGAGTGGCGGACGTCGTCGGCGTGGAGGCGCCACGCAGAATAGACCGCCGCCTTGTTCTCGCGCTTCTGCTCTTCGGTGAGGTCCTTACCCTTGTGCGGCGCGACCGGCATGATGTTAGTCGCACCGTCGGAGAGCGTGACGCCCGTGCCCGCGAACGTGACCTTCATGACGTGTTTGGCGAAGTCGCACGCGGGATGACGCATGCGCTGGTGCGCCGCGGTGATGTCGCAGTTCGCGGTGTAGTCGTAGGTTCCGAAGTGTGCGCTGGTCAGGCGGCCCTTCGCGGCGTCGTGGAGGCGCGGCAGTATCGAGCGGCCCTTGGGGTCGAAGATCGACTGCGTGGTCTCGACCATGAACTCGACCTTGAGCGAGCCCGCCGCGAGATCGAGGCGATCTTCGAGGAGCTCGAACGTGTCCACGAGCGCGGAGACGTCGGTGCGCGAGAGGATCTTCGGCAGCGTGACGACGAAGTTCTCCGGCAGGTGACCGTTGGACTTGTCGAGCAGCTCGGTGAGGAAGATGTCGAGCGTGCGTAGCGAACGCGCCGCGAGGTCGCGCGTCAGCGGCTTGATGCGGATGCCGATGAACGGCGGCAGCGTGCCCGCGGCCATGCCCGCGGCGACCTGGGTGCCCGCGGCGGCTGCGTGGCCGTCTTCTTCGGCGTCGGGACGGTTGCCATAGCCGTCTTCAAAGTCGATGCGGAAGTCCTCGACGGCTTCGCGGCCGAGCTTGTCGCGCACGCGCTGGTAGACCTTCGGCGCGAGATCGCCGCGGATGCCGATCGCCTCGGCGAACGAGGCGGCGTCCGGCGCGTAGGTGTCGAGCGAGCGAAGTGCGAGCTCGCCCAGCTTCTTCGCCGTGTCGGAGGAAAAGAGGTGCGCACCGCCGTAGACGGTGTGCACCGGCTGGCGCGCGCCCGAGTCACCGGGGTACCGCTTCGCGACCTTCGCCTGAGCGCGTTGAACGCGGTCGAGGACTTTGGCCAGCTTCTTGTCGGACAGGGACGTGTTCGCCGGAGTCGCCGTGGTCATTCGCGCGTTGTATCGCGATCGGTCGGCGGCGGCGAGACCCGAAGTCGGCGTGTCGCGTTCAGTACGCGATCAGCTCCCAGCCCAGGAGCTTGCCCTGGTCCTGCGCTTCCTTGTCCTCGACCTTGAGCGTCCATTTCCCCTTCACGGGGATGTTGGTCGCCGGGAGTGTGAACGTCTTGTCGAGGTCGTCCGAGGAACCGCCGACGCGCTCCGAGAGGATCCACGTGTCCGAGCCGCGCGAGATCGAAATCACGAGGTCGCCGATGAACGTGTGCTCGAGCGTGACGTGCACTTCGACGGTCGCGGCGGTGCGCGTCTGGTTGATCGTGATCGCCGACGACGCCGCGGTGTTGTCGAGGATGTTGACCGCGGTGGTCGAGCCCTGCGTGAGCGGCTCCACCTGGACATTGCCGACGAGCTTGTCGAGGAGACGGCGGTAGAGCGCCTGCACGTCGCCCTCGCCGCGCTCGCTCGCGAGGTACATCGCGAACTCGTTGAGCGGCCACTCGAGCTGGTTCAGCACGGCCTTCGTACGCGCCGCGATCTGTTGATCGAGGAACTTTTGCGCCGTCGCGGCGGGGTCGCCCGTGAGCATGCCGATCGCGAGCTTCATGAACTGCTCGCGCTGCTTCTCGACGAGCTCGGCGACGTTCTCCTCGAGGCGGCGAAGCGTGAGCAACGATTGATCGAGCGTGTTGGCGAGCTCGACCGCGGCGTCGCGCAGCTCGAGGAGCAAGCGAACTTCCTCGGCGATCGCGGCCTGCACCTCGGCCATCGCGCCCGTGCGCCAGTACGCCTCGGCAGCTGCGGGATCGTCCTCGAGAACCGGCGGCGGCGCGGGCTCGGCGCCGTTCAGCATCGCGAGCACGCGCGCCTTGCCCTCGCGGAGCGGCGCGATCTTTTGGCGGATCGTGTCGCGCTTGCGACCGTACGCGGCGATCTCGTTGCGGATGCGCGTCTGCTCGGACTGCGCCGCGGAGAGCTGCGAGCGATACGAGCTGAGCGCCGAGTCGTTCGAGAGCGCGGTCGCGAGGAAACATGCCGGGCTCGGGAAGAACGCGCAGAGGATGAGGTTGTTGTTGAAGTTGCGACGGATGTCGTCCTCGCGCGAGGCGATCTGCTGCACGAGGCGATCGGCCTCGGCCTGCTTTGCCGCATGGCTTGCCTCGAGATCGCGGATCTCGTCCTCGAGTTGGACGACGGTCGCTTCCGCGCTTTCGATCGCGTCGTCGAACGCGCTCTCGATGCGCTGCTTGTCGCTGCTCGACAGCACGCCGTCGGCCTTGCCGAGGTCACCGATCGAGAACCCCGGTTCGTCGCTATCGAGCTTGGACGTTTCGCGTTCGGGTTCCGCACAGGCGGAAACCAACACCGATGTCAGGAGGCAATACGTGAGGCGATTCATGCGCGCCGCCGAAGCAAATCCCTTGCCTAGATGACGCATCGCGACTTCGCGTACTTGGTCGGCCCGGCGATCCCGCGACCGTGCAACTCTGACGCGGGGCTGCCGGCCACTGGATCAGCCACCGATAACTTTTGCGGTCAGCGCGTGACCGCGTGTGATCAGCGGTCAGCTCCCGCGATACGTGGAGTAGCCAAACGGCGAGAGCAACAGCGGCACGTGATAGTGGGCATCGCCGTCGACGACGGTGAACTGGATCTCGACGAGCGGGAAGAAGCCCTTCGTCCCGTGCGTCTCGAAGTACGGTGCGATCTGAAAGCGGATGCGGTACGTCGCGGGCTGGACGGGGCCCGGCGGCGTCAGCGTACGCAGGCGTCCATCGCTGTCCGTGATGCCGCCGCCGACGAGCAGCCATCCGGCGGTGTCTTGCCGCTCGAGCTCGATCGCGATGTTCTTGCCGGGGATGCCGAGAGCGGTGTCGAGGACGTGTGTGGTGATCATGCGAGCTCCACGAGTAACTTCGCGAGGCGAAGGCGGGTGATCTTCATCTGCTCCTCGGCGGCGCACCGCAGCTCGGTCGCCGCATCGTTCGCGACGCGCGCGCGACAATCCGCGAGCATCGCGTCGGCGGTCCTGCCGGTCGCACACACGATATAGAGGAAGCCGTGCTTGGCGTCGTACGCGCGCTGCGCGTCGGCGAGGTCGGCCATGGTCTGCGCCGCCGCACTCGCCGTGCCGCCCTGCTCGCCGGCGGACCACCTCGCGTCGCCGGAGGCAGGCGCTTTCTTGTCGCCGATCCGCGGATGTGCGCTGAACGCCTCGCGGTGCGCCTCCTCGTCGAGCGACCACCACACGCGCTCCGCGGCGCGCAGCATGGCGGCGGCATCTTCGAACGGACGCAGCGCGGTCAACGCATCGGCGAACTTCGTGGAGCCGCAGCAGCGCAGCAGTGCAGCGCGCGCGTCGGACGCCGCCATCGCGTGTAGCGCCGCGAGCGCCGGTGCGTCGTGTGGCACGAGGTTGCCCCACGCGCGCAGTCGCGCGACGCCGCCGCACGGATACACGGAGAGGCGCAGGTGCGTGACCGGACCGATGCGGCGAAGATCGTCGTCGAAGAAATGCCGCGTGTGCGGTTGCAGCGGTGAGGCGACGAGCTGCCGCCATCCCGTCAGCGCATCCGCAGCGACGTCCGGCGCGTGGACGCCCTCGACGGTGCACAGCGCCGGCGCGTTGCCTTTGAAGTGCGACGTGTCGATCAACAGGCGCTCGATGGTGCCGGCCGCCGCGAGCCGGAGGATCGCCCAGTCGTTGCCCGGGCCGCGACGGCGCCGCGTCTCCCAGCCGTCGGCCATCGACATGGACTCGCCGCGCTTGATGAGGTTGTTGCGCGAGCCGAAGAACATGTCGCTGCATGTCTCGACGACCGCGCCGTTCTCGAGCGCCGCGAGATCGATCGGGCCGCCGAGCGCACGCAACTTGTCCCACCCCGGCACCGCGTTCCCGTGCACGCGCAATCGCGCGACGCCACCGTCCGGATAGATCTGCAGGCGGAGATGCGTGAAGCGCTGTGTGCCGCTGATCGCGAAGTAGTTCTTCGCGTTGCCCTGGAGCTCCGAGCGCGGGAGGATCTCCGCCCACGTCGCGCTCTCGAGAGCGCGCAGGTCGAGCGCGTCGTCGACGCTCGTCGCGTAGATCGCCGCCGACGCGGGATAGTTCCCCCGGAACCACGCGGTGTCGACGACGATGCCGTGGATCACGCCCGGCATGCCGAGGCGGATCACGCACCAGTCGTGGATGTCGCTCTCCGGACCCGGCGCGACGCCGTCCGTGGGGCGGAAGCGGCGAGTCTCCCAGCCGTCCATCCACTTGCCGCGATCCGTGTAGAGGTGATCCTTCCACACGGCCTCCTCGGGCTTGAGCAGATTCTCCTTCTCGGCGAAGAACTCGTCGTTGCACGCGAGCGCGGCGCCGCCGACGGTGGCGCTCGCGAGGTCAGGCAGGTCGGTCCACGCAGGTGCAGTCATTTACGTTCGCACTCCCTTCGGGACCGCTACGCGCCCGACGTTGGTCGTGCGTGTCATAGAAGCGCCCCGTGCTCCGGCACGAGGACACGGCCGTCCTCGGCAACTCTCTCTCCGCGCAGATAGGTCGCGCGCACGGCGCCGCGCAGGTGCTCGCCCGCGTACGGCGTCACCTTGTGCTTGTGCTCGACGCGCTCGGGCACCACGGTCGTCGTCCCCGCGTCGTCGAAGATCACGAGGTCCGCGTGTGCGCCGGGCGCGATCGCGCCCTTCGTGCCAGTAAGCCGCGCGAGGCGCGCCGGCCCTTCGCACATCCAGCGCACGACATCGACGAGCGTGTGGCCGCGCCGCGCCGCCTCGGTCCACACGACGGACAGCGCGAGCTGCAAGCCGGAGACGCCCCCCCACGCGGCCATGTAGTCGCCCTGCTCCATCGCCTTGAGGTTCGGCGAGCATGGCGAATGATCGCTCGCGACGAGATCGAGCACGCCCTCCGCGAGCGCCACCCACAGCGCCTCGCGATTCGCGGCGTCGCGGATCGGCGGCGCGCACTTGAACGGCGTCGCTCCGTCGGGGATCGACTCGGCCGTGAAGTGCAAGTAGTGCGGGCACGTCTCCGCCGTGAGCGGCAGGCCCTCCGCGCGCGCCGAGCGTAGCTGCGCGATCGCGCTCGCCGCCGAGTGATGGACGATGTGCGTGCGTGCGCGTGTCTCGCGACACAGCGCGGACACGAGCGCGATCGCTTGCTCCTCGGCAGCGCCCGGCCGCGACGCGAGGTACGTCGCGTACTTTGTCGGATCCGCCTTCGCCGCCGCGAGCTCCGCAGTCGCCGCGTCGATCGGACCTGCAACCTCCGCGTGCACCAGCAGCGGCGCGCCGAGGCCCGCGAGGATCTGCATCGCTGGACGCAGCTCGCGTTCGCCGACCCAGCCGAACTCCTCGACGCCGGAGTCGACGAGGAAGCACTTGAACCCGCGCACGCCGTCTCGGGCGAGCCCCGCGAGCTCGCCCGCGTTACCCGGCACGACGCCGCCCCAAAACCCGACGTCGACGCTGCATTGCCCCGCCGCCGCTGCGCGCTTCGCCGCAAACGCCTCGCGCGTCGTGGTCGGTGGAATCGAGTTGAGCGGCATGTCGACGAGCGTCGTCACGCCGCCGACAGCGGCCGCGCGCGTCGCCGTCGCGAAGCCCTCCCACTCGGTGCGCCCCGGCTCGTTGAGGTGTACGTGCGTGTCGACGATGCCGGGCAGCACCGCGAGGTCACCTACGTCGTCGACGGCGCTCCCCGGCGGCACGTCGTCGTGGGCACCGACGCGCTCGATCACGCCATCGCGAATGTGAACGGTCGCCGGCGTGATCGCACCGCCGGTGACGACACGCGTGGATCGCACGATGCGAACGGCGGACATGGGCGCGCAGTATCAACGCGTCGCACGCTCGCGTTCAAGGTCGCGCGTGTCAGCTCGGCGGCTTCGTGACGGGACGACCGTCGCACTCGCAGACGTAATCGCGCGCGACCGGGCAATCGGTGTCGTCGTACCCGGCCTTGCCGTCGACGTTGTTCCGGAACACGGCGCAGTTCTCGGAGTTGCCGCCATCGGGGCGATTGTTGCCCCAGTAGGTCAACTGGTCGATCACGGTCTCTTCGTCCGTGAGGATGTGCCAGGCGCCTTCCGTCGGACGATCGATCCATCCGACCCAATGGTCGTTGTGGCTCATGAGGAACGTGACCTCGGCGGCGTTCGACATCGTCATCAAGTGCGTCGCCCCGACGACGTCGTCGTTGCAGTCGGCGTAGGCGGCGTTCCAGCTCGCGTTTGCCGTCACGATCCGGTAGTAGCTGCCGGTGGCTGCGTTCGACGTGTAGCCCGCCGCCATGCACTGCGTGCGAATCGCGTCGAAAGGATCGGCGTCGATCGGAAGGCTGCTGTCGGTGGGCGCCCCGTCGGTCACCGTCCCCGCGTCTGGCTCCATCGGGGAACGTAGGACACAGTACTTCGCGGGCGAGCAGACACGCTCCGGATCACACTGCTCGTCGGTGTCGCAGGCGTAGTCCTTCGAAGGGGTTGGAAACTGGCAGGCTTGCAAAAGTCCCGACACGGTCATCGCCGTTCCGAACCCGAGCCAGAGCCATCCCGATCGCATCGACGTCACGGAGGATGCAGGCAGTATACCTCGTCGCGCTCCAGTGATCCCAGGGGGTTGCCCTGACCGGGTTGGGGGACTTCGGGGACTAACGGTCTGCAAGGGGTGGGGTCTCCCCTACGTTTCGAACGTCAGAGTGAGATCGGCAGGTAGCCAGTCAACGTCACGGCTGCGAAGGTCGCAGCCAACACGAGCATCAATAACAGCACCGGGAGTGACGACCGGCTCGGGGCGTTCGGGCGCACCAGGGCGGTCCCGGTCGGCGGCGCCCAACCATCGAGGATGTTCTCGCGGGCCGTGTCCGACCGGTCGACCAAGACGCGCGATCGCTTCGGAGCCGGCGAGGTTGTTCGCCTCGAGGCCGGTGATTCGGCGTTCGTCGGATCTGCAGCGCGTGCGGAGGTCGGGCGCACCACGACGTTCGCGTTGACCTTCGAGAAGCTCACGCCGCGCGAGCCGGGATACGACGCCTCGGAGTCGGCGAGTAGCGCGGCTTGCACGCGACGGATCGGCCGCGTCTCGGGCACTTCGTCGACGACCTCGAGCTCGTCGGCCGACAGTGACATCGTTTGCGGCGAGATCGAATCGGAGGGCTCGGCCGTATCGAAGCGATCGACGAGCTCGCCGACGAACGAGTCGCGCCACGGCTCGCGCGTGAACGCCCACTCGACCCACGTGCGGAGCTCCTTGCCCGTGACCGGCGAGCCAAGCTGGCGCGCGACATTGGCTAGCGCGTTGCGCATCGCGGAGCCGTTCTGCCATCGCCGAGCGGGATCGCGCTGGAGTGCCAGCATCACGATGTCGTCGAGCTCGTGCGGGATCTGCGGATCGTGGTGCGACGGCGGGTGGATCGCGAGGTCGCGCACCTTCACGACGACGCTGCCCTGGGTCTCGCCGTCGAACAGCCGCCGCCCCGTCAGCATCTCGTGCGCGATGACGCCGACCGCGAACAGGTCCGCGCGGTGATCGAGGCGCCCGCGCGTGTATTCGGGCGCGAGGTAGCTGACCTTGCCCTTGATGTAGCCGGCCTGCGTCTGCACGCGCGAGTGCGCCGCCTTCGCGATGCCGAAGTCGATCAGCTTCACGCTGCCGCCCGTCGACAGGATGATGTTCGCCGGCGTCACGTCGCGATGCACGAGGCCGAGCGAGCGGCCCCTCTCGTCGCGCAGGTCGTGCGCGTGCGCGAGCGCATCGCACAGCTGCGTCAGGATCTCGACGACGATGCGAACAGGAATCGCACCCGCGGCCGTGCGCGACTGGATCATCGCCGCGCGCAGCGTCGGGCCCGGTACGTACTCCATCGCCATGAAGTACTGGCCGTCGATCTTTCCGTGCTCGTAGCTGCGCGCGATGTTCGGGTGATCGAGCAGCTTTGCGAGCCGTGCTTCCTGGAGGAAACCCTCGACGAACTGCGAGTCCTCCGACAGCTCGCGAAACAATCGCTTCAGCGCGATCGGCGCGCGCTGTCCGTTTCGCTCCCAGCCATCGCGTTCGGCGCGATGCACGCTCGCCATACCGCCCTCGCCGAGCGCCTCATGCACCGTGTACGGACCGAAGCGCTCGTCGCCCTCGGAGGCCGACATGACGTCGTCCCCCTCCATTTCTGGTTCCAGGACCGCCTGGAGCGTCGAGCTGCCGCTTGCGATCCGCACCGGCGTGAACGGCGCCGGCATGTCGACCGAGCGGTCGTTCGGATCGATCCGGTTCGCACGCAGACGCGCGAGTACGGGCATGACCAGACGGTCCCACGTTAGCGCCTGACCAGATCCTCGACGATTCTAACAATTCGCGTGTGCGGGCCCCGAACAGGTAGCCGCTGGTTAGCGAGCGTCGTTACGAGGACAATTCGCGACGCGCATTCGATTCGCGACGCTCATTCGAGACGATTCGCGACGCTCATTCGAGAAGTGCACCGTCGCGGATCCAGCGACCCAGCTCACCACGTTCCTTGTCGGTCATGCCCGTCTTGTTGTTGAAAGGCATGCCCTTCTGTTCGACGGAACGAACGCGGATCCGCTCGGCCATGATCTTGATCTGCGGCGGTGTATCGAGGACCACCCCGTTGGGCGCGGTCGTGAACATGTCGTCGCTCGGCTTGGCCGAATGGCACGTCGCGCAGCGCAGCGCGATGATCTCGTGCGCGCGCTTGAACGAGACCGGCATCGCCGCGTCCGCGACACCCGGCGGCTGGATCCGCGTGACCACCAGAAACGCCGCGATCGTGAACGCGCCCGCGCCGATCGCGGGACCGAGCCACGCGGACTTCGCGAGCTCCTTGCCAGCGCCGAGGTAGCGCACGTTCATGAAGTGACGAACGCCCGCGCCGCCGATCATCACGAGGATCAGGATCAGCCAGTTCAGCGGGTGGGCCGTCGCCGCGGGGACGTGGTTCGACACCATGATGAACAGCAGCGGGAACGTCAGGTAGTTGTTGTGGATGCTGCGTTGCTTCGCGCGGATCGACAGCGTCGCGTCCTGCTCGCGCCCTTCGTTCGTGGCGTTCACGAGCTCGCGCTGCGACGGCACGATGACCATCCACACGTTGCCGGTCATGATCGTCCCGATGATCACGCCGATCTGCATGTACGCGCCGCGCCCGCTGAACACCTGACCGAACGCGAAAATCGCGCCGAGCAGCATCATGATCGTAAGCACCGTCGCGACCATCGGTCGCTTCTCGCCGAGCAGGCGCCAGAGCAGATCGTAGAGGAGCCAGGCGACGAACACCGTGCTGATCGACGCCGTCAGCGCCACGCCGCGCGAGATGTCGTGCAACGACGGATCGACGAGGTACGCCGTGTTGTTCAGGTAGTAAACGATCACGAACAGCGAGATGCCGGTCGCCCACGTCGTGAAGTTCTGCCACTTGAACCAGTGCAGCGTCGCCGGCATCTCGCCGGGCGCGAGCAGCTTCTTCTCGGTCTCGTAGAACGCGCCCGAGTGGAGCATCCAGATCTTGCCCTGGCTCAGCCGGCCGAGCTCCTTGCTCTTCTCGAGGTTGCGGTCGAGCCAGTTGAACAGCATCGAGTTGCCGACCCACATGATCCCCGCGATGAGGTGCGCCCACCGGAAGATGACATCGAGCAACTCCGTGACGTGCAAGACACCCGACTATACGGCTACTGTCCCCGCATGCGCAGCTTCACGATCGCTTCGGTGCTGATACTCTTCGTCGCATGTGGTCCCGAGAAGGAGGACTACACGAAGCAGAAACCTGAGGATGTGAAGGCCGCGAACCAACCGCCGCCTCCGCCGCCGAAGAAGAAGAAGAACCCGCCGCCGGCGGATCTCGGAAAGTGCGACATCGAGGTGAGCGGCGGCGTGAGCGCGACGCAATCCACGCCCGGCGGTAAGGACGCCACGAACGTCGCGTACTGGTACACGGCCGAGGAGCGCAAGAACATGATGGGCGTCGACGGGTACGTCGTCACGTGCAAGGGCGATCAGCTTCGCTTCCAGCTGATGCCCGGCGGCGGAACGCTCGACGGCATGCCGTTCGCGCCGAAGAAGTTCACGTTCGCGAAGGGCAAGTCCGACGGAGCGAGCGTCCTCATGACGATCGGGCAGACCTCGCTCGGAGATCCGGCCGGCACGGTCGAGATCACCGCGATCGATGCGAGGCACATCGCCGGCACGATCGATCTCGCGGGCAAGATGGTGCCCGGTAACAAGGCAGTGAAGATCAAGGGGTCGTTCGACCTCGTGTGCCCGGGGCTCTCGGCCTGCGACTTCGGCGACGCACCATAGATGTTTTTGTCGCGCACTCGGGCGCCTGGTTCCCGACCCGTCGGCGGGCGCCCACGCCGTCCTTAGCAGCCAGTTTCCAGTTAGAGCTTGACTAAGCGTAACGAGTCGGTTACTCGATACGCGTGGATCTGGTCGCACGAGCCCTCGCGGACGAGACCCGGCGGCACATCCTGCGGATGCTGCGCGACCGCCCGCTGTCCGCAGGTGCGATCGCCGGGTCGTTTGACATCACGCGTCCGGCGATCAGCCGGCACCTGCGCGTCCTGCGCGAGGCCGGCCTCGTGGTCGACGAGCCGCAGGGACGCGAGCGCGTGTATCGACTCGCGCTCGACGCGCTCGACGAGCTCGAGGCGTTCCTCGCGGAGCTCCGCGAAGACATGGCCACCACGTGGGAGCGCCGGTTCATGGCGTTCGACACCGAGGTCGCGCGCACGAAACGCGATCGCGTGAAGAAAGAAGCCGCGACTCCGCGCGTAGCGGACGACGAAACCAAGGAGACAGCATGAGCAAGACACCGACGGGCCGCCTGCGCGGCAAGGATCTGATCCTGACCCGAACGTTCCACGCGTCGATCGAAGACGTGTGGGAGAGCCTCACGAAGTCCGAGCGCACCGAGCGCTGGTTCGGCCGGTGGGAAGGTGAGCCCGGCAAGGGCAACACGATCCGCGTGCTCATGGTGTTCGAGAAGGGCGACGCGTGGACCAACGCGACGATCAACACATGCGATGCCCCGCATCATCTCGCGCTCACCACGAAGGACGCGTACGGCGAGTGGCACCTCGAGGTGATGCTGCGCGAAGAGAGCGGCACCACGCACCTCGAGTTCATTCATCACCTGACGGACACGAAGGGCGTCGGCGAGGTCGGTCCCGGTTGGGAGTACTATCTCGATAACCTCGTCGCGTATCGCGCGGGTGAGACGCTACCGACGTTCGAGGAGTATTACCCGTCGCAGAAGGACTACTACGTCCAGCAGGCCGGCCCGTCGTGATACAGCCGCTGCATGCGCCGCGTGCTCCTGTTCGTCCTGCTGTTCGCGTGTAGCTCGGCACGCGATGCGTCGCGCCCCGCACCGCCGTTCACCGCGCCAACCGTAGCCGCGCCGGCGCCCGCGACGCGCGAGGACGGCCCGCCGATCGCGAAGGTCGTGCCGCACGCGCTGACGTCGCCGCACGGGGCACCGCGCAACGATCCGTACTACTGGCTCCGCGACGACACGCGTACGAACAAAGACGTGATCGCATACCTCGACGCGGAGAACGCCTATGCGGAGAAGGTGCTCGCGCCCTCGGCGAAGCTCGCCGACACGCTGTTCACCGAGATGCGCTCGCGCCTGAAGGAGGACGACGCGAGCGTCCCGACGCTCGACGAGGGCTACTGGTACTACTCGCGCTACGAGACGGGGAAGCAGTACCCGATCCACTGCCGGCGCAAGGGCGCGATGACGGCGCCCGAAGAGGTGCTGCTCGACGGGAATGCGCTCGCGCAGGGACACGCGTTCTACAAGATCGGCACGTACGACGTCAGCCGCGACGGCCGCATGCTCGCGTACGTCGAGGACACCGTCGGTCGCAACCAGTTCGTGCTGCGCATCAAGGATCTGAAGACGGGCGCGCTTTTGCCCGACACGGCGTCGAACCTCGCGCCATCCCTCGCGTGGGCGAACGACAACAAGACGCTGTTCTTCGCGACGAAGGACCCGGTCACGCTGCGCGAGGACAAGCTCTTGCGCCTCGCGATCGGCGAGCGGGCAGCGACCGTCGTGTACGAGGAGAAGGACGTCGAATATTCGGTCGACGTCGGCACGACGAAGTCACGCGCGCACATCGTCGTCTCACTCGAGTCGCTCGATGGCGCCGAGACGCGGCTGATCGATGCGAACAAGCCGGGGAGCGCGGCACGCATGGTGGTCCCGCGCGAGCCGGGGCACATCTACAGCCTCGACCACCTCGATGGTCGCTTCGTGATCCGGACGAACGATCGCGCGAAGAACTACCGTGTCGTCGAGGCGAGCGACGCGACCGTCGGCGATCGCGCGAAGTGGAAGGACATCGTCGCGCACGACACGAACGTGTTCGTCGAGGACGTCGCGGTGTACCGGAGCTTCCTCGCCGTCGGCGTGCGCACCGGGGGACTCGCCAAGGTGCGCGTGCTGCCGAAGACCGGGGCGCCGTTCCTGATCGACGCGCAGGACCCCGCCTACATGATGACCGTGTGGGACACACCGGACGCATCGGCGAAGCGCGTGCGTTACTCGTATTCGGCGATGAACACGCCGAGCTCCGTGTTCGAGCTCGACGTCGCGACCAAGAAGCGGGAGCTGCTGAAGCAGCAGTCGGTGCCGGGCTACGACGCGTCGCTGTACGCGAGCGAATACCTCCACGCGACCGCGGGCGACGGTACGAAGGTCCCGATCTCGATCACGTACCGCAAGGGTACGAAGCTCGACGGCACGGCCCCGCTGCTCGTGTACGGATACGGCTCGTACGGCGCATCGATCGAGCCCGTGTTCAGCTCGCCGCGGGTCTGCTTGCTCGATCGCGGCTGGGTCTACGCCATCGCGCACGTTCGCGGCGGTCAGGAGATGGGGCGCGCCTGGTACGACGGCGGCAAGCTGATGAACAAGAAGAACACGTTCACCGACTTCATCGCCGTGACCGATCACCTCGTGCAGAACCAATACGGCGCGAAGGGGCGCGTGTTCGCGTCTGGAGCCAGCGCCGGTGGGCTACTCGTTGGTGTGATCGTCAACGTGCGACCGGACCTCTATCGCGCCGTGATCGCCGACGTCGCGTACGTCGACGCGATCACGACGATGACCGACGTGTCGATCCCGCTGACGACGAGCGAGTTCGTCGAGTGGGGCAACCCGATCGAGGACAAGGCCGCGTACGACTACATCCTGAGCTACTCGCCATACGACAACGTGAAGGCACAGGCGTACCCGGCGATGCTCGTGCGCACCGGGCTGTGGGACAGCCAGGTGCAGTACTTCGAGCCGGCGAAGTGGGTCGCGAAGCTGCGCGCTACGAAGACCGACGCGAACACGCTCGTGTTAGTCACCGACATGAAGTCCGGACACAGCGGTGCGTCGGGGCGCTTCGACAACCTCCGCGAGACCGCCGAAGAGTACGCGTTCCTGCTGCAGATGAACGACGAACCGGATCGGCGGGCTAGATAGCTCCGGTGGCACGCAGCTGCACGAGCGCCGGCGCGAGCTGCGCCGTGCCGTCGAGCAGTGGCGCGGCGAGGTCGCCGTGTTCGTCGAGCCGCGCGCGCAGCGTGCGTAGGGTGAACGATTTCGGGGACAACGCGCGAGAGACTTCGTTCCATGCGAGTGGTGTCGACACCGGTGCACCGTCGACGGCGCGCAGCGAATATGGCGCGACGAGCGTCTTCGCCACGAACTGCTTGTGATCGATCAACAAGCGCCCGACGCGCTTCTCCTTCTCCTGCTCGAGCGTCACCTTGTCGGGGATCAACGACTGCACGAGCAGTGCGATGCCGCGCGCGAGCGTCTCGGCCTGCACGAAGTCGTGCCCGGCCGCGAGGGGAATCAAGATGTGCAGGCCACGCTGCCCGCTCGTCTTGATCACGCTCGGTAGCTCGAGTAACTCGAGCACCTTGCGGATGCCGAGCGCCACGTCGATCATGTCGTCCCACCACGTCGCGCGGTCGCCGGGATCGAGATCGATCATCGCGTAGTCCGGCTCCGTCAGCGATGAGAGCCGCGACGCGAACGTGTGATACGTGAGCCCCGCCTGGTTGACCATCCACAACAGCGCGTCGGGATTCTCGACGACGATGCGGCGCACGCCGTCGACCCACGCGGCGCGGATGTAGTCCGGCGAGCGCGGCGGAACACGGTGCTGGTACCAGTCGAACTCGTCGATGCCGTCGACCCAGCGCTGGATCACCACGGGGCGATCGACGAGCTGCGGCACGAGCACCGGCGCGACGTCCTTGTAGTAGCCGATGATGTCGCGCTTGCAGATGCCGTCGCGCGGATAGAGCACCTTGTCCGCGTTCGAGATCGGCGGCGGCGGCGACAGCGACCGCTGCCAGTCGACGCGCTCGCCGTGCACGGTCCACGTCCCGTCGTACGTGCTCTCCGCGTTACGCGCGACGACCGAGCGAATGCCGTGCGCCGCGACCGCGGTCAGCACCTTCGACGGCGCACCCTCGAGCGCCTGCGACGGCAGGATCGCTTTGGGCGCGTCGGCGAGCAACGCGTTCAACCGTTCGCGACGCTCGCGTAGCGGCAGCGCACGTAGATCGACATCGTCGAGCCACATGAGATCCCAGCAGATCAGCGCCGCGGACATCACCGCGCTACCCGCCTGCACCTTCGCGCGAAGCGACTCGAACGACGGGCGCCCGTGCTCGTCGAACACGCAGATCATGCCGTGATCGCGATCGACGAGGAGCTCAGCTTGCCGAGCGCCGCCGCTGCCGCCGGGAACGTCTGCGTCCAGTCGCGATAGTCGATCGCCGCGAGCCTGACCTGCGTCCCCATCCGCGTCGCCAGCACGCGGTGTCCGTCCCACGCGGGCTCGAGCAAGAACGGACCTTCGAGAACGGCGGCGTGCGAGATCGGCGTGAGCGTGAACTTGCGCGACAGCGCGAACACGCCGTCGTTCTTGCCGTACTTCCGCTTCTTCTTACGCTCGGCAGCCAATGGGTGAGGATCCCAGTTTCGCACGGCTACCGCCGCGCGAAGCTAGCATCCTCTCTCGATCGACT
Source organism: Kofleriaceae bacterium (assembly GCA_046160585.1). Lineage (GTDB taxonomy): Bacteria > Myxococcota_A > Polyangia > Haliangiales > Haliangiaceae > JABFXX01. Next base: position 15,408 of record JBJXGN010000075.1, read on the forward strand.
CGCGAAGCGCTCGCCTGTACGGAACGGGCTTGCGCCCGTTAGCCCCATGCTCGCCTGATTACTTCCGCGATGCCACCACCACCGCCGCTCGCGGACTCGAGAATGTCGGTCGCCTTCGACGAGATGGCCTCGGGCGCGCCACCCATCGCGAACGAGCGCCCCGCGACCTCGAACATCGGGATGTCGTTCACCCAGTCACCGACGGCGACCGCCTCGTCGAGCGAGCACCCGACCCGCGCGCAGAGCTCACGCAACGCGGTGCCCTTGCTCGGTCCCGCTGCCCGCGCGAGGACCGCGTGTTTCCCCGCGATCGTCCACACCTGGAAGTTCACCGAAAACAAGCGATCGGCGTGGGCGCGCAGCGATGCCGCTGCCGCCGCGACCTGCGCTTCGTCGCCGATCGCGACGGCGGCGAGCGGTGCCGTCTGCCACGCCTCGTCTTCCTCGACGACGCGTAGATTCGGAGACCACGTGCTCACGTAGTGCGCGTAGGGTGCGCCCGCGTGATCGTGATGGATGCCCTGCGCGTCGAAGACGAACTGGGCGAGGCCGTTCGCTGTCAGCGTACTGCGCAACAGCGAAGACACCTCCGGTTCGATCGGGTGATGCACGAGCGTCGTGTTGGAGGCGACCTCGACGAGGTGACTCCCCTCGACGCACGCGATCACACCTTCGATTCCACACGCGCGCGCCGCGCCGACGGAGCCCGAGTGCAGCCGCCCCGTGACGATCGTGACGTTGACGCCGGCGCGTTGGAGCTCGGCGATCGCCGCGACGTCGCGCTCGTCGACCGAGTGGTCGCGCCGGAGCAGCGTGCCGTCGAGATCCAGCGCGAGCAAGCGATACATCGCCCACGTTATAGCCCATGGCGCAACATGAGGAACGTGACCGCTGCCTGGGCAGTGATCGAAAGCGTCCGCGGCCAGTTGTAGCGAACGAGCTCCGCGATCGTCCGCTCGTTCTTGCCGCCGCGCTCGAGGCGCGTGTGCCGGGGGATCGCGAGTCCGACCGTGACGGCGAGACCGACCAAACCGGTGACGATGTTCGTGACACTCATCCACATGGGGACCTCGGGTCCGAACAGCGCGAGTGGGATCGGGACGAGGAAGCTCAGAAATCCCGGGATGATGACGACGAGCGGAATTCGCCGGGCATAGCTGCGGTGAAACTCGATGTAGTCGGCGTGACCGACACTCGCGAACAACGGGTACATGACGATCTGCACGAACCAGATCTGACCGAGCGCCCAGAAGCAGACGACGGACCACGAGATGAGAACCAGTTGATCCGGTGACATGGATACTCCTCGCCGAGTGAGGCGCGATGGCCAAGCGAGTCGCGGTCAGGAGGCGCGGCTGCGCGAGACAGTGAGTTCCACGCGCGTCGATCGTCTCGCACGTCCACCCACCCTCGTCTGCGAGGACCTGCAACTTGTCACGCCGTTCAGGCCGTCATCGGCGCGCGAGGCGGAGCGTCAGCGGCCAGCGTATCGTGCGGACCTCACCGTCGGGCCACACCCGCGCGAGATCCGCGGCGAGCTTCTCGACGGCGGCACTACCCTTCGTCTGCACGAGCTTCACCGTCGCTGACCAGGTGTTCGTGTAGCCGAGCAGCTGGTCGCGTGTCCAGCGCGCGGTCATCTCGATCGCGGGTGCGTCGACGGCGGGCCACGGCATCACGAGATCGCGATAGCCGTTCTCCACGTGCTCGCGCCCCGTCGGCCAGAACGGCCCGGCCTCCTCGTGATAGTAGCGCTCGGCGATCGCATTCGCGTCCCCACCCTCGACGACTTCGATGCCGTAGCTCACGAGTGCGACGAGCGCACCGGGCTTCGCTACGCGCTCGACCTCCGCGATCCAGCGGTCCCACTGGAACCAGTGCGCGGCCTGCGCGGCGACGACGAGCTCCACACTCTCGTCGTCGAGGCCCGAATCCTCGGCCCTGGAGACGCGGTACTCGACGTGCGGGTGCGCGGGCGCGGCGTCGATCTGCGCCTGCGCCGGATCCGTCGCGATCACGCGCTCGAAGTGGTTCGCGAGGTCGACCGACAGCTGGCCATTCCCACACCCGACGTCCCACGCCGTGCCGTGCGGTGCACGGTCGGCAAGCGCCGCGGCGAGCGCGGGCGGATACGCCGGACGATACGCGGCGTAGTTCTTCGCGATGGTCGAGAAGTGATCGGCGAACGTCATCTGCCTAGGATGCTACGGACGCGGCAACGGTCGCTGGCAGTCGCGCAGCTTTGCGCCGAGGCCTCGGTGTACATCATCGAAAGCGCGCCGAGACGCCGACGCCGAGCTCGAGCTGCGTGAGGAGCCACCGGCCAAACGTCGCCGTCTCGCCGACGTACGCGTAGAAGCCGTATGCGCGATCGAGATCGAGCCACAAGCCGTTCAGGTTGCGCACGCCGAAATCGGCGCCGCGGTTCTGGCCGGTGGCGTCCTTGTAGCCAGCGAAGTCGAACACGACCTGGGCGGTGGCGAACAGCTTCATTGTCTTCGCGTCGCTGAAGAAGAAGCGGACTCCCGGGGAGAAGTGAAACATCCGCGGACCATCGCCGGCGCCCGTGCCCGTCGACGTGAAGTCCTCCTCGATCCCGACGCGGAGCTCGGCGATCAGATCGACGTTGCGGGCGATGCCGTACCCGACCTCGAGGTCGAACGCGAACGGCACGCGGCTCGTACACACCGCTGCATTGCCGCCGTTCATCGTATCGGAGTCGCCGCAGTAGTCGGCGTCGTCGTACGCGATGATGGCGCGCATGCCGAGGGACAGCCGGAGCGACGCCTGGATCTGCCCCTTGTGGGAGTAGCTGACCGGCTCACTGGGCCCGGACGGCGACTCCGAGGTTGGTGGCGCTGTCGGCGGCGGACCGCCGACGGGCTCCTTGGCGGGCGCGACCTGCCCCTCCGTTCCCTGTGCCGCGGCGATTCCAACCGTCCCCAGGACGAGAGCCACGAGAAGCTTCACGGAATCCACGCTAACACGAGGCGGAGCTGGCCTCCTCCCCCGGCCAGCGCTACCTTCCGCGAATGTCCCAGCGGGGTCCGCGCGACCTGACTCGTCGAGGGTTCGTCGTCGGTGGGATCGCCGCCGCGACCGCACTCGCCCTCCCGCGCCGCGCCGACGCGATCGGTCTGGCCTCGAAGTTCCGGTTTGGCCACCTCGCGATGGGACCGGGAACGAACCCGCGGCCGAACGCGCTGCGCCGGCTTGCTTGGGAGGTCCAGAAACGAACGTCGATCGAGCCGCAGCTCGAGCCCGCGATCGTGACGGCCACGACCGAGACGCTGCACGAGACCCCGTTCCTCTACTTCGGCGGCGAGCGCGAGATCGAGCTGCCGACCGCGGCGGGCATCGAGTCGCTGCGCCGCTTCCTCACGTTCGGTGGGTTCCTGTTGATCGACTCGGCCGAGGGCTCCACCGACGGCGCGTTCGACGGCTCGGTGCGCAAGCTGATGGCGGCCGTGCTACCGCCGTCGGGATCGCAGAAGGGCCTCGAGGTGATCCCGACGGATCATGTCGTCTATCGCTCGTTCTACTTGCTCGACAAGCCACTCGGTCGCTTGTCGATCGCACCCGCGATGGAAGGTGTGATCCGCGACGGCCGCCTCGTCGCCGCGTACATCTCGAACGACATGGGCGGCGCGTGGTCGCGCGACGACTTTGGCAACTACGAGTTCCGCTGCGAGCCCGGCGGTGAGCGCCAGCGCGAGCTGTCCTTTCGCATGGGCGTGAACCTCGTGATGTACGCACTCTGCCTCGACTACAAGGCGGACCAGGTGCACGTGCCCTTCATCATGAAGCGCCGGCGCTGGAAGCCCGACGATGGCGCGACGCCCGCACCGGCGCCCAAGAAGGGCACGTAGATGACAAGCACGACGAACGTCGGGCGCGTAGCAGTCCCGAAGGGAGTGCGAAGGTACATGACAAGCACGACGAACGTCGGGCGCGTAGCAGTCCCGAAGGGAGTGCGAAG
>JBJXGN010000076.1:0-8176 GCA_046160585.1 Kofleriaceae bacterium
AGGCGATCGAAGCGTCGACGAGCATGGGTTGATCTCGGTAGGCTCAGCCCTGCGCGCCGAGGCGGCGCCCGAGGCGCGCGATCTCTTCGGCGGTGAGCCCGCTCGAGGCTTCGATCGTCACGCTCGCAGCCCTGCCAGTCCCGATCTCGGCAGCCGTGATCTCGAGGATCCCATCGGCGTCCATCGTGAAGCTGACCTCGACCTTGGTCTGTCCGCGCGGCGCGGCGCGCAGATCGCCGAGCACGAAGCGACCGAGCCGCCGGTTCTTCGACGCGTTCTCGTTTTCGCCCTGATAGATCTCGATCGCGACGAAGTTCTGGCCGTCTTCGGTGGTCGCGAAGACCTTCTTCGCGCGCGTCGGGATGCTCGTGTTCGCGCTGATCACGACGGACATGCGATCACCCGCGACCTTCACGCCCATGTCGTGTGGCGTGACGTCGAGCAGCACGACCTCCTGCAGCTCGCCGCCCATGATGCCGGAATGCACGGCCGCGCCCATCGCGACGATCTCGTCGGGGTTGACGCCCTTGCTCGGCGGGCGCCCGAAGATCGAGACCGCCCGCTCCTGCACCGCCGGCATGCGTGTCATACCGCCGACGAGCAGCACCTGATCGATGTCCTGCGGCGTGCAGTGCGCGTCGGCCAGCGCCTTCTGGCACGGAACGTCCAAGCGATCGAGGAGCCCCTTGCACGCGCGCTCGAGCTGACCGCGATCGATCTCGCGCATGAGGTGCAGCGGCCCGGTCGCGCCCGCCGCGATGAACGGCAGGTTCACGTCGGTCGTCATCGCACTCGACAGCTCGATCTTCGCGCGTTCCGCGGCCTCCTTGAGGCGCTGCAATGCGACGGAGTCCCTGCGCAGATCGAGGCCATGTTCGGCCTGGAAATCGTCGGCGAGTAGATCGATGATCACCCGGTCGAAGTCGTCACCGCCGAGCGTGGTGTCGCCGTGCGTGGCGAGCACCTCGAAGACGCCGTTCTCGATCGCGAGGATCGAAATATCGAACGTGCCGCCACCCAGATCGAACACCGCGAGGCGCTGGTTGTGCTGGTGCTGCACCCCGTACGCGAGGGCTGCGGCCGTCGGCTCGTTGAGGATCGCGCGCACGGTGAGCCCGGCGATCGCGCCGGCGTCCTTCGTCGCCTGGCGCTGCACGTCGTCGAAGTAGGCCGGCACGGTCACGACCGCCTCGGTCACGGTCTGCCCGAGGTAGTCCTCGGCGACGCGCTTCATCTTGGCGAGCACGTGGGCGGAGATCTCCTGTGGCGAACGCGGCGTTCCCGCAATGTCGATCCACGCATCGCCGTTCTTCGCGGCAACGATCTGGTACGGCAAGCGCCTCGCGATATCGAGGACGTCGCGATCGTGGGCCTTGCGCCCGATCAATCGCTTCGCGCCGAAGACGGTGCGTTGCGGGTTGGTCACCATCTGGCGTTTGCTAGCTGCGCCGACGACGACGTCGCCATCGGCGTTCCAGGAGACCATCGAAGGCGTCGTGCGGCCACCCTCCTGATTGTGGATGACCGTCGCTTCCCCACCCTCGAGCACAGCTACACACGAGTTCGTGGTGCCGAGGTCGATACCGATGACCCTGCCCATCTACGCGGCCAGTATACCTATTTGCGCCGAGTGAACAGCTCTGCGAGCGCGGTCTTGGCGAGGGCAAGGTCCGGGTCGATCTGCAGCGCATCCTGGAGCTCGACGCGTGCCTCGTCGACACGCTTCGAAAGTTGCGCTTCGCGTCCTCGGGCGTAGTGCAGCAGTGCTTGGTACTGCGGGACGTTGGGTGACCGAGCGGTCAATGCCTCGAGGGCGATGCGCGCGGCGGGAAGTTGTCCGAGCTTGATCAGCTCGAGGATCGGGACGAGTGGATCGGCCTGCGCGGTCGCGATCGGAGTGGCGGGCTTCGCGGGCGTGGCTGTCGGCGCGGGTGTCGGTCGCGCGCCGACGGGGCCTGCGGCCGGCCTCGCGTTCGTGAACGGACGCACCGGCTGGCCCGCCGGCACGTGGGGTGTTGGGGTCGGCGGCATCGCCCCCGAGCCCGACGCCGTCGGTCCACGTGGCATGACAGGCGGTGTCGGTGCACGCGACACGGGTGGAGCCGCACCGTTCGGACGAGGCAGCGATTGCAGCGTTGGCATCGGACCGCTCTTTCTCGTCGATGCGCTGGTGGGGCGGCTCAGCGTGTCGTGCGCGGCGCGCAACGAGAGGAACACCTCGTTGGCGAGCCGCTGGATGTCCGGCGCCATGCGCGCAAACTTCTGCGGATGGAACCGCTTCGTCAACGTGAGGAACGCGTTTCGAATCTCGCCCGCCGACGGTGAACCTGCGAGCCCGAGGGCCTCGTGTGGATCGCGTCCGAGCCGCGCCTGCATCTCCACGAGCAGATCACGTGCGTTGGCTTCGTCTCCCACCGACCGCGATCGTAACGAGTTCTCGTCGATCGCGCCATCCCGTCATCGAACCCTCACGATCACTTGCGATCAACGTCCGAGCGACGCGTGTGCCGGCCTACTTCTTCTTGCCTTTGATCTGCGGAGCGACCTGAGAATCCCCGCGGGGTTGGACCTGCTGCGGTGGGGGCACGGCCTGCTGCGGGGTGATCTGTTGTTGTGCGGGCGGCTCGTTCGCGCGGGGCTGTGGTTCGAGGGGCGGAGTGGCGTTTTGCGAGGGCGGCGCCTTGTTGTTCGCTGGCGCCGCGGTCTTCGCTTGTACGTCATCGAGGTTGACCGGCGCGTTCGGCAGGTTGTCCTCGCGCTGGAGCTGTGGTGGTGCCTTCACTTGCTTGGGAGGCGGCTCCTTGTTCTGCTGGGCAGCGCCCTTCTTCTCGAACGGCTCGAGCCCCTTCTTCGGCGGCTCCTTCTTCGGCGTCGGCTTCTTCTCGCCCGGCAGCGTCACCGTGTCGATCTGCGTCGGTTTGCCGACCGGCGCGAGCGACTCGCGCTCCGTCGACGTCGCGCGATCTGCGCGCACGAGGTGCTCGGGCTCCATCATCTTCGACGACTTCTGCACGCACTTGCCCTCGATCACATCCGAGACGATGTGCTCGCGGCGAACCGTCAGATGATCGCTCGCTGGGTCGTAGTGGTACTCGGTCGTGTACGGGAAGTAGCAGCTCGGGTGCTCGGGCCGTCCCGGCTCGTGGATGTTCTCCGTCGTCGAGAACGACGCACCGCTCGTCGCCGGGATCAGATCGTACTGGCGAAAGAACGCACGCGCGCCGTCGACGCTGGCGAGCTTCGATGCGGTCACGCGCTCGCCGTCGCGCCGGAAGTGGCGCAGCGAACCGTCCGGCAACATCCACACACCCTCGAACCCCGTGATCAGCGCGAGCGCGATCGGCGCGATCTTCACACCCGCCCGCGCGACGACCTCGTGATGGACGGTCGCGTAGCCGGGCTTGGAGACGTCGAACGCGACGGCCTCGCCGTCCTTCGCCTCGAGCGTGGTCGGTGTCGTTGTCGAGGTGGACATCGAGCCGCGGGTGACCGTCGCCCCGCGCGGCACGGAGTCGACATCGATCCGCACCATGCCGTCGGCCGACGGGGGCGTCGGGTTCACGTTCGGGCGGGTATCGCGGTCGTCGCCGTCGTTGCCGCCGCCGCGCAGCGAGAGCACGGCCCCGATCGATAGCGCGAGCACGCCGGCGCCGACCGCGGCCGGCAGCCACAGCTTCTTCGTGTCCGGCGCGGTCGCCGCCGACCGACTGCGCCCCTTGCTACCCGCCGCCGCGCGCAGCGCGTCGACCATCTCGCCCGCACTCGCATAGCGCGCGTCGGGATCCTTCGCCATCGCGCGCGCGACGATCGGGTCGAACGCCGACGGTAGCGCGATCGCGCCGCGCGCCGAGAGCGCCGGAACCTTGGCCCGGAAGTGCTGCTCCATCATCTGCGGCAGGCTCTTCGCCTCGAACGGCAATGTGCCCGCGAGCAACTCGAACGCCATCACACCGAGCGCGTAGCGATCGCTGGCGGGGACCGCACCGTCGGCGCTCCACTGCTCGGGTGCCATGTAGCCCGGCGTTCCGAGCCACACGCCCTGCCCCGTTAACATCGACGTCTTCGGATCGACACCGTCGGGCGTGAGCAGCTTCGCGAGCCCGAAGTCGAGGACGAACACCTTGTAGATGCCGCTGTCCGGTCCACCGGACACCATCACGTTGTCGGGTTTGAGGTCGCGATGGATGACGCCCTTGGCATGCGCTGCATCGAGCGCGCCCGCGATCTGACCGAGCACGTCGAGCGCGACCGGCAGCGGCAACGGTCCGGCCGTGATCGCCTTGCGCAACGAGCGCCCCTCGACGAGATCCATCACGAGATAGAGCCGGCCGTCGCCCGTGCGGCCGAACGAGAACACGTCGATCACGTTGGGGTGATCGATCTGGTTGACCGCCCTCGCCTCGCGCTTGAATCGCTCCGCACCGTCGGCGGTCGCGGCGACCTCGCGCTTCAATACCTTGATCGCTACCTTCTTACCGATGACGGGCTGGATCCCCGCGTAGACCTCACCCATCGCGCCCGCCCCGAGGAACTTCTCGACCACGTATTCGCCGACGGAGGCACCTGGCTCCAGGTCCGCGTCCGAAGGCGCGACGCTCCCATCCCTACCCGTCCCCTGAACGAGGGTCGGGCTATGCGCGAGCGGGCTCGACTCCGCCATGGGCCCTCATCCTAGCAGTGAGACACGCCCACGCTCGCACGGTTTCGGCGACAATGCCGGACGCATGTCCGCCATAACGTCGCTGCCCGATCGTGCCGGATCGGCTCCTCACCGGGTCGAGGTCCTGCGCGACACGATGGTGATCGAGGGGCACGGGCTCGAACAGGTCGTGCTCGGTGGGTACGTCCTCGGCGCACCGCTGGGTACCGCACCCGTCGTGATCGTCGTCGGTGGCATCACCGCCTCGCCGTTTCCGTTCGGCAACGGTCTTCCGAGCGACGATGCGTCCGACGCGAAGATGGATGCGTGGTGGCCGAGCTTGAACGCCCCCGACCTGATCGATCCCGAACACATGACGGTCCTGTGCCCGTGCTGGCCGGGGAATGGCTCGACGTGGCGCGGCTTCGACGAGGGTCCCATCCCGCCGCTGTCTGCGCTCGGACTCGCCGATCTGATCGCGGCCTGGCTCGACGGCATCGGCTGCACCCAGCCGGCGATCTACATCGGCGCCTCGCTCGGCGGGCTCGTCGGGATCGCGTTCGCGGTACGCCACCCCGCGCGATGCGCGCGGCTCGTCACCATCAGCGCCGGCCTGCGCCCCGACGGCTGGGGAACCGCGACGCGTCACCTCCAGCGCGAGCTCGTCCGCGATGGCCTGCGAACCGGCGATGTCGCCACCGGCATGACGCGCGCGCGCCAGCTCGGCATGCTCACGTACCGCGGACGCGACGAGCTCGACACGCGGTTCGGGGTGCTCGTCCCCGGGCTCGATCAACCGCCCGTCGCCGCCTACCTCGATCACCACGGGCAGCGGTTCGCGCAGCGCTTCCCGGTGCGGACGTTCCTCCTGCTCTCGGAGGCAATCGATCGCGCGCGGTTCGGCACGGACCAGCTCCCGGTCCGCGAGGCGCTCGCGCGCGTGACCGCCGAGGTCATCGTCGTCGGTGTTCCGGGCGATCTGTTGTTCCCGTTCCCGCTCCAGAACGAGCTGTATCGGGAGCTGCAGGCCGTGGGCGCGACGTGCTCGCTGTGGAAGCTCGACTCCGAGTACGGACACGACGCGTTCCTCGCCGAACAAGCCGCGCTCGCCGAGTTGCTGCGCGGCGCGGGCGCGTTCTCGCCGCCGACTGGCACGCAGCGCGCTCGCTTCGACGGCGTCGGCGCGCGACCGATCCGCGAGATCCGCATCGGCATGATCGGGTGCGGCGTCGTCGGTGGCGGCGTCCTCGAGCTGCTCGCGCGCCAGGCCACCGACGTCGCGGAGCGCTACGGCGTTCGCTTCCGCGTCACGAAGATCTGTGTCCGCGACCCGCACAAGCAGCGGGGTCCCCTCGCCGATGGAATTCCGATCACGACACATCCGTTGGAGCTCGTCGCTGATCCGGACGTCGACGTCCTCGTGGAAGTCGCAGGCGGTACTGCGCTCGAGCCTGCGGTCACCGCCGCGCTCGCCGCCGGCAAGCCCGTCGTCACCGCGAACAAGGCGCTCCTCGCACGCAAGCTCGCCGAGCTCGGTGTGCTCGCGCAGCGCACGGAGACCCCGCTCCTCTGCGAGGCCGCCGCCGCCGCCGCGCTGCCGATCATCCGCCACCTATCGCATCGTGCCGACGACATCGATCGCTTGATGGCGATCGTCAACGGCACATGCAACTACATCATCACCCGCCTCGAGCAAGACGAGCTCCCGCTCGAGCGTGCGATCGCCGAGGCGCAGGCGAAGGGCTTCGCCGAGGCCGATCCGTCCGCGGATGTCCTCGGGCACGATGCTGCCGCGAAGCTCTCGATCCTCGCGTACCGCGCGTTCGGGGCGTGGGTGCCGCCCGACGCGATGCCGGTCCGTGGCATCACCGATCTCACGCCGGCCGACTGCGATCTTGCCGAGGCGATGGGCTTTCGGATCCGCCTGATCGCGCACGCGGCGCGACAGCCGGGCGGCGGCCTCACCGCCGCGGTGGAGCCCGTGCTGCTTCCGGAGTGGCACCTGCTCGCGTCCGTCGAGGAGGAGTACAACGCGGTCTACCTCCAGTGCGCCGCGTCCGGCGATCTCTCGCTGTTCGGCAAGGGCGCCGGCGCGCTGCCGACGGCAACCGCGGTCCTCGGCGATCTGATCGATCTCGCGCAGGGCAACTCGGTGCAGTGGCCCGAGCCGCGCCAGCTCGTACCGTCGCCCGCCACGCCCCGCCGCCACTACCTGCGCGTCTCGGGGGAAGCGCACCCGGGCCTCCAACGGCGCATCGACTCGCTCGTCCGTCGCGCGGGCCTGTCGGTCCTCTCGCACGCATCGCGCGGCCACGCCGACGGCGTCAGCCACGCCGTCGTGATCAGCGCCTCGGACGACGTGCCGATCGCGTCGCTGCTCGAGCAGCTCGAGTCGCTCGGTCGCGTCGACAAAGCGCTGTGGCTCGGTGTGCTGGAGTGACGGTCGCCGACTACCTCGACCCATCACGCGTCCCTGCGGAGCGCCCCTCCGTCGACGCGATGAGCGAGAGCACGCGCTCGCTGCACGCCGCGCTCGACGAGCACGCGCGCCAGGACGGCGTTGCGTGGCTGCACCCGACGCGCCGCACGATCCAGCGCGACCTCCTTGGCTCGCCGAACGTCATCGCGTGGCAAGAAGCGAAGGCCGCGTTCCTGATCGCGGGCGGCGGCGCGTGGAGTCAGCTGCCGCACCTCTACGCGCGCTACGGCACGCCCGGTGGGGCCGCGCTCATCGCACAACTTCGCGAGCTCGAGGGCGCGCGCGCCGTCATGGTCACCGACTGCGGCATGCAGGCGCTCGCGCTGATCGCGGATGTCGTGATCACCGCCGGCACCCACGGCATCGTGATGCGGCAGATCTACAACAAGACGAAGACGTTCTTCGAGTGGAGCGCCAAGCGCGCGGGCGCGACGCTGACGTTCGTGGATGACGGTGACCTCGATGCGGTCCGTGCCGCCGTCACCCCGCGGACGTCGTTCTTGTTCGCCGAGACGTTCACGAACCCCCTCGTGCGTGCGCAGGACGTTCGCGGGCTCCGCGCAGCTCTCCCGCCGCGCGCACACCTGATTGTCGATGGCACGATCGCGACGCCGTGGGCGTTCCGCGAGCCACTGCTCGCGCAGGGCGCGACCATCGTCAACGGCTCGCTGACCAAGGCGCTGGGCGGCCAGGACGCTGCGCTCGGCGGCTACGTGGCCACGAACGACGACGAGGTCGGCAACGCCGTCATGGATCTCATCGCCATGCGCGGCGGCATCCTCGACGACGAACGCGCGCGCATCGTCGCCGATCAGCTCGCGCCGCACGGGGGGACCTCGCACGGGGGGACCTCGCACGGCGGGACCTCGCACGACGGGACCTCGCACGGCGGGACCTCGCACGGGGGGACCTCGCACGGGGGGACCTCGCACGGCGGGACCTCGCACGGCGGGACCTCGCACGGCGGGACCTCTCACGGGGGGACCTCACACGACGGGACCTCACACGACGGGACCTCACACGACGGGACCTCGCACGTCGGGACCTCGCACGGGGGG
>JBJXGN010000077.1:0-15806 GCA_046160585.1 Kofleriaceae bacterium
TCGAAGCAGGTGGCGCTCGCCGTGCGTATCTGGGGCCAATCGACGACCGCGTCGGTCGGGCGTACCGTCACCAACGTCGCTCGACGTGCGCGACGCGCGAGAGAGACTCCGGCAGTCGCGGCTGCACAGGCCCGCGCTGCGTGGACGCGCATCCGCAGCGCCGCGAAGGGCGTCGCGCATTACGATCGCTTCTGTCTCTACCGCGGCCAGCTGTGGACGCGCGGCATCGAGCCGCCGCCCGGACTCGAGCTGCGCGTGTTCACCGAGGCGGACTTCGACAAGCTCGACGACGCGCGACGCGCAGATCTCGCCGAACAGCTCAATGTCGACGATGCCAGGGCGCGCAAGCACTGGCAGCGCGGTGATCAGGCGGTGCTGGCGACGCTCGGAATCCGCCCCGCCGGCATCGCGTGGGCCGCACGTGGACCCATCGAAGCACCCGAGCTCGGCCGGACGCTGAAGATGTCGAAGTACGACGCGTACATTCACTCGGTGTTCGTTGCACCCGCGGCACGCGGCCGCAACGTCGGCCCGGTCATGCTCGAGCAGCTCACTAAGGAACTTCGCGCGACGGACACGTATCGCTCGTGGGCGCTGATCGCCGCCGACAATACCGCGTCGATCCGCGCGTTCCAGAAGGCGTCGTTCACTCCGGTGTGCGACGTGATCCACACGAAGGTCGCCACGGTCGATCGCCTCGTACTGCGCCCGCCCGATCCAGAAGCGAAAGAGCTGCTCGGCCTCGACGAGTAGGCGCTATCGTCTCCGCATGCGTTTGGTCGTGCTCATCGGCGTCGTCGCGTGCGGCGACAACGCCGTCGTCCGTGATCCGGATACCGCGTTCAGCGGGTCACGCCTGCGCGTCATGCACCACGTTTTCGACGACGGCACGCGTCAGCTCGTGACCGAGCGCCTGCACGACGCCGATCGCGACGAGGATTGCGCCGCGACGGTGTGGTCCGATGGTCTTCGCTACTGCACGCCCGCGTCGGAGCCTGCGCTGTTCGTCGATGGTAACTGCGAGGAGCTCGTCGGCCGGGCACCCAGCGGCGCAGCGCCGGCCTACTTTCGTCGCGAGTTCGTGCTGCGCGGCACGCCGCTTCTCTCGCGCCTCTACCCCGCGCGTGAACGGGTCACGGCACCAACGCTCGCGTGGCAACTCCTCGACGGCCAGTGCATCGGTCCCGTCGACGTCGATCCGAACGCCGACTACTTCGCGCTCGGCCCCGAGCTGACGAGCGACGACTTCGTCCAGGTCACGTCGATCGTCGCCCAGACGCGATCGCGCCTTGTCTACTCGCTCGATACGAGCGACGACGGTATGCAGCTCCCGACTCCGCGCATGCCGTTCGACTCGCTGCTCGATGTCGGGTGCTCCCCGTCGGCACCTGATGGCGCGACACGCGCACCGTGTGTTCCCGAGATCGCGGTCGCCGACTACTTCCGCGACGACGCGTGCACCGAGCCGGCGCTAGCGATCCGCAGCGGCGCTGTGCAGCCACGGTTCGTCCAGTACCCGGACGCGAGTGCGTGCCCGGTGTACGCCCACACCGGCGATGCGATCGTCGTGCCTTCACCGTATCGCCGCACCGCTGCCGGATGCGTCGCGGCGATCGCGTCGAGCGACGAGAGGTTCTACGCGATCGGCGCACCGCTCGATCTCGTCCAGCTCGAGCGCCGGCACGACGTTCACCCCGATCGGCGCATGGCACCGATCCGGCTCGTCGACACCGAGCTCGGCGACGACTTCCGCATCGAGGATGTACAGCTGTACGACGCGACGCTCGACATCGAATGCGCTCTCGTCGCGACGACGGACGGCGATCGCTGTCTGCCGACACCATCACCGCTCGCCGTCGAGCGCGAGCCAACGTATCGCGACGACCAGTGCAGCGCATCTCTCGCGCTCGTCCTCGTGCCCGCGACGAGCTGCACGCTGCCGACGCACCTCGTCGACGACACCGGCCCGCGTCCACTGCTTCGCTATACGGGGGCGATCTATCACCTCAGCACCGGCGATCGCTGCCTGCCGTACACGGTCGCGGGCACGGCGCAGACGTACGAGCTCGGGCCCGTCGTGCCGCTCACGACGTTCGCCGCGTCGACGACGGTGGTCGACTAATACGCGATCGCGAACGCCGTCTCGGCGCGCTTCGGCGTCTGCTCCTCGACGGCGACGTCGATCACGCGAGCGAGCGGAGGTCCGGTCTCGCACCATGCGAGCAGCGCGGCGACCGTCGCTGGCTCGCCTTCGGCCTCGAGCTCGACGCCACCGTCGCTTCGGTTCTTGACCCACCGACGACACCGAGCCGACGCGCTTCGTGCGCTGTCGACGCTCGGTAAGAAACACCTTGCACTCTGCCGGTGATGATCGCTCGCACCCGTCGCATCGTCGACGAGTGTCCCATGATACCGTTCCACGAGATGGCTCGCGTGCTGCGTCTACCCGACCGAGGTCGGTTGCTCGTGTGCACCGACCTTCAGGGATGCATGCGCGACTTCCAGCGCATGGTCGAGCTGTTCGAGCACGCGCTGCTCGAGCACGACGGCGACGCTCATCTGTTGTTCACGGGCGATCTGATCCACGGCCCGCACATCGATCCCGAAGACTGGCCCGACTTCCTCGGCGAGTATTATCGCGACGCGTCCGGCGAGGTGATGATCGCGTACGCGGGACTCGCCGCGCAGTACCCGGGCCGGGTGCACGCGTTGCTCGGTAATCACGAGCACGGCCACATCGGCGGACCACACACGGCGAAGTTCGCCGCCGACGAGGTCGCGCTGCTCGAACAGATCCTCGGCCCCGCGGGTACGGCGCGCATGCGCGGCATCATCCACACGTTCTCGCTCGTCGCCGTCAGCAGGTGCGGTGCCGTGTTCCTCCACGGCGCGCCCGCTGCGCAGATCGACTCGATCAGCGACCTCGAAGCGGCCGACCTCTCGGGCGCCGGCTTCGCCAGCCCGCTCGATGTCCTCGACACGCCGGTCGTCGGCAAGATCTTGTGGGCGCGTTCGGCGACCGAAGCCGAAGCGCGCCGGTTCTGTCGCGCCACGAACAGCACGATGGCGATCTATGGCCACGATGTCGTACCCGAAGGCTTCGAGAGGGTCGGCGACGAGCAGATGGTCGTCTCGACGAGCTTCGGCGTGTACGACGCGAACAAGATCTACATATCGCTCGACCTCGCGCATCGTTATCGCGGCGTCAACGACCTGCGCATCGGCCACGAGATCCTGCCGCTGTACCCAGATCGGGCCCCGCCACGCCTCGGCGGGACCAACCCGAACGCTCGGGCGCGCTGAAATTCCAGGCAGTTGGGCATGCACTGCCCCGACGGGGAGGCTTGCATTCGCGGGCCGCGATCCCTATAAATGCCCGCTCGCAATCGCGAGAACCCCCGACCCCCCACTTCTGTAACGAAGTGGGAAACGGAGCAAAGCCATGAAAGACAGCGCGAACCACCCGCACTACCGCCCCGCCAAGATCTCCTGCGCCTGCGGAACGATCCACGAGACGTTCTCCACGCGTGGCGACTTCGGCATCGACATCTGCTCGAACTGCCACCCGTTCTTCACGGGCAAGCAGAAGCTGCTCGATACGGCCGGTCGCATCGACCGCTTCAACAAGAAGTACGCGAAGAAGTCCTAGTTCTTCTGTTGCCGGGTCGACGAGGGGTTTCCCATGTTCGACGCACAGAACTTCAAGGACAAGATGGCGGCGCTCGAGCGCCGTCATGAAGAGGTCGGCGCGCTCCTCGGAACTCCCGACATCATCAACAAGCGCGCGGAGTTCCTGAAGCTCTCGCGCGAGCACGCGGAGCTCGAGCCGCTCGTCGTCGCGTGGAAGGCGTACGACAAGCTGCGCGCAGATCTCTCGGCCGCAAAGCAGATGGCCGACGCGGAGTCGGATCCCGAGCTGCGCGACATGGCACGTGAGGAGGCGCGCGCGCTCGAGGCGCAGCGCGAGCAGGCCGAGCAGGGCATCAAGATCCTGCTCCTCCCCAAAGATCCGAGTGACGGCAAGAACGCGATCATCGAGATCCGCGGCGGCACCGGCGGCGACGAGGCCGCGCTGTTCGCGGGCGACCTCTATCGCATGTACACGCGGTTCGCCGAGCGCCAGGGCTGGAAGCTCGAGGTGATGTCGCTGTCCGAGGGCACCAGCGGCGGCTACAAGGAAGTCATCGCGCTCGTCGACGGCAAGGACGTCTTCTCCAAGATGAAGTTCGAGTCCGGCGTGCACCGCGTGCAGCGCGTCCCGGCCACCGAGGCACAGGGCCGCATCCACACGTCGGCGGCGACGGTCGCCGTGTTGCCGGAGGCCGAGGAAGTCGACGTCGCGATCAACGACAAGGATCTCAAGGTCGACACGTATCGCTCGAGCGGCGCGGGCGGCCAGCACGTCAACACCACCGACTCGGCGGTCCGCATCACGCACCTGCCGACCGGCGTCGTCGTCGCGTGCCAGGACGAGCGCAGCCAGATCAAGAACCGGGCGAAGGCGATGAAGATCTTGCGCTCGAGGATCCTCGAGGCGGAACGCGAGAGGCAGATGCAGGTCGAGGCCGCGTCTCGCAAGTCGCAGGTCGGGTCCGGCGATCGCAGCGAGAAGATCCGTACGTACAACTTCCCGCAGGATCGCGTCACCGACCACCGCATCGGACTCACGAAGCACAACCTCCCCGCGATCATGGACGGTAACCTCGACGAGATCATCGAGGCCCTCCGCGCCAACGCGCAGGCCGAAGCGCTCAAGGCCCAGACGGAGAGCTGATGCGACTTCTGCTCGCGATCCTGTTCGCGGGCTGCTCGTCGCCACCACCTCTGTCGACCTGTGCCGACTCGCTCGCCGGCACGTGGCGCTCCGACGGCGGCGAGTGGATGCTCCTCGATCGCGGCGCGTCACTCGAGGGCTATCCGTTGTTCGACGACTCGCGTACCGGCGATCCGACCATTGCAGTCGCGCCGCGCGCACTGGATCTGCTGCGCGAGGGCGATGTCGTCGACGGGCGAATGACCCGGCGCTACACGCGCGGCGGCGATAGCTGCCTCGCCAAGGTCCCGTTCCGCGTGCTGTCGTGCGCCGGCTCCACACTCGAGGTGATCTTCGCCGACACGAGCCCGCCGATGCAGTTCGCGCCCTGTGTCGAGTCGGCACGTAGTAACCCGTCGCGCCGCGAAAAGTGGGAACGTACGCACCCGTGAAGCTGCGCGTCGTCGCTCTGCACACCGCCTTCGCGCTCGCGCTGTGGTTCCTCGGGACGCTCGTGTACGTCGCGAAGTTCGTCGGATTCTCGCAGCCGCTGTGGTTCGCGATCGACTCTGTCATCGTCGTCGCGTGTTTCGGCCTCGTGTTCTGGCGCTGGGAGGAGCTCGGGATCCGAGTCGTCACGCGCCTGCAGCTCGTCGCGATCATCGCCGTCTCGACGTACTGTGCCTACAAGGTCCTCGCGATCGTTCCCGATCGCCACTGGATGGCGATGGACGAGACGCAGTACCTCGCGACGCTGCGCGAGGGCACGCTGCGGATGGACGGCCCCAACGCGTTCATGCCGTTCAACATGCGCTGGTTGCTGCCGATCCTCGCCGGTCCGCTGAACATCATCCCCGCCGACGACATGGCCGCGCTCGCGGCGCTCAACCTCGGCGGGATCGTCGTCACCGCGGTCTATCTCGCGCTGCTCCTACGCCGCATCGGCGTCCGATATTCGCTAGCTCTCCTCTCGCCCGTCTTCTTACTGTCGAGCTTCCTCGGCGAGTTCACTGGCATCGATCGACTCGTGGTCGATCCGATGAACTACGCGTTCTACGTGCTCATCTTCCACGCGTTCCTCCGGCGCGAGCACGCACGCCTCCTTGCCGTCCTCCTCCTGATCGCCGGCTTCAACTCGGAGAAGACACTGTACTGGATCCCCGTGCTCGGCTGCGCGGAGCTGCTCCGGCGCGAGCGGCCGTGGTCGCTGTCTGACATCAAGGCATCGGCGATCTACATGCTGAAGGTCGGCGGGCCGTTCCTCGCCTACCTCGCGCTGCTCCTGTTCCTGCTTCGAAACACGACGGCGCCCGACAACTACTCGTACATCCAGCACCTGCACCAGATGTCGCCGACGTGGATCCAGGTCGATATCACCAAGTGGCCGGTGCCGGAGTCACGCTTCCAGCTCTACTGGTTCCCGTTCGGCGGATTCACCGTCTACACGCTGCTCGCGCTGCGAATCGCTCCGAAGTGGATCACCACCGTCGCGCTCATGCTGCTGCCGATCTACGTGCAGCCACTGTTCTCGTACGACATGGAGCGAATGATCGCCTACTCGTTCGTGATCTACCTGCCGCTCGGCGTGTACTTCCTCGAGCACGCGTTCCGATCGTTTCCGCGGTGGCTGCCTCCCGTATTGACTGTGTTGCTCGTCGGGCTTGCAGTGTCGCAACGCTATCTCGTGTACCTCGAGATCATTCCGCCCGTCGCGTCGCCATCGCGCTTCGTGAAGCTCGTCATGAGCTCGACAGAGATCCTGCTCATCGCGACGATCGTGTATCTGCACTTGGTCGTGTTCCGCGACGACGGCAAGGCAGCGCCGTCAATCGCCGGCGAACACGAAGAGGAGCACCATCAAGCCGACGACGGCCGCGACGCCGAGGCCGCCATACGCGAGGCCGCGCGCTAGCTCGTCGCCCTCCTTGCACATCGCGATGCATGTCCCGATCGCGCCGCCCAAAACGCCGAACGTCGTCATCGATGCCGCGCGCGAGCCATCGAACTTCATCTTGGAGCGGACCGTGAGCGCGTCCATGGTGATCTTCGACGCGGTGCACGTCGGCGCGGCCGTGTCCTCGACACAGCCTGCCACGAGCTCGCGGATCGTCAGGTGCGCGGGCGTCTGCAGATCGCCGTCGACGATGCGCACGTCGACCTCGGTGTCCGCGTCGACATCGACGAGCTCGCCCTTGTCGCCGTACATGCGCGCCTCGCCCTCGTCGACGAGCGCCTTCGCGTGCAGCGCGAGCTCGGAAGGCCTCACGGTGCTCTTCTGTCGCGCGCATGCTCCCAGCAGCGCGACGATCGTCACGATCGCGATCCCCACCCGCACTAGATGCCTCCTGCTCCGGGCTTCGCCGGCGACAGATCGTGCTCGACGGGCGCCCCGATCGCGCCGTCGTCCGTGGCGAGGATCGTCCACAGCTTGGTCGGTAGCTTCTTGAACACGCAGCTCCCCGGCGCACCGAAGTCCAGCCAGCGACCCTCGAACTGGAGCACCGTGGTCAGCTTCGCGAGAGGCTTCGCCGGATCGGGCGGCGACGCGTAGACGAGGATCACGGTCGCCTCGGTGTCGAACTGCGAGAGATCGGGCGCCACCATGTTCGGCGTCGGGCACGACGCGGGGCTGCTTCCCGCGGGTGCGCCGAGCGTGAACGGGATCGCCGGCAGTGTCTTCCCCGGCCCCGTGCGCACCGTGAAGTCCACGAGCACACTTTTGTTCGACACGACCTGCACCCGTGCGCCCTGCGGCAGCGGGTTCTTCGGGCGCACGAAGTCACCGCCGCGCTCGACCGCCGAGGTCATCGTCGCGGTGCACACGGCCGACGGATCGCACGCTGCATCCACCGTCTGGATCGCCACCGACTTCGGCGCCCCCGACAGCCGGATCCACGGGCGCGTGCCGCGCGGCTCGGCTCGATTCTTCGGGCCGAGGACATCCGCGCGCATGTCGAACGAGTGCTCGACGATCGGGCCGACGTTGCCGTCTCCATCGGAGATCGCGGTCCACAGCTTCGCGGGCCGCTTCGCCATCCAGATGTTGCCGAGGCCGTTGCGCAGCTCGAGCTCGCCGACGCCGAGCAGATAGATCGCACCGAGGTGCTCGTGCGGCCGCTTCGCGACGGGCGGCTTCGTGTACACGAGCAACACGGCATCCGACAGATCGGCCTGGGTCGGCGTCACCTTCATCGAGACGACCGGGCCCGACGGCGCGCACAGCCCTTCACGCCCGCTCGTCAGCGCGGGCTTCGTCATCCCGTTCCACGCCGGTAGCGCCTTCGGATCGGCGGACGTGACGGCGAACGTCTCGAGCGTTCGCGTCCCGAGCTGGACCCAGATCTGGCCGCGCGGCGGCAGCGGCGCCTTCGGCCGGAGGAACGCACCGGCGCGATCGAACGCGAGCGGTTTCACCGTGCAATCGCTGTTGCGCGGGCCACAGGGCGGCGCGAGGCCGAGGGTGATCTTGTCCGTCGGCTTCACGTTGAACAGGCGGATCCATGGCCGGCGACCGCGGACGGGCGTCGTCGTCGGGCCGAACACGGTGGCGCTCGGCTCCGTCGAGATGCTGCAGGGCCACGCCTCGTGCGCGGAAAGTGTAAGCACGAGCACGGCCATCACCCCCACGAGCTTCATACTTCGATGATAGCGCTTCGGCCGAAAACCGACCGCCGCGGAGGCACTCTACGGTCTCGAGCGCGTACTCTGCTCGGTGCTGGAGCGCGCGCCGTGGTTAGTATCCCGCGTGCGCAGAAACGTAGCCATCGGCGTCGTCGTCGTACTCCTGCTCGCCCTCGTCGTGTGGTGGAAGTTCCTGCGCGGCGGTGACGATTCCTCCGCGATGACCGGCGGCGGCACCACCGCGGGCTCGGGTGGGTCCGTGATCGGTGGCGCGAAGACCGGCGGCGCGAAGGCCGCCGCGACGAAGGTCACCCTGTCGGGGCGCGTCACGCGCAAGGACGGCAGCGGCGTCGCCGGTGCGATCATCTCGATCAGCAAGCAGGCGACGATCGAGGCAATGTTCGCGCGCATGCGCGGCAACGACGAGGCGCCGCTCGCGACCGCCGACGAGGACGGCCGGTGGAAGCTCGTGGACATTCCTGCCGGGACGTACACGCTCGGCGCGACGGGCCCGGCGCTGCTCCCCGGTCAGCGGATCCTCACCGTCGGCACGACGCGCACGGCGATCGACGGCATCGACTTCGTACTCGACGGCGGCGGCGCGATCGCGAGCGGCACCGTGAGCGACGTGCTCGGCGGTCCCATTCCAGGTGCCAAGGTCCAGGCCCGCCGTAGCCGCAACACGATGTTCGGGAACGACGCCGACTTCGCGACGTTCACCGACGACAAGGGCATGTACCAGCTCGCCCTGCCGCCAGATGACTTCATCTTCGTAGCGGCGCACGAGGCGTACACGCCGGCGACGCGCTTCCTCGAGATGACGAACGAGTCCGTCGTCGTCGACTTCACGCTCACGCCGGGCGCGACGATCCGCGGCATGGTCGTGACCACCAACGGCACACCCGTTCCGAACGCGAATGTCGCCGCATCACCCGGCGGCGGCCCGAACATCAACTTCGCGTCGTTCGCGGCCGGCGACGTCACCGACCCTGCGGGCGAGTTCACGCTCAAGAGTCTGTCGCCGGGCGCGCTCTCGGTCAGCGCCGTCGGCGGTGGCTATTCGACCGTCACACCGGTGGTGGTCGAGGTCGGCATCGGCGAGCAGGTCGATGGCGTGCGCGTCGTCGTCGAGAAGGGCTTCTCGATCTCCGGGAGGGTCGTCGAGAAAGGCACGACGAAGGGGATTCCAGGCATTCGCGTCGGCGTGTTTTCGATCGCCGAGAGCCAGGCAGGGATGGGTCGCGAGCCGAGCGGCGAGGACGGCTCGTTCGTCGTCGAGGGTCTGCGACCGGCGCCGTACATGGTGTTCGCGATCGGTGACGGCGTCATGCCCGAGGTCGGCAAGAGCGTCGAGCTCGTCGACAAGGACGTGAAGGATGTCGTCGTCGAGATGGCGACCGGCGTGACAGTCACCGGCGTCGTGCAACCCGGCACCGTCGCGAGTATCGCGATCACCCCGACGATGGTCGGCCTCGGCAACATGTTCGAGCTCGCGAAGTCGGTCTTCGTCCGCGCCGACAGCGACGAGACCGGCGCGTTCACGCTCAAGCACGTGCCGCCCGGTTCGTTCACGCTCTCGGCGGAGACCAAGGACGGACACAAGGGCGAGACGCTGATCGTGATCGAGAACGTCGACAAGAGCGGCGTCGTCGTGAAGCTCGACGAGCGCGCGTCGATCGCAGGGCGCGTGATCGACTCGACGGGCAAGGCCGTCGACGACGTCGAGGTGCACGCGAGCGAGAAGCAAGACAAGGATCGCACCGGGGGGTTCAACTTCCGCATGGGCGGCGGCGGCGGCAACAGCGTGCGCACGCGCAAGGACGGCTCGTTCAAGATCGTCGGCCTCGACCCTGGCAAACACGAGATCCGTGTAACCGACGGGCGCGGCCGCGTCGCGTGGGCGAGCCCGGCGAACAAGGACAAGCCGACCCAGCCGATCGAGCTGGAGGTCAGGGAAGGGATCGAAATCACCGACCTGACGCTCACCGTCGAGACGCGCGACGGATCCATCAAGGGGACCGTCGTGATGCCCGACGGCAAGCCAGCGCCCGACACGTGGATCACGATCAGCAAGGACCGCCCGAAGCGCACCGACAAGGACGACAAGAAGGAGGACTTCGATCCCGACGAGATGCGCGGCCAGTGGCGCGGGTCGGGATACGCGCCGGTGATCACGAGCGCGGATGGGCGCTTCTCGATCGAGAAGCTGCGCCGAGGCTCGTACAAGATCGTCGGTGAAAACGCGAAGGGCAGCGCGCGCGGCGCCAAGGAAGGCGTGAAGACCGGCGAGACGATCACGCTCCAGCTCGGGCGTCTTGGCACGCTGACCGGCAAGGTCACCGTCGACGGAAAGCCCGTGTCGCCGTACGACATCGACTGCGATCCGGTCGTACGCGAAGGTTGGCGCTCGCACGAGAAGCGCGTCACGGACAAGTCGGGCGCGTACACGCTCGAGCGACTCCCGCCGGCAGAATACTCGTGCGACGTGACCGCCGACGCGGGGAAAGCGACGGCGAAGATCACGGTCCCCGCGGGCGACGTGACGCTCGATATCGCCCTCGTCCCGTGGGCGCAGATCACGGGCACGGTCGTCAGCGTCCTCTCCGGCGAGCCGGTCGTGGGCGTGAAGCTCATCGCGAGCGCGACCGGAGGCGGCGGTGATCGTCAGGCGTTCACGGACCTGCTCGGCGGCAAGGGACCGACGAGTGACGCACGCGGTGCGTTCGTCGTGCCACGCGTCGCGCCGGGAGCCGGCGAGCTCGTGGTGATGCCGGCGACCGGCGGATTTCAGGTGCTCGCGAAGCAGAAGTACGACGTGAAGGCGGGGCAGAAGCTCGATCTCGGGGCGATCAAGGTCGTACCGCAGCGCACCGGCGACGCGGGCACGCTCGGAATCGGCACCGACATCGAGGATGACAAGCTCACCGTCGCGGACGTCAAGGAGGGTGGACCCGGCGCAGGTGCAGGCGTTCAGGTCGGCGATCGCATCGTGACGATCAACGGCGTCGATGTGGCCACGCTCACGCCGCCCGTCGCACAAGCGTTGATCGGCTCGGGCAACATGTCGGTAGGACAGACGTTCGCGCTCGGCGTCGAGCGTGCGGGGGCCATCCAACAAGTCACGGTCGTCTCGGTGAAGTGGTAGGATTTTTCGGACATGCGTTTGTTGCTCCTGGGTCTCGCCGCCATCACCAGTGGCTGCGGCGAGGACCCGCCGCCGATCGATGCTACCGTCGACGCAGCGCCGCGCTGCAATCCGACGAAGCAGTTCGGCGAGCCCGTGCTGATGGAGTCGCTGAACACCGACTTCGATGACGCGACGCCGCGCTTGTTCCCCGACGAGCTCGGCATCGTGTTCTCGCGGCGGAGCGCCGCGGGCAACTACGACCTGTGGACTGCGATGCGCGCGACCCGCGACGAGCCATTCGGCCCACCGTCGCTGCTCACCACGGTGAACTCGGTGAACTCCGATCTGTGGCCGAGCCAGAGTGCCGATGGGCTGACGCTGGTCTTCGACGCGGACCGCACGACGACCAACACGTTCCGGATCTGGATGAGCACGCGGCCGTCGGTGACCGCACCATTCGGACCGCCCGCACTCCGCCCCGAGCTCATGAACAACGAGTTCCACGGGATCCTCGCGAACGATCGCGCGCTCTACTTCGCGTCGACGTCGCGGCCCGGTGAAGGGCGAGCGGACATCTGGCGCGCGGACGTCTCGACCACGAACACGATTGGCAACCCGATCGCGCTCGTCGGCGGCGTGAACACCGACGAGGAAGAGGTCGCGCCTGCGCTCACGCCCGACGAGAAGACGATCGTCTTCCGGCGCTCGACCACGACGCCGCCCATGCCGCCCGAGACGATGCCGACGTTCGAATACGACGTGTACACGGCGTCGCGCTCGACACCGCAGGACGGCTTCGGCCCGTCGTCGAAGGTCGACACGCTCGCGATGCCCGGCATCGTCGAGACTCCGAGCTGGATCTCGCCCGACAGCTGTGCGCTCTACGGGTTCACGAACGCGCCCGGCGGCCCGGGCGGCCTGAATCTGTACGTCGCGGTTCGCCCGCAGTTCTGATCGGCGGGCGCTACTTGACGAGCTTCGCGATCAGCGCCTTCATCTTCTTGTATTCGCCGGCCGAGTCACCCTCGGAGAAGCCCTTCTTCACGTCGCGGACGACGCCGGACTTATCGACGATGAACGTCGTAGGCATCGTGTCCGATCCGTAGCGCGCGATGACGCCGGACTTGTCGGCCGGCATGTACACGCGGACCATGTTCTTCAGCTTGAGCTTGTCGTGGAAGCGCTTGCCGGAGTCGATCTCGTCGGTGATGTCGATCGCGATGAACGTGATCTTGCCCTTCATCTCGCCGGCGAGCTTGTCCCAGGTCGGCAGCTCCTTCGCGCACGGCTTGCACCACTCGGCGCCAACCGTGACGAGGATCCACTTGCCTTTGTAGGGCTTCAGCCTGAAGGCCTTGCCCTTCGCGTCGACGGCGGTGTCGAGCTCCGCGGCGCGATCGCCGACCTTGAGCACCTCCGCAGTCGCGGGCCCCGCGAGCAGCATCAGTGCGAGGACGGCGAGGGTGACGATGCGCATGGTCGTGAGACGAGGCGACCCGCTCATCGATTCACCGCCAGCTCTTCCTCGATCCACATGCCGATGTACTCGGGACTCATGGGGCCTTCGTACTTGCGATCGTTGAAGAACAGGGTGGGCGTGGATTTCACACCGCCCTTGTCACCCTGGGCCTGATCGGCGGTGACGTGGGTGTTGGCCGCCTGGTAGGCCTCGGCGAACTTGCCCGCGTCGAGGCCTGCCGCCGCGGCGTACTTCGTCACGAAGTCCTTGTTGTGTTGCGGCATGCGGTCGAACAGCATCTGGTGGAACGCGGGCCACTTCGCGCGGTCGAGTTGCCACGCGGCGAGTGACGCCTGCGCGGCGCTGCGCGAGTCGGGGTGATTTCCCTCGAGCGGAAACATCATGAAGAACTCGACGACCTTGCCATCATTATCGGCGGCGACCTTCTTCAAGATCGGCGCGAACGCGACGCATGCCGGACACGCGTAGTCGTAGAACTCGATCAGGCGAACGGGCGCGTCTTCCTTGCCGATGAACGGCGCCTTCGACACGTCGAAGCTCACGGGTGCCGTCTTGCTCTCGTACTTTTGCGTGTAGTACTCGCGCACCTTCGCGTCGGGGATCTCGTCGACGAGAAGCTGCAGCACGTACTTCACTGCGTACGGCGCACGCTTGCACGACGTGTCCTGCGCGAACGACGTCCGAAGCGAGTGACTCTTGCCGCACGGGGACTTCAGCGAGCCGACGAGCTTGTAGAACAGCTCCTGTCGCTCGGCGCTGAGCTTGCCGGGATCGACCCCCTGGAGTGGCGTCTTGTCGACGGGCCCCTTGTCCTCGTTCGTGCGATCCAGCGCGTTGACCGCGCCCGTATCGGTGACGGGCTTCTTCTTGTCGCAGGCGCCTGCGCCGATCAGCGCGACACACCCAATAACTAAGGAGAGACGAAGGAGAACCACGCGACGGTTGTAGTGCACACCCTAGAGGTTTTCAACGAATGCACTCTCTTGACGTTCCGCGTCATGGGCGGTATCAAGCCACTGAATGACGGTTCATTCAGCGCCCGACCGAGACCGCAGCGACAAGCGCGAGCGGATCCTGTCGGCCGCCGAGCGGATCTTCGCGAAGCACGGCTTCTTCGCCGCGCGGGTCTCCGAGATCGCGAAGGAGGCGGGCGTCGCGGATGGAACGATCTATCTCTACTTCAAGAGCAAAGACGACCTCCTGATCTCGCTGTTCGAGAGCCGCATGAGCCAGGTCAACGCGGCGCTCGAAGCCGCGATCGCTGCAGAGACGAAGGCCTCGCCCTCACGCCAGCTCCACGCGTTCATCCGGACCTATCTCCGGCTCGTGCACGACGAGCCCGCGGCCGCCGAGGTGCTCACGATCGAGCTACGGCAGTCGAGCAAGTTCATGAAGGAGTACGACAACCCACAGTTTGTCGCCTTCCTTCGGATGCTCGGCGCGATCATCAGCGCGGGTCAGGACAAGGGCGAGATCGACGCGTCCATCCCGAGCCACGTCGCCGCTCGCATGATCTTTGGCATGCTCGACGAGCTGTCGCTCGCCTGGGTGCTGTCGAAGCAAACGACGATCTCGTCCGGCACGCCTGGAACGCGCCCGAAGAAGTTCGATATCGTCCGCGCGGCCGACTGGGTCGTCGCGCTCGTCACCAACGGCCTCGCCAATGGCAGCACCACTGATCGACCAGTGAAGGAGAAGTCACCGTGAAGATCCTTGTCCCTGTAAAGCGGGTCCCCGACCCCACCCAGAAAGCGAAGCTCAAGGACGGTCACATCGACCTGACCGGCGCATCGTGGATCGTCAACACGTTCGACGAGTACGCGATCGAGACCGCGCTGCGTCTGCTCGAGAACGGCGCCGAAAACACGCGGCCGAACGGCGGCGAGGTCGTCGTTGTCTCGCTCGGACCCGACGATGCCGCGAAGGAGATCCGCACGACGCTCGCGATGGGCGCCGATCGCGCGATCCACGTCGTCACCAACGACGCCGAGCTCGACTCGCTCGTCGTGGTGAAGGTGCTCGCCGGCATCGTCACAGCCGAAAAGCCCGACCTCGTCATCATGGGCAAGCAGGCCGTCGACGGCGATGCGAACCAGGTCGCTCAGATGCTCGCCGGCAAGCTCGGCTGGCCGCAGGCGACGTTCGCCGCGTCCATCGAGGTCCAGGGCGATCGCCTGCTCGTCGGCCGCGAGGTCGACGGCGGCGTCGAATACAAGAGCGTGCCGAAGCCGTCGGTGATCAGCGTCGACCTCCGCATCGTCGCGTCGAAGTCGGTCAAGAACGGCATCACGCCGGACTCGCACACGTACTCCGGTGAAGGCGCGCGCCTGCCGTCGCTCAAGGGCATCATGGCCGCGAAGAAGAAGCCGCTCGCGATCGCGAAGCTCGCCGACTACGGCGCCGAGCCCGCGAGCGCGATCAAGGAGCTCGCCGTGACGCTCCCACCGCCGCGCGCGGCCGGCCAAATCGTCGCCGACATCCCCACCCTCGTGAAGAAGCTCGCCGACGAGGCGAAGGCTCTCTAGGCCCAGGAAGGAATGACCACCATGGGTAACGTCCTCGCATTCTGTGAATTCTCCGGCGCGACGCTCCGCACGAGCGCGCTCGCCAACCTCACGTTCGCTCGCGGCGCTGCGCAGGCGCATGGCGGCGA
The DNA here is from genome assembly GCA_046160585.1 of Kofleriaceae bacterium. Lineage (GTDB taxonomy): Bacteria > Myxococcota_A > Polyangia > Haliangiales > Haliangiaceae > JABFXX01. The sequence continues at coordinate 15,635 of JBJXGN010000077.1, forward strand.
AGTGATCGCGCTCCTGGTCGGCGCCGGCGCGCAGGCCGCGTCCGCCGACGCCGCAAAGTACGCGCCGAAGGTCCTCGTCGTCGAAGACGCGGGCCTCGCGAACTACCTCGCGGAGACCTACGCGCCGATCGTCGCGCGCCTCGCGAAGGAGAACGGCGCGACGGTCGTCACC
>JBJXGN010000078.1:0-63275 GCA_046160585.1 Kofleriaceae bacterium
TCTCGACGGCGCAGACCGCGATCGTCGAGAGCGTCGAGAGCGCAGGCGTCGCGCCGTATTCGATGCGCGTGTGTGCGGGTTATCTCTACTCGGCGCCTCGCACCACGGTGACGGCGCCGTCGATCGATCGCCTCGGTGATATCGAAGCGCGCCTCACCGCGCTCGTCGGAGACCTCGCGAACCTCGGGGGCCGCGGCACCGACGTTGCGCGATCCGACGTTGCGCGATCGGTCGATGACGCGATCAGTCGCTACGTGAGGTTCTACGCGATCTGGTCGACAGAGTTGTCACCGCTCGTCGCGCGAGCTCGACGCGGGTCCGCACTGTCGGGGCCAGCATCGTCGTCGGGGGCGGCGGGCGCGACGGCGGCGGCGACGGGCTCTGCGTCATCGGGCGTGTCGGTGGCGGCGTCGGGCGCATCCACGTCGTCGTCGGGCACATCGAGCACGCCCTCGATCCGGCGCTTCTCCGTCGAGGCGCTGCTACTCGGCGTGGCGCGTGGAGAGCTCGACGAGGCCGAGGTGGTCGCGCGTCTGGGCGTACTTTCGCCCTCGTGGGACGTCGTGGTCCCGACGTACGGCGAGCGCCCCGAGCTGTTGCGCGATGCGCTCGCGCGCGCCAGAGAGATCGTGAAGCTCCCCCGCCAGCACGCGTCCGGCGTGTTTCGGCCGATCACCGACGAGCAGGCTGACGTCGTGCTCGCATCGCGCGCACGCAGGCTTGCGAGCGCGCCCGCCTCGCAGTCTGACGCCGCCAACACGGAAGCCCTGGATCTCGCGATGCACGATGTCGCGAACCTCGGCGAGCGCGACGACGAATGGTTCGCGCGCGCGCAGTGGATGGTGCGGCGTGCCCTGCTCGCGCGTGGCAAGGAGCTCGGCCTCGACGAGGGCGATGTGTTCTGGCTTCCACTCGAGGCCGTTGTCGGCGGCATCACCGTGGACGATGCACGCCGACGTGCAGCTGCTGCTCGCGCCGCCGCCGCGAGGGCGACGCGCTGGGAGATGCCGCTCGTCGTCGGCGGCGAGGATGGCGGCGTGCCTGTTGCGCGCGCCACCGCGAGCGAATCGAGCGAGTCCACGCGACGGCAAGGGTCGATCGACCGCGTGTCGAGTGGCTCGATCACCATCCCGCCATCGTCGGGCGGAGCGTCGGGCGGCTCGAGCGCAGTCCCGCGATCGTCGGCGGACCGGCCCTCGAGTGACTCGATTCCGCCGGTACGCAGACGGGCACCGACCGCGAACGAGCTGACTGCGTCGAGCGGGTCGATCACGATCCCGCCGACGTCGCCGAGCGGATCGATCGCCATCCCCCGGACCTCGACGCCCAAAATGCCCGGAAGCTCGACGGTTGGCGGATCGATCACACCCTCGACGCCCGATGCGACCTCGACGGCAGCAGCTCGTCGAACACGTGAGCCATCCTACGGTCCACTGGCGGCCCTCGAGGCGGAGGCACGTGGTGAGCACGTGCTTCGAGGGATCGGCAGCGGAGGTCGCGTGCAGGGACGCGTGGTTCGATTCGCCTCCCTCGCTTCGAGCGTGACAGTTGGTCGCGGTGACGTGGTCGTCGCACGCGCAGTTACGCCGGCCTTGGCGGTGATGGTGATCGGATGTGCTGCGATCGTGAGCGAGACCGGTGGGTTCCTCGATCACGGAGCTGCGATGGCACGAGAGCTCGGGATTCCGTGTGTGGTCGGTTGCAAGGATGCGTGGACGATTCTCGATGACGGAATGCTCGTCACCGTCGACGGAGATCTCGGCCTCGTCACGACCCACGGCTGAACATCGAAACAAGCGGTTAGCTCGTCGATGAGCTAACTCGCGTAAATGCGAGAAGACGCGACATCGCTAACTCGCATGAATTGCGAGAGCGATACTGCAAATCCTCGACGGGAAGCGGCGACGGTGACGACTACTCGTCGTCGTCGTCGAAATCCGGCTCGTTTGGATCGGTGTCGTCGGCTTCGTCAGGTTTGTCCGCAGGGAGCGGAGTACCCAGACCAGCGTTGACTCGTTCCCGCAAGTCTTTGCCGACCTTGAAGAAAGGCAGCCGCTTCTCGGCGACATGAACTGTCTCGCCGGTGCGCGGGTTGCGACCTTCATAGGCCTTGTACTTGCGAACGGTGAAGCTACCAAAGCCGCGGATCTCGATACCTTCGCCGCGTTCCAGTGCCTTCACCATCGAGTCGAAGATGGTGTTGACGATCGCCTCCGCCTTACCAGCCGGTAGCTTCAACGTCTCGGAGATTTTCTCGATGAGCTCGGACTTGGTCACCCGTAACTCCGCGTAACTAGAAAGAGCCTAAACGGCGGGTCGGGGTGTCCGCAAGTCTAACGCCGCGAAAAGGCGTCACATGCCAGAATCAACGACCGGGATCTGCTGCTCGCCATCTGACTTAAATGCTTTATATGAAAAAGGAAAACGATAAGTCGGACACCGATGGCGCGCGTAGAAGTCCACGAGATCTCTCCAGCCGATTTGTCCCTTTTCCAGACCACTTCGGACCGCTTGGGAGACTACGGACGCGCAGGTTTCGTTCGCGACACCTCCGCGATGACCGCGCGAGGTTCGTGAATCGAGCCCGATCAGCGTCGGGGGAACAAGGCCAAGCATCCATCCAGAGATCGGCGAGACCTCGAGCGTCTCGACCTTGGTGACGACGATCCCCATGTCATCGCGAAACACGCACTCGACGCGGCGCTCGGTCTTGCCCGCGCCGATGACGATCGCGTTGAACGCGAGCGGAGTTGCTGTGTTGCACGAGCTGAGGTTCGGCGACGGCTCTGTGCTGACCAAGTACGCGAGGTCCGCTGTTGTCGTGTTGCGGATGTCGAGGACAAGCATGTCGTTCTCGTGGAGTAGCTCGAGGCGAACTCCTGCGATCTCGATCGCAGGTTGTCCTACCTCCAACACGTGACGTGCTTCGTCGACGCGATACGTGAGCTTGCGACTCATGTCCTCGATCGTTGGTGTGCGCACACCTGCGGCGGCCGCGTCCTTCGCGAGGTACTCGAGGTAGACCGCTTGAGAAGCCGTGGACTTCGCGAACGCCTGACTCTGCGTGCCCGTCGCGTACGACGGTGCGGGTTTCTCGGGAATCGAAACGCTCCCGCAGAACCTGACAACACTGATGCCTGCAACCAGCGCGACACCGCCGACGAGCACTCCAAGACGAAACTGTTCGTCAGAAATTGCCACGGTGTCTTCAAGATACACGCGCGTTGCCACCGCCCACCAATGCAAGGTCAGAAAACATTGACTCGTTTGGAGCCGAAGCGCCTAATCGGTTCAGGTCATGCGCGGAGGGCACAGGCTTGTACAGTTCTTCCTCTGCGCGACGGTGCTCGCTGCATCACCGATTTCCGCGAGCGCGGACTCGGGTCGCGTGACAGAGCTGGCGAAATCGCTTTCGTCGAGCTCGGAGAAGACACGCATCGCCGCGGTGGCCGCGCTCGGACGCCTGGAAGACAAGGCCGCGCTCAAGCCCCTCGTGACCGCGCTGCACGATCCGAACGCACAGGTCCGCGCGATCGCAGCGGCGGCGCTCGGCAAGCTCGGTCACAAGGCCGCGTTGCCCGCACTCAAGACCGCGGCGGATGAAGATCCGGACGACAAGGTCAAGAAGCATGCGCGCGAGGCGGCAGTTGCGGTCGCGAAGAGCAACAAGCTTCCGGATCCGTGGCCGAAGGCCGTCGCCGAGAAGTCCAGCGGGATCGAAGCGCGGCGCTCGAGCAAGTCGGGCGGAACGGCCGGGTTCGGTCGCCAGGCGCACGCCGTCGAGACCCACCCCGACCTCTACGTGAAGATCAACTCCTCGGCGGACGACTCGCCAGGCAAGGCGGACAAGCCGACTCGCAAGATGCACAGCGATATCCTCAAGGAGACGCTGCAGAAGTCATTCGGGTCGAACCCGATGGTGACGATGACGGCGTCCGACGCAGAGCGCTGGGGCCTAGACCCGAGGCACCTGGATCTGTCGGTAACGAAGCTCGATGTCGCGCAGTCCGGTGTCTATGTCGAGATCGAGGCGCAGCTGCGGCTCGCGATCTCGGACGACAACGGCAAGATGCTGTCGTTCCTCTCGGGCGGTGCGAAGGTGCAGGTCCCGAAGCGAACGTTCAACGCGAAGTACCTGCCGAACCTGCGCAGAGAAGCGATCGAGAACGCGATGCGCGGCATGTTCGACAAGCTCCTCGCGCACCTGCGCGACAAGTCACAGAGCTGACGGGTTGCCTCGCTTAACAAACGCGTCCACGACGGATCACGTCGTGCGCGGGTGCTCCACGTCGGTGGGTCGGGCTACGCTCGCGGGTATGCTCGGGCGGTATGTCGTGATCGCGTTCTGCGTGATCGCGGTCTTCGCGCGGCTCAGCTTCGCGCAGGACGCGCGGCCGCCCGATCCGCAAGCGCCACCGGCGCCGACCGGCGTGGTGACGAAGCAGCCAAAGCTGTTGCAGGCTGTCGCGCCCGAATATCCTCCAGCCGCGCTCACCGCCGGCAAGACGGCCGACGTGAAGGTCCGCATTCGCATCGACGATACGGGCATCGTCCTCGGTGTCGACGTGGTGCAAAAGGTCGGCGACGGCTTCGACGAGGCGGCGATCGCGGCCGCGATGCAGTACGTGTTCGACCCCGCGGAGATCGACGGCAAGCCCGCCCCGATTACCGTCGAGACGGTGATCCATTTCGTGATCGAGGAGCAGCCCGATCCCGATCCGATCCCCATCCCGCCGATCGGCGACACGCCGCAGGTGAACACCGGGCCGCCGAACCACGCGGGCAACGACAAGCTGCCCGTCACGATCGAGGGCGTCGTCCTCGAGCGCGGCACGCGGCGGAAGATGGCCGGTGTGATCGTGTCGATCGTCGAGCTCGGCCTCGACGCGGTGACCGCCGAGGACGGGAGCTTCTACTTTCACGGTGTCACGGAGGGCAAGTACCGGATCCTCGCCGTCGAGGACAAGTCCGAGCGCCTGCTGCGCGAGGTCACGCTACAGAAGCGCGAGAAGATCGAGGTGCGTTTGTGGATGCGTCCGAAGGGCGGCAACCCGTACGAGACCGTCGTCGAGGGCGAGCGTGAGGTCCTCGAGGTCACTCGGCGCACGTTGCAGCGCCAACAGCTGACGTCGATCCCGGGCACGTTCGGGGACCCGATCCGCGTGATCCAGACGATGCCGGGCATCCAACGCGCGCCGTTCGGCCTCGGCCTCCTGCTCGTGCGCGGAAGTAACCCCGACGACACCGGCATTTACGTCAACGGACACGAGGTGCCGTCGCTGTTCCACTTCCTCGGCGGTCCTTCGATCTTCAACGTCGAGATGCTCGAGTCGCTGGACCTCTATCCCGGCGGCTTCCCCGCGCGCTTCGGCCGCAAACACGGTGGCGCGGTCGCGCTGGAGCTGCGCCCGACGAAGTCCGACGGCGTGCACGGCTCCGCGAAGGTCGACTTCATCGATGCGGGCGGCTACGTGCGCGCACCGCTGACGAAGAACCTGTCGTTCGCGTTCGCCGGTCGCCGGTCCTACATCGACGCGTTCCTCGGGTTCGTGCTGCCCGATCCGCCCGCAGGCGGACAGCGCATCGTCACGCCCGTCTACTACGACTACGCCGCGCGCTTCGACTACAACCTGCGCGAGGAAGGCCGCGCGAGTCTGTTCGCGATCGGCTCGTCGGACACGCTGCGCGTAGTCGATCAGGACCCCGACTCCGCGGTGTCGACGGATCTGTCGACGGCGATCAAATTCTTTCGCGTGATCGGCGGGTACGAGCGGTCGCTCGGTGGTGACATGAAGCTGTCGCTGTCGCCTGCATGGGGGCGCGACACCCTCACGTTCACGGGCGCGCAGGCGGAGGCGGCCGGTCCGTTCACGTCGGTGAGCATCGTGAACAACAGCCTGTCGTATCGCGCGCGCATCTTCGGCCGGCCGTCGCCGAAGGTCGCGCTCGACATGGGGCTCGACGTGCTCTCGCGCATCACGTCGTACGACGCGTTGATCCCGGTGAATGACAACCTGATCAACCAGCAGGGCGTCGACATCTCGCCGGAGCGGTTGCTTCGCGGTGCCTCGACGCTCGGCATGGGCGCGTATGCGGACGTCGGCATCGACGTGAGCTCGAAGCTCAAGCTGATCCCGAGCCTGCGCCTCGACACGTACCTGATCGACGGTGCGAGCCGGTGGTCGTTCGATCCGCGTCTGGTCGCGCGCTGGGCGTACGCGAAGGACCTGACGCTCAAGGCGTACGTAGGCGAGTTCAGCCAGCCGCCGCAGCCCGAGGCGCTCGACAAGCGGTTCGGCAACCCGAACGTCGACATCGAGCACGCGACACACACGGGCGTCGGCTACGAGTGGAAACCGGATCGCCTGTGGACGATCGACAGCGAGATCTACTACGTGCGTCGCCGCAACGTCGTCACGTTCACGCAGGAGATCGTGATGAACGACGACGGCACCTTCACGTCGGTGAACTTCACCAACGAGGGCCGGCGCGACTCGCTCGGCTTCGAGATCCTGGTCAAGCGCGAGATCAGCGAGCGCGCGTTCGGGTGGGTCTCGTACACGTACTCCAACTCGAAGATGCGCCAGGCAGACGAGAATCCGTGGATGAAGACCGCGTTCGATCAACCGCACGTGTTGAACGCCGTCGCGAGCTGGAAGCCCGGGCGCAACTGGGAGCTCGGCGCGCGCTTCCAGATGTCGAGCGGTCGCCCGGATACACCGATCATCGGCGCGACGTACGACGCCGACGACGGTGGCTACGATCCGGTGCGCGGGCCGCTGCGCTCGAAGCGCAATCCGCTGTTCGCGCAGCTCGACGTGCGCGCCGAGAAGATGTGGCTGTACGACACGTGGAGCCTCGGCCTGTACATCGACATCATCAACGTGATGAACGCGACGAACGTCGAAGCGACCCAATGGGACTATCGCTATCGAGAGTCGGCGCCGGTGACGGGCTTTCCGATCCTGCCGACCCTCGGCCTGAGGGGGACGTGGTGATGCGCCGACTTGCCCTTGCTGCCTTGTTCGCGAGCGCGTGTGGAACGTTCGAGGAACCCTCGATCGTCCTCGATCTGCGCGTGCTCGCGATGCGCACCGACATCGGCGACTCGAACCCGAGCAAGGCGGATCAGGTGCTCGAGGTCGATCTCGCGACCGAGCCGGAGATCAGCGATCTGCTCGAGCAGCTGGAGACGACGAGCGTCACGGCGTGGATCGCAGATCCCGGCAAGGAGCGCCGCATCGTCTGGAGCATGACGCTGTGTCTGATCGACGACGAGGGCCGCTGCGATCGGTCCTTGCCGCACCTCGAGTTCGGCGCCGGCGAGATCGACGATCCCGATACGTCGACGAGCTTCCAGCGCCCCTATGCGGAGCTCTTGCCCGGCGACTCGCAGACCGGCACGACGATGGTCGCCATGCTGCTTCGCCAGATCCAGCGAAACCCGGTCGCCGCGCTCGGCGGCGTGGACCTCGTGATCCAGATGCAGCTCGGCGGAGCCGACGAGCCGCGCGCCAACGATATCTTCGCCTCGAAGAAGCTGCGCATCTCGCCGCGCATTCCGATCGAGCGCGCCCCGAACGCGAACCCGTCGATCACGGGCATCGAGACCGCTGTGAATGGCTTCTCGCCTGTCGACAACTTCGCGAGTCCAGGTGGACAGAGCGTGCGTTGCAGCGACGCGGCGTATCAGGCGACGCCGATCAACGCGCGACCCAACGTGTCGCCCGGAGATGCCGTGACGCTGTTCCCGAACGAGGCGAACGACACGCGCGAGGACTACGCGGTCCCCGGACTCGACGGCAGCACGATCATCCTCGAGGAGACCGTGTCCTATCAGTGGCTCGCGACGTACGGTGGCTGGTCCGACGAGACCACCGGTGGCGGGCGCGACATTCTCGGAAACCAGTCACTCCTCGGCAGCGACTGGACGGCGCCAGATCTCGGCGGGCGTGATCACCTCGACGTCTCGATCTGGATGATCCAGCGCGACGAACGTTTCGGCGTGACGCCCCTCGAAACGTGCATCACAGTGGTTCCATGACCACCACGCACCTCGTGCACGGCATCGTCGTGGTGGGGTGCCTCGGGTGTGCGTCGTTCGACGATCCGACGGTGGTCGTCGACATGCGGCCCCTCGCGATGACCGCCCAGCCGCCGGAGCAGCTCGTCACGCTCGATCCGGCGAATCCGCCCGCACCCATCGAGCTGCTCGCCCAGCTGCGAAGCACGCGCGTGTGTGCTCTCGTCGTCGATCCCGAGATGGAGCGACGCGTGCGCTACGAGATGCGCATCTGCACCGACGCGGCAGGTGATCGCTGCGGGAGGCCCGAGGTGGTTGTTGCGTCGGGCGTGATCGACGATCCAGATACGACGTCGCCCGCACCGGATTTGTGCGCGACGATCGATCCGGACGGGAATCTGCTCGGCGTGCTCGTCAAGATCCTCGAGATCGACGCGTTCGGCGGTATCGGCGGAATCGACTACAACGTGGTGCTGCGTTTTGGCGGCGAAGGTTCGGATCCTGCGCTCGATCAGTTCGCGTCGAAGCACGTGCGCGTCGCGCCCAAGATTCCCGTCGCGCGCGAGGCGAACCTGAACCCGCGGCTGCGGCGGATCGAGGCGGAGATCGACGACAGCAACGAGGAGATACCGCTCGACGTGGGGCGGTGCATCGACCAGATCACGCCGCTTACCGTGCAGCGTGGCCAGCGCGTGAGCCTCACGCCGATCGAGCCGGACGACACGCGCGAACCATACGTGACGCCCACGCTCGACGGGCGCGGCGCGATGTTCGTCGAGACCCACACGTACCAGTGGCTCGCGACGGCGGGGAGCTTCGCGACATCCCAGACCGGCGGACCGCGCGACGCATTCGGCAACGTGCCGCCGATCAATACGGAGTGGCGTGCCCCGGCAGACATCCGCGTGACGACCGACGTCGACATCTTCATCGTCCAGCGCGACGAGCGACTCGGCGCGACCTGGTACACGACCTGCGTGCGCGTGATGGTCTAGATCAGGCGAGCACGAAGTCGAACCTCGCGCGCCGCACCTTGTTCTCGACGACCGTCTGCATGATCAGCGACGGATCGATGAACGGGTCGCCCTCGTTGTACGGATCTCCGTCGAAGTACAGCTGCGTCGTCAGCGTGTCGAACCCGGGAGCGCTGACCTTCACGTGGATGTGCGCCGGACGATAGCGCCGGCCGTTCAGGTACCGTCCCGGCACGATCGTGCTCGCCTGCCATCGGCCCTTCGCGTCGGCTGTCATGCGTCCGCGAAAACGAAATCCATCGAGGTCGTAGTCACCCTTCGCGTTCGCCTGCCACACGTCGATCGTCGCCTTCGCCAACGGCTCGCACCTCGTCGTGCCGACCGAGCCGCTGATGACGAGCCGCTCGCCATCGTCGTTCGCACCGACGAGGACGCTGCGACTCGGCGCGCCGCGCTTGTAGAACGGGCCCTCGATGTTGTCGGCGGTCGCGATCGCCGCGCACGTCGCGGGCAGCGGCGGAAGGTCATCGCCATCGTCTGCGGCGACCGTCGGCGGGACGTACCCGTCGCGCGGTGCGCTCGCGCTGCCACGTGGGCACGCCGCCAAGAGAAGAGAGCCGAGGCCTGCGGTCAGAAAGCTTCGTCGGTCCATGATCCCTCAACGGGGATCCAGACCGACCGGCGCACGCCGGCCGGAACTACCGCCACGACGCGGAGCTAGCTTAGATGCCATCCGGAGAGCGCCTAGACGCCGCGCCAAAGAGGTTCTTGGGTCGCTTCGCGACGAATGGGTCGGGTCGGAGCCGTCGATTCGGGAGCTGCGTCGGGACGCGAGCGACTCGCTCCGTTGGGACTCGCTGCCTACGGACGCCCTCGGCTCTTCTCTGCCGCCGATCACGAAACCGCAACTCGCAAACTGCAACCGGAAGCCCCGCGCGCCCACGTGGGCGCCTTGGCAGGACGCGCTCCAGACCGCGCCGAACAATCTGACGACCACACGCGCGCATGCGCTGTCGATTTCGATCGGCCACTCGCGTGTACACCACCGTCCCGCCAGAGAGCCGCTCGACGTGAACTCCCATCGCGCCCACGACTATGAAGTGGCGGTGGCGTCAAGCGCAGACGCCTGATCACGAGAGCGCGCCAGGGAGCCTGAGCGATCGTCAGGCGTAAAGACCTCATGGTGTCCCGCCAAATGGCGCCTCGGCGCCAGAGAAGCGCCGAGGGCGTCCGGATGCAGCGAGACGGTTCGAGACGCAGTGTCCCGGCACGCAGCAGCCCCCGAAGTCGATGGGCTTCGACCCGATCCATTCGTCGTCGCGAAGCGACCCTGATCGATCGCGTGTGTCCTACCAGGACTGCGTCGAGCCGTAGACACCGACGTCGCGTTTCGGTGGTTCGTCGGGCTTTGTTGGTGTCTTCGGAGTCGTCGGGGTGGTGATTGGCGATGTTGTCGGGGTGTTAGTCCGGTTCGCCGTCGTGGGCGTCGTGCGAGTCGTGGTCGGCGTCGGCGTCGTGGGAGTCGTCGTTGGTGTCGTGCGAGTCGGGGTCGTGGGCGTCGGTTTCGCGGGTGTCGTGGGTGTCGCGGCTGTCGTGCGAATCGTCGGTGCCGTGCCGACTGCGAGTGTGGGTGTGCCGAGAGCGCGACTCGATGCGGCGCGATCGTCGACGAGTCGTTTCGCGGCGTCGGCGGAGGCGCCGATGGTCGTCGCGTAGATCGCGGCGGCGGTGTCGAAGTGAACCAGCGCCGCGCGATGATCGCCCGCTGCTGCGGCGACGAGCCCGAGGTTGTGCTCGGCGAACGCGCGATCGCCGTGGTTCGCCGCCACGAAGATGTCGCGGGCGCGCGTGAACTGCCGGTGTGCCTCCGCGAGCATTGCAGGATCGAATGCGCGCTTGGGGCGCCCGTTCGCATCCGTGCTGAAGGCCATGTGTCCGTTTTCGGCGCGGGCGAGCGCGACGAGGCCGAGCGAGTTGTGCGTGAGGCCTGCTTCGACGCTGGTCTCGCCGCGCGTGGCGATCTCGATCGCGAGCGCTCGCGAGTAGCGCTCGTGTGCGACCGCGAGGTCACCACGCAGGCGCGCGACGCCGGCGAGGTTGTGAAGGTCGCGTGCGATATCGGGGTGAAAGTCTCCGCGCAACGCGAGGTCCGCGTCGAATGCGCGCTGGTGCCAACGCTCTGCCGCGTCGAGGTTGCCAGCCGCGCGCTCGACCGAGCCGAGCGCCGACTCGACGGCGATGCGCTCGATCGTCGCGCCGAGCTCACCACCCGACGCACTCGATGCGCCCGACGCACCCGATGCCCCCGACGACGATGTGCCCGACTGCGAGAGCGTGACGAGCGTCGCATGCGCCTCGACGAGCCGCGAGCGGGCCTCCTCGAGCTGTCCGCGGTTGTAGGCGATCAGACCGCGGTGCTTGAGGAGCATCGCGACGAGGCGCGGTGGTGCGCCCGCACGATCGATCGCGCCGGAGGCGATCGCGATCAGGTCATCGGCACTCTCGAGATCGCGACGATCGCCGGCGATGGCCACACGTGCGAGCCAGATCTTCGCGGCGAGTTGATCAGCGTGGCCGCGCTCCGCATCGGCGGCGGCCGAACGCACGGCGACGACCGCGGCGGCGAGTTGGCTCGTCGCGCGCAGCACGTCAGCGTGGAGCAGCTCGGCTTCCGCGAGCGTCGGCGCGTGCTGCGAGGAGCGAGCCGTCTCGACGAGCTGCGTGGACGCATCGAGGATCGGGCGGGCATCCCCGAGCGCGAGGGTCGCACGCAACGAGGCGAGCTGGCGCTGCACGTCGAGAACGATCGCCGCTCGAGTCTTGTCGGCCGGGATCGGATCTGCCGGGTCGCTCGCCGCCGCGGCGCACTCGGCCGGCGCGGGCAGCGCCGCGAGCATATCGACGGACGAGTACGCACGCGATGCGACCGACGATGCCGACGCGTTGGATGCGTTCGATGTCGGCGCGTTCGACACTGTCGAGAGCGCGGCGATCAGCGCAGCGGCCTCGTCGCGGCGGCGATCGAGGCAGCGATTGCGCGCGGTGGTCATCGCCGGCGGTTCGTACTCCGAGGCGCGGCAGGTGGTGTCGCGCTCCGTGGCCCACGCGGTCGTCCACTCGTCGAGCGCGCGCAGCGAGGGCTCGCCGATCGCCACGAGCGTCCCACGCGTATTCGCGTTCCAGACGCCGGCGATCTCCGGAGCACCCGACGTGCACGTCGGGCCCGATGACGGTGCGCGCAGTGCGAGGTAGGTCGCGCCGCTGGCGACGATCGCGGCGGCGGCGATCCCGCCGAGCACGAGGCGGGGTCGCTGCGATGGTTGGAGCCCGCGCGTGACGACATCGGCGAAGTCGACCAGCGACGAGAAGCGAGCGGCTGGGTCGATCGACAAACAACGCTGGACGGCGGCGTCCAGCCACGAAGGCACGCCGCGCAGTGGCGTGATCGCTGTTCGGTTCGCCCCCGGCGATGACGATGCCCCCGACGACACCGCCGAACTCGCGGTCGGCACCACCGAGATCGACGAGTCCGGCGGGTCCGAGCTCCGCGAACGCGCGAGACCATAGGCGGCGCGTAACTCGGCGAACGTAGTCGCTTCGAACGGACGTGAACCGGCGAGCACTTCGTAGGCGGTCACTCCGAAGCTGAATTGATCGCTCGCGGGCGTCGCCGATGCGCCATCGACGACCTCGGGCGCCATGTACGCGGGCGTGCCCGCGAGTACGGTTCCGTGAAGCGTGCCTTCGTTCGCGGGACGACCAGGCATCGATCGGGGGCCATCGATGGCGGCACGATCGCCGTCGATCGAGCCGTCGATCGAGCCAGCGGCGAGCGCGGGTGACGAGGACCAGGACGATGGCACGCCCGCCCGCGCGAGACCGAAGTCCGCGATGCGTGCGCGATGATCGCGACCGACGACGATGTTGTCGGGCTTCACGTCGCGATGGATGACGCCGGCGGCATGTACCGCGGCGAGGCCGCGCGCGATGTCGGCGAGGATCGTGGCGATCTCGCGCCACGACAGGTTGGAAGCCCCCGACGGCGAACCCGACGACGGCCCTGACGACGATCCCGACAACGACCGGCGCCGAATGACGTACGCGCGAAGCGTGTCACCCTCGACGAGCTCCATCGCGACGTATGTCGTCGCGCCGGCGGTGCCTACCTCGTGGACCCCGACGACGTTCGGGTGATCGAGCTTGGCCATCGATTTCGCTTCGCGGATCGCACGATCGCGCGCGCCAGCGTCGGGGGTGGTCAGCAGCTTGAGCGCGACACGCCGGTCGAGATCGGGCTCCCACGCCGAGTAGACGCGGCCCATCGCGCCCTCGCCGACCAGGTCACCGATGACGTACCGGCCTACGGAAGCGCCGCGCTCGAGTGCCGGGGGGGTCGAGAGCGAACGCGCGACTTGCGTGACAACGTCGCGGCACGACGCGCACGCATCGAGGTGCTCGTCCACGGTGGCAAGCACGGGTGGCGCGAGCCGGCCTTCCACCAGCCCGAGCACCATGTCGTCGTCGAGGCACCTCATGCCACCCTCAGGGTAACATCGTGGTCGTGAGCACGCCCGAGAGCGCACTCGACGAGGCCGTGGCCGAGGCTGCGCGGCAATGGCCGGACGTGGTGGTGGACGCCGGCGAGGTAAAGCGCGCGTTCGAGGCGAAGCTCGCTGCGGACGATCCACCGGCGGTGACGCCCGCGAACGTGGCGGAGGTGCACCTCGCGATCGCGTGCGCGCGCGGAGATGCGGCGGCGATCACGGCGTTCGATCGCGCGTACCTCGACGTCGTGAAGGTGGCCCTCGCAGGGATGAAGCTCGCGCAGGCGACCGTGGAGGACGTGCGCAGCGGTGTGCGCGACAAGCTGCTCCTGTCCGACGGCGAGAAGCCTCCGCGCATCCTCGAGTACGCGGGACGCGGGCGGCTGCGCGGGCTCGTGCAGGTGTCGGCGAGCAGGATGGCGATCGATCGCATACGGATGGAGGAGCGCGAGGCGGAGCTCCCGGCGCGCGAGCTCGCCGCGCCCGCGAACCTCGAGCTCTCGCTCATCAAGGCGCAGTATCGCGCCGCGTTCGTCGACGGCTTCGCGCGAGCGATGGCGACGGCATCGCGCCGCGATCGCAACCTGTTGCGCCTGCACTTCCTCGGCGGTGTGACACTCGAGCAGCTCGCGACGATGTACGGCGTGCATCGCGCGACCATCGTGCGCTGGCTCGCAGCGGCGCGCGAGGCGGTGTTCGGCGCGACGCGCGCACATGTCGCCGACACGATCGGCGCGCCGGCCGACGAGCTGGACGAGATGTTCGACCTCGTCCGGAGTCGCGTGGAGCTCAGCGTGGAGCGGCTGCTGGCATCCGTGGGTTCGAGTAGATAGTCCGGGCATCTCCAAGGAAACGGAGCACTTCGGCGAACGGCGCAGAAAAACTGCGCCGGCGGTGCGCCGGTCGATCGGCGACCCCGTTGAGAGAGGGAACCCTGACGAAAGGCTCCCCCGATGCGCTCGATTCTCCTCGCCGCCGTCCTCGCTACCACCACGTTCGTGACCAGTGTCCGCGTCGCCGACGCGTGTGGAGGCGGCTACGGGTCGTGGCAACCACCGTTGACTGCTCGGACGATCGTGCGCCCGGCGGTTTCGCCGGAGAAGAAACAGACGTTCGCGATCCTGTCGGACCGGCTCGATGCGAAGCGCGGGAAGAAGGTGAAGTTCACGGAGCTCGATCGCCGCTCCTTCGACGCGACCAAGACCGCACCGAAGGGCCGCACGGCGCAGCCGACGCGACTCACGCTGCTCGGGCCGACCGGCGCGAAGACCGTGGAGATCGCCGACACCCTGTGGGTCGACCTCGCGTTCGACCAGGACGCGCCGCGCGAGGCAGTCGCGCTGCCGGACGGCGACTTCTTCGTCGCACTCGACGGTCACCACGCGGACGCGACGTGGGTCTCGTTCGACGTGATCCACGGCAGCACCGTCACCACGCACCGCGGCGACGGTCTCCAGATCATGCAGCACCACGGTGGCAGCACGTTCGAGGTGAACCAGCTCTCGCTCGAGGGTCGCCCCGTCGGCATCGTCAAAGTGCGTGGTCTTCGCTACATCGCCGTGCAGGGCAATGCTGCACGCAACCGCGACACCTGGCTCGTACAGATCTGAAGCCCTCGTCAGGGTGAGGCTTGCGTCAGGATGACCTGTGCCGTCAGCTTCGCGGCGAGCACGAGGTACGGCATGTTCACCGTCGACGGAGTGTCCGTCGGTTGGTGACGATGCGGCGACGTGTCGCCACCGACGTACTCCTCGGTGAGGCCCATCGCCGCGAAGCCGCGCTCGCGGAACGCCTGGTGGTCCGTGCCCTCCGTGTTCGTCGTGACGACGGGAACGCCGACGCGCGCCGCGGCCGTACGCCACTCGAGCTCGAGCTCTGATGTCGGCACCTCGAGCTCGAAGCGTCGATCGTTGTCGTTGTCCCACGCGACCTGATCGATCGTGTGCACCGCGCGAACGTTCGCGGGCTGGCGAAGCATCGCGAATGCTCGACTGCCGAACAGACCCGTCTCCTCGAGGTCGAACAGTACGATCGTCACCGGCGCGGTCCGGCACGGCAAGTCCTTCAGAAACCGTGCGACGGCGAGGACGACTGCGGTGCCGCTCGCGTTGTCGTTGGCGCCGGGGCTGCTCATGACGGTGTCGAAGTGCGCACCGACGATGATCTCGTCGCGATCGCCCGTCGTTGCCGGGATCGTCGCGATCACGTTTGCTCCGCCGGAGAACGGGCTGTCGGTCGCCGGCCATCCGATATCACCGAGCGCCTGCTTCAGGTACGTGCGCGCGGCCGCGCGTTGCGTCGTCGTGAAGCGCGGTCCGGCACCGAACTCTGTCATGGTCTCGGTGAGCAACGACTCGAGCCACGGCGCGTCGAGGTTCGGCATCGTGCACTCGATCCCGTCCATCACCAGCGCGTCGACTGGCATGCCGCCATCGGGCGCGACGCCGTTCTCGTCGGTGCACGCAGCGAGCGCGAGGACGAGTGCTGTGGCTCGCATCACTGCGAAGTGTAGTCGACGGCCACTTCGATGTGGAAGTGATCGCTGTGCGAGGCCGGATCGTTCTTCGGTGTCAGCAGCGTGCGAAACATGCTGCTCTCCCCGACCGTCGATTCCACCGCGAGCAGCAGCGGATCGCCGAGCGGATAGTCGTTCTTCACGTTCGCCTCGCGGCCGGTCTCGTCGAAGAACGAGACGATGTCCATCGCGATGCCGAGCGCGTGACGCGACAGGATCGGCCTGGTCTCCCCGTTCACGCGAACGTTGGTCCAGCGAAAGATGCTGCCGAACTTCACCTCGCGCACACCCGCCGCGTGCAGGTTCGGCCCGAACGTCTCGAGCGCCCGCGCGAGCTGGCAGTCCATCTTGTACGGCGGGTTTCGCCACGCGCTCGTGTACTTGATGCCTCCGAGCACGATGTGTCCATCGGCGTCGGGATCGATGGTGAGCGCCGACACCATACGGCCCTCGTTCTTCACTTGTTTGTACTTCACGCCGAGCGTGTCGAGCTCGTCACGGCACGCCTGCTCGGCCGCGAGCATCTGCTTCGACGGTGGCCACGCGTAGCCGCGCGGCATGTTCTTGACGTTCTTGAGCGTCGCCTTCGACGGCGTGCGCGAGACGGTCTTCTTCTTCTTGGTCTTCTTCTTCTTCTTCTTGGCCTGGGCCTTTTTGGCCGACGACTTCGTTGCCGACGACTTCGTTGCCGACGACCTCGTCGAGGAGGTTTCGGTCGCCGGCTTCGCGTCGACCCTATCGGCGGCACCCACTCCCGCGACGAGCGCGAAGACGAGCAGTGCGCGCGACCACATCACATCGACCTTAACAGATACTCCGTCG
This sequence comes from Kofleriaceae bacterium, assembly GCA_046160585.1. Classification (GTDB taxonomy): domain Bacteria; phylum Myxococcota_A; class Polyangia; order Haliangiales; family Haliangiaceae; genus JABFXX01. Next base: position 16,879 of record JBJXGN010000078.1, read on the forward strand.
ATGGACCTGGAACTTCGCGAAGCGCTGGCCTTCTCCGAGGATCGTGATGCGGCTCTCGGACAACTTTTGCCGGGTAGTCAGGATCACGACTACTTCCGGTGTCTGCGCGCGCAGCACCGCGGCGATCTCGCCGAGGCCGACAAGATCATCGCGCACTGGGCAAAGCATCACGGCCAGGATAATCGGTATCACCGGCTGCAGCTGCGGCAGTGGTTGTATCGGTCACAGAAGGACTTCGCAAAGGTCGCGGACAAGCTTCGCGATCACTTCGGCGTGAATCACTGGCACGAGCGCGAGGTCGAAGAGATCGACCCGAAGCGCCCCACGCGCCTCGCCGACGACGCGTTCACCGGCGACAACATGCTGCGTCTCGCGATCGATCACGACGACGCGCTCTCGCAGGTGACGGACGAGGGCCTCTATCAGATCATCGGTAGCTCGCTGAGCAACTCCAAGCGCCGCTCGATGCTCCAGCGACTCGGGCACACGCCGGATCCGAAGCTCGTCGAGGCCGTCGTGAAAGATCTCGCGACCCGCGACACGCAGTTCGGCAACCTCGCCGTCCACAACCACCTCACACGCGCGCAGCTGCTGGAGCTCGTCGAGCATCGCGAGGAGCTGCGCTCGCACCTCGGCTGGGTGAGCGCCGTCGTGAAGCGAATGACGCCGCCGCGCTCGCTCGTGGATCTCGAGCAGGATCGCCGGGCGCGCCTCGCGCACGCCAAAGAGCTGTGGGCGTTCGTCGGCCCGCTGCCGGACGCGATCAACTCGCTCAAGGTGCACGCGTTGTGGCACCTGCTCGACACGGAGCGCCGCCTCGGCATCGCGCAAGATCCGAAGCTGTTCGTCGCGTATCTGAAGCTGCCGCGCCACGCGAACTACCTCCCACACAAGTTCCTCGACAAGCAGAACCACATCGCGCAGGTCGGCCAGGACTTCTCGTCGGTCACGGGACTACCACCCGCGATCGACGACGAAGGGCTTGTCCGCGAGTACATCCACGCGCACGTCGACGAGGCAGAGAAGTTCGCCGCGTACATCGATCGCGCCTGGCTCGACGCCGAGGTCGCGACGGCGCGTCTCTTGTACGGCGACAAAGACACCGAGCGCGCGACGCTGACGCTGGGCCCTGCGCGCGCCGCCGCACTTCGCGAACGCGTCGATCTCGCGTGGTGCGTACACAACCCGACCCGCTTCGCCGAGACCGAGACGATTGTCCTCGAGGCCGATGTGAAACACGTCCCGGAGCTCGTCGTGAAGGTGTTTCGCGTGGATCCGCACGCGTACTTCCTGAACACGCACCGCGAGGTGAACACCGACCTCGATCTCGACGGACTCGCCGCGAGCCACGAGCAGGTCCTGCGCTTCGGCGAGCCGCCCGTTCGCCGCGCGCGCCGTCGCGTGGAGCTGCCGATGTGCACGCGCGCCGGCACCTACGTCATCGATCTGATCGGCAACGGCATGTCGAGCCGCGCCGTGGTGCACAAGGGCCGTCTGCGCTACACGCGCCGTATCGGCGCGGCGGGCCACGTGGTGACGATCGTCGACGAAGCGGGCAACGCGCGGCAGGACGCGCATGCGATCATCGGCGAGCGCGAATACGTGCCCGACGCGAAGACGGGCTCGTTCGTCGTACCGTTCTCGACGAACCCCTCGCGCGTGCCGATGTTGCTCCTCGCGGGAGACATTGCGAGCGTGCAACGCATCGACCTCGTTCGCGAGACGCCGCATGTATGGTGCACGATGCTTCTCGATCGCGAGGGCCTCACGTCCGGACGCACGGCTCGCGTCGTCGTGCGCGCTCGCCTCGGCATCGCCGGTGCACCGGCGTCGGTGGCCGTCCTGAAGCGCACGATGTGGGACGTCACGTTGACCGATCGCGCCGGCGTGACATCGACGAAGTCGCAGCCGCTCGCGCTCGCCGACGATGACGCGACCGTCCTCGAGTTCCCGGTCGGCGAGGACACGGCGAACGTGCAGCTGACGATTCGCGGGACGCTCGAGATCCACAGCGAGCAACGCGAGCAGGACGTCTCGCACGTGCGGTCGTTCAGCATCTCGGAGATTCACGACACGACTGCCATCGAGTCGCTCTACCTCGCGCACACCGCCGAAGGATGGGTGCTCTCGGCGCTCGGTAAGACCGGCGAGCCCCGCGCGAAGCGGCCCGTGACGGTCGAGCTCGTTCACCGCTGGTCGCGCATGCAGTTCAACGCGGAGCTCGCCACCGACGAGCGTGGGCGCGTCGAGCTCGGCGCACTCGCGGGCATCGCGCGGGTCACGGCGACGCTCGGCGCCGCCTCGCAGTCGTGGAACACCGTCGACTTCGCGCGTGTGATGGCGATCCACGCGCTGCCGAGCTCCGACGTGATCGTTCCGCTACCGCCATCGCGTTCGGCCGAGGAGGTGATACCGAAGCTGTCGATCGTCGAGATGCGTGACGTCCCCGTGGCGCATCCCGCGTGCGTGCTGGTACCGCTCGCGAGCGGCGTCGCGATCCGCGGCCTGCCGCCGGGCACGTACCACGTGCGCGGGCCGGGCATCGAGCTCGGTGTCGTCGTGATGACGGCGACGAACATCGTCGGCAATGCGGGCTTCTCCTCGGAGGAGGTCGTCGAGCTCTCCCACACGCCGCCGGCGATCGCGGCGATCGAGCGTCGCGATTCCCTCGCGATCACACTCGCGAACGCCGGTGCGCGAACGCGCGTGCACGTCATCGGCACGACGTTTGTACCGTCGCTCGTCGATTCACCGCACATCGGCGCGCTGCGTCCCGTCGGCCGGCGCGGTGATCGGGGGCATGCGGTCCACTACGTGTCCGGGCGCGAGCTCGGCGACGAGTATCGCTACATCCTCGATCGCCGAGGAGCAAAGCGCTTTCCCGGGCTGCTGCTCGATCGCCCACCGCTGCTCCTGAACCCGTGGGCACGGCGCACGACGTCGACGGACACGGCGGCGGCCAAGCCCGGTGGTCACTTCGGCGCACAGGCCGAACGCGCAGCGGCGGGTTACGCCGGCGCGCCACCGCCGCAGGCCGGCGCCGGCGGCGCTGGCGAAGGCTACGTCACGTACGACTTCCTCGGCGCGGCGCCGATCGTCCTCGCGAACCTCGTCCCCGATGATAAAGGTGTCGTCCGTGTCGCGGCTGCGGACCTCGGGCGATCCGCGCACGTCGTGATCGTGGTCGACGATCCGGGCGGCTACTGCGTGCGGTACGTGCCGCTGCCGGAGCGCCCGCTCGATCCGCGCGATCTGCGCCTTCGCCTCGCGCTCGATCCCGCGCGTCACGTCTCGCAGAAGAAGGAGATCCTGCCGCTCGTCGCCGGACAGCGCATCGTGATCGAGGATCTCGCGACCGCAAAGATTCACCTCGTCGATAGCCTCGAGAAGGCGCACGGGTACCTCCTCGCGCTCCGCGACGACGCGACGCTCCGCGAGTTTTCGTTCGTCACGAAGTGGCACGAGCTCCCCGATCACGAGCGCCGGGAGAAGTATTCGAAGTACGCCTGCCACGAGTTACATCTGTTCCTGTGGGGCAAGGACCGCCCGTTCTTCGACGCGGTCGTGAAGCCGTACCTCGCGAACAAACGCACGAAGACGTTTGTCGACGAGTTCCTCCTCGATCACGATCTGCGGTCGTGGCTCGAACCGGTGCAGTTCGCTAAGCTCAACGCGTTCGAGCGCGCGCTACTCGCCCGCGCGGTGCCGACCTCCGATGCGATCGCGCGGTTGCTCGCCGATCACGTCGCGGTGTTGCCGCCCGATCCGTCTCGCGATACGCGGCTCATCGACAGCTTGCTCGGTGCCGCGACGCTCGACGGCGACGACGACCTCAGCGCTCTCGCCGAAGAAGCGACCGAGAGCGCCGACATGAGGATGCAACAGACGATGATGGGCGGTTCTGCGGGTTACGGCGGACCTCCCGGGATGCCGATGGCCGCCTCGGCTCCTGCTCCGATGATGGCGCCTGCGGCGCCCCCACCCGCGAAGATGGCGAAGCGTGATGAAGCGCCGAAGAAGCGGGCCCCCGAGGGCCGCGCCCGCGCAGCGATGGACGAGATGGAGATGGAGATGGACAGCGATCTGCAGCGGCGCGACGTGAAGACCGCGCCGCTGTATCGCACCGTCGACAAGACGCAGGAGTGGGCCGAGAACAACTGGTGGCACCGCACCCCGCAACAGAGCGGCGCGGACATGATCACCGCGAACCGGCTGTGGCGAGACTTCGCGGCGCATCGCGCATCGGGGCGCGACACGCCGTTCCTGTCGCCGAGCCTCGGTCTCGCGGTCGGTAGTTTCGCGGAGGCGATGTGCGCGCTCGCGGTGATCGATCTGCCGTTCGTATCGACGGCGCACGCCCTCACGCCCGACGGCGCACGCCTGGAGATCGTGACGAAGACCAACGCGCTCGCGGGCAGCTCCCAGCTCCTCGACGGCGAGCTAGGCAGCGGAGGCCCGCCACTCGTGATCGGCATGAGCTTCGTCCGCACCGACGATCGTCACGACTGGGTCAACGGTGAACAGGTCGACAAGTATGTCGACGGTCCGTTCGCCACCGGTGTGGTGTACACGTGCCAGGTCGTGCTCGCGAACCCCACGAGCGCGCGCCAGCGCATCGCGGCGCTGATCCAGATCCCGCGCGGCAGCATTGCCGTCGGCGGCGCGAAGTCCACCACGACGATCGACGTGGCGCTCGCGGCGTACGGCACGCACGGTCACGAAGTCAGCTTCTACTTCCCGCACGCGGGCGCGACACCGGACGCGCCGACCGGCGTGTGGTCACACTTCCCGGTCCACGTCTCGCGTGCGGGCGAGATCGTCGCCGCGGCCCCCTCGTGCGCGCTCGAGGTAACGAGCACCGGCGCCGCGGCGGATCCACGATCGTGGCCGTATGTCTCGCAGCGCGGTGCGGTCGCCGACGTCGTCGCGTATCTCGCCACGGCGAACCTCGCCGCGATCGATCTCGACAAGGTCGCATGGCGCATGCGCGACCGCACGGCGTACACGCAGATCGTCGAGGCGCTCGAGAAGCGCCAGGCGTTCTCGCCGACCTTGTGGGGCTACGCGTGGCTGCACGCCGACGCCACGCGCATCCGTGCGTTCCTGCGCTCGAGCATCGCAATGCAGCGCGATTCGGGCCCAGTGCTCGAGATGCTCGACATCGATGGTGAAGACCTCGGCACGTACGAGCACCTCGAGCTCGCGCCGCTCGTGAACGCACGCACGCACAGGCTCGGCCCGAAGCAGCGCATCCTCAACGACGGCCTCTCCGCGCAGTACGGTCGATTCCTCGACCTCGTCGCGCACCGCCCGGTGCCGACGGCGAAAGACCTCGTCGGGGCGGCGCACTACTTGTTCGCCCAGGATCGCGTCGAGCCCGGACTCGCGGCGCTCGCACGTGTCGATCCGATGAAGCTCGCCGACCGCATGCAGTACGACTACATCGCGGGCTATGCCGCGTGCCTGCTCGGCAACGTGCGGGATGCCCGCGCGTTCGCGGAGCTGCACCGCGAGCACCCGGTGGATCGCTGGCGCCATCGCTTCAGTGCGATGCTGTCGATGCTCGACGAGATCGAGGGCGCGGCCCCGGCCATCGTCGACCCGCGCAGCCGCGAGCAGCAGCACGCGGAGCTCGCAGCGAAGCAACCGGCGTTCGAGATCGCACTCGATCGCGACGGCGTCGTGCTCACGAGCCAGCACGTCGCCGCCCTCGAGCTGCGCTTCTTCGAGATGGACGTCGAGCTGTTGTTCTCGCGCCAACCGTTCGTGCAATCCGACGTGTCGCGCTTCTCGTTCATCGAGCCGGGCTCGCGCGAGACGATCGCGACACCAGCGCCGAAGCATCGCGTTGCGTGGCCCGAGGCGCTTCGCGGAAAGAACGTCGTCGTCGAGGCCGTCGGCGCCGGTCAGCGCAAGGCCAAGGTCCACTACGCGAATGACCTCACGACCGCCCTCGCGAACCAGGTCGGGCAGGTCCGCGTCAGTCGCACGTCGGATCAGCGCGCACTCGCCGCGACGTACGTGAAGGTGTACGCGCGCAAGCACGGGGGCGACGTCGCGTTCTACAAGGACGGGTATACGGACCTGCGCGGCTGGTTCGACTACGCGTCGCTCTCGACAAACGATCTCGATCACGTCGAGCGCTTCGCGATCCTCGTATGTTCGGACCAATCCGGCGCGGCGATCCTCGAAGCGAGCCCACCCGCGCGCTGACACCCGCGCGCGAAGAAAAGTTAGATCCACGCGGCGACTTGGTGCGTTTGCGCCAAGGTCGATGCGTGTTGTTCTCCTTGCCCTCGCCACCGTCGGAGCGCTCGCCGCACCTGCGACTGCCGACGGCGGCACCGGCATCACCGTGACCACGAGCTTCATGTCCGGGTCGCTTCAGATCGGCGACTCGCACGGCATGCAGGTGCCCGGGATGCACTTCGACCTCGGCTTTCGCGTGCGTCGCTGGCGGCTCGCGGCCGAGCTCGAGCACGGTGTGTGGTCGGAGTCTCGCGACAACGCGTCGCCGGCTCACACGGGTGGCTTCACGCGGCTCGGCATGGCGCTCCAGTGGGCGTGGAGAGATCTCGAGCTTCCCGTGCGCGAGGGCAAGCCGAGCGGGCACTTTCGCGGGTTCGCGGAGGTCGGGCTCGGCCAGCAACGCGTCGAGACGGACGTTTTCGACATCGCACGCAACGACGTGATGCTCGGCGTCGGAGTGTCGGCCGACGTGAAGCTCCGCAAGGTCTTGTTCGGTGCGGTCTTCGGCGTGCGCATGCTGATCTCGCGCGAGCCGCAGACGGCGATCGCACGCGGCATGTCGTCGAGCAATCGGTCGCTCGATGTCGCGCTGCTCTATGTCTTCGGCCTGAGGTTCGGACACTGATGCGTGCTCTCCTTCCCATCGCCCTCCTTCTCTGTGCGACCTCGGCGCACGCGAACACGTGGCTCGCCGGTGACGCGCGGACGATCACGACGATCACGCCGACCAGACCGTACGTGCGCCCGATCCTCTCGGACCGCTGGTCGATCACCGCGCAGAGCGGCGTCGGCTGGCTCCAGATCGACGGCGTCACCAACGAAGCCTCCGCGCTGATCGCACCTGCCATCACGCGTACGTTCGATCGCGTCGAGCTCGCTGCCGAATACCTCGCGATGGACTGGTACACGCCCTCGGGCATGCGATCCGGCGGCACCGTGCACCGCCTCGGGGGCGAGCTTCGCGTCCAGGTCGCGCGCGCTCGTGTCGAGCGAAAGATGACTCTCGACGCGGTTGCGACCGCCGGGATCGGCTGGCAACACGTCGTGCAGGATCACGGCGCGCCGATCGATCGCGGTGACATCTCGCTCGGTGTCGTGCTGCGCATGATCACCGACCTGCACGACGACGACAACAAGCGCATCCTGTTCGGCTTCGAGCTCGGCGCGCGTCTCCTGTTTACCTCCGGCGGCGACGACCGAGGGGCGATCATCTCGTTCGGCGTGCCGCTCGGCTGGTAACGTGGCGGGCTAGCGCTTCTTCCGCTTCTTCGGCGTGGTGCGCACGTCCGAGCCGGGCGCACCGAACATGCCGTTGACGCCGCGATCGGCGCACGCCCACAGCGAGATCACGATCGCGAGATCGCCGAGCGCACGGCGCGACATCGACGCGGGGATGACGAGGCCGTAGGTCTCCGACACGAAGCGCAGGTCGCGCAACACGCGCGAGACTTCCTCGCGATTGACGTCGCCATGCCAGTACACGACGCGCGTCACGATCAGCTCCTGATGGCGGCGCAGAAACTCGCCCATCGAGAGAGGCTCGGCGATGCGGTGTGTCGGTGGCTTGCAGATCTCGAGGAGATCCTCGAGGTACTCGTTCCAGTGATGCGCGAGCCGGCGGTTCTCGGGACGGCGGAGGAACTTCACGCGATCGACGGAGAAGTCCGCCTTGACCGACGTGCGGAACCGCGGCGCGACCGCCATCAGATCATAGAGGACGGGTGGGTTGTCCTTGACGTAGTCGGTGTCGTGGTAGCGCCACCAGTTGCGGAGCTGTGGCCAGGTACGCACTGACAACAACGGCTCGTCCTGCGAGTCGACCACCACGAAGCGCGAGTCCTCCGCGCGAAGCACGGTGATCCAGTGCGACCACTCCTCCACGCAGAGCAGTACCGGTGTCTGCTCCTTGAGGTGCTTGGTCAGTGTCTTGCGCGCCTGCTCGGCGTCCGTGCGGCGCTCGAGCACGAGGTCGCACTCGAAGGCGCGCGCCGCGCGAGCGAGCTGGATCTCGTTGGTCCCCGACCACCAGTGCGTCTTCGCGGTGCTCGAGATCTGCGTGACGTCGACCATCCGGCCGAGCGCGAGGAGGGCGTGCTTGAGCGCGAACGGACCGCACGTCCATTCATTCGGTTGCGGATAAAATCCAGGTCCGCCGAGACCCTCAGCCACGGCGGCACTCTAGCACCCACAACTCGCGGCCGAGAGCAGCACCCGCCACTCCCGAGGACTATATTAGCAAACGATTACAGTGTCTTATGTTGGCGCGATCGGCATGAAGTGCGTTCGGCGAACGACTCAGACCTGCACGTTTGGCTGTGTGGCGATCCACTGCCAGCGCCGTCCGACCACCACGTGCTCGCGGACGTGCGCCTCGAACAGGCGACACCATAGATGAAGCGCACGGGCATGCGGCGACGTCAGGGCCGCACGCTCGATCGACTCGATCACGAAGCGCTTCTGGCGCTCGAAGTTCTCGGGCGACCAGGCGATGTCCTCGATGTCGAGGTCCATCGCCATGCGCTGTGCTCGATCCTCGAGCCAAAGGACGAGCTCGAGCTCCCAGCGCCCCTGCGCCAAGGGCCGTGCCGCCGCGGCGAGGTCGGCGAGAATGGCGCAGGCGACCTCCGACGAGACGAGTAGCTCGGCGGCGGCACCCATGCGGCGGTTAGAGTACACGACCATCGCCCGCACCGTAGACGGTCCGTCTGACATCGGCGACCTCCGAGGACGCGCGTGGACCCGTTCCTCGACGGGAACCTGGAACCTCTCGGCCGAGAGAATGAGCGCGCGCACCGGCGTCAGGTTGCCCCACCCGTGTGTCCACGGGGTCAGGCGACGATGGCGCTCCGGTGACAATCTTCGACTGTCCGGATCCCCGGACAGTGTCACTCCCCGATAATGCTGACCGTGACCTTCCGGCTGTGCGCCTGCGTCCGGTGCTCCCACAGGTACAGCCCCTGCCATGTTCCGAGCACGAGGCGGCCCTCTGCGATCGGGATCCCGATCGAGGTCTGCGTCAACACGCTGCGCACGTGCGCGGGCATGTCGTCGTCGCCTTCGGCCGTGTGCACGAACAGAGGATCGCCATCGGGGACGAGACGCGCGAAAAATGCGTCGAGGTCTCGCCGCACGTCGGGATCGGCGTTTTCGCACACGATCAGCGAGGCGCTCGTGTGGTGGATCCACACCGTTGCCAGCCCCTCGCGCGCACCACTTTTCTCGACGACACCGCGCACTTGGCGCGTCACGTCGTAGGTGCCTCGGCCCCGCGTGGGGATGGTCAGCTCGGTTCTGTGAATCATCTCGATCGAAAGGGTATGCTTCGCAGCGCCGTGATCAAGCGGGGCCTCCGCTACGTCGACGAGCTCTCGGATGTCATCCGAGCTCAGCTCGCGATGGCCTATCGGGCGAAAGATCTGCTCGGTTACGGACTGCGCACGCGTCTGAAGCAGGGCTACTCGTGGGCCGACTTCCGCGCCGACGCACTCGCCGCGCTCGTGGTCGGCTGCGTAGCGCTGCCACTATCGATGGCCCTCGCGATCGCCTGCGGTGTCCCGCCGGAGCACGGCCTCTACACGGCGATCATCGCCGGCGTGATCTGCGCGCTGCTCGGCGGCACGCAGTTTCAGGTGACGGGCCCGACGGCCGCGTTTGTCGTCATCCTCGTTCCCATCGTCTCCAAATACGGTCTGTCGGGCCTGCTCGTCGCCGGCATGATGGCGGGCGTGATGCTGGTCGCGATGGGCCTGGCCCGTCTCGGGCGGCTCATGCAGTACGTGCCGCATCCGGTGACCACGGGGTTCACGGCGGGCATCGCGCTCGTCATCGCGGTCCTGCAGCTGAAGGACGTGCTCGGCGTGCAGATTCCTCGCACGGAAGGCACGTACGAATACGCGCTCGCGCTGTGGGACGTGAAGTCCAACGTGAACTGGTGGGACGCAGGTGTCGCCGCGCTGACGATCGCGATGCTCCTCGTGGTCCCCAAGCTGACCAAGAAGATCCCCGCGCCGCTGATCGCCCTCACCGCGATCTCGCTGATCGTCCTCCTCTGCGAGCACGTGATCCCCGGGTTCCACGCGATGACGATCGGCGAGAAGTTCACGTCGACCATCGACGGCGAAGTCATTGCAGGCATCCCGCCCGTGCCGCCGCTCCCCGTCGTGCCATGGCACATGGAGTCCGCCGGGACGGAGCTGTCCTATCAGATGATCCGCGACCTCCTGCCCGCCGCGTTCGCGATCGCGATGCTCGGCGCCATCGAGTCGCTGATGTCCGCCGTTGTCGCCGACGGCATGACCGGCTCGCAGCACGATCCGAACTCCGAGCTGATCGCACTCGGCATCGCGAACATCGTCGTTCCGTTCTTCGGCGGGATCGCCGCGACCGGCGCCCTCGCGCGCACCGCGACGAACATCCGGGCCGGCGCGCGCTCTCCGATCGCCGCCGCACTGCACTCCGTCTTCGTGCTCGCGTGCACGATCGCGCTCGCGCCGCTCGTCGCCTACCTCCCGATGGCCGCCCTCGCGGGCCTGCTGATCATCATCGCGCGCAACATGGCCGAGACGCGCCACTTCCTGCGCCTCATGAAGATCGCTCCGCGCAGTGACGTGATGGTGATGCTCACCTGCTTCGCGCTGACGATCTTGTTCGACATGGTCGTCGCCGTGACGTTTGGCGTGTTGCTCGCGGCCCTTCTGTTCATGCGCCGCATGGCGGTGCTCACGCGCACCACGCTTCAGACCGTCGACAACGCGCGCTTCGAGGCGCCGCCCGGCGTACGCGTCTACGAGATCGCGGGTCCGCTGTTCTTCGGTGCCGCGAAGACCGCGATGAACCAGCTCGCCATCGTCGGTGACAAGGACCACACGATCATCCTCGAGATGCGCCACGTCCCGACGATCGACGCGACCGGACTCGTCGCACTCGAGTCCGTGCTCGACCGCCTCTTCCGCTCGAAGGTGAAGGTGATCTTTGCGGGCCTCATGCCCGAGGTGCTCGAGATCTTCGATCGCGCAGGCATCAAGCGCGACCCCGGCCGCCTCGCGTATGCGCCGGACGTGGAGACCGCGATCAGCATGGCGATCGTCCACGCGGCACGCATCTCGCGCCCCGTGATGGACGCTGCGTGATGCGAACGGTTAGTTGGACGCGAACGTCAACATGAAGCGGTACGTGCCCGCGTTGTCCGCGGGGAAGCGGAACCGCCTGATCTGCGATTGGACGCAGGTCGCGACCTGTCCTCCCATCGACCCACCGGCCATCGCGTTGACCACCACGCCCCCCTGGTCGACAACAAACGTGACGTCGACGCGGCCCTGCAGGCTCGGGTTACGTGCGAGCTCGCGCTGGTAGCACGCGCGATACAGTCCGGTGCGCGAGCGGATCACGCGGTTCGCGATGTCGTTGCCGCTGTCGCTGACCACGACACGTGGCTGCGGCAGCGTCGGTATCATGCCCACATCCGACACCTGCTCGAGGCGCTCCTCGAGGTTGATCACGAGCCGTGACACCGTCGTGTGCGAGCCATTCAACTGGAACGGCATCGAGCGCTTCGTGCCGAGCACCTGGATGTCGACGGTGCCGTTGACCGGGGCCGAGGAGCTTGCACCGCGCGAGATCTCGATCAGGTATTGGCCCTTCTTGATGCTCTTCAGCGCGAACACTTCCTTCTCGTTGCTCGTCGCGTCGCCGATCGCGGCGTCGGTGCGGCCGCCCATCCACGACACGCGCTCGCCCGACGGCGTGATCAGCGAGAGATCGAGGTCGACGTTGCCCTGCCACTTCGCGTTGACGACGAGGTCACCGGCGAGTTTGCGCTCGACCGGCGCGACGGTGGCAGCCTTCTCGGCAGCCGAGCGTTGCGCGTCGTCGACAAGGCCGACGCGAACGATATCGGCGTCGGCGCTGCGGCCGACCGAGCGGAGGCACCGGATCGCCGCGCCGGCGAGGTTCATGTCGCGCGGCGTGATCGCCGACAGCGCGATGCGATGCGAGCACGATTGCGAGAGGCGCCCCGCGGTCTCGTACGCCTTGACCATACGCTCGTGCAGCACGACGCGATCCGCGTCGAGATCGACGAGGCCCGCGAGCGTGCGGAGCGCGAGCTCGCGCTGCCCGCCGCGACCGAGGAGGTCAGCCGTATAGCCGAGCGCCTGTGGATCGAGCTTGTCGCGCTCGAGCCACTTGGCCGCGATCTCGCGAGCGCGGTCGAGCTCACCGGCGTAGGATAGCGCCTGCACGAGCGCGCGGTGTTTCTCGCGGCTGTCAGGGTTGGCGACGAGCGCGGCCTCGGCCGTCTCGATCGCCTTCTTCAAGTTTTCCCGCACGCCGTCGTACGGCGTCACCGACGGGACGCGAACCCACGTGCGGCGCATCGCGATCATCCCACGGCCCATCATGCCCACCCCGACACCGCTGCCGCCGCCGGTGAACGGATCGCTCTCGCTGCGGCCGCCGCCGAAGGGTGAAGTCATCGTGACCGGGGCCGGCGCCTTCGCCTTCTTCGCAGGTGCGTCGGCCTTCGGCTGCGAGGCGTTGGACTTGCCCTCGTCGGCGGAGTCCGCCGACTTGTCCGCCATGGCCGTCGACGATGCGGTCCCGGTCCCTCTCGCCGTCGCCGGGGCGACAGCCGCATCGCCGCCGACGTCCATCGCGCCGGTGGTGACGACCTCGTCGAGCGCGTCCTCACCGCTCCACTTGTTCGCGGGCTGGCTGCGATCGACGCCGAACGCATCGAACATCGCCTGCGACTCGAGCACGAGCAGCGACGTCTCCTTGGACATCACGCCGTAGCCTTGCGACAACGCGATCGTCTGGAGGCGATCGTCGTTCTGGCCGCGGCGCTCGAGCTGCTGGATCGCGAGCGACGCCCACAGGCGCGGCACGAAGCCGTTGCCGGGCGACGACGACACCGCGAGCTCGAGTGGATACTCCTGGGTGAACGGCTCGTTGCCGACGAAGCCCTTGAGGACGACCTTGCCATTCACGGGGCCGTCGATGCGCGCGGCGATCAGCGTCTCCTCACCCGAGCGAAGCGTCGGGAGGATCGTGGGCGCCACGTCCGCGAGGCCGGCGGGCAGCTCGACGGTGGCGTTGCGCAGTTGCGCGCCGTTCGTCGACTCGAGCGCCGTGAGTGCGATCGTCTGCACGGTCTGGCCGGGCGTCCACGCGAGGAACGTGCCGCCACCGCCGCGCGCGGCCGCCGAGAGCAGCGCGGTGTCGGCGTCGCCGCCGATGCCGATGGTGTTGACCTGCACGCCCTTTTGCGCGACGTCGCCGAGCGCTTGTTCGACCTGCGCCGCGCGACGGAAGCCCGTCGTCGCGAAGCCGTCGCCGATGAACAGCACCCACTTCTGCCGGCCCTCGTCGGAGGCAAAGTCACTGGCCTTGCGGATCGCGGAGACGATGTCGCTCGCGCCCGCGGGCTGGGTCTCGGCGAAGAACGCGGTCGCTTCCTTCGCGGACAGCTCCGTCGGGGTCCGCAGGTCACCGAGGGTGCGGCAATCGGTGTCGCATGCGGACACGCTGAAGCGATCGCGGCGGTCCATCTGGCCGACCAACTGGACCGCGAGCTCCGACGCGCGCGTGTAGCGTTCGCCGACCATCGACTGGCTCGCATCGACGACGATCATGTAGTCGCGTGGCTTGGTCTCGCGCGAGCGCGGCAGCGCGGGTCGCAACGCGAGCACCGCGGTCGGACGCGCGTCGGCGGCGACCTTGCGCTGCGCCTCGACGACCTTCGGATCGATGCCCACGTTCTTCTTCGCGGCGATCTTCTCGTCGGGCGGAACGGCCGCGCCGCCGGCGAACGTCCACGCGCGCAGCTCGGCGTCGCCGTCGTTCGCACGGTAGTCGACCGTGATGTCGCCCTTCGGCACGAAGCCCGACGCGGTCATCGTGAGTGCATTGACGTCGGCGCGGTTCGGATCGCGCTGCATGTCGTAGCCGAGCGTGCGCACGAGGCCCGGCATCGCGCCGCGGACCTCGACATCGACGGTGAAGTTGTCCGCCACCGTAGAGCCGTCGGCGGAGTGCGCGAGCGGATACACGTACTGGCGGAACGGTCCCTTCGACGAGACGACCTGCGTGTACGCGATCTTGATCGTGCGCTGGCCCTTCGCCGGGATCGGATAGATCTTCAGCTCGAAGCGGCCACCACGCTTCCAATCGAGCAGCGCCGGATCGCGCCAGCGACCGGGCACCCAGATGATCTCGCTCGACGGACGCTCGACGATCTTCGGCGTCGCCTTGTCGATCACGCCCTGCCAGATCTTTGCAGCGCGCGACTTGTCGAGGAACGCACCGGCGAGGAAGCCCCCCGGCGCGTCCTTGATGTCGAGCTCGAGTCCGTCGATCTGCGCGTCGGCGGGGAGCGGGAACTGATAGACGCCCTCGAGCGTCGTGTCGCTGTCGTTGCGGAACGTCTCGGTGATCTCGGTGCGCGCGATCGGGCCGGAGATACGGACCTTCACATCGTGTTTCGCGAGCGCGAGGTTCCAGTCTCGGTCGCGCTTCTCGCCGGGCTTGTACGCGCGCAGCGAGCCGAGGCCGGACGTCACCGTCTCGTCGGGCTTCTGCGACGGCACGAGCTCGGTCCACGACAGCTCGTTCGCGAGCGACGGCGCCGCGGACACGTTGAAGGCCGCGCCTTCGATCACGGCCTCCTCGCCGGCGTGCACCTGAGCGCGCTGGTTCGTGGTGGACGTCACGGCGACCTCGCCGCGCACGACCTGCACGCTCAGCAGCTTCGGCGCCACCGTCGCGACAAGCTTCGTACCGAGCACGTCGATCGTTCCGTCGGGCGTGACGATCTTCGCGGGGCGCTTCTCGTCGTGTGCGACATCCGCGACGACGCGGCCCTTCGCGAGCGACATCGAGCGCGCGTCCTTGCCCTCGAACGCGAGCTCTGTCGCGTGATCGAGGATCAGCTTCGTGCCGTCCTTCATGTCGAACGACACGCGCGTGCGTTCGTCGGTCCGCACCGCGCCGCCGGCGGGGATGACCTCACCCTTCGCGAGCGGGCGCCAATCGCCCGCGGCATCGCGCACGGACACGCCCGTGCCGCCCGACGCGTTCGTCGACGCACGCGCGATCGTCGTCGCGGTCCCGAGGTTCGTGGCGTCGTCTTTCTTCTTCGCGATCGGCGTCTTCGCCGTTGCGTCGTCCGACTTCGTGTGACGCATCTTGTACGTCACGACGCCGCCGGCAGCGACGGCGGTCGCGGCGACGAGGGTCAGCACACCGCGCGGCAGCCTCTTCTTCTTGCTGTCGATCGGTGTGACGTCGGCCTTCTTCGCCGCCTCTTTCTCCACCTTCTTCTCGACGACGGGCTTCGCGTCGACCTTCTTCTCCTCGGGCTTGTCGGCAACCTCGGCGTCGATCTTCGCGAGAACGCGCTCGGCGAGATCCTTCGGCGGCTCGTAGTCGTCGGCGGCCTTGGCCACCTTCGCGGCGAGCTCGGTCGCTTCGTGGCGCAGGTCGCGGCACTCGTCGCAGCTCGCGAGGTGCTCGGAGTGGCGCGCGATCGCGCCGCTATCACCAGCGACGATCTCGTCGAGGTCGTCGTGTACATCATTGCAAGTCGACATCTATTCGATCTCCTCGTCGGGCATGACGGTGCGTAGGCGAGCGAGCGCGCGGCTGATCCGCTTGCGCGCGGCAGGCTCGTCGAGATTGCAAGCCGTCGCGATCTCGCGATGGCTCAGGTCGGACACGTAGCGCAGGACGAGCGCTTCGCGTTCCGTAGGTTTCAACTTGCCGAGCGCTTCGCGCAGCACGCGCGCGCGTCGTCGCGTGACGAACGCATCGCGCGCTTCCCCCTCGGTGGGAACCACCTCGAGGAGCTCGCGCTGCTTGCGCCGAGTCTCCAGCATGTGCGCGCAGACGTGCCGCGCGATGCCACACAACCACGACTTGATGCTGCCTTCCGCGCGATACGTCGCCATCGCGCGGTGCGCGCGTAGCAGCGTCTCTTGGGTGGCTTCATCGGCGTCTGCTCGAGAGCCGAGTAGCGCCATACACACGCGGCCGATGACGACGCCGTACGCTTCCGCGCACGCAGCAATCGCATTGCGATGCTGTCCGTCTTGCATCAGCCGGGCGATCGGATCGCTATCGGCTCCGTGGGTCATCGGTACGAGGGCTGCTCCCATTCCAACCCCACGTGCGAGGCGCGGGTGGATCCGTGACCACCTTTTGCGGAAATCTCCTAAGTCCGCGTTACTTGATGAACGCGCGTGTAATCAAGAAGGCGAGCAGCGCCATGATCGTCGCGCCGACGACGAGCATCCACGGCTGCAACAAGCTCGCAGGCTGCTGGCGGCGCGGTTGATGGCCGGGAGTCGATGGTCGTTGGGCGAACAGATCCGGCGCCGACGGTGCCGACGGGCGCATCTGCGGTTGCGAGCCCCAGCCCTGCGGCGGCGCGCCGTACGGCGGCTGGGGAGGCATCGCTTGAGGTGGCATCGGCTGCCTCGGTGCCATCGGCGGCTGCATCAGCTGCGGCGGCGGCATCGACTGCGGCGGCGGTGGCAGCATCGGCGCCGATGGATTCATCGACTGCGATTGCGATATCGATCGCGACATCGACTGCGAGAACGACGGCGCCTCACTCACTCCTGGCGGTGACACGAGCGAGGGCATCGAGCCCGAGAGCGACGCGGGCACCGGTGGCTGCGAGGGTGGGGGCCTGCGCGCGATTGTCACCGGCGTCGGCACCGGTTGTGCGAACGGCCCCGAATCGAGTTGTGGCTGCGGTTGGATCGGCAGGTTCTCGGGCGTTGCTGTCGGATTGCGATTGTGCACGGTGCCCGGCGCCCAGCTGTTGCGGCTGCTGCGGCTCTTCTCGTCGAGCTCGTCGGGCATCGGCGGCGGTCCGAGACCGACCGCGCGACTCGGCGCGCGGTGCGCCGGCGCGCCCGGGTTCGGGCGCGCGTAGTTCGTCGGTGGCGCCGGTCGATGGATGCTCGTCGGCTGTGCGGTGTCGGAGTGATGGAGGTTCGTCGGCGGTGCGCTATCAGGGCGCAGGATGTTGGTCGGTGGTGCCGAGTCCGCGCGGTTCGGCACACGCGGGGCGATGCGCTCCGGTGGCGGGGTGCGGCGATTCGTCGGCGCGACGAGCCGCGTCGCCTCGTCGGACTCGAACGGCTCGTGCGAGATGTTCGCGCCCGTGCGCGGGCTCGCGGCGGGGAGCGATATCGGCGGGCCGGTTGTCGTCATCGCATCTTCGTCGATGGGGGCGCGCGCGGTCGTCGGCGCCTCGGTGTTGCGCCACTGGCGCTGGCCGGACTTCGGCGGCGGTGCGATCTCACCGGACTCGCGATCACCCGCCGACGAGCGCAGCATCCGCATCTGCTGTCCCGACAGTGACGCGAGCCGCGTTTCCTCGTCCTCGAACTTGTCGATCACGCGCTTCGCATCGGACAGGCTGTCCGAGATGCTGTTCGGGTTGTCGAGCATCCCGAACTCCGCGGCGGTGCGAATGCGAATGACCGTCGCTTCGCTTCCCTCGCCGGGCTCGAACCCCGACATGCCGGTCTTGCGCTTCGCCGTCGTCGAGGGAACGTGCTCGAACGACGACGCCGCCGCCAAGCTCTTGCTGCTCTCTCGCTCGTACTCCTCGGCGAAGTCGATGATATGCGCGAGCTCCGTTGCCGGATCGCCACCCGTTGCCGACAGCTGATAGCGGATCGTGCGCAGCTTCTCCCCGAACTGCCCGGCTGTAGGCCGCCGACGGAGATCCTTGGACAGCGCGCTCATGATCACGTGGTCGATGTCCGCCGACAACGAGCGATCCACCGTCGTTGGCGGCTGCACCTGCGCCTCGCGCACAGCGCGCAGCGCCGCGAGATCGTCCATCGCCGAAAACAGACGCCGCCCGGTGACCATCTCCCACATCAGCACGCCGACGGAGAACACGTCGCTGCGCGGCTCGATGTGCTCGTTGCGCGCCTGCTCCGGCGAGATGTACGCGAACTTTCCGCGCACCGCTCCATGCCCCGTCTGCTCGCTCTCCGCGCGCTTCGCGATGCCGAAGTCGGTGAGCTTCACCTCGCCGGATCTCGACAGCAGCACGTTCGACGGCGACACGTCGCGGTGCACGAGCGACATCGGCCGCCCGTCGGGCGTCTTCGCCATGTGCGCGTGCTCGAGCGCCTCGCACACCTCTGCGCCGATGTGCAGCGCGAGGTGGAACGGCAAGCGCTTCCGCTTCGCGTCGTTGCCACGCTGCACGGCTCCCATGTCGACTCCGTCGACGAACTCCATGACGAGGAAGTACTGACCGTCGTCGCCGAGCCCGACGTCGAAGATCTGCACGATGTTGCGGTGCTTGAGTAGGCTCAGCACCTTCGCCTCGGCGATGAGCAGCTCGACGAACCGCTTGTCCTGCGACAGATGCGGGAGAATGCGCTTGATCGCGACAGGCTTCTCGAAGCCGCCGGCGGCGATGGCCTTACCCCGGAAGATCTCCGCCATGCCGCCGACGCCGATACGATCGAGCAGCTCGTAGCGCGTCACGCGACCCCAAAGGTATCACGCGGGGGTACATTCGGGCCCGTGGATCGCATCACCGCGCTCGTCGACAAAGCGCTCTCCGAGGGCCTCGGTTCCGCGGCTGCGCTGTCCATCGGAGACGCGAATCGCGAGGTCGCACGCCTCGTGCGCGGACGTACTCGGCGAATCCCCGACGAGGGCCCCCGCATCGACGACCGCACGTTCTTCGACGTCGCCTCCCTGACGAAGCCCATGTCCACCGTGGCCTGTTTGATGGTGCTCGCGGGTGACCGCACGCTCGACCTCGACGCCCCGGTCAAGAGCTACCTCGATCGCGCGACCACCACCGGCACCGTTCGCCAGCTCCTCGGTCACTCGGCCGGCTGCGCCGCACACGTCGAGTTCTTCCGCGTACTCCGCGACGTGCCGCCCGCGAAGCCGTACGCGGAGCTCGTCTCCATGGCCGCGCGCGAGCCAACCGCACACGAGCCCGGCACCGTCAGCGTCTACTCCGATCTCGGCTTCATCATGCTCGGCGCGATCATCGAGCGCGTGACGAACCAGCCACTCGCGGACGCGTTTCGTGATCTCGTCGCGACGCCGCTCGAGCTCACCGCGACGTTTCCCGGCACCACCGAGCTCGAGCCTTCCGTGTCCACCGAGCTCGACGAGCGCGGCGTCGTGTGCGGCCGCGTGCACGACGAGAACGCTTACTACGCGGGCGGTATCTGCGGCCACGCGGGGCTGTTCGCGCGCCTCGACGACGTCGCGCGCTTCGCGTCCGCGATCCTCGCGTGCACCTCGGGCGAGCCGCGCGGTCGCTTCAAACCCGACGTGGTGAAGCGCTTCCTCACCGATGCACCGCTCGCCGGATCCACGTGGCGCCTCGGCTGGGACACGCCGTCCCCGCTGCCCGGTGTCTCGCAGGCGGGCGATCGCTGGTCGCGCCGCTACGGCGTCGGACACACGGGCTTCACCGGCACGTCGATGTGGCTCGATCTGCAGAACCGGCGCTGGTCGATCCTGCTCACGAACCGCGTGCACCCGTCGCGTCACACGAGCGCCGACGCGATCAAGGCGCTGCGCCGCGCGGTCAACGACGCCGTCGTCGATCTCCTCGATCCCGCGTCGACCTGACGAGGGTCACACGATTCGAGGGGTCTCGCGTCGACCCGAGAGCCCACCCGCGACGCACGATCCTCGACGGGATTCAGCGGTCGCGGATCGCTGCGAGGATCTTTGCGGCTTCGTTCTGACGATACGAACCGACCTTCGCGTTCGCGAACGGTGCGAGCGCGGCGCGGGCTTCGGCCCAGCGCGCGAGCTTCACGAGGACAAGCGCGCGGTCGTAGCGCGCCTCGGGGGCGAGCGCGCCGTTCGGATACTTCGCGAGATAGTCGTCCCATGCACGGAGCGCGGCTTTCGGATCGCTGCCGCGGAAGTGCAGCTCGTGCGCGCGACGATATGCGACGAGCTCCCCACTCGGCTGCGCCTTCGGCGTGTCGGTGGTCGGCGCCGTCGTGAGCTTCGACTCGACGGGCTTCGACTCGACGGGGTTCGTCTCGACGGGCTTCGTCTCGACCAGCTTCGTCTCGACGGGCTTCGTCTCGAGGGGCTTCGTCTCGACCAGCTTCGTTTCGACGGGCTTCGACTCGACGGGCTTCGTCTCGACGGGCTTCGTCTCGGGCTTCGTCTCGACCAGCTTCGTCTCGACCGGTCGCTTCTTCGCCGTCGTCGTCACGGTCTTCGTGGGATTCGTCGCGGTCTTCATCGGCTCGTTCGCGATGTTCGAAGGCGAGGGCGCGAGCTCCGGCGGGGCCGGGTCGACGGGCGCGGGCGGAGGCGCCGGCACGGAGCCGACCTCCGCGATGTGCCCGGCATCGGGGATCGCGCCGAGCTCCGGCGGCGCTTCCATCGTGACGATGGTCTGCACGCCGTCGGGTGACGTCGACTTCGCCGAGCCGCGACGCGATTCGGGCAGCCGCACCGACACGCCGTCGTGCGCGTCGGCGTCGGGCGCCTCGTCGACGACCGCGGGCTGGCTCCACGGTGGGCGCCAGCCGGCCCAGTATGCAAACGCGGTCGAGCCGAACAGCGACGCGATCACCGCCGCGATCACCGTGAAGCGCTTGCGGCGCTGCACGCCGCGACTCGCGAGCGACTCGCGCAGGCGCAGGCGCGTGTGTGCTCCGTCGTGAACACCTTCGTCGGCCTGACCGCGCGCGGCCGAGACCGCGTCCGCGAGGAACGTGTCGATTCCATTCGCTCCGCCTTCGCCGGCGCGACGTTCGTCGGACTTGTCGACCGGGTTCGTCATCGTGTCACCTCCTGGTCGAGCAAAACACGCAGCTTCTTGCGCGCATGAAACAGCCGGGTACGCATCGTCGCCTCGGGTGCGCCTGCAATCTCGCCCGCCTCTCCCGCCGTCATCTGATCGATCTCGCAGAGAACGAACGCGACGCGCTGATCGTCGGGCAGCTTGTCGAGGGCGCGATAGAGGATCGCCGCCATCTGGTTGCGCGCGAGCGCGGTGTCTGGGGCGGGTGCGTCTTGTGCGGGTTGCTCCGCGAGGCGCGTCATCGCGTTGCGGCGACGCGACGCCGAGCGAATGAACTTGTGCGCACGGCGCAACGCGATCGCCGAGAGGAACGTCCGCAGGCTCGACTCGCCGCGGAACCTCCGGATCGCATCGGGCAACACGACGAACACGTCGTGCACCAGATCCTCGGCCGTATCGAGATCGCCGACGAGGCGGCGCGCGAAGCCGCGAAGGGCGGCGTGATGCTCTCGATAGACCTCGTCGATCGCTGATGGATCGCGCGCGCCGACCCGTTCCTCTAGGGAGGGTGTCGTCGCTTCCACTGCGTCCCGCTCCGCGATGGCGAATGATACTGACAACGAGCTTTGGTACCCGTAGCTTGTCTCTTCGTTCAACGATATCGCCTTGGCCAACTTCCCGGATCGTCACCAAATTCTTCTTGAACGAATCGAAGAGGTCCGGGGACCCAGCGAACATGAAGGCAACGTTTTCCAAGGTGCTCGCGTCTCTCCTCCTCGCAGGAACTGGAGTCGCTGGAGCGCAACCGGTCACCATGCCGGATCAGGTCGAAGCGTCCCAGATCGAGGCCGGTGCTCTCGGTGTGGAGATCCTGGACCCCGATGCAGCGCTCGCCGCGGACACGGTTCGCGGCGCCATCGGCGCCGAGCTCGGCGTGCGCATCGTGGGGCAGTCCGCGTACGCACCCGCACTCGGTCGCCTCGAGATCGCGGTCGATCGCGGCACCGTGCGCATCGCGTATCACCCGTCGCCCGGTACGGTGATCGAGCGGACACTCGCGTTGCCGATCGAACAAACGGATCGCACGTCCTTGATCGCGTTCGTCGCGACGAACCTCGTTCGCGATCAAGCGAGCGAGGTTCTCGGCGGGTTGCCCGTGCTCCCGCCGCCCGCGCCTCTACCGGCTGCGCGTTTGGTCACGCCGACGCGGTACGTGCCCGCGACGATCGGCCTCGTGCCGCCGCTCACGATCGATCGCGCGTTCGGCGAACGCGTCACCGTCGGCTTCGGTCTACATGCAGTCATGGGCTGGACCGACAACACGAACATCGCAACGATCAGCGGTGTGGTCGATGTCGTCTCCGGCGAGATGTACGGCGCGCAGATCGGCGGCGCTCTCGCGGCAACTCTTGGCCACGCGCGAGGGCTCCAACTTGGCGGTGCGGTGTCCCTCGCGCGTGGTTCATTCTACGGAGCGCAGATCGGCGGAGCTGCCGCGATGTCCGGCGGCACCTCGACGGGCATCCAGGTCGGAGGCGCCGCCGCCGTCGCCGAGGATCACTGCGGAATCCAGGTCGGCGGTGCGGCGAGCATTGCGAAGCGCACGCGCGGCATCCAGATCGGTGGAGCCGGCAGCGTGTCCGGCCCGATGTATGGCTTGCAGATCGGCGGCGCCGCAAACGTCGCGAGCCGCGTCGACGGCGCGCAGATCGCGGGGGCCGTCAACATCGGCGGAGACGTGCACGGCCTGCAGATCGGCGTGGTCAACATCGCGCGCAAGATGCGCGGCGTGCAGATCGGCGTCGTCAATCTGTCCGACGACGGCGACGACAGCGTCCCGATCGGCGTCATCAACTATTCGAAAAACGGCGGCATCGCGTTCGATGGCTGGGTCGACAGCTCGCGCGTGACCTCGGTCGGATTTCGCCACGGCACGAAGTACATCCACAACATCTGGAGCATCGGTTGGTCTCCTGATCACGACAACGTCCTCGTCGGTGCTGGGCTCGGCGCCACCGCGCGCTTCGGCGATCTCGGTCTCGATATCGACGCGATGCACTGGCTCACCGACATATGGGATATCGAATACGGGCAGATCAACCAGCTGCGCGCGAGCCTCTCGGTTCCGCTGGCGAAGAACTTCGAAGCGTTCGGCGGTGTCGCGGCGAACGTCTACATCACCGATCGGATGAACGATAACAGCGACAACTTTCACCCAACAATCGCGCGGACGTACGAGCCTACCGACTCCACCAAGGTCGTGCTGTGGCCGACCGCGTTCGTCGGCCTGCGGGTGAAAGCGAAATGACCGAGCTCGTGCTCCTCGCGGCGCTCGTCGCCGCGGGGGCGTTCCGGCGCGCTCACTCCCACGCAGCTTCGATCTGGCAGAACTCGCTGCCCGCGAGTCGACACGCCACCTCGCTCGCCTTGACGTTCTTGCCGCCGGAGAGCTCGATGGAGCGCCCGGCCCACCCCATCACCGATCGACAGTGCACCACGTGCGGCGTCTCGAAGCCGCGGATGCGCAGCACGGCCGTCTTCGGACCGCGCGTCATCACCTCGAGGTAGCCGGAGTCGTAGTGCGCGCTCCACAGGCGCACCGCACGTCCGAGGATCCAGTGCGTCGTGCCGACCTTGTAGAACAGACGATAGATCGTCGTCAGGTTCGCATCGGCGCCGTGTCGCGCGAGCTCCTCGACGAGCCCGAGGTCGCCCTTTCCGAACAAGCGATCGATCGTCGTGATCAGCTCGATGAACTGCGCGAACGGGTACCACTGCGCCTTGAGAATTCCGCGCTCGAGGTTCGCCTGCAGCTCCGGCGAGGCTTGCGCCAGAAGACGGCTCATCCCCTTCTCACCGTGGTTCAACTGCACCCACAGGACGCGCGACGAGAGCGCGCTTCCCTTGACGTTCGCCACGCCCAAGTATACGCCGCTTGGGTGAAAGATCCGATCCAGCGTCTCGAAGAGATGGAAGCGAAGGCACAGCTCGCTGGAGGTGCGGCGCGCATCGCGAAGCAGCACGAGGCCGGCAAGCTCACGGCGCGCGAGCGCCTCGAGGCGCTGCTCGACGAGGGCAGCTTCGTCGAGTTGGATAAGTTCGTCACGCACCGCTGCGCCGACTTCGGGATGCAGGATCAGAAGATCCTGGGTGACGGCGTCGTCACCGGGCACGGCACCGTCGATGGCCGTCCTGTCTGCGTGTTTGCGCAGGACTTCACCGTGTTCGGCGGATCGCTGTCCGGCGCGTACGCGCAGAAGATCTGCAAGGTGATGGACCTCGCGACGAAGATCGGCTGCCCGGTGATCGGCCTGAACGACTCGGGCGGCGCGCGGATCCAGGAGGGCGTCGAGTCGCTCGCGGGCTACGCGGACATCTTCCTGCGCAATGTGCTGACGAGCGGCGTCGTCCCGCAGCTCTCCGCGATCATGGGACCGTGCGCAGGTGGCGCCGTGTATTCACCGGCGATCACCGACTTCATCCTCATGGTCGATCGCACGAGCTACATGTTCATCACGGGCCCCGAGGTCATCAAGACGGTGACGCACGAGGAGGTCACCAAGGAGCAGCTCGGCGGCGCGATGACGCACGCGAGCCGATCTGGCGTCTCTCACTTCACGGAGCCCGACGAGCTGTCGTGCATCGCGCGCCTGCGCGAGCTGCTCTCGTTCATGCCGAGCAACAACCAGGAAGATCCGCCAGTGCGCCCGACGCAGGATCCGCCGGATCGCGCCGAGGCCGCGCTCGACAACGTCGTGCCGCTCGAGTCGAACAAGCCGTACGACATCAAGAAGATCATCAACGCCGTCGTCGACGACGGAAAGTTCGTCGAGGTCCACAAGGACTACGCGAAGAACATCGTGTGCGGCTTCGCGCGCTTCGAGGGGCGGGCGACGGGAATCGTCGCGAACCAGCCGATGCACCTCGCGGGTTGTCTCGACATCGATGCGTCGATCAAGGCCGCGCGCTTCGTGCGCTTCTGCGACGCGTTCAACATCCCGATCGTCACGTTCGTCGACGTGCCCGGCTTCTTGCCAGGTACGACGCAGGAGTACGGCGGCATCATCAAGCACGGTGCCAAGCTGCTCTACGCGTTCGCGGAGGCGACCGTCCCGAAGATCACGGTGATCACGCGCAAGGCGTACGGCGGCGCGTACGACGTCATGTCGTCCAAGCACATCCGCGCGGACGTCAACGTCAGCTATCCGGCGGCCGAGATCGCGGTGATGGGCCCCGACGGCGCCGTCAACATCATCTTCCGCGGCGAGCTCGACAAGATCAAAGACGAGGGCGAGCGCACGAAGATGAAGGCCGCGTTCACCGAGGAATACCGCGAGCGGTTCGCGAATCCGTACAAGGCGGCGTCCCTCGGCTACATCGACGAGATCATTCGCCCGCGCGACACGCGCTGGACGATCGTGCGGTCGCTGCGCACGCTCAAGAACAAGCGCCAGGCGAACCTGCCGCGCAAGCACGGCAACATCCCGTTGTAGCTCAGCGAGCTCGTTTGAAGCTGCGCTCGAGCGCCTGTAGCTGATCCCAGCTGACGCTCTTGAACACGAGGGTCGTCGGATTCGTTCGTTGCTTCGCGAGCGCCGCGGAGAGGCGCGTGCCCGCGGGGATCACGACCTCGACCCGTTTCCCGACGGTGGTAACGAGGTTCGGTGGAACGCGACGACAGATCGCGTCGAACACGTGCTTCGTCGTCAGCGGCTGATTGTACGTCAGCCCCGGAGCGACCGTGGACCGGCGGGCGACGAGGTTGTATGCGTCGATGAGCAAGTACAGAACCGCGTTGAGCTCGCCTTTCGTCGGAGGCTTCTTGAACACGACCACCGACTTGCTCGTGATCTTCTTCGCGAGCGAAGCGGGGACGCGCCGGGTCAGCTCGGGGAACACGCGAAGCGGCAGGACGTAGAGACGAACATCACGGGTATGGGCAAAGGCGATCGCGAACTGGGCGCGTGCGGATTTCACGGCATGCTCGAGACTGTAGAACCCGAGCGCCTTCGAGGGCCGGTACTGCTCCTGTGCCTTGAACTTCTTGCGCCACTGGGCGAGGACCGTGCGTAGTGCGACATAGGTGGCGTTGCGGGTGGTGTCATCCATGGCGATCGTCACGAGCGTACAGCGCAGCGCTCGTCTCGGGCGAGGTAGGCTGTGCGCGTGAACACGGTCCGGCGTCTCGTGATGTGCCTCGCGCTCGCGGGGTGCACTCCCAGCAAGCCGCCGGTCCGTCCTCTCCCGCCGATGTCGTCCTCGGCGTACGCGTATTACTTGGACGGAAAGCTGGCCGCGTACCGCTCCGACTGGGACGCCGCGGTCGAGTCGTTGCGCGAAGCAGCGAGGGCCGCGCCCGACCAGCCGATGATCGCGGTCGAGCTCGCTCGCGCACTGTCGAAGGCGAAGAAGGACGTCGCGGCGCGCGAGACGCTCGCCGACGCCCGCAAGCGGTGGCCCCAACACGCGCAGGTGTGGCGTGTCTCGGGCGACATGCTCGCCGCCAGCGCGAAGCCCGAGGCGATCCGTGCGTACCGCCGTGCGATCGAGCTGTCTCCCGACGACGAGGAGGCGTATGTCGGGCTCGCGAAGCTACAGGCTCCCGACGACGCCGAGAGCACACTGCGCGAGCTCGTCGACAAGCTACCGACGTCGGTCGAGGGGCACTACCGGCTGGCGGTACGCTTGGCCAAGAAAGGCCAGTTCGCGCCGGCGATCGTCTCGCTGCGCCGCGTGCTCGAGCTGGACCCGGACCACCTCGACGCACGCCTCGACCTCGCGCGTGCGCTGCGCCGCACGGGCGACCTCACCCGCGCGATCGAGCAGACGCGCAGCGCGTTCGATCGCAGCGGTCAAGCGCTCGACATCGCAGAGGAGCTGTACTGGCTGTTGTGCGAAGCTGATGATCGCACCGCGGCGATCGATCTGCTCACGCTTCTCGACGACGATCGAAGCGACGTCGACGCACTCGCAACCGTCGCTCGGCTCGAGCGTGGCCTCGGCCGCATCGACCAGGTGCGCGCGATCGCGAACCGGGTCGCGATCGTCGACGCCGATGCCGGCGCGTTGCTGCACGCGGAGCTCGATGGCCCGGCGGATCCGCTAGCTGTCGCGAAGAAGCTGCTCGCGATCTCCGCGGACTCGCCGCGCTTCATCGATGCACGCAGGCTCGCCGCGAACACGCTCCTCGCTGCGAACGACCCCGCGGGCGCGCTCGCCGCGATCACACCCGCGCGCGAGAAGGCGCCCGACGACCTCGACGTCACGCTCGTCGCACTCTACGCGCGCGCGGACAGCGGCGACGTGGCGGGCGCGAAGGCGCAGGCGAGCGTGCTCGGATCGAAGCTGGGCGCGACGCTCGTTCGCGCGCGCTTGCTCGATCACGTCGGTGACGCCAAGAGCGCGCTCGCATTGCTCGAGCCGCTGCTCGACGCGCACTCCGAGTCGTCGACGCTCTTGAACCTCGTCGGCTACATCCTCGCGGACGGGAACCAGCGCCTCTCCGACGCGGAGAGGTACCTCGCACGCGCGAGGGAGCTCGCTCCAGGCGATCCGGCGATCCTCGACAGCTGGGGTTGGCTGCTCGTGCGCCAGGGCAAACATCGCGAGGCTGTGCGGATCCTCGATCGCGCGGCGCGGTTCTCTCCGCGAGAGCCGGAGATCCTCTATCACCTCGCGGTCGCCTGGACCCGAGACGGCGCACCACGTACCGCGCGAGCGATCCTCGACCGCGCGAGCGCACTGCACCCGACATCCGCAGTACAGAAGCGAATCGATGACCTGCGGCGAAGCATGTGATGCCGGTACCGCAGTGATACGATGACCGCATGATGCGTTGGATCGCCGTCGCGCTGCTCGCTCTGGCCGGATGCAAGAACGCGCCGTCAGAAGGCCAGTGTCGCCAGTTGCTCGAGCACCTCGTCGATCTCGAGTTCAAGAAGGCCGGAGCGACGGCCACCGACGCGATGAAGGCGGAGATCGCGAAGCAGAAGACCACGGTCGCGGAGGCCAAGCCCGAGTTCATCACCACGTGCGTCGAGAAGACGGCGAAGGAGCGCGTGACGTGTGCGCTCGCCGCCAAGGATCTCGAGGCCGTCGCCAAGTGCGACGAACAGAAATAGACACCTTGTAGTGACGGGTGTTCCTCACCGCGCCGGCTCACGGTTGTGGTGCGGCTCCGGGCGCCGGTCTACAATCCTGTCGTGAACGTGGGGAGTACGATCGGGGCGTACCGAGTTCTCAAGCAACTCGGTGAAGGTGGCATGGGCTCGGTATGGCTGGCGGAGCACACGATGCTCGGTCGTCGCGCCGCCATCAAGGTGCTCCACACCGAGTTCTCGAGCCGGCCCGAGTTCGTGCAGCGTTTCTTCAACGAGGCGCGCGCAGCCACGGCGATCGAGGATCCGGGCATCGTCCAGATCTTCGATTTCGGGCAGCACACCGACGGAAGCGCGTACATCGTGATGGAGCTGCTGGACGGAGAGGCCGTCGACAAGCGCCTCCAGCGGCAGGGCACTCTCGACGTTCCTTCGGCGCTTCGCCTCATGCGGCAGATCGCCAGCACGCTGGGCGCCGCGCACAACCGTGGCATCGTGCACCGCGATCTCAAGCCCGAGAACCTCTTCATCGTCCGAGATCCCGAGGTGAACGGCGGCGAGCGCGCCAAGGTCCTCGACTTCGGCATCGCGAAGCTCACGGCGGATTCCGCGAACAAGGTTCGAACCCAGACGTCCGCGGTGATGGGAACGCCGACCTACATGTCGCCGGAGCAGTGCCGCGGCGCCGGCCACGTCGATCAACGGTCCGACGTCTACGCACTCGGCTGCGTGCTGTTCCACATGCTCGTCGGTCGCCCGCCGTTCGTGTCCGAAGGCATCGGCGACCTGATCGTGATGCACATGACTACCGAGCCGCCGGTGCCATCGACGATGCGACACGGTGGTCTGCCACGCGAGATCGATCAGGTTATCCTGCGGTGCCTCGCGAAGAATCCCGCGCAGCGCTTCGCGTCTGGCTCCGAGCTCGCGATGGCGCTCGGTGCGCTCACCGGCTCTTCGCCGATGATCGGTGGCTTTCCCTCGCACCCTCACATGGCGCCGCAAGCTGGCTTCCATTCGCAGCCGTACCCGCAACCAGGGCAACCCGGCACGTATCCACCGCCGGGGACCAACCCACATGGCGTTCCGACGACGCTCTCGCTCGGCGCGAGCGCGCTCTCTCTCGCACAGCCGTCGAAGAAGTCGAACGGTCTCATCTTCGGCGTCGCGGGTGTGCTCGTCGTCGGCGGAGTCGTCGCCGTGATCCTCGCGACGCGAGGCGGTGGCAAGACACCGGACGCGCCGGTCGCAGCGAACGAGCCGGCGACACCGACGGTGACCGCTCCAGCCACGGCGCCGGAACCCGCGAAGCCCGTAGAACCCGCAACGACGCGACCACCAGATCCGAACGCGGAGGTGAGCACGCGCATGAAGACCGTGTTGTCCGCGTTCACGACGTGGGCGACCTCGCACGCCGATGCACCGTGCCCCGACGTCACAACGCTCGGCGTCACCGAGACCGATCCGTGGAAGAACGCGTTCGTGATCACCTGCACGGATCAGCCGGGCGATCAGATCATCGGTGTGCTCTCGTCGGGCCCCGATGGAACGACCGGCAACGCCGACGACGTCGCGTCGTGGCGACTGGGCGGCGAGGTGACCGATCTCGTGCGCGGTGCGCGATGGAAGCCGCAGGCCAAACCCACGATCGCGACGAAGAAGTCCGACAAGCCCGACAAGCCAAAGAAGGACAAGCCCACGAAACCTACATCGCGCGTGGAGCTTGACGAGAACGGCCTGCCTATCTCGCGATAGGCTGGGTGCATGAGGGGTTTCGCGATCGTTTTCGCGCTCGTCGCGTCGTGGTCGTCGGTGGCATACACGCAACCCGCCGGCGCCCAGGCGGAGGTTCTGTTTCGCGAGGGACGCGAGTTGATGCAGAAGCAGAAGTACGCGGAGGCATGCACCGCGTTCGAGCAGAGCCAGAAGCTCGAGCCAGCACCGGCAACGCTTTTGAACCTCGCAGGCTGTCGCGAGAAGACGAACCAGCTCGCGTCCGCGTGGGGTCTCTTCCTCGAGGCCGAACGCGCGACGCGATCCGCGAGCGACGCGACGACGAAGCAGCTGCACGACGTCGCGAAGAACAAAGCCGCAAAGCTCGAGCCGCGGATCTCGAAGCTGACGATCAAGGTCGCGCCGGGCAGCGATGGCGTCGAGGTGAAGCGCAATACGGATCGCGTCGACTCCGCGATGTGGGGCCGCGCGCTGCCGATCGACGGCGGGACGTACAAGATCACTGCGACCGCGCCGGGCAAGACGCCGTGGTCGACCGAGATCACGGTCGGTGTCGAGAAGGACGCGAAGATCGTCGACGTTCCCGTGCTCGAGAAGGTCTCGTCGGTGCCCGTGGCGACCACGACGCCACCGAAACCGACGACCACGCCACCAAAACCGACGACCACGCCCCCTAAGCCGACGACCACGTCACCACCGAAGCCGACGACACCGAAGGTCACGACGACGAAGCCCACCGAAACGCCGACGACGACCACCGCGAAGCCGACGCCGGCATCGCCGCCGGCGACAGCGACCACTCCGCTCGCGACGACCGACGATCCGCGAACGTCGTCGCGCTCGAAGCTGCCGTACATCGTCGGGGGCGGTGGTGTCGTGCTCGTCGGCGCGGCGGTCGGGCTGGGCCTGTGGGGACGTGCGACATACGCCGACGCGAAAGCGGAGACGTCGAGTCAGTCGCGGCGCAACGATCTGGAGAGCTCGGCGAATACGAAGCTGCTCGCCGCGCAGGGTGTCGGCATCGCCGGTGTCGCGGCAATCGGCGTGGCCGTGTGGCTGTTCGTTCGCGGTGGTGACGAGACTCCGCGGACCGCGCGTGTGCTGAGCGTGACGCCGAACGGTGTCGCTATTGGAGGGACGTTCTGATGCGCGCGACCCTGGCGCTCGTGCTCAGCGCGTGCGCTCTCGTCGCGTGCAAGTTCGATCCGCTTCCACAGATCTCCGGAGATGGCGGCGGCGGTCCGGGTGATGACGGTGGTCCTGGTAGTGACGCGTGCACCGGCCTCGCGTGTCAGGTCGCGTCGTGTCCTCAGAACATGGAGACACGCGTGTTGGGCACCGTGTTCCTTCCCAATGGCATGACGCCGCTGGCCAACGCCGATATCTACGTCCCCAGCCGCGATCCAGGTCCAATCGAGCACGGAGCGATGTGCGCGAACTGCGGTCCGTTGCCGGGCGATCCGATCACGCGCGTCCGCAGTGACTCCGCCGGGCGCTTCGTGCTCCGCAACATCCCGTCGGGCGCGGACATCCCGGTGGTGATCACCGCAGGCAAGTGGAGGCGACAGCTCAGGCTCGCGCAGGTCGACGACTGTACGGAGACGGTGCTCGCGACCGACGTCTCGCGGCTGCCGCGAAGTCGCGCGGACATGACTCCTCCGACGACCTCGGTCGATCTCCCGACGATCGCGGTCTCGACCGGCCAGGCGGATGCCCTCGAGTGTCTCGTGCGCAAGATCGGCATCGCCGATTCCGAGTTCGGCACCGTGGGGAGCCCGGCCGCCGTCCACCTGTTCTCGCCCGGAGTCAATGGCGGCGCGCGGATGGGTCCCTTCGGGGTGTTCGCGTCGAGCACGACCGCGTTGTGGGGCTCGTTCACGACGCTGGCCCCGTATGACCTCGTGATGCTCTCGTGCGAGGGAGTTGTCGACGCCTCGACAAAGCCAGCGTCGGCACTCGCGGCGATGAAGTCCTATGCGGACGCCGGCGGACGGATCTGGGCCGAGCACCAGCACAACCTGTGGATCGACGGTCTTCCGGCCTCGGGCCTCACGCAACCCGAGTGGGAGACGATCGCCGACTTCAGTCCCAACAGCATGAACCTGCCCGCCGGCGACATCCTGATCGACACGGCGAACCCCGCAGGAATGGACTTCGCAACCTGGCAGCAGAACGTCAGCGGCATCGCGGCTGGAAGGATCCCGATGCCAAACGGCGAAGGACGCACGACCGCGATTTCGGTCGACATGACCCGAGCCATACGATGGGCCTACTTCATCCTCAGCGGGATGATGCGCCCGCAGAACTTCATGTTCACCACTCCGGTCACGCCGGGTCAGAATCGCTGCGGGCGCGTCGCCTTCTCCGACATGCACGTGAGCGCGTCGTCGATGTCGCAATCAAATCAACCGTTCCCGGCTGGATGCTCGAACGCACCGATGACGGCGCAGGAGCTGGCAATGGCGTATTTGTTGTTCGAGCTGCAGTCCTGCGTCCCGCTTTGATCACGCCCCGATCGCGTCCGCGACGCTCTCGCCAACCGCCGCCGACGCCGTCGCGCCGTGACCGCCGAGACCCGCGGCCCACACGAGCCACGGACGTGCGGGATCGCGACCGATGCGCATCGCACGCTCCGGTGTGAACACGCGCTGGCACGCCCACGCACGCTTCACCGCGCGACCATCCCACGCGGGTGCCGCGCGGCCGAGGATCGCCCGCATCGCGCTCGCGCCGATCTCGTCGGGCTGCGCCTCACCGGCGGCCTCGCGATGTGCGTCGCAGACGGAGACAAGCACGCCGTCACCGTCGGTGCGGGCGTACAGCTCCTGGCGACCGAGGTGCCAGATCCACGGCGCATCGGCTCGCGACGTCGCTTCGAGGACGTAGAGGTGGCGCTTGAACACGTCGAGTGGCGCATCACCCGTGAGCGATCCGGCCCACGCGCCCGCCGCATCGACGACGACACGCGCGTCGATCGTCCCGCGCGTGGTCATCACCTGCGCGCCGATGCCGCCGGGCGCGACATGCGAGACGCCGCATGCGAGCTCGACGCGTGCGCTCGCCGCATAGAGCTGGAGCAGGACCTTCACGTCGATGACACCGTCGGTCTGTACGAACAACCCGGAGGTTGTCATCAGGCCGTCGAGCGCGCTCCAATACGCGAGGACCGCGCCGCGATCGAGTCCGCGGATCGCGAGCCCGTGGCGATGCGCGCGCGCGGCGTAGGCCTCGGCGAGCGCGGCGTCGTCGAAGCCGAGCACGCCGCTCGTCGGAGTCCACGCCGCAGAGAGCTCCGTGCGCAACATCGCCGCGCCGCGGATCGTGAGTGCCGTGGTCGCGTCGTCCTCGGCGAGCTGCCGGCCGAGGCCGGCGCCCCGCCCGCTCGCGAACTTGCCGAGGGCGCTCTCGCGCTCGAGCACGATCGCGTTCACGCCGCGACGACCGAGAGCCCACGCGGTCGCGAGGCCAGCGAATCCGCCGCCGATGATCGCGACGTCAACGCTCGCGGGCAGCTCCGACACGCACGACTTGTAGCACGGCGTGACCAGCGGTTGACCGCGCGGGGCCTCGCTGTGCAGACTCTGACCATCACCAATGCCGCGGCTGACCAGGATCGATACGGGCGATGACATCGGAACGATCAGCGACGCTCAGCTGAAGTTCCTCAAAGACCAGCTCGAGAGCGAGGACGACGAGGATCACTACGTGATCGATCACGACACGCTCGAATTACTCTCCGACAACGGCGCTGAACCCGAGTTCTTGGCCCTCCTCGAGAAGGGCCTCAACGATGACGATTCGATGGATATCGCTTGGGAATGAGGCCTCCCAGCCTCGCCTGATCTGGCTTAGGTAGCGGCCACGGCAACTGGGGCTTCCTGGTTGCATGCCCCTGATCTCGCAGGCTTGGCTGCAACTATCGGCGGCACGAAGCGTGCTCTTCGAGGGGGCATGAAGCGCAGCCTCGCCCCCATCCTCGCCGCCGCGACCCTCGCCGCTCCCGCCTGCGTCGTAGACGACGATGTCTACGACGGCGAGGAAGTGAAGTCCGAAGACGGCAAGACCGACACGAGCGCGCTCGCGGTGTTCGTCGACTTCGAGTTCGAGGGCACGCTCCTGATCGAGTCGAGCTGGAACGACACCGCGACGGTGCAGGACCACCTCCTCTACACGGTCGGTCTCCTGAACTGGGACAACTCGGTGGGTCGCGTCGACAAGGCGGTCATCACCAACGTCACGAAGCGCACGGTCGCCGGCAAGACCGAGCTGAAGTACAAGGCGAAGCTTCCGGTCGCGTGGGGCAAGCGCAATGCGATCCCGAACACGTACGAGCTCATCCTCCCGAAGGACATCTCCTCCGCGGGTCAGACCGCGTTCGCCACCAAGTACGGTCACGACTGCGTCGACGTCGGCGCGCACGACGTCGATGCCGGCTCGATGTTCTACTACTACCGTCCGAAGGCTTCGCGCTGCCGCCTCGACGCCGCGGATGTCGTGAAGTTGACCGCGACCGTCTCTCCGTCGCCGAGCCAGAGCACCGGCAAGTATCCCGAGATCAACAAGGTCTGGGAGGACGGAACGCTCAACGTCGTCGCGATCTTCGGCAAGTACGAGGACGGCGCGACCACGTCGTCGGATGCGGGCATCTCGGCGTACAACGCGTTCATCGGCGCGATGAAGACCGAGCTTGGCAACCGCCAACTCGTGACCACACCGGCGACCGTTCCCTCGAACCCCGGCGTCGGCACCCCCGACGTCGAGTTCAACGCGACCCTGGCCGATGGCAAGAAGGTCCGCGTCGTCGCGATGCTCACGGACAACGTGACCACGGGTCTCTCGCAGCCCGCGTTCCGTACGCGCTACGAGACGCTGTCGTCCAAGGCCGACTACATCGTCTACAACGGTCACGCCGGCCTCGGCGCGAACGTCCGCGCGCTCGCGCAGCGCGGTAGGTGGGTCGCCGGCCAATACGTCGTCGTCTACATGAACGGCTGCGACACGTTCGCGTACATCGACGACGCGCTGTTCAACGCGCACAAGGCCGTCAACCCCGACGACACGACCGGCTACAAGTACATCGACATCATCAACAACGCGATGCCCGCGTTCTTCCACTCGATGACGGGCGCGACGATGTCGATCTTCCGCGGCCTCCTCGCGCACGACAACCCGAAGACGTACGAAGAGATGTTCCGCGGCATCGACAGCTCGCAGGTCGTCATGGTCACCGGCGAGCAGGACAACACGTTCGTCCCCGGTGGCGGTGGCGGCACGCCTCCGCCCGCGACGTGGGGTGGGATCTCGGAGACCGGCTCGGTCAACAAGGGTGACATCAAGCGTTGGACGACCCCGACCCTCGCGGCCGGCAAGTACGAGTTCGCCATCACGCGCCCGAGCGGCGTTACCACGGGCGACGCCGACCTCTACGTCCGCATCGGTCGCGATGCGACGCTCTCCGAGTACACGTGCCGCCCGTACAAGTCGGGCTCGAACGAGAGCTGTACCGTCGACCTGCCCGCCCCTGCGCCGGTGTTCGTCCAGGTTCGTGGCTATTCGACCGGCGCCTCGAAGTTCAAGTTCGTCGCTCGCAAGCTGTAACTAGATAGTTGTCTTAGAGGCGCGGCCCGTCGCCAGTCGACATGGTTCGTCCCAAGGGCCGCGCCGCAGTTTCGGTTCACGATTTCGAGGGCAAGTCGCGCTATCAATAGAGCGTGCGCCTCGCGCTCCTGGCCCTGCTCTCGCTGCTCCCATCGGTGGCGCTCGCCGACGAGATCGTCGTGGCGCGCGACGGGACGACGATCGCTGCGATCACGCGCGCGATGAAGCGTAGCGACGCGAAGGCGATCGCTGCGCGACTCGAGACTCCGTTCAAATACAACGGCGCGTGGTTCACCGACGCGGCATGTGCGAAGCGGTTCGCTCGCGCCGGCGTGCTTCACACCAAAGACCGCGACGCGTTCGCGCGCTGTTTGGCCAGGCTCGTCCCCCAGCTCTCGACGCGCGAGTCATCCGCGCTCGGCGGCGTGATCCTCACCGTCGAGCCCGGCATCGAGCTCGAGCTCGCGATCTCCGACGGCCGCGTGCGCTGGATCGGCGCCGCCGGTGCGGGCGACGACACCAGCCCGCCGATGCTGACCGCGCAGGCGTTCGAGGCGCTGCGCACCGCCGGTACGACGCTGCTCGACGACGCCGTGCGCGCCGACCTCGAGGGCGAGCTCGCGAAGTCCAACCCGGCGAGCGCGTGGATCCGCACGTGCGTCGACGAGACCGGCACGGCAACGCGTGCGATCGCGAGCGCGTCGACACCGAAGACGGGCGAGGTGTTCCTCCGTGCGACGAGCGATTGGGCGTTCAAGCCCTACGTGTTCCGCAAAGCGCCGCTTCGCGTGTGTTCGATGTCGCTGCTGACGTATCCGGCGAGCAAGGCCCCCGCGGTGGAGACGCTGCCGCGCAGCGGATCCAACGGAGCTCGGCTCTCGACGTACGTGTTCGAGGATGATCTCGATCTGATGTCGTCGACGTTGATGCTCTCGTCGATCGCGACCATCCAGCCGCTCGATCTTGTCGCACTGTCGACCGTGACGCTCGACCCGATGCCCGCGACGCCTGCACAAGTGTCGGTCACGGCGCCCGATCGGCTGTCCGACGTCAACGTGTGTATCGACACCAATGGCGACGTGAAGAATGTCGTCGTTCTGGGGCAGAACCCGGGCGATCGCCAGCGCGCCGCGAAGATCTGGCGCTGGAAGCGGTTCAAACCGTACGTCGCGAACGGCGCGCCGATGGAAGCGTGTGCGCTGCTGCAGTTCGTCGTCACTCCATAGTCGCGGCCAGGGTCACTGTCGCAACGGCTCCGTCCAATAGTAAGCCTGGAAGACGGTTCCGAACCCACCTGGCTCCGAACGCGCGCGGTCCTCGAACAGACTTTCTTGCGTGAAGGGGTTCCTCGAGCCGGATGCACGTCCCGTGCTGTTGAACACCACGAACAGGAGCTGCCCGTCAGGTGTCTCGGCGATCTTGACCGTGTAGCTCCCGACCTGGTGCTCGGTCAGCTGAGCGTCACTGGTGTCGATGTTGATCGAGGTCTGTCCTTCATCGGTCTGCCCGAACTGGACGGGAGACTCGAGCTCGAGTGTCTCGCGCACGAAGTCGTCGAGGCGGAACTTGCTCGCGGTCTTGTCGAAGCCCTCGAGGTAATACGCCTCGCGCGCCCCCACGACGCCGGAGTCGACCATCAGCTGCTGGGTCATCGGAGAGTCGGCGCCGAACTTCACGTACTCCGGGACCGAAGGATCTTCGTTGATGAACCCTTGCGTCACGTCGAGCGGGCCCATTGGTTGGCCGTCAGGGGTCTCGATGCCTTCGGTGTACTTCGCGAGGTCTGCCATCAACGACGCGTAGGTATGCTTACCTTTCGACTGATCGTCGCCGTCGAAGAGCGTGCACGCGAGATCGATGCCCGCGAGAGCCAGATCGACGGGCGAAGGAAGACACTCGCCGGCGATGCAGAGCGGCGATGACGTCATGAAGTCGATCACGTCGGAGGCGCCGCCGTCGTGTTCGGGTTGCGTAGTTGGAGGGTTCGGTGCGGTCGTGGTGGTTGGCTCGGACATCGTTCCTCTTCGATTCATTCGATGGTCCACGCGAGAAGCTCCCGGGACCCCGGGAGACACGCGCCGAATCGGCGCACGTGCAGATTCGGCGTGCCTACATCGCAAACGAGAACGCCGGCAGCTCGTATCGAAGCGGGGACCTACGCACCACCTGCGTCGCTTTGACGAACGCATGGATCTTCCGCACGTAGCCCTCGTTCGGCTCTTCGCCGAGATCCATGCACAAGAAGTACTTGTCGCCGGACACCGCGACGCGCTGGTGTGCGTCGAGGTTGAACCGAAGTGCCTCGAACGGATCGAGGTCAGCAAGGCTCCCGAGCTCGGATCGTAGCGAGATCACCGGAGATCGATCGAGAACCTCGACAACGATGTGCCTGCGCGCGTAGACGAACGCCAAACGGAACTCTCCGGGCGCGACCCTGCGTGCGTGAGCGAACTGCTGGATCACTGCTTCGATTCGTTGCCAAGGAGTCATGCCGCGATCGATTGCAAGGTAAGGACCGACGCCACACCGGTGCTAGGCTCGTACGGTCCTGTGATGCTGTTCGAAGGGCACCACCTGCGCTGCCGGGCGTGCAAGCAATGGCTTGCCGGGCCGCTCGTCGAAGCTCCCGAGCTCGCGCGAGCGCGCGCGGGCGATGGAAGTGTCACGGTTCCCACGCCTCCCCTCTCCCTCTCGCGACATGCATTCTGTCTCATCGATGACGAGCTCCTCGCCTATGCGGGGTGGCTCCCACGTCGAGTTGTCGGACGTCTCCGACGACGAATGGACGCTCTTCCCGGTCTTTGGAGAATATGACGGCCTGATCCGTGAGGTGGGCCGGTTCTCTCGAGGACTACGCGACGGCGAGTGGTCCAGGTACGAGGGAGACCAGCTCGTCGCACTCACCGTGTATGCGCAGGGCGATCTCGTGAGCCAGCTCGTTTGAACCGTTCGCGTTGCTCGACATGACGAGCTCGCTAGCCTTTGACTGCGCGGGCAATCGATCGCGGCGTGATCTTCTGCCAGGTCGCGACAAGGCCGAACATCACGACCAGCGACGAGCTCGCCATCGCCGCGAGGCGCGCGCCGTCCGACGCGCCGGCCATCACATACGACACGACGAGGCCGACCACGAAGCCCGCGACGCAGCACCCGACGACGCCCCAGCACGCCTTCAGGTACCGCACCGTCGACAGTTCGATCGAGTGGGCCACGAGGTACTGCAACACGCCGAACGCGATCGGATAGCCGACGGCCCACGCGATGGGCACGCTGATCACGCCGACGTACGGACCGAGCAACCACGCGAACAGCAGGAACGACCCGGGAACCGCAACCGTCGCCGTCACCATGTAACGCAGCGTGAGCTCGGGGCGCCCGATTCCGTCGAGCAGCGGTGGCCCCACGAACGCGAGCGCGCGCAGCGTCCCCGCGATGCACAAGACTCGTGTCGCGTCGGCGCACGTCGCGATGTCCGACGGCGACCACTTGTCGCTCGCGATGAACAGCCGGAGGATCTCTGGAATCGCGAGCCACACCACGACGAGGAACGGCAGCACCGCGAGCAGGTTGAGCCGCGTGAACGCGAGGAACTGCAGGATCAGTCCCTCGCGATCCGCGC
This sequence comes from Kofleriaceae bacterium, assembly GCA_046160585.1. Lineage (GTDB taxonomy): Bacteria > Myxococcota_A > Polyangia > Haliangiales > Haliangiaceae > JABFXX01. The sequence continues at coordinate 55,946 of JBJXGN010000078.1, forward strand.
GCAGTCGAGCGAACGCGGGGAACGCGACATCGATGACGACGTTGGAGATCGTCTTCACCGGCTCGAGCACGATGTAGAGCGCGAGGTAGTAGATGCCCGCGGCGTGCTCGCCGAACGAGTAGTGAATGATCGGCTGGTCGACGCTCGTATACAGCCGGAACAGCAACTGGCTCGCCGCCGTGCGCAGCCCGAACTTCGCGTAGTCCATCACCTCGCGCGGCTTGAACACGAGCTTCGGGATGAATGGATGGCGCGCTTGCACGATCACGCCGAACACGAACGCGCGCGTGAGCGCCGCGAGCGTCCAGCACCAGATCGTGAGCCCGAGCGCCGCGAACACGATGCGCGAGATGCTCTCCGCCGTGTGCGCCACGATGCGCGCCTTCGCGATCTCGCCGAAGCGCAGCTCCTTGCGCAGCAGCGCGAACGGGATCGCGTACACGTTCTGGAACACGAGCTTCCCGCCGTACGCGACGAGCAACCACCCGACGACCGGCTTGTCCAGCACGTACGCGTACAGCGGCCCGACGAGCAGCAGCACGACGAACAGCCCGCCCGACACGATCATGTTGAACCAGAACACCGTCGAGACGCGCTCGGGTGTGTGGTCGTCGCGCTGGATCAACGCGCTCGTGACGCCGAAGTCCGCCGCCGTGTCGAGCAGCACGTAGAACGTCATCGCTGCCGCCGCCACGCCGAGGTCTGCCGTTCCGACCCAGAACGCGATCACGACCAGATACGAGACCAGATCACCGACGGCAATGACCGCTTGTGCCGCACCTGCCCACGCTACGCCGCGGTTTACCTGCGCGGCCGTGCGCTTCGGCGCCGTCGGGTCCGTCTGCGCGTTCTCCACGCCCATCGCTGATACCACGCTGTGTGCTAGCTTGCGCGCCGATGGCCGAGCCCACGCCCGCGGACCCGGACGAACGTCAAGTCCAGGTCGCGCCCGAGCACTACGACTTCGAGCACTACGACGACCGCGAGCGCTGGATGTCCTACTGGCACCAGATCCGCAACGTCCTCGCCGTGCGCCCGCGCACCGTCCTCGAGATCGGGCCCGGCTCCGGCGTCTTCCGGAGCTACCTCAAGCAGGCGGGCGTCGACGTGAAGACGCTCGACATCGACGCGTCGCGCGGCGTCGACTACGTCGCCGACATCACGCGCCTCGACGAGACTCTCCCCGCCGGCATCACCTTCGACGCGGTCTGCGCCTTCCAGGTACTCGAGCACCTCCCGCTCTCCGAGCTCGACAAGTGCCTCGCCGGCATCTCGCGCCGCTCGAAGCAGCACGTGTTCATCTCGCTCCCCTACCGTGGCCTACGCATCCGCTGGGCGATGTGGTGGGGCGACTGGCAGTTCACGCTCGGCCACAAGTTCATGCTGCCGTGGCGCCACAAGCCGTGCGTCGAGCACCACTGGGAGCTCGGCTACCCGCTCACCGCCGGCAAGATCACCAAGCGCCTGCGCGCGCACTTCGATGTCGTCTCGCGCGGCTTCATCCGCGAGAACCCGTACCACTACGCGTGGCACCTCCGCACGCGACCGCCGCTGACGGCTGGTTGACGCTCGGTAATACCGCGGTAGTATCGCGGCATTCGCCGCCGAGACAGCTCGGACAAGATAAACTACCGTCTTGAGCACTTGGTATGACCGTGGTAATACTGGAGCATGCCGGTTACCAAGTGGGCCATCTCTCTGGAGAAGGAGCTCGCGGCACAAATCAAGCGCTCCGCGGCACGAGAACCGATCTCGGCCTGGATCGCCAACGCTGCGCGCGAGAAGCTGCGTCGAGACCGACTTCTCGAATGGATCGCGCAATACGAAGCGGAGTTTGGCGCCTTCACGCAGGCAGAGCTGGATGAGGCACGGCAGGAGATCGAGAACGCTCGGATGGGACGTAAGCCGAAACGCGCGCCGAGCCGAAAGCGACGACGAGGATGATCACCATCAGCAAGCGAGTCGTTCTCGACGCCGGTGCTCTGATCGCGGTCGAGCGCAACAATCGCAGCGTCGTGGGGCGAATCACCGCAACGATCCTCGATGGCGGACTCGTAATCGTTCCGAGCTCGGTGATTGCTCAGGTCTGGCGTCGCCACCCGTCGCAAGCACGTCTCGCACAGCTCCTGCCCGATCTCGAGATCGCGCCGTTCGATCCGTTCGTGCGTCGCATCGGCGAATTGTGTGACAAAGCCAAGACGTCCGATATCTGCGATGCGCAGGTGGCGCTCGCCACGCTCTTTTACGATGCCGAGATCGTTTACACGAGCGACCCCGATGACATCGCCCACCTGCTCGATGTCTGCGGACTGCCCGATCGCACCGTGAAGGTCTAGCGTCGCGCGCGGCCGTCTTGCGAAAAGCGTGATGCGGTCGGACGCGCGCCCCCGTGGCTCGGCGCGAACCGGTGCGCCCTCTCTGACCTCGTCACCGTCGGTTGTCGAGAACGCACTCGCTGTCGTGCTTGATGACCGGCGCGCTGCAGGTGGACGCGCCCCGGTGGGCGCTCGGCGCGAAACACTGCTCCTGTGAACTGCGCCGGCTCGGTTGCGTCACGCGGTCACAGTCGCCCGTCGAGAACACGCTTTGATGAGCGGCTGCAGCTAGACGCGCCCACGTGGGCCGCACGACGCGAACACGCTCCTGTGACCCGCGCCCGCTCGCGCTCATGTTCACGTCGCGCGGCTCACAGTCGCTCTTCGAGAACACGAGCGCGCCGTCGTGCTGATGACCGGCGCTACAAACGGCGTGGGTGAACGCGATGCGGCCAGACGCGCGCCGCTCACAGACGACGGCGTGACGAGGTCTTTCTACGACTGGTGATTTGAGATTTCTTTTCGGACCAGACCGTCGCTTCGTTGTCCGCGCGTTCCATCTCCCGTTTTGCAGCCTCCCGCTCGTCGAGGTTGCTGGCTGTACCGTCGAGAAAATCGTCGACGCATGCAGAAAGTGCTTGACGTATTTCGAGCGCGTTCACGTTCGATCTGCGCGCGTGGAACGCTCGTGTTTCGAAAAATCGACGGGCCATGTCGCGAACGCGTTCAGATCGCAGCACGTGCGTTCTCGACGAGGAATGGAGCGCGATGCGCGATCACGCGTGGAACGGTCACGGAAACCGAACGTGCTATGGAGAAACCTCAACCCGGAGGTGTGTGATGTCTGCCGTCGCGAAGCTCGAGAGGTGGCGAGTGGTGCACGAGGCGCTCGTCGATGTGGCGGTTCGTCGGTCAGCGTTGGATGCCGACGAGATGCGGTGGCTGTACGAAGCCGAACAGATCCAGATCTGGAAACAGGTCGGCGCGGTGTCGATGGTCGACTACCTCGAGCGCGTGCTGCACTACGCACCGCGTACCGCGCAGGAGCGCATGCGGGTCGCTCGCACACTGGCCGACCTACCCGAGCTGATGGATGCGCTGTCCGTCGGCGAGTTGTCGTTCTCCGCGATCAAGGAGCTCGCACGCGTCGCGACGCGAGCGACGGAACGAGCATGGAGCGCTGCGGCTCGCGGCAAGAACCTGCGCGAGATCGAGCAGCTGGTCTCGGGGCGCAGGCCGGGCGATCTGCCGACGGATCTCCCCGACGACGAAGCACGCCTTCACACGCTTCGGTTCGACGAGATCAGCGCGAGTGCCTATGCGCTATTCCGGCAGGCTCGACAGGCGATCGATCGCGAGAACGGATCACGGGTCACCGATGACCAGCTCGTGCAGATCCTCGCGCGCGCGATCCTCGACGGCGCGGGGACACCGGACAGTGCGACGCCGATCGATCATGGCCGCGCGCAGAACCAGATCCACTACACCGTCTGCCAGCACTGCGACCGCGCGTGGCAACACGGCGGTGGCGAGCGGGTGCGCATCGATGCCGCCGCGCTCGCGCAGGTGCGTTGCGACGCCGTCGAGATCCCGTCCGCGATCGACGGCACGCCGCAGCGCGCTTCGCAGACGATCCCACCTGCCACGCGACGGGAGATCTTCCATCGCGATCAATACCGATGTCAGACGCCGGGCTGTCGCTCGACGTGGGGCCTCGAGATCCATCACATCGTTGCGCGCGCCGATGGAGGGACGCACGAGCCGTCGAATCTGACGCTTCGCTGCAGTGGCTGCCACACGGCGCACCACGAAGGGAAGCTCACGATCAGCGGCACCGCACCCAACAACCTGACGACCACGCGAATGCATGCACTGTCGATTTCGTTCGGCAACGCGCGTGTACACCACCGCCCCGCCGGAGAAGCGCTCGACGTGGATGCCCATCGCGCCCACGTGGGCGTCGAACGTCACGGACACGCGGAAACGGAGGCCAGGACCACACGACCACATGGCACCACGCGGTCACACGGCGCCGCGCGGTCACACAGCACCACGCAGTCACAGTCACACGGCATCACACAGTCACACGGCATCACGCAGTCAACCGGCACGCCATCACGCCTCGACGCCGCGATCACGCGAGCGAATGCCATCGCCGCGTTGACCACCTCGAGTTGGAAGCGCGGGATCGCGGTTGCGGCGGTCGAGGCCGCAACCGCCCACGTGGGCGCCACCGCACCGCTCGACGCGCTGTTGCGCGAAGCGTTTCGGCGGTGCCCGAAGCGCACCGGCGAGTAGCTCTGCCACCCAAGAGGAACTTCTTCCCGACCGTCCCGACGCCTGAATCACGATCAGACTCTCCGGTAGCAGGGCCACCGGCGGCCTTCGCTGCGTCGATGCCCTTCGTTGTTTGTCGCGCACGTAGGCGGTGTGCGAGCCGGTGTTTGCGATCTCGTAGATCGCGGCAACGGGCGAGATCGGCCCGGGCCATCAAGTGACGTCGACCACGGCAGTCTGCAAGCTGCGCGGGCAGGCACGAAACGGGAGATGGCGCGTGGTGACCGCGAAGCGACGGTCTGGTCCGAAAAGAAATCTCAAATCACCAGTCGTAGAAAGACCTCGTCACGCCGTCGTCTGTGAGCGGCGCGCGTCCGGCCGCTTCGCGTTCACCCACGACGTCCAGAGCGCCGGTCATCAGCACGACGGCGCGCTCGTGTTCTCGAAAAGCGACTGTGAGCCGCGCGATGTGAACACGACTGCGAGCCGGCGCGGGTCACAGGAGCGTGCTCGTGTCGAGCGCCCAAGATAGCTAGCGCCGCGCGCGAAACACCGTGAAGTGCAGTACGAGCAGCGCGACATACGTCGCCGCGATCACGCCGCCGTGTCCGACGATCCACCACGGAAGCCCCGCGAGCCCGACGAGCATCCACAGGAACACGAACGTGTCGCGCCGCCCGAAGCTGCGCAGCCACGTGCTGAGCTTCCTCGGGTCGTACACCTCGTCGGTCGACGTGCCCTGCCCCTCGAACCACCACCGGAACGCGAACACGTCGCCCGTCCCCGTCCGCGCGTACACGCTCAGGTACGTCACGACGCTGACGAGCACCCGCCCCGCCGCCGCGCCGACGCCGATCCACATCCACATGCCGCCGAGTGCGTAGCCCACGCTCGCGACGAACAGGTTGTCGACCACGTCATCGCTGAGGTTGTCCATCCACTGCCCGAGCTTGCTGTACTGAAACCGCAACCGCGCGAGCTCGCCGTCGACGCTGTCGAGGATCGAGTTGATCTGCAACAGCACGCCGGCGACCGCAAACTGCGCCCAGCCCGTGATGCCCACGATCCCACTCGCCACCGCGCTCGCGAAGATCCCGACGAGGATCGCGCACGCGGTCACGTGGTTCGGCGTCACGCCGAGCGATCGCCGCGCGAGCCACCGCGTGATGCGCATCGAGACGCGCCAGTTGATCAGCGCGTCGACCGGGCCCTCGTAGCTCTTGTTGCTGCCCCGGATGAGCTTCCACTCGGCCTGCTCGCGCGCGGCCTCGTCGACGAGCTCGATGCCCGCGACCACATCCGCGCGCTCGCGGCGGGCACCCTCGGGCGCCGGGCTGCCAGGTGCGACGAACTCGACCTCGATGGGCAACGCGCGCGGAAACTCCACCCGTGCACCGGCGACGATCGCCTTGGTGGCCCCTTGCTTCGCGACCTCGCGCACGCGGCGTTCGATCGCGGTGATTCCGCCGATGATCAGCGCGTGGCGATCCGCGGTGGCTTCGAAGAAGACCGCGGTCACACGATCAGTAACCGGGGCGAACTTGTGCAGTCGTCAGCGCGTTCGCGTAGATCGTCACGTTGTTCGCTAGGAACGTGTAGTTCGTGCCGCCTTGGTTGTACGTCGCAGTCACGATCACCTCGCCCGGTGGAACGTTGGTGATGAGGTAAACACCGGCGGCCTGGTCACCCGCAAGCGCACCGACATCGAACGCCGGATCACCGACGGCCACGCCACCCGCAGTGACCGAGATCGTCGCTCCGCTAACACCTGTCGTCGTCGTGGAGCAATCCGTAATGGCAACGCCGAGGATTCCGTTACCCAGCTCCTGCGCGTCGACGAACATGCCGATCAGATTGACGAGGCCTTGGTTGACGATGAGCACCGGCGCCCCGTTGAGGCTCTTAGCGAGAGCTGCGTGCGGGTAGAGATACGTGTCCCACTGTTGGGCCTTCGTCGCCTTGAGATATCCATCGAGCGCCACACCGTTCGTCGCGAGCGCCGGCGTCGTGAAGTTACCGGTCGCGTCTGTGGGACCGACCTGACCGAGGTTGTTGCCCGCGATGCAGTCACCCTTGCAGGCGGTCAACGTCACACCATCTGTCGGTCCGAGGGACATCGCGACCACGTTCGCCGACTGTGTGGTTCCGCTGACGGTAACGGTCGCATCGATGTCCGTTGGTGCTGCGTTGTTGTGGCAGCTCACGTCGTAGGTGATCGGCGGCGGCTGGTCGATCGGCGGAGCCGAATCGACGGGCGGTGCGTCGACGATGCCGGAGTCGATCAACGTCGTGGTCCCGCCGTCATCGCCGCAGGCGACGAGCGTGATCAGCGCGAAGAGCGAAGACGCGACAAGACGGATGTTCCCCATGGGTCGCGTTGGTACACCGATTCCGAGGACGATTCCACGATCAATTCGGTGACAGCTGCCACGATAGAACCGGCCCGAAGCGAACTTCGAGCCTCAGGTCGCGACAGTTGCGATAAGCTGCCTACATGAGACGTACGGCGTTGGCGTTGGCGTTGGCGTTACTCGCGGTTGCGTGTACGAAGTCGAACCCGCGAAGTTGTTTTGGACGGTGTCTGCGATGACCCGAGGTACCCGTTCTGCGACGTAAACGGTGACATTGGCGGTACGCCCGATACTTGCGTCGAAGGACACTGCGAGCCCAACGCGATCACGGGCTGCCAGGGCGATGACCTCGTGACCTGTAATGCGAACGGGACGAACTTCGACACG
>JBJXGN010000079.1:0-8487 GCA_046160585.1 Kofleriaceae bacterium
GAGACCTCGGTTGGTTTCACCATCAGATTTATCATCGTGCATTCCTCGGTCGCCCTCGACACTGAACTTCGGGGAGGCCGGTGTCTCAGCTACGTTGGCAGAGAGGGCAGCGCTGACGAACTTCGCCGGCGTCGGCAACATCCCGTACACGTTTCTGAGTCCGCGCAGCTGGGCTGACTCCGACAACGACGAGGGGTGGACCGATTACTCGAGTCGAGATCTACACTCCACATCGAGTTACGAGAGCTCGACGACTTCAGCGGGCGGCAGTGTCGGGGTGAATATGGGCCTATGGCGCGGCGGCGCCTCGTTCCAACACGCGGACTCGAAAGCGTCCGGTGTGTCGACGTTCAAGAATCTGACGATTCGCTTCAAGTACTGCACCGTCGACGTGAACCGGCCATGGCTCGACACGTCGCTGTTGAACCTCAAGAACTGGTTCATTGTCGGCAACTACAAGAAGGGCTGCATCTCGAACGGAAAGATGAGCCAAGAGCTGCCGTCCGGGATGACGGAGCCGACGTTTCTCCCTTCGATCACGACGAGCCTCATCCTTGTAAAGGACGTGCGCATCAAGTGGGACGACTGGAAATCGCAGTGGTCGTCACATGTCCAGAGCAATGGAGGGAGTGCGTCCGTTGGTATCTATTGCTTCACGGCGAGCGCGAACTACAGCCACGCCAAGGCGAAGCGCGGCTTCAGCTACGACGATTCCGGCGAGGAGCTCGTCATCCCGGGGATCCAGCTGGTGGGCTACGTCTCGGTCATCAACCCGCTGAGTCCACAGCTGGACTCTGCAGAGTTCATGAAGAAGTAGTGTCATGCCGGTCGAAGTCGACGCGCTCTACAAGCCGCTGCGCGCCTTTTTCGTCAAGAGGTTCTCGCCGGAGGCGGGATCGACGGTCGAATTTCGCTTTGATCGGACTCCACAACGGTTTGCGGATAGTGACTTCGAGCTTCCCGATGGAAGTGCATCGCCTGACCTCGCCGCCGAACGCCTCGCATGGGTTGCGGACGGATTGCCGCTCTTCGGTGCCGATGGCTACAGCGTGGAGTTGGGGCCGCGACTCATGAGCGATCTCTATCGCGACGTGCTCCTAGGACCCGCGATCCCGTACCTCGAAGGTGTTCCGGCCGGGCACCAGACTGCTCGAATCGAGAACTTCAGCCGGTTGAAGGCAGAGGCGAAGCGTCGACTGGACACTGCGCGACGAGCATCTCTCCTCGGGCATGCAACGTTTCATCCGGTCGAAGCGCTACCGGCGAACTGGTGGAATCGCGCCGATTCCCAAATCTGGACTCGGCACGAGTTTCGCGTCGAGGGCGGGCATCAAGGTCCGCCGAAGAAGTCGTCTTCATTCTTTGCGATGGTGAAGAAGGCGTTGGGAGCGCGTGATGCGTCGTCGAAGATGACCGTCAACTCCGTCTCGATCAGTTTCGAGTTCTGCCTGGTCAACATCACGCGCCGATGGGTGTCTCAGGCGTTCCTCGACGATGACAGCTGGGAGTTGCCCGACGAATCGACTGGCCGCTACTCGGCGAACGATGGCCACGGAATGTCGGCGATCCCGGTGGGGTTTGTCGCGATCAAGCACCTGAGGATCGCGGCTCCGTGGTCGCGCGACGACGTCGCGACTCTGGCGAGCTCGGATCAGTTCGGACCGTTCGCGTTCGACTCTTCCGTCGCCGACGGAGCGATCGGGCACGAGGGACTCCAGATCATCGGTTGGTTGCTTCAACCCGTTGCGAAGCTGCCCCCTGCCGACCGATCCAAGGGCCCCCTCGGACTCCATTTCGACGACAAAGCTCTCGCGCAGGCTGGCCTCACGTTCACGCCGCCTGATGGGCTCCCGCCATCGCCCGCGTCGAGGCAGGGTCGCTCACTTCCATTCGTCGAGAGAGTCGATATGGCGCGGGCCCACGAGATGAGCGCACGTGGAGAGAGAGGCGTAGTCTTCGTTTCGGCCGGCTGGTCGGGTCCGAGCAGACAGATGGAGCGCGTGATCGAGCCGCTCGCACGCGAACACCGAGACGCGCTGCGCTTCGTCGAAGTCGACTACGAACCAGTAGGCGAGGCCGACCGTGCGGCCTTGAAGATCACGGAGCTTCCGGCTTGCTACGTGATCGAAGGCCCGAAGCGAGTCACTCCGTGCCTCGGGCTCGACGCGGAGTTCCTGATCGCAGCGACGTCGTCCGTGCGTTGGGGACCACGACGGCCAACAACGCAGGAGCTTCACGGAAGCTTTGCCGTTGGCTTCGTCTTGCCGTTGGGTGTGTCGAATCTGTTGTGGATCGACAACGCGCGACTGTTCGCGATGAGAGAGAAGCTCGAGAAGGCACCCGCACCCGGCACGCTCGTGCCTCTTGCACACGAGACCTCGCGCGCTCTCGAACAACTCCGACCGCAGATGGCGCGGTTCTTCGACCTGGGTCTACACCTTGCGCTAGCACGCGAGCTGCCAAGCAGCTCACTCGGACCGACGCGCAAGCACGTCCTCGATCTCTCGGCGGGATCGGGCATCAGCAAGCAGTCACTCAAGACGTTATTGGCTGCGATTGCGCGCGCGCCATCGCCTGCTGCCCGCGTGGAAGCCGTCGGATACTGGTTCGACAACGATCTGGAGATCAGCGCCGCCATGAAGCCGTTCGATCGCACAGAGCCGCTGTGGGGAGTACCTCGGCTGGATCGGGATACGTTCGAATCGGCCGCGATGCGCCGAGACACGCTGGTGTTCTTCTCGGCGCCAGCATTCGGTGCTTCGCGGGATCTTGATCCACTCGCGCAAGCGATGAGCGCTCTGTACGCACCGAAGTTTCAAACGTGTGAAGTCGACTTCGCACAGGACTATCAATTCGCGAAGGGTCTCGGGATCAAGGCGATGGGCACGTTCGTCTTCTACCGGAACGGCAAGGAGGTCGGTCGGTCGTTCCGTCCGTCCAATAGATCCCAGCTCGCAAGGGACATCGGCATCAACACATAGGAAAACGACATGGGCTACGCAGGAATGGATATCTCGATCTATCCGGGCGACGACGTCATGGACGATTTGATCGAAACGACGAACTTGATCTGGTGCGGCTTCTATCTTGGCCCCGCACCCTCACACAAAGATCCCTCGTGGATGGATCGTCGCGCTCATCTCCAGAAGACGGGGTGGGGGTTTGCTCCGATCTATGTCGGACAACAGGAGACGTCTGGCCCCGGTTCTCACGTCTTGACGGCGAAGCAAGGCGAACTCGATGCGGACAATGCGTGCTTCCTCGCGAAAGCAGCGGGGTTCGGATCAAGATCGGTGATCTATCTGGACGTCGAACAGGGTGGTGCGTTGTCGACTGCTTGCGCGGCCTATGTGAAAGCGTGGCTGGAGATCGTGGCCGCGTTCGACTACGTGCCCGGTGTTTACTGCTCTCACACCACTGCGGCGAGCGTGCAAGCACTCGGTGTGGATGTGAAGCTGTGGGTCTTCAAAGTCGCCACCATAAACACAAACACCACGAAGACCCAGCCGTTCAAGGATGACGATCCGCACGAGACCGGGATTGCCGATGCCGTCGCGTGGCAATGGGCCCAAGAATGCGCGATCTCCACCGTACGTGGCCCGCTGTATGTCGACCTCGATACGGCGGCTGTGTCCGATCCTTCGATCGTCTAGCCGGGGATACGAGATCGGAGTGCCCGACGGTGACCTGATCTGATTCGGGCCCATCGCAGCACGCGCACAAAATTGCCCGCGAGCCTGCCCGGCGGACGTGTATGACTCGCGCATGCGAAGCCTCTTCCTCCTGATCGCCATCGGTGCTGCATTCTCGCGACCGGCCGCCGCCGACGCCCCATCCATCGACGCGGTGAAGGCCGCGGCGACCGACTTCTACAGCAAGGTGTTCGATGCGGACGGTAAGCCGCTCGACAAGGCGCAGCTCGCGAAGTTCGGCGCGCCGTTCTGGTACGACGGAAACGCATACTTCGACACCAACGAGTCCGCCGCGAAGGCTTGCAAGAAGTCCTTCGGCGCGAAGGGCACGGTCAAGGACGCGGCGAAGATCGAGGCCTACGTCAACTGCTTCCGCTTTGCGATGTTCGGCGGCGCACTCGATGGGGACGCCGAGTGGAGCGAAGCAAATCTGAAGAAGCTGCCCAAGGTGTTCAAGAAGCACGCGGCAAAGCTGAAGAAGGTGGCCAAGGACCGCCGGATCGCGATCTCGCACTTCATGCCCGCGGGCCCCGCAGAGTACTGGGCCTTGTACGTCGCGCACGACGAAGGCGGCAAGGTCGTGTTCGACGCGTGGCTGCTCGTCAATCTCGAGTTCGAGCCGTAGAGCGCGCGCCCTGACGTGGCCGTGACACTCGCTGACGGTACACACCTTGCTCATCTAGGATCCATGACTGCCGCTTGGGTACTTCTTACCGGCATGGCGATGCTGGTCGTTGGCGCGATCGTCGCGCTGACGCTTCTCGTCTACGGTGGACGCGCGTTCGCACGTGTCCGCGCGCGTCGAGGTCGGCTCGCGAGTGTGTGGCTTCCGTCGGCGCGGGTGGTGAACCGCTGACGCTCGCACGGCGCTGATCTCACGAAACGGTCACAGCGTCTCGTGCAGCGCGGTATAGGATGGTCGCGTGGCGACCGCGATCGTATGCCTCGCACTGGTCGTGCTGATCGGTGCCGTGGTGTGGCGACCGCACGGCATGGGCCCGACGCTGGGTGCGGCCTCGGCAGTTGCCATCGCTCTCGCGGGGCCCGCCGAGCTGGCGGACATCGCCGATGCCCTGAGCATGCAGTGGCGCGCGTACATCACGCTCGCGTCCATCATGGTGATGACCACCGCAGCGGAGCGGATGGGGCTGCTCGTACGGATCGCGGCGCTGATCGAGCCGCGGACGCGCGGGCCCGTGAAGAACGCGTTCCGCTTGACGTTCGTGCTCAGCGCGCTCGTGGCGACGGTGTTGTCGAACGATGCGGCGATCCTGCTGATGACGCCGACGGTGATCGCCCTGCTCCGCGTGGTGTATCCGAAGCGGCACCCGCTGTTCGTGGCGCCGTTCGCGATCTGCGTGTTCGCCGCGGCGGGCGTCGCGCCGCTGGTGATCTCGAACCCGATGAACCTCATCTTCGCGCATCACGTCGGGATCGGGTTCAACGAGTACGCGGTGGTCATGATTCCCGTGGCGCTCGCCGGCGGGGTGGTCACGTACGCAGTCCTCGCGTGGTGGTTTCGCAAAGTCCTCGCGGACGAGTCGCCAGCGCTCGGTCGATTCCCACCAATCGAGGAGCGGATGTCGCGCGGCGCGTGGATCGTGCTCGCGACGCTCGGGATCGAGCTCGCGCTGTATCCCGTGATGTCTTATCTCCAGGTTCCGTTGTGGCCGATCGCGCTTGCCGGCGGTGTCGCCTGCTTGGCGGTCAGCGCGGCGAGCGGACACGCACGTTCGGTCGCACGTGGGATCGCCTGGCCCGTGTTCCCGTTCTTGATCGCGGTGTACGTGCTCGCGATCGCGCTCGCGCGCATCGGAGTGGTGGAGTGGCTGCACGCGCTGTGGACCACGAGCGAGGCCCCCATCGCGACGATCGGCGTGACCACCGCGGTGGGCAGCGCTGTGCTCAATAACCACCCGATGTCGGTGCTCGCCGCGGTGGCGCTCGAAGGGGACAAATCGCATGCGCTCGCCGCGTTGATCGGCGGCGACCTCGGACCGCGCCTGCTGCCGATCGGCTCGCTCGCGTCGCTGCTCTGGTTCGATCTGCTCCGCAAGCACGAGGTGCAGTTCGGCGTGGGGGCGTTCGTTCGAGTCGGGGTCGTGCTGACCATCCCGACGCTGGCGGTGTGCCTAGCTGTTCTGGCAGGCATGACACACATGTAGTTCGTTGCTACAGGTTCTTCATGCCCTTCGCTGCAGCCTCTGAACGTCCCATTCGCGGCGCCGTTGCGACGCTCGGCGTCAGCGATCGGGTCAGCTTCCTCCGCAAGACGTACGCCCACCTCGGCGGCGCGCTGATCGCGTGGCCGCTGCTTACCGCGCTGTTCTTCAAGTTTGCCCCCGAGGCGAGCCTCGGGTTCGCGAAGTTCGCGCTGGGCGGGTGGAACTGGTTGCTCGTGATCGGCCTGTTCATGGGCGCGGGGTACATCGCGACCCGGCTCGCGACGCACGAGACCTCACGCGGACTGCAGTACCTCGGGCTCGGCATCGAGGTCGGTGCATGGGTGATGTTGATGCAGCCGATCCTGTGGGTGCTCGTCCTGCGCTTCGATCAGCCGCTCGCCATGCTGGCGCAAGCCGGCGTCATCACGCTCGCGATCTTTGTCGGACTGACACTCACTGTCTTCCTGACCAAGAAGGACTTCACCTTCATGGGCGGGTTTCTGAAGATCTGCACGTTCGCCGCGCTCGGCGTGATCGTGGCCTCGATCTTGTTTGGCTTCTCGCTCGGAGCACTGTTTTGCGGAGCGATCATCCTGCTAATGGCCGGGTACATCCTGTACCAGACGAGCGCGATCATGTCGCAGTTCCCACCGACCGCGCATGTAGCCGCTGCGCTCATGTTGTTCTCGACGGTGGCGACGCTGTTCTGGAACGTGCTGCAACTGCTGATGACCCTGCGCCGCGACTAGTACCCGACTTGGGCTACACTAGGGCGGACATGCCCGCGGTGACGGCACCTGCCCCGCTCTCGTCGACGGACATCGGCGCCGTCCGGAAGCTCGAGGACGCGATCGCGACCGTCGTTCGCGGCAAGCCAGAGGCGATCCGCGCGGCCGTGGTCACGCTCCTCGCGCGTGGGCATCTGCTCGTCGAGGATATCCCGGGCGTCGGCAAGACGACGCTGGCGCGCGCCCTCGCGGCGGCGCTCGGCGGCACGTTCCGTCGCATTCAGTTCACGAGCGACCTGTTGCCGTCCGACATCGTCGGCGTGTCGATCTACGACCAAAACGGCAAGGTGTTCGAGCTGAAGAAGGGGCCGATCTTCGCGAACGTCGTCCTCGCCGACGAGATCAACCGCACGACACCGCGCACGCAGTCCGCGTTGCTCGAGGCGATGTCCGAGGGCCAGGTGTCCATCGACGACACCACACACACGCTCGACTCGCCGTTCCTCGTCATCGCGACGCAGAACCCGGCCGAGCACTACGGTACGTATCCGCTGCCCGAGTCGCAGATGGATCGCTTTCTGCTGCGCGTCTCGCTCGGCTATCCCGCGAAGGCGATCGAGCGTGAGCTCGTGCGCGAGCGCGCCGGTGGCGACCCGGTCGCCAAGCTCGCGCCCGTGGTGGACCTCGCAGCCGTGCGCCTCCTACAGGACGGCGTCGAGTCGATCCGCGTCGACGACGCGCTGCTCGACTACGCGATGGCGATCGTCGAGGAGACACGGCGACATCCCGCGATCGCCGTCGGCGTGTCGACGCGCGGCGTGCTCGCGTGGTACCGCGCGGCCCAGGCGGCGGCACTCGCCGGCGGACGCGACTTCGTCGTGCCCGATGACTTCAAGGCGCTCGCCGTTCCCTGCCTCGCACACCGCCTGGTCCTCGCGCAGAGCCACGACTCGCTCGGTCGCCTGCGCACCGACTCCGAGCGGATCATCGCGGAGATCATCAACCGGGTCGCGGTCCCCACCTGATGGCACGCCCGATGACCATCGGGCGCGCAGCACTCCCGATGGGAGCGCGAAGGTTCGCAAGCCCGATGACGATCGGGCGCGCAGCACTCCCGAAGGGAGCGCGAAGGTTCACAAGCGCACGACTCCCGAAGGGAGTGCGAAGGTAGACGTGGGGTTCTGGGCGCGACTTCGTCGTCGTCTGCGGCCACCGCGACGGCTGAGCTTCACGCGCGAGGGCCGCATCATCGTCGTGCTGTCCGTCGGCGTCGGCTTCGCCGCGATCAACACGGGGAACAACCTCCTCTACTTGCTGCTCGGATGGCTCCTGTCGTTCATCGTCGCGTCGGGGATCCTCAGCGAGATGACGCTCAAGAAGTTGCGCGTCGAGCGCCGGCCGCCGCCTCGCGTGTTCGCGGGCGAGCCGTTCTTGATGGAGGTCGTGATTCACAACGCGAAGGAGAAGCGCGCCTCGTTTTCGATCGAGGTCGAGGATCTCGTCGGGACCACGCCGATCGACAAGCGTTGCTACTTCTTGAAGATCCCCGCCGCGAAGCAGCAGCGCACGAGTTATCGCCACACGTTCTCGCGGCGCGGGCTCTACACCCTCACCGGGTATCGCCTCGCGACGAAGTTCCCGTTCGCGCTGTTCCGCAAGTCGCGTGACGTCGACGCACCGCTCGAGGTGCTCGTCTATCCGCCGCGCGTGGCGGTGCCGCGGCCGCCGCCGCGCACGCTGACGCGCGGGGACGCGCACGCGGATCGCCTGGGCCGGCGCGGCGAGTTCCATGGCCTCCGCGAGCGGCGCGCCGGCGACGATCGCCGGGACGTCCACTGGCGCTCGAGCGCGCGCACCGGTCGCCTGCTCGTCCGCGAATACGAGGACGAGCTCGCGCGCAAG
>JBJXGN010000080.1:0-8023 GCA_046160585.1 Kofleriaceae bacterium
CGCTCGACGATCGGCCACAGTGCCAGCGGGACGCGGGCGTCGCGCGGGGGCGGCGGAGCAGGCTCGTTCACGATCGCTTCGTAGACCGCATACAACGTGGGCCCGCGAAACGGACGCACCCCGTACAGCGCGCGATACAGCGCGACACCGAACGCGAATTGATCCGAGGCCGGCGTGGCGACGGCCCCGGAGAACTGCTCCGGCGACGTGTAGGCCGGCGTGCCGACCAAGACACCGGTGCTGGTCGTTGCGCGTGTGGAGCGCGGGATCTCGAGCGCCTCTTCGTGGGCCGCGATCGACGTCTTGCGCTCGTCGGCGAAGCGCGCGAGGCCGAAGTCCGAGACCTTCACCGAGCCGTCGTTGCCGAGGAGGATGTTGGCGGGCTTGAAGTCGCGATGCACGAGCCCGGCTCGATGCGCCGCGGCGAGACCTTCGCCGGCCGAGAGCATCACTTGCAGCGCTTCACGCCATGCGACGCCGGTCTTGAGCCACTCGGCGACGGTGGTGCCCTCCACGTACTCCATCGCCACGTATGGCTGATGGTCGTGCACGCCGACGTCGTAGATCGTCACCGCGTTCTTGTGCGAGAGCTGCGCCGCGGTCTGGGCCTCGATCGTCAGTCGCTCGGCGGCGAGTAGGTCGCCTGACTCGGGCTTGATGACCTTGAGTGCGACGTTGCGCTTGAGCTCGGGATCGTAGGCGAGGTGGACGATCCCCATCGCACCCTCGCCGAGCACGCGCTGGATGACGAACCGTCCGATTCGTGGACCGGTTCGGGTCGAATCGCGGCTCGAGCTCTCATCCCCACCTTCGTCATCGGCGGCTGCCGCAGCGACGACCCGGCGACAATCGACGCAGCGATCGAGGTGTGCGACCAGCGCGGTGCGGTTTGATCCGACGTCCCCGGTCGCGAATGCCGCGAGCGCGTCGATGTCCGGGCACTGCTCGGTCATGCGGGATCCCAGCGAAGCATCACCTCCAACATACCGCGCTCCTTTCCAGCTCGAGATACCGACCCGACTCGACGCACGAGGTAGCGGCCATGTCGATCACCCACCTCCACCCACAACCCCCACGACAGGATGTTGTGTAGATTGGACGGGTGGCTGTCGATGTCGACCGGTTTCTCGGGCGTCTGGTCGGCCCGATCCACGGTCGACTCGTCGTCGATCCAGAATTGTCAAATCGACTGGCCGCGTTCGCCGATCGTGCTCGTGCGGCGTGGCCGCAGGTCGAGATCGAGTCGTCCGAGTTTCTGGAGTACGTGGCGGAGCGGATCGCGCCGGACGCGAACGAACGTGTCCTCGAAGAGCTGTTCGCCGACGATCTGTATCTAGCGCTGGGCTGCGTGCGTAGGGACCCAAACGCGCTCCGGTCGTGCGAGCAGGCGTATGCGCGGGACATCGAGCGCGGGCTCGATGCGATTAACGTTCCAGTGTCGATCCGCGACGAAGTGTGGAGCAGGCTGCGTGCCCGGATCTTCGTGGCGACTCCCGAGGCTCCCCCCGCGATCTCGACGTTCACCGGACGAGGGAGCTTGAAGAAGTGGTTGCGAGTCGCCGCGTCGCGTCTCGCGCTCAACGTCATCCGCGAGCAGCATCGCGAGACTCCACTTCAGGACCAGGACCTGCCCGAGGCTGCCGAGGACCTGCAGCTCGGCCATCTCAAGCGGACCTATCAGTCCGCGTTCAAAGAGGCGTTCGCTGGAGCGATCGGCGATCTCACGCCCGATCAGCGAATGCTCCTGCGCATGCACCTGCTGGACAAGTTGACGATCGATGACCTCGCGCGGCTCCATCGCGTTCATCGAACGAGCACCGCGCGCTGGTTGCGCGACGCGCGCGACGTTGTCGCCGCCGGCACGCGTCGCCGACTTCACGCGGCGCTCGGAGTCGCCGACGAGGAGCTCGACAGCATCATGAACATCGTCCGCAGCAGGCTCGATCTCTCGCTCAGTCGACTGTTCGAGCTCGCACCTCCAACGGATCTCCCTACCAAGCCGACGTCAGACCGAGAGTGATGCCCGATGGAGCGAGCGCCACGACGGGAAGCGGCCGACGCTCGTGCACCGTCGTGTTGGCCGCCACCAAGATGATCCCGGTAACGGCGATCGCACCGCCGACGCCGAGTGCGATCGTTCCGTATCGCCGGTACGACGCTGATTCCGCGCGCAGGGCGTCGTACTCGCGACCGTCGCACCCGAAACACCCCGCGGCCGACTGCTCCGCGCGCTCGGCACGCTCGTACATCCGTCCGTAGAGCGGGATCGCGGCGGCCGCGACCAGGGTCCCGGTCACGAGCACGGTCCACGGCTTCCATCGGGACCATCGCGGTCGAACCTCATCGACGTGTAGCAGGGGACGAACGGCCCTCCGCTCGCCCATCGCCACGTGCACCGTCTCGCTCGCCTCGATGCCCCCACGTCGCGCCGTCACGACGTGCGTGCCGGCGAGAACCCGGACGTCGTTCCGCGACGCGCGCGTGCCATCGACGAAGAGCTCGGCGCCTTGCGTGCTCACCAGGTCGAGCATGGCGGTCTTCGCGCGTGCGGTCTCCAGGTAGCGGTTCGCTTCGGCTCGATCGTCGCCGGAGAGCCCGTCGTCGAATGCGAGCGCTGCTTCGAAGCTAGCGATCGCTGTGAGCCAGTCACGAAGCTCGAGAGCGCACAGCCCCGCCGAGAAGTGCAGCGTGGGGTGTTCCCACAGCGCCAAGCCACGGCGGTAGTGGTCGAGCGCGCTCTCGAACGAGCCTGCGATGAACAAGTCATCGCCGGCTGCGCGGATCGCAGCCGCCTTCTCCTGCAGCGCGGGCGAGGCGACCGCAACTCGTCGTGGCGCCGCGCTCGCGAGCGTCGAGAACGAGAACATCAGGGTGAACAGCACGAGAGCTCGCATCACGGCTCCTCGCGGGTTGTGGACATGCCGGCCGCGGGAAGCTTGCGGCGGCGGAGCTGGTGGTTTTCGTTCTCGAGCCGGCGAACGAGCTCGTCTCGCTCGCGCAGCAAGGCCCGGTTCTGGGTCACTTGGAGGCGGAGATCGGTCGTGGTGCTCTCGAGTTGCTCGCGCGCACGACCCTCGCGGCGGAGCGCGTCGTCGAGCGCTGTGTTCTTCGTCTCGAGCGCCTCGTTCGTCTCGCGCAACAAGCGATTCGCCGCTTCGGCGTCGATTCTTCTCCGACGTTCGAGGTCCTCGTTGGATCCCTCCAGCTCGTCGATTCGTTCGTGGGACTCGTGGAGCTCGTCGAGCTTCGACTGCAGCTCGGCGGCGGCATGTACCGCTCTTGCTTGCTCGGAGCGCGCGAGCTCCGCGTTGATCTCCGCGGACTGCTTGGCCTCACGAACCATCCAGAACCCGACGCTCGCGACAGCCGCGATCGTCGTCGCGATCACGAGCGCTGCGATCACGAGCAGGCGGGCGCGGCGTGCACCGCGAAGGACCATCTTGCGGGTCGCAGCGACAAACGCGAGCTCGACCTCGGCGAGCTCGGTCGAACGGCGGGCGAGGTCGATCGCGCGGCGCGCGGGCTCGCCGGACCACAGGTAGCCGTCGGAGCGGCCGGCCAGGTCCCAGCGGCGTGCAGCGGCGACGAGCTCGGAGACGATCCGGGCATCGCCGGCCTCGTCGTCGAGCCAGCCGCGGAGCGTTGGCCACATCGAGATCAGCGTCTCGTGCGCCAGCTCGATGGTGGTGCCATCAGCGACCAGCAACCGACCTCGAACGAGCTGATCGACGACCCGCGTCAGCTCCGCGGGGTTCTTGGCCAGGCTGGCGAGCGCGCTGGTCGCGACCTGCGTGCGGGTTCGCTCGGTGGTGACGAGCCGGACCAATATGCGTCGAGCGACCGCGACCTCGACGGTCGTGAGCCGCGCGAGGAGTTGATCGGCGTGCGCCGCGAGCGCACCTGCCACGGATCCGATCGCGGTGACGCTCGCGCGCGTGATCCGCTTGGACTCCACGTCGCGTGCCTCCCACAGCTGACCGGCCACGAACTGGAGCAGCGGAAATGCGCCGGGTTGTCCCTCGAGGTGGGCGGCGATCTGCGCGGCGATGGACAGCTCCTCGAACTCGTAGCCCACGCGCTCGAGCGGCTTGACGAGCGCGTCGATCAACGCGACGCGTGTGGGAGGGCCCATGAACAAGAAGCCGTCGCTGATCCGGTCCATCAGGGGACCGCACTCGGCGACTCGGTCCACGAAGTCGGAGCGCAGCGTCACGATCAACCGCAACGGACGCTCGGGCTCCGCGACCATCGCGGCCAACACCAGCGCGAACGCGCGGCGCTCGTCGAGGTCACGGCACTGCGTGTACAGCTCCTCGAGCTGATCGATGACGACGATGACAGTCCCGGTGCAACGACGAGCGTGCGACAACAACAGCCCGATCGCGCGGCGCGGCTCGCGCCGGATCCACGCCGCGAGCTCGTCGACGTCGGCGTCGGGATCGCGCTCGACGATCGGCGTGAGCGCACGAGCGAGTGCGTGCAGAGGATTCGCCCCGGGTCGTATGGTGATCACGTCGCACCCCGGATCGCTCTGGCGCAACGTCGGCACGACGAGCGCTCGGACGAACGAGGACTTCCCCGAGCCCGAGGGCCCGATCACCGCCGCGATCGCGTGGTCGCGAAGTCGACCACCGACCTCGGCGAGCTCGCGCGATCGACCGAAGTAGATGCACGCATCCTGCTGGTCGAAGCTCACGAGCCCCGGATACGGACAGCGCTCGACGGGATTGCTCGAGGCCTCGGCGGCCTCGCGGAGAGCGCTCAACAGCTCGCCCATGGACGCGAAGCGAGCGCGAGGGTCCTTGGACAGCGCGCGTGAAACGATCGGCCACAAGCTTGCCGGCACGTCGGCGTCCGCCGGTGGAGGTGGCGGCGCTTCGTGACAGATGGCGTCGTAGACGGCGTACAGCGTGGGTCCACGAAACGGCCGCACCCCGTAGAGCACGCGATACACCGCGACGCCGAACGCGAACTGATCGGACGCTTCGGTTGCCGACGATCCCGCATATTGCTCGGGCGACGTGTACGCCGGTGTTCCGACGAGAACACCGGCACTCGTCTGTGCACGTGGCGAGGCTGGTAGCTCGAGGCCTTGCTCGTGTGCAGCGATCGCGCGCAGCGTCTCGTCGGCGAACCGCGCCAGCCCGAAGTCCGAGACCTTCACCGTTCGGTCGGGCCCGAGCAAGATGTTGCCGAGCTTGAAGTCGCGATGGACGAGCCCCGCGCGATGGGCGGCCCATAGACCATCGCCGGCACGACAGATCACGTCGAAGGCATCTCGCCAGCTCGGCGAACGACGGAGCCACTGCGCGAGAGTCACGCCATCGACGTACTCCATCGCCACGTAGGGGTGACCCTCGTGAACACCGACGTCGAACACCGTCACCGTGTTCGGATGGATGAGCTGCGCTGCGGCCTGGGCTTCCACGAACAGACGCGTGGCATCGCGATCCTCCGCCTCGGGCTTCATCACCTTGAGCGCGACGTGACGGCGGAGCTCTGGATCGTAGGCGAGGTGCACGACGCCCATCGCTCCTTGCCCGAGGACCCGGCGCACGACGTACCGCCCGATTCGCAACCCGGTGGTGCTGAGGGTCGACTCGTGGGGCTCGTCTCCATCCTCGACCTCGAACGTTGCGACCGAGCCGCGCGCGATCTCGATGCTCGACGTGCGCGCGGCCGTGGCGACGGCCCTCCGGCAGTCCACGCATCGATCGAGATGAAGCACGAGGTTCCCACGCTCGGTGCCGCCACCGGCCGCGAACACGGACAGCGCGTCGATCGATGGACACGAGCTGATCGTGTGCGGATGACGCACGACGCTCACCACGTCTTCATCTCCGCGGTTGGCAACCCTCTCCGGACAGTCGAGGAGAAGCAAGTGATCGAACCCATGACAGCCCCCTTCGCTCGATCGACCCGCGCGCGGCCTCCAAGTAGCGCGACTTTCGACGCGCTTCGAAGCCGTACAAAAGGTGCTACTCGGCGCGACGACCGTGGTCGTTGAGGCGGAGGGAAACCGATGAAGCTTCCGCGTGCTCTACTTCTTCTGATCGTGGCAGGCTGTCAGCCGTCGACGTCGGCGGGTCGCTGCGACGACGGGCAACTCTGCGAGAACGTGGATTGGTGCTCACCGGGAGGAACCTGCAAGCCGCCCGGAAGCTGCGCGGGCAAGGCCGACGGTGTCGAGTGCAGGCTCGACGACGAGACCGGTCGTTGCTCGAACCAGGAGTGCGAAGCGATTCCGGCCACGTGTGGCGACGACACCGTCGATGATCGCGAGCAGTGCGACGGCCTGGCGACCAGTTGTTACGACCTCTCCTTCGCGTTTGGCGGGCAGGCTCCGTGTCGCAGCTGCCTCCACGATACGAGTGGCTGCCGCGAGGTGGGGTGGAGGCCGGTCATGGCTACGCCACCCGGCGGGATGGTCGAGGGTGGGCTGAGGGTCCGCGATGGTGTCCTGTGGGCAGCGACCGACCGAGGTGTCTATCGATGGCAGGCGGGTCAATGGGTCGGCGTGGAGACCGGGAACTACCGCTATCTGGGCGCGGCGGCAGACGGCACGATGTACGCGCTCCGTCTCGATGTTAACGACCGGGGAACCGTCGTTCGTCTCGGCGATCTGCGCCAGGAGTACCCACTGCCGACAAACGACGCTCCGCTCGCCATGGTGGTGCGCGCCGATGGCGAGGTGATCGTGAGCGCGTTCGGTGGTGCGCATCACTTGACGTCGGCCGGATGGCAGTCGCGACTGTACGGCGCGACCTCCTTCTCGCTCTACGACGCGGGGGCAGCGGTCTACGCCATCGGTACGCTCGGACCGCGAGGGCTGTGGCGATATGCAGGAGCGGACTGGACGCTGATCCCCGATACGGCGGATGCGCTCGCGATCTCGGGGACGACAGACGCGCTCTACGTCAGCCTGCAGTCGGGTGGAATCCGGAAGCTGACCGCGCAGGGCTCCACCACACTTCCGACGACGGCGAGGGGGCGCTTTGTCGCATTCGGTGCCGGCCGCATGCTGTTCGCGGAGACCAACATCGCGACACTTCTCGACGGCAGCGATCGAACCGCGACGTTCCAGGTTCCTCTCTCGATCACAGCCTCGTCGTGGGACCCGCTCGGTCGCAAGTTGTGGGTCGCGACCGCGGATAGCATCTTCGTTCACGAAGGCGTCGATGTGGATCGATCCGGAGACCTCGGCGTGGCGAACCGGCTCGGCGTGTCGGAGATGATGATGGTGGACGGATCACTCGCGCTCACGATCGAGAACGGAGCCAACGCAGCGCTCTGGGCGCTCGGTTCGTCGGGCCTCGATCCCGCGTTCTGGGGGATTGGCTTCGCGCCCATCGGTAGCGGCGGCCCGATTGCGGGCAGTTGGTTTCAGGATCAGAACCGGCGTTACGTGATCCGTGGCGACGAGATCTGGAGCTACGACACGCGACGCGGACCCGCGCCGATTCGACAGACGCTCCCTGCCCGCGCGATCGCGAGCAACGGCGAGCTGGTGATGTCGGTGGGAGCGGGGGCGTGGCAACTCGATATGAGCGGCACGATGTGGGCTGCGGCCGATACGGGATTGAGCGGGATCGACCTGCGCGCGATCGCGCCGTTCGGCGCGGGCTTCATCGCGGCCGGTGCGACGGGCGCGCTCTACCACTACACGGGCGGACGATGGACGGCGTGGACCACCCAGACGAGCGCGACGCTCTCGGCGGTCCACGCGATCGGCGATCGAGTGTTCGCTGCCGGCACGGGTGGGACGATCCTCACGTGCAGCGCGGGTGCATGCGAGCAAGCGGTCACGAACGTGACGGCCGATCTCACCGACATCGACGGGCTTCGCATCGACGACATGTTCGCGGTCGGGGGCGGCGCCAGCCTGCACTTCGATGGTGAGCGCTGGAACCGCATCGATCTCGAGATCGCGGCGAGCCGCGTTACCGT
Organism: Kofleriaceae bacterium; assembly: GCA_046160585.1. Lineage (GTDB taxonomy): Bacteria > Myxococcota_A > Polyangia > Haliangiales > Haliangiaceae > JABFXX01. The sequence goes on from JBJXGN010000080.1 coordinate 7,948, forward strand.
CGGCGATGGCGCCGTGTGGTTCACCGGCCCACCAGATCGCGCCCTCTATCGGCTGCTTCGCATCGTCCCGTGATCC
>JBJXGN010000081.1:0-29344 GCA_046160585.1 Kofleriaceae bacterium
AATGCCTCATCACGTCCAACAACGACCGCCCGTAAGCCGTGTGCCGGAAATCGGCATGCACGGTTTGAAAGGGGTCCTTGCCCCAACCCACCACTCGGTGGCGGAAGGCTAGGTTTCTACCAATGAAATGGTTTCTGGGTGACGCGCTCGCCGAGGTGGCGCTGCCGGTCAACCGGCCGAAGCTGTGGTTCGGGGTGTGGTCGGGCTTCGCGATCGCGATCGGCTTCGCCGTGCTCGCAGCGGCCGCGGCGGTATTTCAGCTGACCCCGTGGACGTGGGCGTACGTCGCGCTCGTCTCGATCAAGCTCGTGACGAACACGATCGCCTGGTGGGCGCTCGCTCGCGATCGCTTCGTGTTGGAGACCCAGAGCCTCAACACGACGGGCGACGTGATCCTGTTGACCGCGGCGATCTACTTCACGGGCGGTCCGTACAGTCCGCTATTGCCGACGTACGTCATCATCGTCGCAGTGCTCCCGTTGTTGTCGAACGTCGCGGTCACGATCACGATGGCGTCGCTGATCGTCGTGGCATTCAGCACGATGCTCGTGTTGATGACGCTCGGCGTGTTGCCGACGACCCCGGTGCCGGGCTCGCCGGGCGAGGTGCCAACGATCGGCTACGCGATCACCGCGATGGTGTACTGCGCGTTCGTCGTCGGCGTCCCGGCGTTCTACTCTGCAGCGACGCTTCGCTTGCTACGGAAGAAGGAGTCGGATCTCGAGCGCAGGACCTCGCAGCTGATCGAGAGCGCGACGCAACGCAGCCAGTTCGTGGCCTCGATGACGCACGAGCTGCGCACGCCGATCCACGGCGTGCAGGGGCTCGCGGACGTGATCTCCGCTGGCGTATACGGTCCGGTCACCGACAAGCAGCGCGAGGCGTGCGCGTCGATCAAGCGCAGCGCGCAGTCGCTGTTGCAGCTCGTCGACGATGTCCTGCAGCTCACACGCGCCGAGGCGGGAAAGATCGACACGCGCCCAGGCGCCGTCGACGTCGCGACGCTCGTCGAGCGCGTCACCGCGTCGGTGTCGTGGATGGTCGGAACGAAGAAGCTCGCGCTCGAGGCCGACATCGCCCCCGAGCTGCCGAGCGTGCAGTCCGACGAACGCTGGCTCGCACACGTACTCGTCAATCTGATCGCGAACGCGGTGAAGTTCACGCCCGAAGGCGGAAAGGTGATCGTGCGCGCGCGCAGCGTCGCCGGCGGCGTCGAGCTCGCGGTCGAGGACACCGGGATCGGCATCGCGCCCGAGGATCGCGAGAAGATCTTCGAGCCGTTCCGGCAGGGCGAGCGCGGCGACGAGCGAGGTTACGGCGGCGTCGGGCTCGGGCTCGCGCTCGTCGCACAGCTCTCCGACCTCCTGCAGACACCCGTCTCGCTCGACTCCGTCGTCGGGAAAGGTTCGACGTTCACCGTGTTCGTCCCGCTCACATGGCGCGGGCGCCGCACGGCGCAGATCAGCGTGCCGCCACCCGACGAGACGATCACCGACCCCGGCGTTTAGTCTTGGAGCGAGAGCAACAGCTCGGCGAGCGTCGCCGGCTGATGGCGCTGGATCGCGTGACCGGCATTCGCGACCACCTCGTAGCGATGGTTCGCGAAGCACGTTCGGCGCTTTGCGCGCTCGTCGATCGAGAGGTTCATCTTCGAGTCCACCCCGTCGACGATCAACGTCGGACAGGTGATCTTCGCCCAGTACTTCATCGCGGTATCGAGCCGGTACGGATACGGCCCGAACGTCGCGTGCAGCGGGTCGTGCTTCCACGCGAAGCCGCCGTCGACCTTTTTCGTGCCGCGCTCTGCGAGCTCGCGCGCGAGCTCCAGAGACAAGAGGTCGTCGTGTTTGCGCAGTCGCGCCACCGCGTCGTCGAGCGTCGCCATCACCTTCGACGACTTCGTACGCGCCGCGCGCCACGCGTCGATCCACATCGCGGTGCGCGTCGGTCCGTCGGCGGTGCTCTGATCCGGTGGTCCCAGCCCCTCGAGCAGCGCGAGTGCGGTCAGTCGCTCCGGGCGTGTCCCCGCGTAGTAGCTGCACACGCTGCCGCCCATGGAGTGACCGACGAGGACGACGCGCGAGCGCGCGCACTGGCGGATCACGTCGTCGAGATCCGCGACGTAGTCCATGAAGTAGTAGTATCCGCCGCCGCCGATCCAGTCGCTGTCGCCGTGCCCGCGGAGATCCGGTGCGATCACGTGGCCCCGCGTCGCGAGCGTTTCGGCGACCGCACGCCACGCGAATGCGATGTCGGTGAAGCCGTGCACCAGCACGTACGTGAGGTCCACGTCGGCGGGGCCAGCCCACTCGAGGACGTTGTAGTGGATGCCGGTCGCCAGCGCGATGCGGCGGCCAAGAGCGGGTGGCGCGGTCACGTCGTCAGGGTACGGCGTCAGGGTGCGGCGCGGAGCCGGAAGACGTTGCCGCTCAGCGTCGTCACGAAGATTTCGCCCGCCGCGTCGTGATGCATGCTTGTGATGTTGTTCGGCATGCCGGTCGGGTTCGGCGCGTAATCGAACTCCGCATAGTTGCCGCTCGCGATCGACGCGCGATGAAGGCCGGCGGCCGTGCTGTTGATGTCCGTATAGAAGTGCCAGCCGACGAGGTCGGGCATGCAAGTGCCGCGATACGTGGTGCCGGCGATGATCGACGCCCACGTCGGGTGGAGGCGGTTATCCTGTGGGAACACGAGGCCGGGCGCATTCATATCGCAGGCGACTTGTGGTGCGTTCTGATCGCAGCCCTGAATGGTCGTGTCGGGGTCGGGCTGGCCATCCGCGGTGCCGAGCGTCTGGCAGCACCGGTTGCCTTCCCAGATGCTCCAGCCGAGGTTCTTGCCGCTCTGCTCGTTCGCGCGCAAGACGGTGAGCTCCTCCGTCTTCACCTGACCGACGTCGCCGATCCACAGATCGCCGGTCATCTTGTCGAACGACCAGCGCCACGGATTGCGCAGGCCGTAGATCCAGATCTCCGGGGCGCCACCGCCAGCGGCGAACGGGTTCGACGCGGGGATCGAGTACTCCTTGCCCGCGTCGCGCGTGTCGACGTCGATCCGCAGGATCTTGCCGAGCAGTGCGACGGCGTTGCCGCTGTCGTTCAGAAGTTGTCCGGTGCGGCGCGGGTCGCCGCCGCCTCCGCCGTCGCCGGTGCCGATGTAGAGGTAGCCGTCGGGGCCGAACTCGATCATTCCGCCGTTGTGGTTGCCGGCGAAGTCCGCGATGCGGAGCACCGGTGTGCACGTCGGGTTCGCCCTGTTCGGATCCGTCGCGCTGACGGTGCAACGAGTGACGACGTTTTCGCTCGGCGAGCCGGCCGTGTAGTACAGGTAGAACTCGCCGTTGCACGCGTATTCGGGGTGGAACGCCATACCGAGCAGGCCCTGCTCGCCGCGATCCGAGGACGCCACGAGGTTCGGGATCGCCATGTCGAGATCGAAGAACGGCGTGGCGAGCAGCGTGCCGTTCTCGATGATGCGGATGCGCCCGTTGCGGATGACCACGAACTGGCGCGGATCGTTCAGGGGTGCGGTGACGAGGATCGGGCCGCCCGCGTTGCCGCCACCGAGACCGTTCTCGAAGTCACCGTTGTTGCCGATGCGCTCGAACACGACGTTCGTGCCGTTCACGGGGTTCGCGCACGCGGGCAGCGGGGCGGGCAGCTCGCACTGCGAGCCGCCATCGCTGCCGCTTCCACCACCGTCACTTCCGCTGCCGCCGCCATCGTTGTTCGATGGGTTGCCGTCATCTCCACAACCGATGACTGCGACGAGCAAGGCGAGGGCGAGCGGGGGTAACCTCATGCGCGCATCATACGCTCGTCCGTCGCAGTCGCGCGTGGGCGATCGCATGTCTGCGCCCACTTCTGCGTGCGGCTGGCGCACAGGCGGATTCGGGGTTCACCGATGGCGCACCGGCGGATTCGGTCATTCAACGAGCCGTGTCAGGGGCCCGCTTCGAGGTGGTGGACGAAGCCACCGGTCGTCGTCATGTACAGTTCGCCGCGCGCATCGGCGTGGATGCTCGACACGCTACCCGGGAACTGTCCGCTGACGGTGACCTTCTCGAACATGCCGTCGCTCTGGAGCCGTGCGCGATAGAGGCCGCCCGCGCCGTAGTCCGTGTAGAAGTGCCAGCCGACGAGGTCGGGGTAGCAGGTGCCGCGATACGTCTCGCCGCCGATGATGCTGATCCAGCCCTGACCGTGCGTGCGCTCGTCCTGCGGGAACGTCATGTTCGCGTCGTTGCACGGCTGACTGAAGCACTCGCTTCCTTCGTACATCGCCCAGCCGAGGTTCTTGCCCTTCTGCTGTCCTGCGGGCAACACGGTGAGCTCTTCGATCTCGCCCTGACCGACGTCGCCGATCCACAGATCCCCGGTCTCCTTGTCGAACGACCAGCGCCACGGATTGCGCAGGCCGATGATGAAGATCTCCGGCGCGCCGCCGCCACTCGCGAACGGGTTGTCACTCGGGATCGCGTATTCCTTGCCGTCCGCTTTGCGATCGACGTCGATGCGCAACATCTTGCCGAGCAGCGCGACGCTGTTCGCCTGGGGGGAGCCATCCATCAGCGACTGTCCGTTGCGGTTCGGATCGCCACCACCACCACCATCGCCGGTGCCGATATAGAGGTAGCCGTCGGGACCGAACTCGATCATTCCGCCGTTGTGATTGGACGCGAAGTCCCGGATCGAGAGCACGGTGGAGCACGGCGTCGACGTCGTGTTCGGGTTCGCGGCGTCGGTGGTACAGCGCGCGACGATGTTCGCGTTCCCGGTCGTGTAGAAGATGTAGTAGGTCGCGTTCTGGTGATACTGCGGGTGGAACGCGAGGCCGAGCAGGCCCGACTCGCCGCCGGACTCGAGCTCGTAACCCTCCGAGATATCGAGGAACGGATCGGGCAGGAGCGTTCCGGCTTCATCGACGATTCGAATGCGTCCGCTCTGCTCGAGGACGAACAGCCGCGGGTCTTCGCGCGGAGCCGTCACGAGGAGCGCGCTGCCGCTGACACGCACGATCTCGCGAGCGGTGACATTCGTGCCGTTCACCGGCGTCGCACAGCGGGGGAGGGGCGTCGGACCATCCTCTTTTCCTCCGCCGCACCCAGCCAAAACAAATGCGAGGCACAACGCGATGCGCATGCGGACATGCTACTCCGATTTCGCGGTCGCTTTCGCGTCCTTTACCTTCGCCTGCGGCAACGTGACTTTTCCGACGCGTTCGGCCCAGCGGCCGAACACGAACAGGATGATCCCGACAAAGGCGAACGGGACGAGGAACACCCAGCCGGTGAAGCCGTCGTGCAGGCCGTAGTACGCGAGTGCGAACACGGTGCCGACGAGCCACACGACCATCGCGACGAGGTAGCCGATCAGCTGCAGGCGCCGCTTCTTGAGCGCGGCCTCGAGCTTCGTCAGGAAGAACTGCGCTTCGTCGGGTGAGAGGTTCTCGATCGCCTGTGCGAGCTCCCCGTGCCGGGAGGCATCGAACGCCTTCGCGATCATCGGATCTTCTTCAGCCTTGGCCTTCGCCACGGGGCGAATTTAGCAGCTATACCTCGCGCGTGCCTGCTCTCAAGATCGTCGACGACCTGGGCCGGACGCTGATCTTCGCTCACCCACCCCAGCGAATCGTATCGCTCGTCCCCAGCGATACGCACAGCGTGATCGCGCTCGATGCAGCGGACCGGCTCGTCGGACGCACCACGTATTGCGAGAGCCCCGAGGCCGCGCACGTGCCCACGGTGGGCGGCACGAAGAACGCGTCGGTGGAGGCCATCCTCGCGCTCGAACCGCAGCTCGTGATCGCGAATCAGGAGGAGAACACGCGGGCGACCCTGGAGGCGCTCGCCGCGCGCGTGCCGGTCCTCGTGTCGCTGCCGCGCCGCGTCCCCGATGCGGTCGCGCACCTCGCGCGGCTCGCGCGCATTCTCGGGGTGGGTGATCGCGAACCGGCGCGCTCGCTGATCACGCGTGGCTATCAGCTCGCTGGTGCGATGCAGACGTCGCGGCGCGCGTTCGTTCCGATCTGGATGGATCCGCTGATGACGCTCAACGCGGACACGTTCGGTTCAGACGTGCTCGCACACGTAGGCATCGGGAACGTGTTCGGCGATCGCCAGCGCTTGTACCCGCTCGCCGCGGATCTCGGCAAGGGCGAGGCCATCGAGGCGACGGGCCGCGACGTGCGCTACCCGCGCGTCACGCTCGACGAGGTTCGCCGGCGTGGCGCGGACCTCATGATCCTCCCCGACGAGCCGCACGCGTTTTCGGCCCAGGACGAGGCAACCCTGCGCGAGGCATTGCCCTCCGTTCCGGTGGTCCGGGTGTGTGGCAAGGATCTCTTCTGGTATGGCGCGTGGACGATCGATGCGCTCGACCGGCTCGGCGAACAACTATCCGCCGCGTAGCGAAACACGCGAGGCAAGTCACGTGCGAAGTCGGCGGGCCAACCCGTCGACGAACTGCTCGGCGGAGCCGGGCCCGCGGGCAAAAAACAGTGACGGCTCGACGAGCTCGAGCTCCATCACGACGGGACGGTCGCGCTCGTCGCGCGCCAGATCGACGCGGCCGTACAGGATGCGATCGGCGATCGGCGCGAGGGCGGCCTCGGCGACGGCGCGCTCCGCGTCGGTGATCGGGAACGGCCCCGTGATCGCCTCGTTGTCGCCCGCGAACCGCGGCGCCTTGCGGATCGCGTGCGAGAGCGTTCCGTCGATCCAGACCAAGGACCGCTCGCCGTAGTCGTCGACGGAGGCGAGGTAGGGCTGTACGAGCGCCGCGCCGTACACGCGGTGTGCATCGATGCCGTGCGTGGCCCCCGCGCCAGCAATGGTCGTGTTCGCGCCGATGGTCTCGAGCGCGGCCCCGGTGATCGACGCGAGATGGATCGCCGCGGCGGGATCGGGGAGCTCGAACACACGCGTGTGTAGCGATCCCGCGCCGACCTCGGGCTTGATCACGATCTTCTTCGCGATCTGTGCGAGCTGATCGGCGGACAGCATCGCGCCGCGCTCGACGAGCGTCGTCGACACGACGGGCACGCCTCGGGCGGCAAGGTCGAGCAAGTAGCGCTTGTGGACATTGCCGCGCACGATGTCGGCAGGGTTCCAGAGCGGCGCGGCACGCGCGACGCGATCGATCCAGGCGAGGAACACGGTCACATCGAGCGCGTAGTTCCACGTCGAGCGCAGGATCGTCGGCACCGGCGCGTCCCAGTCGACGCTCGGGTCCTCCCACGCGACGAGCTCGGCATCGACGCCCGCGGCTGCGAACGCGGCCGCGAGAGGTACGGCATCGGCATCGACCTCGGGCAACGTCAGACACGTCGCGACGCGCAGCTTCACGCGATCACCTCCGGCGTCGGCGCGGTGCTCGACGAGGACGCCATCGGCGCGGTGCTCGACGAGGACGTCAGCGGCGCGGATCTGGCTGCGCGCATCACGCGAGCGCCTCGACGAGGTCGGCGTACAGATCGTCGACGTGCTCGAGCCCGACGGACAAGCGCAGAAGATCGGCGGGCGTCGGCGAGCCCGCACCCTCGACGCTCGCGCGGTGCTCGATCAGACTCTCCACGCCGCCGAGCGAGGTCGCCGGCAGCCACACGCGCACGCGCTTGACGAGGTCGAGCGCGCGCTCGCGCGAGCCGACCTGGATCGACAGCATGCTGCCGAAACCCCGCGTGTACTGCTTCTTCGCGATCGCGTGTTGCGGATGCGTGGCGAGGCCGGGATAGCGAACGGCGACGTTCGCGAGATCCGCGAGTCGCGTCGCGAGCTCCATCGCGCTCGCGCTCGAGCGCTCGACGCGCGCGAACAACGTGCGCATGCCGCGCTGGAGGAGATACGCCTCGAACGGACCGAGCACGCACCCTTCATCGTGACGGAGCTCCTTCAGCTCGGCCCACAGCTCGTCGTCCTTCGAGGTCACGAGCGCGCCGGCGAGGACGTCGGAGTGACCCGAGAGGTACTTCGTCGCCGAGTGCATGACGAGGTCCGCACCGTGGGTGATCGGCTGCACGTGGACGGGCGATGCGGCGGTCGAGTCGACGGCGAGGCGCGCGCCCGCGGCGTGAGCGAGCTCGGCGGCGGCGGCGATATCCGTGACCTGCCACGTCGGGTTTGCCGGCGACTCGACCCAGACGAGCTTCGTCGCGCCAGGCCGGAGCGCCGCGCGCAACGCGTCGGTGTCGGTCGTGTCGACGAAGTCGACGTGCACTCCCCAGCGCGTGAACCGCGCGAGCCAGTTGCGGATCGCGTAGTAGCCGAACTTCGGACCGACGATGTGATCGCCTGGCTTGCACACGGTGCGGAACGCGGCGGTCGCGGCGGTCATGCCCGACGCGAACACGAGGGACGCGACGCCGCCCTCGAGTGCCGACAGCAGCTGCTCCGCCGGCACGGTGCCAGGGTTCTCGTCGCGCGTGTACATCGGGCCCTTGAGCGCGTAGTGCTCGTCGCGCGCATAGGTCGTCGCGAGGTGGATCGGAGGAACCACCGCACCGGTGGCGGGATCGATCGCGTGGATCGCTTTCGCGGCGAGAGTCTCGGGCTTCACGGCCCGGCATCATGTCACGGCTGGGTGGCGCTCTCGGGCAACGTGAACCCATAGCGCGTCATGATCTCGCGCCCGTCGCGGCTCGCGAGGAACGCGGCGAACTGTCGCGCGTCGTCGGACTCGGAACCCGCGCCGCACACGATCAGCGCCTGGTCGAGCGGCTCGTGTAGCGCGGCATCGATCGGCAGGGTCGATCCGCCCTTGGTGACCACGGCGAGCGAGAGCGCGACGACCGCCGCGTCGACGTCGCCGTTCTTCGCGAACAGCATCGTCGCCGAAACGTTTTCGCCGAGGACCATGCGGGCCGCGACTCGGTCCCACACGCCTGCCTTCTGCAACGCTTGCCGGGCGGCGAGGCCGTACGGCGCGTGCTCGGGGTTCGCGATCGCGATCTTCGCGAACTCGGGGCGCGCAAGGTCCTCGAGTGTCTTGGGAGCGGGCTCGTCGGGTGCGGTCCACACGACGATCCGCCCCCGCGCGTAGAGCTGCTTGGTCGCGGCGTCACAGCGTCCCGTCTTCGCGACCTGGTCGGTGAACGCCTGGTTGGCGGACGCGAACAAATAGTACGGGGCGCCTTGCTCGATCTGCTTCGCGAGGAGCCCGCTCGACGAGAACTGGAACTCGGGCGCGATCTTCGTCCTCGCCGTAAACTCCTTGCCCACCTCGAGGAAGGCGGCCTGGAGGTCGGACGCGGCGGCGACCCGTACCTTGCGGCCGCTCTTCTTGCCGCCGCACCCTCCGGCGAGGAGGAGGGCGATGACGACACACAGCGTTCGCACGTAGCGAGGGTACTCCACGTGCGCGTGGCCGACCGCGCTGTCACATCCATGTAACGCAGTGGTTCGGCTATAACCGGTCGATGGAACGCCGGGTGGTCATCATCGAAGACGAACGCGACGTCGCGCGACTGCTCGAGTTCAATCTGCGGAGTGCAGGCTTCGTGGTCACGTCGGCGGGTACGGGCGCCGAGGGCGTCGCCGCCGTCCAGGCAAACCTCCCCGACGTCGTGATCCTCGATCTCATGTTGCCCGACACGTCGGGCTACGAGGTTTGCAAGCAACTGCGAGCCGATGCGAAGGTCGGCGAGGTGGGCGTGCTGATGCTCACCGCGAAGGGTGAAGCAGAGGATCGCATCCTCGGCCTCGAGGTTGGCGCCGACGACTACGTCGTGAAGCCGTTCGTCGTCCGCGAGGTCGTGCTGCGCGTGACCGCGCTCGCGAACCGACTCGCCGAGCGCCGCGCACGTCCTGCCGCGGGCGATCCGAACAAGGTGCTGAAAGTCGGCCCGATCGAGCTCGATCCGGTGACGCACGACGTGCGAATCGCCGGCGCGCCAACCCAGCTGCGCCCGCTAGAGTACAAGCTGTTGCAGCTGCTCGTCGGTGATCCGGGGCGCGTGTTCTCGCGCGAGGAGCTGCTCGAGCAGGTGTGGGAGATGCGCGGCGACATCAACACGCGCACCGTCGACGTGCACGTGCGCCGCCTGCGCGTCAGCCTCGGCCCGGCCGCCGATGTCATCGAAACGGTACATGGCTTCGGCTATCGCGCGAAGCGACCGGACGCCGGCTGAGCGCGTAGCTGATACGATCGCGTCGAGTGCAGAGCTCGCTGCGCAACCGGCTGCTGGCCACGTTTCTCGTCCTCGTGATCGTCGTGGGCGCGGCCACGCTGTTCGCGATCGAGCGGACGCTCGCGAACGATCTCGTCGCCTCGCTCGACGCGCGCTTGCTCAAGCAGGGCGACTCCGTCGCGAACTGGCTCACGGTCGCCGGCCACCCGGAGCGACTCGCACCACGCCTCGCCGCCGTGACCGGCACGCGCATCACGATCATCGGTGCAGATGGGCTCATCCAGGGTGACTCCCTCGAGCCGTCGATGGTCGGACGTCCGATCGGCGATGCCGTCGAGGTCGCGAAGGCGCGACGCGGCGAGATCGGCCGCGCGATCCGCAAGCTGCGCGACGAGGACGCGCCGCAGTACCTCGTCGCCGTCGAGGGTGACTTCCATCGCGTGATTCGCCTCGCGGTCCCGCTCGACGACGTGCTCGAGACTCGCGCGCGCATGCGCAACCGGCTGCTCGTGGGCTCTGCGTTCGGCTTGCTCGGTTCGCTGCTCCTGTCGTGGATCTTCATCCGTGCGATCACGAAGCCGCTGCAGTCGATGACGCGCACCGCGGAGCGCCTCGCGAAGGGCGACTACGATGCGCCGGGCCCGACCGACGCGGGCGGCGAGCTCGGTGTCCTTGCGCGAACGATGATGCACATGGCGGGCGAAGTGAAGTCGCGCGTCTCCGAGCTGACCCAACAGCGCGATCTTCTCTCGGTCGTTTTCGGCGGTCTCATCGAGGGCGTCGTCGTCGTCGATCGCGGCGGCAAGACCGTGCTCGTCAACGACGCGGCAAGGCCGCTCGTCGAGAGCGACAGCGCGAAGAGCGCCGATGCCGGCGAACTTCCGGCGCCGCTCCGTCCGCTCGTGGCGGAGGCACTCGCCGGCGAACAAGCCGACGCGGAGCTCGTGCTTCACGGTCGCGAGGTCCGCGCCTCCGCGCGCCCACTTCACGAGCCGGGTGGCGCGATCCTCGTGCTCTACGACGTGACGCGCATGCGCGCCCTCGAGTCTGTTCGGCGCGAGTTCCTATCGAACGCCGCGCACGAGCTGCGTACTCCGGTGACCTCGATCTCCGGCTATGCCGAGACGCTCCTCGGCGGCGGCGTCGATCCAGAGACCAACAAGGAGTTCCTGACCACCATCCATCGCAACGCGCAGCGCATCGCGTCGCTCGTATCGGACCTGCTCGTGCTCGACACGCTCGGCGGTCGCCCGGCAGCGATCGGCGAGCGAACCTCCATCTCGCTTGCAGAGGTCGTGAGCGATGCCGCGCGCACGACGAAGGGCGTGACGCCGTCGGCGCAGATCGAGATCGAAGTGCCCGCGACGCTCGCGGTGCTGGGGACGCGCGAGGGTCTCGATCACGTCGTGCAGAACCTCGTCGACAACGCGGTCAAGTACGGAGGCGATACACCGGTCACAGTCCGTGCGGAACGATCGGATGGTCACGTGCATTTGTCGATCGCGGATCGCGGATCGGGGATCCCCAAGGGGCAGGAGGAGCGCGTGTTCGAGCGCTTCTATCGCATCGACGCGGGACGCTCGCGCGATATCGGGGGGAGCGGACTCGGGCTCGCGATCGTGAAGTCACAGGTCGAGGCCATGGGTGGACGCGTGTGGGTCGAGGACGCCGAGCCAGGGGCGCGGTTCGTGGTCGAGCTGGACGCGGCGTAGCCGCAAGGACGTCCGTATTGTCCGGATCCCGGACAGCAAGGGATGGGCCCTAAGGCCGGCCGCGGCTCACGCGGGCGCCTCGTAGTCGATGCCGCATCGGGCGCTCGGCACATGCTCGGTGCGCGGCCGGACTGGAAGGGTGACCCCGTCCCGGGCCGCGAGGTGTCGCGCGTTCTCCCGACCGTTCGCGACCGACACCGACTCCTGCTCCGACACCGACTCCTGCTCCGTCTCCGACTCCTGCTCCGTCTCCTGCTCCGTCTCCGACGCCGTTTTTTTCCTGGGGACTTTTTGCTCACCTTTCGGGACCTAGAAGAAGTTCATTGTGGATGAGGGCGGAATCGCGTTCCTGCAGCCACCTCTCGGCAGCACGAGCGGAGTCGGCGCGGAACCGGTCCCGCCGGAGGAGGTTCTAGCGAACGATGTTGTCCCGTTCGCTAGCCGATCGAGCGGATCGATCCGACGTCGAGTCAGTTAGTCGGTGCAGAAGTCGCCGGGGCGGCCGTCTTCGCGGCGGGCTTCGCGTCGGCGGTGGGAGTGTTGGGCGCGGCCGTCTTCGCGGCGGGCTTCGCATCCGTGGTCGGAGCATTGGGGGCCGCTGTCTTCGGGGCGGTCGCCTTCGCGTCGGCAGGCTTCGTGTCGGCCTTCGCAGGTGCCTTCACGTCGGTCTTCGCGGGTGCCTTCGTCTCGGTGGTCTCGGGCGGCTTCTCGGCCGGAGCCTTCGGATCCACGGGCGCGGTCGTCGCGGGGGCGGAGCCTGATGCGGAACCGGTCGCCGCAGAACCCGCTGCGTTTGCGTCGCTGCCCGAGCCCGCGTTCGAGCCATCGGCAGTCGGTGCCGGCGCCGGAGCGGGGGCGGGGGCGGGGGCGGCGACCTTCGATCCCGGCACGATCGGATCGGGCGGCGCGATCTTCTCCTCGGGCTTCTCACCCGAGCAGGCAGCCACGAACACGAGTGCGAGGAAGACGGCCTTCGACATGCGCGGACCCTAGCGCACGAAGACCGTCCATACGAGCCCCTTTCGGGGCGTATCTGCCGCTGCATCCGCAGCAAGCGGTGACGTCATAGCGGCCACGGACCACAACGAACTGGCGGGCGGTATCAGTCGTCGTAGATCGTGATCAGGTCATAGCCGCGCGGGTTGTTGCGCTCGGTGTACACGACCACGAGGCCGAACTCGCCACCGTCGCACTCGAGCGACACCATCCCGCCCTTGGCGAGCCACTCGTTCGCGTTCTTGCGCAGGCCCTCGTACTTCGGCGGCGTGTTGGGCGGCAGCGTCTCGTACGGCTCCCCGAGGAGCTTCGCGTACCGCGTGCGTGGCCCGCGCTCGGCGCAACCACCGGTGCCGACGGTGCGCTGCGCGAGAATCGGATAGAAGTTGCCGACGTTGCGGCGCTCGCGCTCGACGGTGTACGGCGTGCCGTCCTCCTGGACGTAGATCTGCCGAAGATCGTCGGGCAGGTTCGGCAAGCGCCCCGCGATGTCGTAGCGATGGAGCAGCACCTCGATCTGGCCGACCGAGGCGAAGTCGAAGAGAGCGAGGTACTCGTCCTTGCTCTTCTTGACCGCGCGCTCGAAGTCGAACACGACGCGCTCGCGCATCGTCAGGTTCGCGCGCTCGGGCGGGAACTGCTCCGCTGGGGCAATGGGCGCGACGGGTGCGGGCGGCGTCACCGGGGCCGGCGTGGTCGCGGTGGTACCGCCGCACGCGGATGCGACGAGCGAAGCGAGGATCAGGCTGCGTTGGCCCATGCGTCTCCGTAGTCGTCGAGTGCGCTACCGACGGGAATGCCCAGCGCGGTGAATCCAGGAACAAGCACCTCGCGCACGCAGGTCGCGTAGATCACCCGTTCCTCGGCGGGCGTCATGAGGCCGTGCGCACGAACGGCGTCGGTAACCTCGCCGACGGGGCGTTCGCGCTCGACGACGTTCGCGACGCCACGGAGCGCGCGTGGCAGCATCTCGGCGGCGGCGTCGATCACGCCTTGCCCCCCGACCTCGATCGCGTGCCTCAAATACGACCAGCCGAGCCGCGCGTGCATGACCTCGTCCGAGTAGATCGAGGTGAGGACGGCGAGGGCCGTGGGATCTGTCGTGAGGTCCCGCGTCGCGGACAGCACCGTCGTCGCGTACGTCTCGGAGACACACGAGACGAGCATCGTGTTCGCGAGCGCCTGGTGCAGCTTCGGGCGCTCCGGGTCGTCGGGCAGCGACGACATGCCGGGCGGCGGGAGGTTCTTCTTCCCCGAGTAGATGTGCGCCATGCGCAGACACATCTCCGCGTGGCGAACCTCGTCGATGCCCGCGCGCAGGCACAGCGACAGCACGTCGGCCGGCGCGTTCGCCGCGACGAGATCGATCGCGAGCACCGAGAACGTCGACACCGCGAGGTATTCCGCCTCCGAACGGCGCATCCACGTCGCCGCGAGGCGGTTGCGCTCCGGCTCGGTCAGCTTGTCGACGGTGGTCTCGCCCCACGGGATCGCGACGGTGCGCCGGCGCATGAGCCGGTGGTGCTCGGACTCGAGCGGCGTGCCGCTGAGCCACCACGGGCTCGTCGGCTCGTAGTTGTCGTCGCGGCCCGGAGCGAGGATCGATGGCTCGATATCGCCGAGGACGCCCTCGTTCGGATCCGGGTTCACGACAGGATGAACCCGCGGCCTGACGGACGCGACTTGATGGTGCGAGGCCGCCCCTTCTTGGCCTCTTCGTCCTTCTTCGCTTGCTCGGCGGCCGCGGCCTTTTCGGCATCCGCCTTCGCTTGCGCTTCGGCAGCCGCCTTCTCCTCCATCTCCTTCTGCGCGGCGAGCTCGGCGGCGGCCTTGTCGTCCGCTTCCTTCTTTGCGGCAGCTTCGGCAGCCGGGTCCGGTGTCGGCGCCGGATCCGCAGCAGGCGCCGGATCCGCGGCAGGCGCGGGCTCGGGCATCGTCGCGGGCTTGTTGCCGCCGCCGCATGCAGCGAGCGGAACCGCGAGCATTGCGCCCGCAGCGACCACCGTGCGCCAGATCGTGTTCGTAACCATGGTGCGCTTCATCCGAGTCCCCCTTCGGTTAACGACCGCGACGATGACACCGCCGCCGGTCAATTGCCAGTCGTGACCGAAAACGAAAACGCGCCCGAACAGGCGCGCTTACATGAGGATAACGCCGTCTACGAGAGGATGAAACCGCGGCCCATCGGGCGTGTCTCTTTGGCCCGCGGGCGCGGCGGGTTCTTCGCCTTGGCTTCGGCCTTTGCCTCGGTATCGGCCTTCTTCGAGTCGGCCTTCGCCTGCACGATCTTCGCCTTCAGCGCTTCCTTCGACTTCTTTTGCTCGGCGAGCATCGCGCTGGAGGTGTCGCGCGCGGCCTGATCTTTGGCCGCCTTGATCTCCTTGTTCGTCGCCACGATCTTCTTGTCGAGATCCTTCATCTCGGTCTCGAGCGCCTTCACGTTCTCCTTGGCCGCCTTCGCGGCCGCGGCCTTGTCGACGGGGTCGGGCGGAGGAGGAGCGGGCATCGCCACCGCCTCCTTCGCAGGACGCGGCGCAGGCTTCGTCGCCGGGGGTGCTTCCTTCTTCGCCGCCGGCGGTGGTTCGCCAGCGGTCGCGCTCAGGGGTGCTCCGAGCATCGCACCGGCGACCACGACGGTCCGCCAGATCTTCGACGCGCTCGTGCGTCCCAATGTGTTTGCGTAGACGATCTGCGCCAGCTCACGATGCTTCGCCATGTCTCCTCCAGACGACCACGATGACATCGTGATCCGACCGATTCCAGGCCTACAGCGGAGCTATCAACGCGAAGCCGGATCGCTGGCGGCCGCGGGGCGAAATGCCTCGGAGAGATCAGCTCAGGATGAAGCCGCGCCCGGCGCCGCCGCCGCCATCATCGTCGACGCCGCGCGGACGCTCGCCGCCGCCACACGGATCCGCGCACGGGTCGGCCGCATGATCGTCACCGGCGGGCTTCTCCGTCATCGGTGCCGTCTGGACCTCCGTCGTGGGCGTCGTGGGCGTCGTGTTCGTCGGCGGCGTCGTGGCGGCGGGAGGGTTCTTCTTGCACGCGGGGGCACCGAGCATCGCGCCTGCGAACACCACGGTGCGGAAGATCGTCTGAGCCGAGGTCTTCATCGGCACCAAGCCTAGCGCGATCGGGACGCGTCGTGGGGAATCGAACGCGAGTCGAACGGTCATGGCGCGTACGCTCAGACCTTACCGCGCGCGTATTCGATGCGGGTCGGCGGGATCATGCCGAGCGCGTCGAGCAGGCGCCGCCGCGCGAATGTCGACCATCCGGTCGGCGGCAACGCGACGAGCAGCTGCGTTCCCGCGAGCTCGATCGTCGGCGTGTCCGCGTGTGCGCTCAGCTCGACGCCGGCGACGCGCTCGTCGGCGACGCGCTCGACCTCGTCGATCACGATGGGCAACAGGTATTCGAGCGTGCGCACCGTGTCCTCTTCGATTCCCGGCGCGATCCCGTAGCTGCGCTTCGCGGCTTTGATCTTCGCGTCGAGCGCCGCGCGATCGAAGCGGCGCGGGATGCTCCACTGCGGCATCCCGATCTCGGTGAACCACGCCTTCGCGCGGTCGGCGACCCACGCGGGCGCCTCGCCGCCGCGGGCTGCGGTGAGCTGCGCGTCGAGCTCGGCGATCTGTGCGTGCAGCGTGTCGACCTCGTGGTTTGGCGCGTCGACCTCGAGGAACAGGAACGGCCCGAACTGCGTGGCGGTGAGCACCTCGCGGGCCGCTTCGCGCCCCGTGTCGAACCAGCTGCGATCGGCGGGGTCCGCTGCGGAGAGCAGGTCGTACAGCGCGAGCGCGCGGGTCACCGCGTCGCGCGTCTCGGCGAGGATCGCGCGTCGCCGTGGGTTGGTCATTGCGGGCGTCACGCGCGGCTCGCGCGCGAGCATCAGCGTGAGGACGAGCGAGGGATCGCTGTGCTGGGCGACCTGGTGCGTATGTGCGTTGCGACCGCGTGTCGGATCGACGTCGAGCGTGTAGAGCCGCACGGCACGCGGCATCAGCGCTCCTCGGCAGTCGCGTAGGGTGGGGCCGTCATCGGTCGTCTTTCGGCAGCTGGATCGCCGACGACGACATCATCGGCGACGTCGTGCCCGGACCGCCACTTTGTTGCGACGCCGACACCATCATGCCGCGCATGCGGCGCACGAGCTCCGCGACGATCGCTTGTGACATTTCGGGGCGCTCGGACATCACGCGCTTGAAACCTTCGCCGGGGACGCGAAGTAGGCGCGCGCGAGAGGTCGCGCGGACCGTCGCAGAGCGCGGCGCGGAGTCGAGCACCGCCATCTCGCCGATGCACGCGCCGGCGCCGAGCGAGTTGAGTACCTTCTCGGCGCGTCCCGTGTCGCCGCCACCCGTGAACACCGTGACGTCGCCCTTCACGACGAGGTACACGGCGTCGCCGGGGTCGCCTTCCTTGAACACGTCGCGGCCGACCTCGACGCGTCGCTCTTCGACGATCTGCGCGAGCTCCTCGAGATCCTCCGCGTCGAGCTCCGAGAAGATCGGCACCTGCCGGATCAACATCATCTTTTCGATCACGGTGAGCTGCGCCATCGCAGCGTTCGCGTCGAGGGTCGCGTAGACGCCCGCGTTGCCCTTGCCCTGCTTGGTCTGCGCGAATGCGGACGCCGATAGCGCTGCCGGATCCATCGCGGGCATCTCCCCCGACGTTGTTCCACCCGACACCGCGCGCACCGCCGCGTGGCGCACGTTCGCATCGGGATCGCCGAGCACCTTGGTCAACAGATCGCGCGTTAGGCGGCTCTTGGCGCCCATCGCGCGCACCGTCGCCTCGCGCACGATCGCGTCCGGATCGTCGAGCATCGCGACGATGCGCTTGCGCGGCTCCTCCTCCTCGAAGCGCGACAACAGCATCGCGATCACCGCGCGTACGTACCGCGAGGCATCCTCCGCGATCGCGAGGAGCGGCGCGGCCTCCCACGCCGCCGTTTCGCGCCGCGCGAGCCGGCTGATCATGCGCGTGAGCGGATCGCGCAGCGAGTCGCCGACGCTCTCGATCGCCTCGAGCGCCTCGAGCTTCACCACGCCGGCCTTCGCCGCCTGCATGCGCGCCTGCTCGACCTCGGGGCGCTTGGACATCACGGCCATGTAGCCGAGCGCGTTGATCGCGTGTTCGTGCGCGCGACGCCGCGCGAGATGGCGCAGTAGCGAAAGGCTGGCGCTGTCACTCTTCTCCACGTTCGGCTGGTTCGCCGCCTCGACGGCCGCGACGAGTCTCTCGATCTCGGCGAGCTCGGCCGCGTACATCTTATCGATCGGGCCGCCCGCCGCGAGGAGCTGCGCGAGCGCCTCGTGCTCCTCGTCCTCACCGACACCGCGCTCGGTGCGCAGCGCCTCGAGGCTCGACGGCGTTGCCGACGTGCCGAGCCGCGCGGCTTCGACGACGAGGCGCTCGAGCTCCTTGCGATACTGCTCGCCCGCGAGGCGCCGCTCGGCGCTGCCTTGGTACGCGGGATCGAACAGCTGGCGCTCCTCCGCCGACAGCTCGCTGACGATCTTCTGGTGATCCTTGTCCGAGATGCCGAGCTGCGCGCGCAGGCTGTCGAGCAGTACGAGCTCGTTGCGCGTGACGAGACCGTCCGCGACCATCTCGCGCACCGTCTCCTTGTACGCGCGCAGGCGGGCGTCCTTCTGCTTCGTGCGCTCGGTGTGAAGCAGGTAGATGTCCTTGAGGTCATCGGACGGCGGCGCGTCGCCCCACTCCCATTTCTTGAGGATCTTCTGCGCGAACTTCTCCTGGACGTGCTGATCCTCGCGCCGCGTGACTCGCCGGACGAAGATCGCCGTCGACGCGAACACGACGAGCAAGCCCCACGCGCTGACGGTCCACCCGGGAAGCCTCTGCAGCGACGGCTGACCGGCGAACAGATAGAACGCGTTGAAGCCCGCGAACCCGCAGAACGCGAGCATGCCGTGGCGAATGCGTGCGAGCAGCGCGACCTTGGCTTCCGCCGGCGCGTCCGTCGGTAAGGCCGCGAGGCGCGAGCGAATGATCACCTTCTCCACGAGTGTGAATACGAGGTAGCTGCCGAGCCCGAACACGATCAGCGTGAGCGGCGCCGCGACGACGCGCGGGATCGCGGGCAAGAACGTGAAGCCCGGATCGAGCATCTTCGACGGCAAGTCGCGCTCGTACGTCCACGCGCCGCTGAAGTAGTACGACCACGTGCCGCTGACGAGGAAGTAGTACGTGTAGAACGCGACGACGATGCCGGGCCACGAGAAGTACGCCACGCGGCGCGGCTTCTCGCTCGCTTCTTTCCAGTAGCCCTGCTCGAGGTCGATGTCGGGGCAGTGCTTCTTGCACGCGACGCACGGTGCGCACTGGCTCGTGAGGTCATCTTTCGCGGCCGCGCCGGGGGCGGGCTCGGTGTAGAACTTCTCGACCATGCCGACGGGGCAGAGGAAGTTGCACCACGTCTTGCCCGCGTAGATGAAGCTCGTGGCGATCGCCCAGATCGTGACGACTCCGAGGAACGCGGCGAGCCATAGGTGGCTGCCGTTCGTCGCGACGAGGCGCAGCGTCAGCGCGACGACCATGAATCCGAGCTGGAACAAGAAGTAGTTCCGGCTCATCCAGTCGCCCATCTTGCGCGTGCCGGGCCGACCGACGAGGCGCCCGATCTGGCCCATCACCGCGAGCGGGCAGATGCGCCGCCATAGGTGGTAACCGAACGCCATCCAGAAGAACGGCAAGCTCGCGACCGCGATCGTCCACGTGAGGCGGTTGCCGTGCTGGAAGCCGAGGATCGTCGGGATGGTCGCGGCGAACGCCACGACCATGATCACGCGCGCGGCGATCACGAGCTTCGGCGCGGTGCCGCCGTCGGTGAACGCGGCCCAGCCGCCGGCCTTGGTCTTCGCCGCTTTCGATTCCGGCTTCTTCTTGTCGCCGTCGACGACGGGGAGCTTCTTCTTGTCACCCGCCTTCGTATCCGGCTTCGCCTTCGCATCGGACTTCGCATCGGGCTTCGCGCCACCGGTCTTCGCGTCAGCGGACTTCGCGTCGGGTTTGGCACCGGTCTTCGTGTCGGCCTTCGCGGCGGCCTTCGCGTTGCCGGGCTGCGCGGTACCCGCCGGCAGTACCGGGGGCTTCGGAAGCGCGGGTCCGCCGACAGATCTTGCCGCGAGGGGCATCGCTTCGTCGGTCGCGCCTGTCGCGTCGACCGCGGCTTTCGCGCCGCCCTTCGCGTCGGCGGTCGCACCTGTCGTGTCGCTCCCGGATTTCGCGTCGTTGGTCGCGCGCTTCGAGTCGGAGCTCGGTGCGGTCTTCGCCGCATCTGGATTCGCGAGCCCCGATGTCCGCGCGCTACCAGCGGCGGCGATCGTGACCTTCGCGGCGTCGGCCTTTGCGGCGTCGGTCTTCGCGGCGTCGGTCTTCAAGTCCGTCTTCGGGGCGTCGGCCTTCGCGGCGTCGGTCTTTGCAGCGTCGGTCTTCGGGGCGTCGGTCTTCGCGGCCTTGTCGTCGCCGCCCTCGGCTGCCTTCTTCTTCGCCTTCGCGGCCTTTGCCGCGGCCAGGCGTGCCGCTCGCGCAGCCAGGCGCTCCGCTTCTTCGGCGTCGGCGGCGACCTTGGTCGCGGGATCGTCTGACGGCGGCTTGTCGCTCATCGAAGCCCGTCCCGAGCTCGTTGCGCGAGGTCGCCGCGCACGTCACTCGACGTCGTGTGCGCGTTGTGGGATGCGCACGTGATGGCCTCGCGCGAGTCGCCGCGGCGCGAAGGCGCATGTCGGAGTGGCAGGTCGTAGAAATCGACGAGGTCCATGATCGAACGCCGAGGCTATTTGGATTCCGGTGGGGCGGGCATCACGGTGAAAGGACAGCCAAGCCTCATCTTGGTTTCGGGGAGGAACTTCTCGTAGTTCTGCTTCGCGCGGCACTCCTGATGCTTCAGGAATTCGAGCGTGAACTCCTCCCAGTGCGTCGATGGGATGATCTGGAAGTTGAGGGTCGCGATCTTCTTGTTGCGAGTCTTCGGAACACCCTTCGACGGATCGGTGTTCGCCGGATCCGAGTAGTCGTGCATGCCGAAGTTGCGGATGTGGCACTGCGAGCACGTCATCCCGTTCTCCTCTCCGACGTCGCGGCGCCCATCGTCGAGCGGGAAGTCGACCTGCATGAACTCGTTCTTGTGCTTGACGTAGAGGTGGTTCGCGTCGATACGCGCACCGCGCACCCCGGTGCGACCGCCCCAGTCGGGTAGATCCACGAAGCCGAGCGTCTTGCGACAGAGGATCTGATGACCGGGCGCCATCGCGGGGCCAGGCGTCCAGCGCGGGCCGCACGTCGGCACCCAGGTCTTGCCGTCCTCGGACGGGACGGTCTTCGTCCAGAAGCCGGGGATGATCACGTTCTGGTAGTCCTGCGAGTCGCCCTTGGCCGTGATGAACGGCTTCTGCGCGCTCCACGCCCACCCGTCGCCGGACTTGTACGTGCCGTCGCCGTTGCGCGTCGAGCCGCCGCCCATCCGCGCCTCGAGCGCGATGCCGATCGCGAACGTGCGCGCATACGGCTTGGTCTCGTCCTTGTACGCCATGAACTCGTTCATGAACGCGGCGACCGCCTTGCCGTGCGCGACCTGATCCTTGAGCAGCTTCTCGCTCGGGCCGCCGTCGGGCATCAGGTGCTTCTGCACCATGCCGAGGAACACCTTGTTGTTGAGCTCGCGCTCCTCGGCGGGACGGGGCAGCGCGGGCACGAACTCGACGACCGGGCGGATGCGGAACATCGCGAACACAGGCTCCGGTGCCTTCATCGCCTGGTACACGACGCGCAGCTCGGTCCACCCGCGATCGATGCGCGGGCGGAACGCGACGATCTTCCACGCGGCCGGATCGCCGAACACGGCCTGTTCGAAGTCGGGCGCGCCCGGATCGAGGCGGTCGTTGTTCTGCGTCGTCGCGAACTGCGTGAGGAAGCCCTCGAACAGCACGTCCTTGTCCCAGGTCTGGTTCGCGATCGCGGCGCGCTTGTCGGCGGCGAACTGCGGCGCGAAGCCCTGCGCTGCGACGAGAAGCATCTTGTCTAGCGGCCAGTCCTTGTTGACCTGCTCGAGGCGCTTGGGTTGGCGGATCATGAGGACGGTCTCGATGATCGAGCTCTTCTGCTCGGCGACGGGCAGCGGCTGTGCCTTCGGCGTCACCTCGATCGTCCACGTCTCGGACTTCGTGATCTTGCGCGTCGGCTGCGTGACCGTGACGACAAACTCCTGCCTGCCGAGGTCCGCCTTCGTCGGAGTCCACGACACCGTCTGCGTGATCGCATCCCACGTCGCCGAGGCCGGCTTCTTCGTGAGGACCGTGCTCGTCTCGTCGAGGTCTTGATCGATCGCCGTCGTCGCAAACGCGATCGTCTGACCGACGCCGACCTTCTTGTACACGGGGGCGTGCAGCTCGTAGGGCTGGTCCGGAGTCACGGGCTTCGCAGTCATCTTCTTCGCGAGGCTGTTGTCGACGGTCGGCAGCGGCTGCGCCGGTCCCACGATCGGTGGTGCGCTCGGACCCGGATCCGCGGGTGCTAGCGGCGCCGGCGTGGGATTGCCGCACGCGACCGAACACATACCGAGCAGAACCATGGCTCTGGGTGTCCTCATACGCCGCGCATCGTACCATCAGGAATCGGGTGCCGCCGTCGGCACCCCGAACGACTGGTTCGAACCGCCGTCGCGCCCCGCGGCGATCGCGAGCTGATGCACAATGCGGTGATGCGCAGTGTCCTCCTGATCGCGCTTGCCATCATGCTGGCGGATATCGCCGACGCGAAGCCGTTGCCCGCCGGGCTCGAGATCAAGCTCGTGAAGGGCAAGATCATCGCGAAGCGAGGCACGACCACGGTCTCGCTCGGGTCGACCCCGAAGCTGCTCGGCGCCGAGCTGTCGGCCGACGGCAAGAACATCGTGATCAAGCGGCCGGGGGATATCGACGCGGGCGAGGATCCGGAGGTCGAGGAGACGCTCGCGCTCGCCGGAGTCGAAGCGCGGCTGGCGAACGCGACGGGGATGGCCTTCCAGGTGAAGAAGAAGCATGCGGACGCGGTCGGTCCGTTCACGCTCGCGGTGCAACACGATCCGCAGCCGATCTACATCACGAACCTCCTGTCCGCCCTCGGCATGGGGAAGCAGCTCGACGAGGCCGACAAGGTCATCGCCGCGCACGGGAAGCGCATCGCACCGTGGCTCGCGTGGCGGCTCGCGGTCGACAAGGAGCTCGCGGCGCTCGTCGACCGACCAGGCACGAAGGCGCTGTTTCCCGGCGGTGGGAAGGCGACGTCGGCGCTGCGCGACAAGGAGCATGTCGCGTACAGCGCCGCCGGCTTTGCGGCGGTCGAGGTCTACACGGGGCTGACGATGGGGATGCCCGGCGAGTCGACACGTGCGCTCGCGATCGTGAACCTCACCACCGGCGAGGAGGTGCTTCGGCTCGACACGGACACGACGTGTGCGCCGCCGTGCAAACAGTCGAAGTACAACGCTGCGAACAAGAAGCGACGCACGATCGCTGACAACGTTCTCGCCCGGCTGGGTTTCCAGATCAACGCGGAGCCGCTCGTCGACACGCAAGTTCGCGATGCGCCCACGACGGCGAAGGACGGACGCAAGCTCACCGAGGATGGCGCGGCGATCGTCGTCGGGAAGAAGCAGTTTCCGATCCCGCAGGAGCTCGAGGTGAGAGAGATCGCGTTCGTGCCCAAGGCCGTCGTGCTCGTTCACAAGGTGCAGACGTCGACCAACATGGACGGCACGGGAACGTGGGAGATGGAAGTCACCGCGATCGCGACGCCGTAGCACCGAGCGGATTGGCATAGCGAGGGCGGACGGAAGACAGCGCTGGTGCGATACTGCCCGCGCGATGCGCGTGAAGGTGATGACGTACAACGTCCTCTACGGCTTTCACGAGCGGACCGAGGACGGCTTCGTGCGACGCGACGAGCGCGCGCGGGCAGCGCTCGCCGTGATTCGCGCGGAGGCACCGGACATCGTCGCGTTCACCGAGGGTGCCTACGTCACGGCGGATCATCGCGCTGTCATGCCCGACCTCGCCGCGATGTGCGAGCTGCCGCACCTCGCGTGGGCGGGCTTTGCGGGTGACTGGGGTAACGTCCTAGTGTCGCGCTTCCCGATCGTGCGGCACGAGAGACTGCCGCTGGGCACGAGCCCGAGCGGCGTCCGGCAATCCGCGCTACGAGCGACGATCGATGTCGGTGGGTGCGCGCTGCACGTCGACGTGGTGCATCCGTCGCCGAGCATCCCCGAGGCCGACCGCGTCGCCGCGTTCGCGCCGCTGCTCGCGAGCATCGAGGCGCCGTACGTGATGCTCGGCGACTTCAACGCACTTTGCGATCTCGACGACTACACGCACGAGGCGCTCGTGGCGCAGATGCACGCGTACAGAGGCGACGCGGCGGCGGTCGCGACGAAGATGCTCGATCGCCGGCTGCTCGCCAGCACGCGCGCCGCGGGCCTCGTCGACACGCTGCCCGTCGAGCAGCGTACGCACACGATCCCGACGCCGCTGGTACGCGTCGGCACGCAAGGCGCGCGGCTGCGCATCGACTACATCCTGACGACACCAGATGTGAGGGCGAGCGACGCGCGGGTCGTCCGGTCGCCCGACGCAGACCAGGCCTCGGATCACTACCCCGTCGTCGCCGTCATCGACGTGTAGCTCGTAAGTCCTCGCGGATCTACGTGCTCCGGAGGTGCGCACCGACGACAAACCGCGGCGTCGTACCCGCGTGTTAGCTTGCCCGCGCGTATGACGACAGACCTCTCGACGCTGACGATCAACACGATTCGCACTTTGTCGATCGACGCGATCCAGAAGGCCAACTCGGGACACCCGGGTTTGCCGATGGGCTGCGCACCGATGGCGTACGTGCTGTGGCAGAACCACCTCGCGCACGATCCGAAGGCGCCGCACTGGTTCGATCGCGATCGCTTCGTGCTCAGCGCGGGGCACGGCTCGATGCTCCTGTACTCGCTGCTGCACCTCACGGGGTACGACCTGTCGCTCGACGAGATCAAGAGCTTCCGCCAGTGGGACTCGAAGACGCCGGGCCACCCCGAGTGGCACTGGACGCCGGGTGTCGAGGCCACCACGGGGCCGCTCGGGCAGGGCGCCGCCAACGCGGTCGGCATGGCGATCGCCGAGAAGTACCTCGGGAAGTACTTCAACCGCCCGGGGCACACGATCATCGATCACTTCACGTACGCGCTGGTTTCGGATGGTGACGTGATGGAAGGCGTCGCCTGCGAAGCGGCGTCCATCGCAGGGCACCTCGGCCTCAACAAGCTGATCTATCTGTACGACGCGAACCAGATCACGCTCGACGGACCGCTCTCGCTGTCGATGAGCGAGGACGTCGGCAAGCGCTACGAGTCCTACGGCTGGCATGTCGTCCACGTGCGCGATGGAGACACGGACATCGCGACCATCGACGCGGCGATCCGCGCGGCGCGCGCCGAGAGTCACAAGCCGACGATGATCATCGTCCGGACCACGATCGGCTACGGCTCGCCCAAGAAGGCCGGCACGTCGTCGGCGCATGGCTCGCCGCTCGGCGACGCGGAGATCGCGGCGACCAAAACGGCGCTCGGCTGGGATCCTGCGATGAAGTTCCATATCCCCGCCGAGGTCGCTGCGCACACCGGCGAGGCGGTGAAGCGCGGAGCACGGATCCACGGCGCGTGGCGCGAGAAGCTGGCCGCGTATTCCGCCGAGCTCCCCGAGCTCGCGCGAGAGCTCGAGCTCGCGATCGCGGGCGAGCTCCCGCCTGGATGGGATAAGGAGCTGCCGGCGTGGCAGCCGGGCGGCAAGGCGATCGCCACGCGGAGCGCGAGCGGCAACGTGATGACAACGCTGGCCAAGAAGATCCCGTGGCTGTTCGGTGGTGACGCGGATCTCGGCGGCTCGACGAAGACCATCGTCCCGGGCGGCGACTTCGATCGCACGGGCGCGGGCCGCAACCTGCGCTTCGGCGTGCGAGAGCACGCGATGGCGGCGATCGGGAACGGCATGCTCTATCACGGCGGCGTTCGCCCTCACGTGGCGACGTTCTTCGTGTTCAGCGACTACATGCGGCCGAGCGTTCGGCTCGCGGCGCTCAACAAGCAGCCCGCGATCTTCGTATGGACGCACGACTCGGTGGGTCTCGGCGAGGACGGTCCGACCCACCAGCCCGTCGAACACCTGATGGCGCTGCGCGCGATGCCGAACCTCTCCGTGTTCCGTCCCGCCGACGCGAACGAGACCGCCGCGGCGTGGCGCTACGCGATGGCGCGCACCGACGGTCCGACGGGTCTCGTGCTCTCGCGGCAGGATCTGCCGGTCGTCACGGCCGCCGGCGCGCCCGGGGCGGAGAAGGGCGCGTACGTGCTCGCCGACGGCGCGGATGTGATCCTGATCGCGAGTGGCTCCGAGGTCGCGGTCGCGCTCGGCGCGCGCGACGAGCTTGCGAAGCAGAACATCGCAGCGCGCGTGGTGTCGATGCCGTGTTGGGAGGTGTTCGCGGCACAGCCATCGGCGTATCGCGGCGAGGTGTTGCCGCACGGCAAGCGCGTGTCGGTCGAGGCCGGCGTGACGCAGGGCTGGCGCGAGTGGATCGGTGATCGCGGAGTCGCAGTGGGCATCGATCGCTTCGGCGCATCGGCGCCCGGCGAGGTGCTGCTCGACAAGCTCGGCATCAACATCGGCGCGGTCGTGGATGCGGCGAAGCGCGTGATCGCCGGCGGCTGATCGCGCCGTTCGTCGACGTCGCGTCGCGTGGTATTCTCGACGCGATGCGCTGGGTCGTGATCGTGGTGCTCGCGGGCTGCTTCACGAAGCCGGGGCTGCGTCGCGTGTGTAACGACCTATGAGCACGCCCAGGATGTTCGAGCTCGGCTTCGCGGGAACGGAGCTGCGCGCGCAGCTCGTCGCGGCGGTGGTGCGCGGCGAGAAGACGGGGACCGCGTGCCTCGTCGGCGAGGAGCCGCTGCCGTTTGTGGGCGAGCGCGGAACGCTCGTCGACATCGACGACAAGCCCATCGGTATCGTCGAGACGACCGAAGTTCGCGTGCTACGGATCGGCGATTGCGATCTCGAGTTCGCGATCTCGGAGGGTGAGGGCTTCACGAGCGTCGCCGAGTGGCGCGCCGCGCACGTCGAGTATTGGTCGAGCTACTGGCCCGAGCCGATCACCGACGACACGATGTTCGTCGCGGAGCGGTTCCGGGTGGTGGAGCTGTTCGAGCCGCGCGACTGACTGCGGCGATCACTTCATCGTCAGTGTGGCCGTCGACACCGTGGCGTCTTTCGCCGTCACGAGCTTGATCGTGTACGTCTTGCCCTTCGCGAGCCCCTCGTCTTCGTTGATCGAGATGGTGCCGGTGAGGACGGAGCTCTTCGGATCGATGCCGTCGAGCGTCTTGTCGGCGGCCAGCTGCTTGCCGTTGTAGAACTCCATCTTCAGCTTCGCGTTGCCCGTCTTCGACAGGAACGCGGTGTAGTGGAAGTTCCAGTAGGTGACGTCTTCCTGTGCTTCGCCCGTGAGCGCGGAGAGCTTCGAGGCCTTGATCTTCGCGATCGTCTCCTTGTCGTTCTTGCCTTCGGGAAGCTCCTGCGACGAGATGATCAGCTGCCCCCGGAACGCGTTGATCACGGCCTTCGACAGGTCGGCGGAGGCGGTACCGCCCGCACTGATGACGACGAGTGCAAGGACTGCGGCGGACATCAGGTTGCGGGACATGGGCGAGCCTTTCGCGAAAAGTGATCGACAGCGATCGACGGTGAACCATAGCGCGGTCGCGCCGGCGTAGCGCCTTTTCAGCGCGCCGCTGCCGGTGTGACCTGCCGTACATGTATGAGAAGAGCTATTCCTTCGGCGCTTCGGCCGGCTGCGCTTCGACGGGCGTGCCCGACGCCGCATTCATTGCGTTCTCGCCAGCCGCAGCGTGGCCCATCGATCCGAGCGGTCCGCCCTCTTGGCCGCGCTCGGCTTGACGCTTCGCGCGACGCTCGGGATCCCACGGTTTTCCGTCGGGTCCGAGGCCGTTGGCGTCGGGGCCGATCGGTTTACGCTCGCGCTTGGCGCGCGGCGGCAACGGCTGCCCATCGGGGCCCAGACGGACCTCGGGGGGCGGCGGCTGCCCGTCGGGACCTAGGCGTGCGGGGCTATGTTCGCGGGGCGGGCGCGGTCCGCGATCACCGCCACCTCCGCCACCACCACCACCACCACCTGGACCTCGGGGTCCACGGGGCCCGCGATCCCCACGCGGTCCACGATCGCCCCGTGCGTCGAACGGCAGTGGCTGACCATCCGGTCCGAGGCGCGGCGGACGCGGTCCGCGATCGCGATCACCACCGTGACCACCGGGGCCACGGCGATCGCGACGATCGCCACGCGGACCACCACGTCCACGACCGCGGCCTTCGTCACCGCCCGCGTCGCGCGGCGCGGCCGTCAGCTGCCAGCCGATTCCCGCGCGCGGCATCTCGCCGCGACCCGGTCGATCGTCTTCCTTCTTCTCTTCCTTCTGCGCACCGTGCACGAGGCTGCTGAGGCCGCGCGGCTTGTCACGATCGCCGCGACCACCGAAGCCACCACCGCCACCGCCACCGCCGCCGCCACCGCCGCCGCCGCCGCCGCGCCCACCGCGGTCGCCTCCACGCCCGCCGCGATCACCGCGGTCTCCGCGATCGTCGCGACGCCCCCGCGACGCACCGGCGACGCGATCGAGCACGTAGTGGAACTCGCCGCGCGAGACCGCGCCGTGCGGGCCCGTCTCTCCCTGATACACGCGCACGAGGCGAACCGCCTCGACGTTCCCGCCGATGATGTCGAGCGCCTCGAGCAATCGTGCCGCGCGATCCGGCTGCACGCCGAGCGTCGTCGCGACGTGATCGATCGCGGGGTCGGCGACCTTCGCCGCCCGGGCCGGTGCCTCGCTCGGCGCGTCACCGTCCGGTGCTTCACTCGCCGCGTCACCGTCCAATGCCGCGCCCTCCGTGGGCGGAGTCTCCTCGGCCGGCGCCGCCGGCGCGGCAGGCGCACCGCGGTACGAGGCCCGTGCCTCGGCCGCCTTGCGCAGGGTCAGCGTGGAGAACTCGGTGAGCGTTTTCATGGCTGGCTACCTACCACAGACGTAGGCCCCCAACAACAGAAACGGACCCAGGAAATGCCCTGGATCCGTTCCGCGTCGCACCACCCGTAGGCGGCCCCGAGGCTGGTGCAGAGGTGAGACGTGTCCGACGAGCGGACAGCCTCTCAGCCGCCGATCGAGCCGGACGCCGAGGCCGAGACCTCGACCGACACCGACACGTTGGCCTGGATGCTCCCGATCATGTTCGCCGCGGCGGCGATCTGACCCGAGATGCACGCCGCCTGATCCTTGAACGACATCGCGAGCGTGCGCGCCGAGCCCTTGAGCTCGTTCGCCGACGTCACCCACGCCTCGACGGCGTACTTGAGCGGCTCGAGGCGCGCCTTGACGCTGAAGATCTTCG
>JBJXGN010000082.1:0-13838 GCA_046160585.1 Kofleriaceae bacterium
GGTGACGAACCGTCCGTCAGGACGCGCGCTCACGTCCTCCTTGCACTGCTGCGCGAGCTCGCGCCACGGCGTGCGCGTCTTGCTCGCGCGCGCGTCGTCGAGTGCGCCCATGAAGCGGATCTTCGCGTTCGGGTTGCACCACGCATTGCAGCCGGCCATCGCCCCCTCGATCACCTTGCGGTTCGGTCCGCCCTCCTCCTGCAAGGTCTGCCAGTCGAGGATCGGCTTCCACTCGCCGCACGGACGGCACGCTTCGATAATCATCTCCAGGCGTTTGGTCGGCGGCGCGCTCGGCACCTTCTCGAGCGCTGCCTTGCACACGGCCCAGTCACCTTCAGGCGGCGGCGCCGCATCGACGATCGGCGCGTGATTCTCGACGTTCCACTTCGACGCATCTGCGACCCCAGCATCGCTCGATGCAAGCGGTGCCTCGGGTGCTGGACTTGGTTTCGGCTTGTCCCTGCACGCGACGAGGCCGCACACGAAGACAAGCGCGATCTTCCTCATAGGGACCTCGGTCAACCTCGGTCGACCTCGAGCCCGTACTTCTTCACGAGACGATGGATGTAGTTGCGATCGATGCCGGCCTCCGCAGCGGCGCGCGAGATGTTTCCACGATGGCGCGCGAGCAACGCGCTCAAGTAGTCGCGCTCGAAGCTCTCGACCAGGGCGGCCTTCGCTTCCTTGAACGGCAGCTCGAGGACGTCGCCGCCGATGGGCAACGGTGTGCTGGGCCGCTTCGGAGCGTCGCCCTCCATCATGCCGGGCAACGCGGGCGAGGACGGGCGCCCGTCGCCGAGATCCTGGAGCGCTGCATCCCCGAGCGACAGCGCGCGCTCCACGACGTTGCGCAGCTCGCGGACGTTGCCGGGCCAATCGTGGCGCTCGAGCAGGTCGAGCAGCGTCGGAGACTGCGCGAAGCCACCACGGCCCATGCGCTCGGCGAACCACGCCGCGAGCGCCGGGATGTCGGCCTTGCGCTCGCGCAGCGGCGGTACGAACGTCGCGACGACTGCGAGCCGATAGTAGAGATCCTCGCGGAACGTGCCGGCCTTCACCATCGCGCGCAGATCGCGGTGCGTCGCCGCGATCACGCGGATGTCGACATCGACGGACTGCGTCTCGCCGACGCGGCGGACTTGCCGGCGGTCGAGCACGCGCAAGAGCTGCGGCTGCAGATCGAGTGCGAGCTCGCCGATCTCGTCGAGGAACAGCGTGCCTTGATTGGCCGCTTCGATCAGGCCTTGTTTGTCGGCGTTCGCGCCCGTGAAGGACCCCTTCGCGTGGCCGAACAGCTCGGATGCGATCAGCTCGTGCGGAATCGATCCGCAGTCGACAACCACGAACGGGCCGCGGCTGCGCTTGCTGAGCTTGTGGATCGCCTCGGCAATCGCTTCCTTGCCGGTGCCCGTCTCACCCTGGAGAAGGACCGTTGCCTCGGTGTTCGCCGCCTTGCCGAGCAGCGCGAACAGTCGCCGCATCGGCGTCGTCGTGCCGAGCACGTCGCCGAAGCGATCGCCGTGCCACTCGCCGACCTCGACGTTCGTGTCGACCGGCTCGACGTCCATCTCGGTGTGCTTGCCCAGGCGAAGCCGCGCTGCCGCGCTGAGTACGATGCTGTTGATCCGGACGCCACCGTGTTTGGAACCGTTGGTCGTATCGAGATCACGGACCTCGATGCCATCGCGCCGTACGCGGATCTCGAGGTGGTACCGCGAGACGGTGGCGTCGGTGAGTACGAGATCGTTGTCGGCATGGGTGCCGACCATCGTCGTACCTTCGTCGAGGGTGTGTTCCTTGCCGGCGTCGGGACCGGCGACCACGCGCAACCGGAAGATGCGCTCCACCAGCATTCCGCTGGCGTCGTCGGTCAGGAGCTGGGTATGGACGGTGGACACCCTAGTCGTTTGTACCGCGACGGCGTCTCAGCATCCATCCCAGCGCCACCCCAAGTAAAATGGCGATCGGCGGCTGCTCTCTGCCCGCGCCGCAACACCCGCCACCGGCGCCCATCTCGGGGTTGCCACCGTCGGTACCGAGCCCCGCATCCCCATCCGGGACCGACGCATCCTCGTCGGGCATTGGCGCGTCGGGCACGCCCGCGTCGGATCCCGGCGGGTCCATGCCCGGCTCGAGGACGACCGAGCTGAAGTTCTGCATGTTCGACTCGACCATCGTGCACTGCTGCTTTGTCAGATAGCCGGTCTTCTTGACCGTCAAGCACGCGAGGCGCGGGGTGACACCGGTGAAGTCGTAGAAACCATCGGTGGCGGTGGTCTGCATGCGGCCGTCGTCGAGCGTGACGACCGCTCCCGAGAGCCGGGTGCAGGTCGTGATGCTGCCCGCGCACACGAGGCCGACGAGCTCCCCCTTGGGAAGTGCACCGAAGCGAATACCGAGGTGATTCGCGACGCGTCGTTCGACGCCATCGGACGGCGAGCTCGCGAGCGTGCCGCCGACGACCAGCGTCGCCGAGCTGCCGCCGTCGAGCGCCATCGCCATGTGCGCACCGCGCGTGTCGAGGAATTGCGCGAGCTCGGCCGACGTCATGCCGATCGAGCCGCTCTGCCAGCCATCGACGGTGACGAGCCACATCGTGTTCCCGTCGGCGGAGAGCCCGACCGCCGAGCGCGGTGCGCGCTGACACGACAACGTCACCGCGTCCGCACAGTCGAAGCTCGTCGCGACGTTTCCGGCGCGGACGAGCAGCGGCCGGCCGCTCAGCACGGCCTGCGTGCCGGCCGGGAGAACGTCGTTCGTCACGACGATCTCGGGCGGTGTCATCGTCGCCGACGTGCGCTCGCCGACCCGGCGCAGGTGCATCAACGGAAGGACGTTCGAGTCAGCGGTGTTCGTCCACGTCGTGGAGTCACCTCGCGCGAGCCCGCGCGGTGTGTAGTCGAGCGCGGCGAACGCGTCGCCGTTGATCGCGACCTGGGCTCCGATCCGGCTCGCGTACGCGCTCGTCGTGATTCCCTTGTCCGCTTCCTTCGTCGCATACACGCCGATCTCCGCCGACGTGAGATCGATCCGAACGAGCACGAGCTTTGCGGGGATCGCGGCGTCGGTCCAGCGCTCGAGGTGAATGCCCGGATACGGATCGCTCTGGCTCGTCATCGTCGGCGCGGCCACGGCGACGCCGGCCGTTCCGACGACAACTGCGAGCGAGCGCAACACGTGCGCAGCATATCTCAAGGCACGATCTCGTCGGTGCACGATCTCGACCGTGTCGCGTTGCTTCCGACCAGATCCTTCACAGGCGAAGACCAGGTCCATTCGACGTCGCGAAGCGACCCGAAAGTCCGCTCGCCTTCCCTTCTCCGTGTCGCCCGAATCCGACCAGATCCATTCGTCGGACGAGAGACTGTTGGAGGAGAAGCACCACTCCGGACGATCGGCTTTCCAAACGCGGCTACGCTCCGCCCGGGGGAACCATGGCGAAGACCAAGGGCAAGAAGCCTGCGCCGAAGAAGGCTGCCACCAAGGCCGTACCAAAGAAGCCGGCCTCGCCCACGAAGAAGACCACACCGGCACCGAAGTCCGCCGCACGCGGGAAAGCTCCTGCCGAGCCCGGCTGGATGGACGCGGGCAAGGGCATGTCGCTCGGGTTGCGCGCGAACGACGAAGGAAACTGGAAGCTTGTCGCGAAGAAGGACGGCAAGGAGCTCGGAGCAGTCCCCAAGCCCGTCAAAGATTCGCCGATCGGCGAGACGCTCGGCGCCGCGATCGACTACCTCGAGGAGCACGCGCGCACGTGCCTCCACACCGTCGAGACCTGGATGCTTCGTTCGTTACCGGTTCCGCGCGGCGTGCTCGAGAGCGTGCTTCCCGACGAGAACTGGTCGCGCGTGCTGCGCGACGCGTGGGTCGTGGGTGTTGGCAAGGACGGCAAGGTCGATCGCGAAGCCGGTGGTTTCTTCCGCGGTGTCGATCCGCAGAAGGGCATCGGTGTCGTCGATCGCGATGGCGAGACGACGTGGCTCGACACGACGACCGTGATGATCCCGCACCCGGTCGTCCTCGACGAGGTGGACGACCTGCGCGAGCTCGCGGTCCAGGTCGGGGTGAAGCAGGGACTCTCGCAGCTGTTCCGCGAGACGTTCGTGCCGCCAAAAACGCCGCCGAAGGACGATCCGCACTCGATCGATACGTATGCCGGTGGCGAGTTCTCGATGCTCTCGCAAGCGATCGGGCTCACGAAGCGACTGGGCTATCGCGTGTCGGGCGGCGCGTCGGTGTGCCGCGTGCTCGAGAACGGACGCTACGTCGAGGGGCGCTACTCGCTCGGCGACGGAGGCGACCCGATGTACGAGACGACGACAGGCGAGCTGTCGTGGGTCGACGACAAGCAGCGACCGATCGCCGTGACCGACGTCCCCGCGATCGCGTTCTCCGAGGGCATGCGCATGGCGTCCCTCATCTATGCAAAGCGAAAGATCGAGAAGGAGGGTGACAGTGACTGATTCGAGAGGACAACTCGTCCCCCACGATTCGATCGCGACACTCGGCGCCGGCGGCATCGTCGCGCTCGGCGCGAAGCTCGCCGAAGATCAACGCGCGAGTGCGGTCACGGCGCGTGCGTATTCGCACCCCGCGCTCGACGGCAAGGTGATCATCCGGCTCGAGCCCGACGCGGTCGCGCCCGGCACCGACGCGGAGATGGCCGCGTTCGGTTTCGGCGAGCCGGACGTGAGCAAACCACTCGGTCAGGTTCGCTTCCGCACTCTCGGGTTCCCTGCGTGGGCGCTCGTCAACGAGCCGAAGAAGGCGAAGGCCGCACTCGACGTCACCGACGACATGCGGAAGGCGAAGCGGCTCGTGCAGGCGAAGCCCGGCCACGCCAAAGATGCGTTCGAGAAGATCGCGAAGACCTTGTCGCGCGGCACGCCGCAGTTCTTGCCGTCGTTCTGGGAGGAGGTCGGTCGCGTCGTCGCGGACCAGGCGTCGTCGACGATGGCCGCGCAGTGCTTCGAGCGTGCGCGCCAAGCGGAGCGCGCGTACAAGTTGAAGACCGATCCCGAAGACACCGACGCGGTGTTCGTCGAGTTCGCGCTCCTCGGCGCACTCAGCGCGAAGACGCTCTCGCAGTACGCGAAGGACCTCGCGAAGACCGCGGGCGGCAAGGAAGCATACCGGCGGTTCCGCGCGATCATCGTCAAGCGGGCCCTCGGTGGCATGCCGCCGTATTCGGGCATGGGCAAGGATCTGCAGTCGCTCGCGAAGGGCGCAGGACTCGATGTCGACAAGGAAGCCGACGCGCTCGTACTCGAGATGCTCGAGGCTCCGGGCATCAACAAGGCGCCGTCGGAGTTCTGGGCCACATACCGCGACTCGCTCGTGCGCATCGGCAAACACAAGCCCGACGAACGTCGGGCGCGTAGCGGCGCCGAAGGCGAAGCGGAGGTAAAGGACAAGCCGGAGACGCGCGCGAGGCTGCGCAACCTGTGGCCGACGCCCAAGGGCGGCAGCGACGAGACGAAGAAGGTGTTCCAGGGCGAGACGTGGCTGACCGTCCTCGACGAGATCGGCGCATTGTCCGACCTCCCCGACGACGGGCTCGGTGCGTGGGCGACCAAGCTGTTCTCGTACGCGGGTAGGAATGCGCGCACCGAGGCGGTGCTGCGCGAGATCGCACCGCGCCTCGCGCAGCTGAAGCAGCCGATCAAGGTCGAGACTCCACGCCCGCGCTGGGGCAGCGACCTGAACCTCGATCTCGCAGAGCTCGCTCTCTCCCTCGGCGTCCCGCTGTCCGACGACTGCGAGAGCGACAACTTCTTCCCCGAATCGATGACGACGGACCCCGTGCTCGTCGCGGGTCATGCCGTGTACGGCAAGCGCCTCGCCGCGGCGGTCGCTGGCATGATGGGCGAAGCGGAGCACGAGCCGCGCATGCGCGGGAAGCAGGGCTTCGTCGCCGCGCGGCGTATGTGGATCGAGGAGCAACTCGAGAACCTCGCCGGCACGTCGCTGACGGCCGTCGCCGAGACGCTGACCGGGCTCGATAGCAAGACGACCGCGGAGACGTTCTTGCCGTTCGCCGATCTCCAGGAGCGTCTCGGCAAGGTCGATCTCGCCGACACGCTCGCGCTGCACCTGCGCTCGGGAATCATCGACGAATACGGCTGGCCGCTCTACGAGGAGACCGTTGGCAAGCTCGGGGATGGTCCGATCAATACGGGCGGTGCGTTCCCGGTATTGACGGTGTGGTCGATGTCGAAGGTGTTCGCGCTCGATCACGCAGGCGTGCGCGTCGAGCACGACATCGTCGCGAAGCCGAACGAGTACAAGATCGAGCGCGCGTTCTTCCTCGGCGGCGCGCTCGCCGTCGAGCTCGACCCCGAGAAGGGCTGGCAGAACAAGTTCTATTGGGCCGACAAACCCAAGGAGCTTCACGATCAGAAGGCGTACATCCGCCTGTGGGGCGGACGCAGCGCGTATGCGTGGACGCTCCCCGACGGAAGCGTGACGATGGGACAGAAGGCGTTCCACCTCGGTACGAGCGAGCTGTCGAGCACGATGGAGTACCTCTGCGACGGCACCGCGATGTGGCAAAAGGACTACCGGAAGCTCCGCCCGTATGATCCGACGAAAAACTCGAAGGGTGTGGAGGACGGTGGCCCTCCGTGGTTCGCGCAGTGGAAGAAAGAGGGCTACGAGCTCGACGTCGGAGACTGCACGCTGCATCCGGCGCCCGCCGGTCTCACCAGCTCTCCGCTCGGCGTCGCCAACGGGCTCGTCGGAGTTCGCGTTCGCAGCATCAAGGGCGAGCGTCCGGACAACGACCCGCGTCCGTATCAGGAGGCCGAGCGGATCGACGGTCGCGCGTACTCCGGCTTCGACACGCCGCGCTACCTGATCTCGTTTCCGGGTGACGAGTCGTTGCGGGTCGTGACGACGGAACAAGCGAGCAACAAGCGCTTCATCGAGGGCAGCGGCCCCGGCGCGGAGCTTCACGATCCGACGGGCAAACACGACCTTGGCGGGATCAACGAGCACGCGTGGACAGCTCGTGGATGGGGCAACGTGCCGGTTCCGCCGGTCGCGTTCTGGCACTACCTGACGGCGCGCGACGAAGCCGCGAGCCTCGCACTGCGCAAGATCACCAGCGACCAAACGCGCGCGATCCTCGCAGCGGCGATCACGGAGGTCGCCGCGCGCGGTGGCGGCGAGCAAACGGTGGGACCGCTCCCCGCGACGGAAGCGGCCGTGAAGGCGACGCTGCCTGGTGTTGTACATCCCGCGCTGATCGCCGGGGTGGTCGGCCACGCGGAGCGCGCGGCCGAGCTGGTGATCAAGTCGCGCGAGATGGCGAGCGCGCGGCACAAGGACAACGCGGATGCCAGCGGCACCGCGCTCGTCGGCGAGGCCGGCAACGTGCGCAAGATGGCGCTCGCGATGGCGGCACAAAAGCAGATCAAGATCGCCGACTTCGAGACCTCGCTGAACGACTGGCTCTTGCATCCGCGCGCCGAAGTGATGCGCGCACTGTCACCGATCGCGGAACCCGACGAGCGACGCAAGGCGAGGGAGATGGCGCAGGCGCTCGCCGGGACGATCTTCGCGGACGATCTCTCGGCGATTCGTTACCTCGAGATCGAAACGCCCGACGACTGGTCGGACGACGACGACGAGTACGGCGTGCTGAAGATCGTGAAGCACGAGGGCAGCGTGTTCGCGCTACAGGAGGACAACAACTGGGCGATCGAATATTCGACGGACGGTACGTTCCGGACGCCACCGAACAAGTGGTCGATCACGAAGGCGACGAAGTTCGTCCGCGGCATTGGCAGCGAGTGGGCCGCGAAGCTCCTCGCGCTCCCGGACGAGCCGATGGCGTGGGAGCCCGCGATGGCGGAGCGCACCGCGAAGCGCGCGGATCTCTCGCTCGCCGAGGCGACGCTGTTGTTCCACGGCGCGCCGAAGCGCAACTCGTGGGGCAAGGACTTCCTCGGGAAGCCCAAGCGCGAGCTGCTCGGGCTTGGGCGCGACGACGCGTCCGCGGCGAACGAGACGTTCAAGCCGCTGAAGGACGACGATCTGTATGTGTTGCTCGCGAGCGCGGTCCCCGATGATCCGGCGCTGCTGCTCTCGCCTGCCACCGACGGGGGCTGGGCCGATCGCGTCGGCGATGCGTGGAAGAAGAAGTACGGCAAGAAGACCAAGATCCCGCAGGACCTGATCGCACAGGCAAAGAAGGAGCTCTCCCTCGGCAACGACCTCACCGAGATTCTGCCGCTGTTCGCGGGCGAGCTCGATCAGCCGTGGCTGCGGAACGACGACCGCGTGTTCACCGAGCTCGGTGGGTGGCGCGGACGCGGCGACGGAATTCTGGATCCCGCGCGCGCGAAGGAGATCGTGACGCTCGCTGCGTGGCTGTACTTCGCGCGTCCGATCGGGTGTCCGATTCGCGCCGGCATCCCCGCGGCCCTGAAGAAGGTGCGCTCGATGATCTCCGATCCGAAGACGATCTGGAAGCTGGAGACGTTCTACGTGAGCGACGACAACGCGAAGGACAAGACGCGCGCGACAGCGATCCTGAGCCTCGTCGCCGGCAAGCCCTTCGATCCAGGCAAGAACGGCGAGGAGGCGGCCACCGAGGCGCGCGACGACGGGACGGTGCTCGTCGCGTCGTTCAAAAACCACGTGTACGCGGGCTTCCGTCCGGGAAAGCTCGACGGCGCCGGCGGCAAGACCGCGGAGAAGCTCGCGCAGGCGGTCTTCGACGACACGGACGCGCCGGGCGGCGATCCCCTCGATGATCTGAAGGTCGCGCGGCTCGTACTCTCCGACGAGCTCGCCGCCCTCGCCGACCACGTGGACGATACCGACGTGCCCGACGGTGGGTTCGAGGCGAACCCGATCGCGTCTGCGCCCAAGCTCGTCGCAAAGGTGGCGAAGGCCGAGGGCATCTCGCAGGAAGCAGCGGCGTTGTACCTCCAGATGCTCGCGCTTCCAGAGCCGACGCAGAAGAACGTGACAACGTGGAACGGCTGGACGACGAAGCAGTACGCCACCGCCTCCGCGGAGCTGGTCAAGAAGAAGCTCGTGGTCGAGGGCAAGCGCGAGCGCGCGGGCCGCACCATCTTCATCAAGGGCGGCTACACGAAGGGCGACCGCGAGAACCTACCGACCGAGGAGTGGAAGCTGCCGTTCTATGCGGGCCTCTCGCGCAACGTGCCGCACGAGCCGACACACCAGCTGTTCGAGCGCGCCTACAAGCGCACCGAAGCCGACCCGCCGTAGCGCGATCCGGCGGGCGCGACGTCGGCGACGAAATAAGGTCGGCCCCCCAACTCGTCTCGAAAGTGGTGGATTTGGCCAGGGGGCACGAACCCTCGGGTAGAGTCGCTGCGTGCCGACCGATGGAGAGCTCGAGCTCTCGTTCTACGAGCGCTTCTTGTGGGGCAAGGGGCTCGAGCCTTACCCGGTCCAGGAGAAAGCGATCGCCGCGATCTTCGCGCGCAAGAGCGTGCTCGTCACCGTCCCGACGGGCACCGGCAAGACGCTGATGGCGAAGGCCGCGCTGCACGCGGCGTTCGAGCGCGGACAGAAGGCGATCTACACGACACCGCTGCGCGCGCTGACCGAGGAGAAGTTCCGCGAGCTCGGCGCGGATTTCGGCGAAGGCAACGTCGGCTTCGCGACGGGCGACTACAAGGTGAACCGCGAGGCGCCGATCCAGGTCGAGGTCGCCGAGATCCTGTGGAATCGCATCGTCGCCGACAAACACGTCTCGCCGGCGGACATCGTCGTGATGGACGAGGGGCACTACTTCAACGACCCCGAGCGCGGCTACGTGTGGGAGCAGTCGATCATCGGCCTCGATCCGCGCACGCAGCTCGTCATCCTGTCCGCGACCGTCGGGCGCCCCGAGCAGTTCACGCACTGGGTCGAGCTGACACGTCGCGTGCCAATGGAGCTCGTCGAGTCGCGCGAGCGCAAGGTGCCTCTCGTACACGAGTTCCGCGAGGAGTTCCTGATCGACACCGTGCGCGAGCTCGCGTTCTCGGGCGACGTGCCTGCGATCGTGTTCGTGTTCGGACGCGAGCAGTGCTTCGAGGTCGCGCGTCTCTTGAAGTCGTGCCGGCGCTTCACGACCGACGAGGAGAAGGCAAAGGTCGAGGCGATGTGCGAGGCCGCGCTCTTGCCCGGCGGCGAGGCGAAGGAGCTGAAGCCGCTGCTCGCGCACGGCATCGGCATCCATCACGCTGGTATCCTGCCGAGGTACAAGCAGCTCGTCGAGCAGCTCGCGCTAGAGCGGCTGATCAAGTTCGTGGTGTCGACGGAGACGATCGCCGCGGGAATCAACCTTCCGGCGCGAACGGTCGTGTTTCCGTCGCTGCGCAAGTTCATCAAGCAGCAGGCGCGGCTGGTGACAGCGGCCGAGTATCACCAGATGGCGGGGCGCGCCGGCCGCCCGCAGTTCGACGACCGCGGCCTCGCGATCACGCTCCCACCCGAGGAAGCCGTCAGCGAGCTCAAGAAGGAGCTGAAGGACGCGAAGAAGCGCCCCGCGTACGACGAGGAGAAGGTCCGCCGCGGCGTGTACAACCGCGCGCGCAGCGACGCGCAGCGCAAGGGCGACATCGCGTGGACACCCGAGGTTCACGCCGAGCTCGTGAAGGGCGAGCCCGCCGAGCTGCGCAGCAAGACGAAGATCACCGCCGAGCAGGTGCTCGCGATCGGCCTGCCCGATCTCGCCGAGAAACCCGTGCTCCCGGACTCCGATGCGGCGAAGCGCATGGCCGAGGCGGAGGCGTCGTTGCCGCCGTCGATGCGCCTGGACATCGTCACGGTGATCGAGAACCTCCTGCTTACCGAGCGCGAGCGCAAGGAGCTGCTCAAGGTGCTCGACCAGCTCGTCGCGAACCTCAAGGCGATCGGTGTCATCGACGAGCACGGCAAGCAGGTCAGCGGCGAGATGATTCGCACGCTGCAGGGCATGGATGGCCTGCTCATCTACTACATCCTGTTCAACCACCAGCTCGACTACGTGGAGCTGCGCGAGCTCGTCGAGTACCTGATCGATCACGACATCATCCAGCGCCAGCTCGACCGCAAGGGCGAGGATGTGAAGCGCGAGTGGATGCGAGCGAAGCTGCGGGAGCTTCGCGAAGCCGGGCAACAAGCGACGTGGGAAGACGTCGAGGCTGCGTGGGAAAAGGAGAACCCACGCGTCCTCACCAAGATCGAGCTGATCCACCAGGAGTTCAGCGGCAAGGTCCCGCACCCGGAGCTGCACGGCGGCAAGAAGCCCAAGAACACGTGGGCCCAACTCGAGGACAGCGGTCTCACGTTCCTCGAGTTCGTCGAAAAGCACGGTCTCGAGCACGAGGAAGGAAATCTCTTCTCGTACCTGGTCCGCGTCATGAACTTCTCGCGCAAGCTCCACGAGGCGGCGCAGCTCTCCGAGTTCGAGGACATGGGCGAGCGGGTGCAGCGCCTACTCGCGCGGGTCGACGTCCGGCTCGTCGACGACCACAAGTGGTGACCACCGGTCGACGTCCGGCTCGTCAACGACCACAAGTGGTGACCACCGGTCGCCGGTAGATTCACTCGAACCGGCCCCGCCGGCACACCGCTGTGGACCGATTCGGGTACCATCGATCGCGATGGCTGGAGCGTCGGGTGAGTTTGCGGCCGCCGCCGGTGATCCGACCTGGACTGCCGTCGAGCTCGATTTCGCGACCAAGAAACATCGCAAGGTCTCGCTCGACGAGGTCAAGAAGTCGATGGAGGGCGAGCGCACGTTCGTGTGGGTCGACATCGACATCGCCAACGCGAGCGAGGCTCGCAAGATCCTCGCGAGGCTTGACGACATGTACGAATCCGAGCTCCTCGAGGACGCGTTCAGCCGCGAACCCGCCACGCAGATCGGTCGCTACGAGAACTTCCTCCACCTCGTGCTGTCCGGGTGCCGCCTCGCCGGACACAAGTTCGACCTCGAGCGCGTCGATGTCATGATGGGCGAGAAGTTCATGCTCACTCTGCACCGCGGCCAGCCGGTCTTCCTGGAGGCCGTCCGCAAGGCGTACGTAAACGACTTCATCAAGTTCGCGCAGAGCCCGAGCTTCCTCCTCTACGAGCTGTGGGATCACCTCGTCGACAACTACCTCTCGGTGCACAAGAAGTTCGAGGAACGCGTCGACGAGGTGCAGCGTCGCCTGATCGGCGAGGTGGACGAGTCCGTGTTCGCGGAGGCATCGGAGCTCGGCGCGGACC
The DNA here is from genome assembly GCA_046160585.1 of Kofleriaceae bacterium. Lineage (GTDB taxonomy): Bacteria > Myxococcota_A > Polyangia > Haliangiales > Haliangiaceae > JABFXX01. The sequence goes on from JBJXGN010000082.1 coordinate 12,223, forward strand.
TCTTGCACCTTCGCAAGGTCGTGTTACCCGCACGCTCGGTTTTGACGGATCTCTCAACGCGCAAGTCGGCGTTCGTCAGCGAGGCGACGCAGCCCTACCTCAACAACATGGTCGGAACGATCGAGCGCGTACTGCAGGACGTGCTCGTCGATCGCGACATCCTGAACGGCTCGCTCAATAACTACATGTCTCTCGTCTCGCACAAGTCGAACAAGACGATGGCCAAGCTGACCGTAGTCAGCATCATCTTCATGCCGCTGACGTTCCTCTGTGGTGTCTACGGCATGAACTTCGACTATCTCCCGGAGCTCAAGTGGGAGGGCTCGTACTTCGCGTTCTGGGGCGTCGTTCTCGCGCTCTCGGCCAGCCTCCTCTACCTCATGCGCCGTAACAAGCTCTTGTGATCACCACCCGAGTACTTGCCTACGCACGTGAGCTCCAGCGCGCGACGACGCTCGCGGAGCTCCTCGACATCACGCAGCAGATGGTCACGATGATCGGCTATCCGCATGCGTGGCTGTTCATCGCCGACGACGACTCGGGCATGACGTGGCGGCTGATCGACTTTGCAGGCTCCAAGCGCAACGACGCGTGGAAAGTGGCGCCGACGCTGCGCGTGGAAGGCGATCCCATGCTCGAGGAGATCCGCAGCGGCACCGCGCCCGTCGTCGTCGAGGACGCGCGTACGGATCCACGCACGAACAAGCAGATCGTCGAGGCGATCGGGAACCGCACCATCATCAACGTCCCGCTTCGTCTGCTCGATCGCACGACGGGGTCGCTCGGCGTCGGGACCTTCGGCGACGAGGGCGTGCGACCGCCCACGCCCGACGATCTCGCGCTCCTCGTCGCGATGGGCGAGCAGCTCGCGGTCGCCGCCGGTCGGATCCGGTTCCTCGAGCAGCTCGAGGAGAGTCGCAAGGCCGCGGAGGCGAGTGCCGCACGCCTGCGCGTCTTGGCGTCGAGCACGCGGTGGTTCTCGTCGCTGACGTCCGACGTGAAACAGCTCGTAGGTGCGATCGTGTGCACGCTCTCCGAGGAGCTCGCCGCCGCGACCACCGCGCAGCTCGTCAACGACAACGGCGACCTCGAGGTGCTGGCGGTGCACGATGTCGACGAGGAGCTCGCCGAGACGCTCCGCGATCTGTGGCGGCGAGCGCCCCTCCGGCCGACCGAGGGCATCGGCGGACGCGTGATCGCGACCCAGAAGCCGGTGCTCGTCGCGGATCTCGCGGCCTCCGAGATCATCGCCACGATGAACGAGGAGCATCGCGACGCAGTATTGAGCGTCGGCGGAATCATCAGCATCCTCGCGGTGCCGCTCGTCCTTCGAGATCGCGTGATCGGGGTGCTCACACTGCGGCGGGTGGAGACGCCGCCGTTTACACTCGATGACCAGCAGCTCGCGCAGGACCTCGCGGATCGTGCTGCGCTCGCAATCGACAATGCGACGCTGCTCGCGGGGCTGGAGGCCCGCGTCGCCGCGCGTACGCGCGAGCTCGAACTGGCGAACCGCGACCTCGAGGCCTTCAGCTACTCCGTCGCGCACGACCTGCGCGCTCCGCTCCGCGCGATGGGCCACTTCGCGGTCGCGATCCTCGAAGACTATGGCGATC
>JBJXGN010000083.1:0-7610 GCA_046160585.1 Kofleriaceae bacterium
GTCGCCGCGGCGCGGACGCACCGGATCGTGCTCGCGGGCGCCGACTATCGAGGTCCCGCGGTGAACGACCTTTGTGCGGATGCGGATGTGATCGTGGACGAGGTGCGCTCGTGGTGATCTTCGAAGACGCCACTCGGAGGGTGCGCCGCCAAGACGCCAGTGGGAGGGTGTGCCGCCATCGGAGTTACCGCCATGACGCCATGGGCGCCAAGGATCGGTATTCGCTTCGCGAAGAACGACTCGGTCGTGGTGATGCACCCTGACCGCCATACGTGGAGTTACCGCCATGACGCCGTGGGTTACCGCCATGACGCCGTGGGTTACCGATCGTTGTTGGCTGGCTCGTCAGTTCGGTTGTCGTCGGTTCGGGGCAGCGTGGTCGCGGCGTGTTCGATGCTGGTGGCGTGTTCGATGCTGGCGGCGTGTTCGAGTGGGAAGCCGAAACAGATCGAGGACGCGGTGACTGCGGGATCGAGTGGGGTGGGATCGAGTGAGGTGGGATCGAGTGGGGTGGGATCTGGCGTGGGATCGAGCGGGGCGAGCGGGGCGAGCGGGGTGGGATCGAGCGGGGTTGGATCGAGCGGGGTTGGATCGAACGGGGCGGCTGTTGCGCGAAGGCCGATGACAACGGGGGATGTACAGGTGCGGGTGGAGTGGCCGACAATGCCGTTGGCGGCGCGAATGTCGCCGGGAACGTCGGCGTGCGGGACACCGCTGGCCGCGCAGGTGTCGCCGACCACGACGTGGGGGATTCCCGAGGTCGTCGTGTTCGTCGAGGGCGCTCCCCCCGCGTCGAGTGCATCGTCGTCGAGTGCATCGTCGTCGGGTGCATCGTCGTCGGGCGCATCGTCGGGGACCCGCGTGTCGATCGATCGGTGTGCGGTGACGCCGCGGATCGCGATCGGGCAGCGTGTATCGATCGCGAGTGCGGCCGAGCAGCCGCTAAAGGCATCGATCGCGAAGCGCTTTGCGGCGCCGGAACCGAAGCAAGGATTGAAGGCGCCCGTCGTGCCGATCGCGTTGCCGATTGCGGGGCACGAGGTGAGCGTCCAGCTCGATGCCGATGCGATCTATCGAGTCGCTCTCGAGGGGAAGGACGTTGCGGACGGATATGTGGTCGGCGCGATCGCGATCCTCACAGATGCGACCGGGGTCGCGCTGGTGAAGGACGTGCCGCCTGGCAAACACGTCGTGCGCGTGTGGCTCCCGCCGCGCGGCGGCCAGCCCGCGCGCAGCGCGAAGGGCGAGGTCAACGTCGAGGTCGGAGATCTCGCGGAGCTCACGCTCACCCTCGAGTGAGGTGCAACGCCGGGATCCCGCCCTACGAAGACACCGACATCGCGCAGGCGACGTGCGAAGCGCTGACATCGTGCGAGGCGATGCTGCGTCACATCGGACCCACTAGCGATGGGCGCTAGCGACGCCGGCGGCGGAGCAACCACATCGCGAACAAGAGCGGCCACGCATGCGCGGCATGACCCGTCGAGCAGGCGTAGTAACTCGGACGACCGTCGTCCCCTTCTTCGCCGGGGCCGCCCGGATCATCGCCCAAGCCATCGCCGAGCAGATTGATCGAGATCGTGCCGCCGGGGTGGTCGACCTTGAAGATGGCCTCCTTCACGCCGACGGAGTTCGGGCCGGCGATGACGAGGAACTCGCCGTTCTGCGTGCTTCCGATGTCGAGCGAGTCGGGGTAGTCGACGACCGAGAACTCCGCCGCGTCGACGCCTTCGATGCGCACGTTGGACAACGTGACGCTGTCGGTGGTGCAGTTCGTGATCGTGACGGTCTGGCCGACGGTGTTCGAGCCGACCGGAACGCCGCCGAGATCGAGATCGGCGGGCGAGCCATTGACGCCTTCCGCGAGTCCCTCGACCTTGATCTCGGTGGTCTGCGGCTCGGCGTTCGGGATGTCGGTGGTGACCGTGAGCATCGCGGTCTGCGGGCCGAGCTCGATCGGCGAGGCGGACACGGTGAACTGGTAGTTGTTCACGCCGGCGCCCTGGATCGCCGCGGGGAGTCCCGTCGCGTTCACGCTGAACGCACCGGCGGGCATGGAGATCGAGCTGACCGCGAACGGGCCCTGATCGTTCGCGATGATCTGAAAGCTCCGGTTCGCGGACTGGCCCATGCAGACCGGGCCGAGATCGACGGTGCCTGTCGGCGACATCGACATCGACGTGGTCAGCGCGTGCGCACTGACCTGCGAGGTGCGACTCGCACTGTCGTACATCACGGTGAGGATGCCGGCGGCGTCGCCGCTCGCGGCGGCATCGAAGCGCACCGTCGCGATGGCGGTTCCGTTGACCGCGAGCATCGTGTTCGGCGCAGGCGCCGAGTCGAGCACCATGCCCGCTCCGGCAAGCGCGACGCTCGACAGCATCATCGGCGCGCTGCCACTGTTGCGAAGGGTCACGCTCTGCGTGCGCGGCTCGCCGACGCGCGTCGTCGGGATCGTGAGCGGGCTCGGTGTGATGTCCAATGCGGAGTCGATGCCGTTGCACGAGAGCGGGACGTTGAGTGGCGAGTAGTTGCTCGTCACGGTGAACGTCCCGGGTGCGCTGCCGACGGCGGTCGGTCTGCAGGTGACGCCGATCGCGCGCGTGCCGCCGGGCGCGAGCGAGAACGACGTGGCCGTGCCACCGACCAGTGAATAGACGCTGTTCACGGTGACATTGGAGACGTTCAGCGTCTGCCCGCCGGTGTTGCGGACGGTGATCGTTCCCGTGCTGCTGTCCGTATTGCGCCGAACGTCTCCGAAGTTGTACGACGCCGGCTGCGTGTCCGCCGACAGCGGCGGTACGGTACCGATTCCCGTGAGCGTGATGTATATGGTGCCGGTGTTCGCGACAACCGCGACCTGACAGCTCGACGTGGCCGCGACGTTGGGAGTGAACGTAGCGGTGAAGTAGTACGGCTCGGTCTCCGAGCCCGGGCCACACGGTGGCGCCGCTGCGGCCACGGGGCACTGCTCGGCGTTGGCACACCCGATCGGCTCGCACGTGCGGTACGCGTAGCCCGGGACCATCGCGTTCACCGCGAAGTCGGAGCACGTCTCGGTGACCGCCTGGATCGTGTTGTACGAGTAGCTGACCGGGTTGATCTGGATCGTGATCGCGCTCGACGTGGTGCCGACCTGCGTGTTCGGAAACGTGACGGTCGGTGTCGGCGTGCTGATCGCCTCCTGCATCGTCACCGACAAGTGTGGTGATGATTGACACGCGACGAGCGCGAGCCCCGTCAGAACGACAACGCGAAGGGGAGACAACACGCCCGTAGGATCGAGGGTGCGACGTGGAGAGTCAACCGTGGACGTCCCTGGTAGTCAGCGCACGTACACGTGACACCACGCCGGTTTGACAGTCTGGGTTTCACCCCGGACAATCCATTCGATGCTCGGCGCGGTGGTAGGCAGTTACCGGATCACCGGCCAGATCGCTGTCGGTGGTATGGGCACTGTCTTCCGAGCAGAGCACACACTGATCGGGCGTGTCGCGGCGATCAAGGTTCTCCACCCGGAGATGACACAGAGCCGCGAGATCGTGACCCGGTTCTTCAACGAAGCGAAGGCGACCTCGGGCATCAAGCACCCGGGGATCGTCGAGGTGTTCGACTTCGGCTACATGCAGAGCGGTCACGCCTACCTCGTCATGGAGTACCTGGAAGGCGAGACGCTGTCGCAGCGCATGCGTGCACGCGGGACGATGCCCGAAGGTGAAGCGGCGATGCTCATGCGCGGCGTGTGCAGCGCGCTCGCGGCGGCGCACGCGAAGGGCGTCGTTCATCGCGATCTCAAGCCCGACAACATTTTCATCGTGCCCGAGCCCGACTCGCCGCTGGGCGAGCGCACCAAGATCCTCGATTTCGGCATCGCGAAACTCACCGAGGTTGGCGAAGGCAATCAGCACACGAAGGCCGGCGCCGTGATGGGCACGCCGACCTATATGTCCCCGGAGCAGTGTCGCGGCACCGGCGAGGTAGATCACCGCGCCGACCTCTATTCGATCGGCTGCATGTTGTACGAGCTCGTGATCGGCCGGCCGCCGTTCACGCAGACGGGCGCGGGCGAGCTACTCGGCGCGCACTTGTTCGTAGAGCCCGATCCACCATCACGACACGGTCACATCTCGCCGGAGCTCGAGGCGCTCGTCATGCGCCTCCTCGACAAGAAGGTGGATCGTCGCGTGCAGTCCGCCGGCGAGCTCGCGCAGCTCCTGATCGGGATCGCGCAGAACTCGGGGTGGATCGCCGTTTCGAGCACCGACCCGGGTGGCCGCTTCTCGATGGCGCATGTTTCGCCACCCGCGAGCTCGCACTTCACGCCATCGGGGATTCCAGACCTGCGCGTGTCGTCGCCGCAGTTCACGCCGAATCACCTGACGCCGGCAGGGCGCATGACGCCCGCGAACCCGACGCCCGGCCACTACACGCCCGCGCACCTGACGCCCGGTGTCGTCCACTACACGCCGATGCAGCTGCCTCCGCAGGCACCGACGACGCTCGCGCCTCCGCCGCCGGAGCACCCCAAGCCAACGACCCTCTCGGGCAGCGCGAGCGAGCAACAAACCGCAATCGCGCCGAAGTCGCGCCGCGGGCTCGCGATCGCGATCGGTGCGTTCGTCCTCGCGGCCGCCGGTGGCATCGCGTTCATCGTCGGGACCTCGGGAAAGAAGGACGCGATCGCACCGGCGACCGAGACCACCGCGCCGACGGTCACGTCGCCCAACGTGATCGATCCGGACGAGGCCCCGCCGGCGACGCGCGACGACACGAAGGCCGCGGGCTCGGCAGCGATCGATACGGACACGAAGGCTGCCGACACGAAGGTCGTCGAGATCAACTCCGACACGAAGGCTGCCGATGCGAAGGCCGACACGAAGGTGGTCGAGGCCAACGCGAAGTCGACCGACGCGAAGGTGGTCGACAACTCCGACACGAAGTCGACCAACGCGAAGGCCGACACGAAGAGCGCCGGCGCGAAGTCGACCGACACGAAGAGCGCCGATAAGAAGACGGACAAGAAGTCGACCGACAAGAAGACGGACAAGAAGTCGACCGACAAGAAGACCGACAAGACCGACTCCACCGGCAGCGATCTACTCGAGACCGACATCTGATGAAGCACGCATTTGTACTCCTCGGCACGCTCGGCCTCGGCGTCGCCACCGCACTCAGCACGAACGTCGCGTACGCGGAGGATGTCGACAAAGGCGACGCGAAAGCGCTCCTCGCGTCGGGCCTCAAGCTGTTCGCTGCGAAGGACTACCTCGGCGCCCTGTCGGTGTTCGAGACCGCGTACGAGCGCTACCCGAGTCCGAAGATCCTCCTCAATATCGGCACGACGCTCCTCAAGCTCGACCGCAAGGTCGACGCGGCGAACATCTACCAGCGCTACCTCGACGCGAAGGACGTCGACGAGAAGAAGCAGGCCGACGCGAAGAAGATCCTCGCGGGCCTCGACAAGGAGCTCGGCCTCCTCGACATCTCGGTCACGCCCGAAAATGCCGAGGTCCAGATCGGCACTGGGACGTGGGTCTCGATCGACTCCGTCCGCAAGGCGCGCGTCGCCCCGGGCGAGGTCACGCTCCTCGCACGCGCGCCGCGCTACAAGCTGCGCGCCGAGACCTTCTCGATCACCAAGGGCGAGACCCGCTCGGTCGCGTTGACGCTGGAAGAGGAGCCGGCGGGCACTTCGTCGACCACGACGACCACGACCACCACGACCACCGGCGGCGTCGCCGCGCGCGTCACGCCCGAGCAGCGCTCCAGGCTCGCGGCGATGGTCGCGTGGCACGTCGACCCGCTCAATGGCACGGACGTCTTCCCGGTCGGCAGCACGGTCCTCGTCGGCGCGTCGTACGATGTGATGCCGAGCCTGTCGGTGCAAGGCGCTGCACTGCTCGGCGCGTACTTCGGCCCGTACGTCGGCGCGACCTACACGTTCCTCGACGGCAAGCTTCGCCCGCTCGTGTCGGCGGGCGTGCCGATCCTCATCACGAACGGGGCGCGCATATCGGTGCGCGGCGCCGCCGGCCTCGAGCTGGTGGTCAACCGCCACGTCGCGTTCGCGCTCGAGGTCGGAGTCGAGCGCTTCGTGAACCCCGAAGACGACATCATGAACAAGACGTTGTTCGTGCCCTCGCTCGGGATGACCGGCCGCCTCTGATCGGCCCGGGTCCTACGGGTCGTCCTCGCGCGGGAAGACGAGCTCGACGCGCGTGTCATCGGTGATCTCGATGCGGGCCTCGGTCGCGTGCACGCCTCGCTCGACGTCTGCGGCGGTCGCGGCGATCGCATCGACGCGCACGACGTATCCTTTCGTAGCGCGCTCGAGCGAGCGGTTCGAGGCGGCCCGATGGCGCTTGAGCAGGCGCAGCGTCACGCGACCGGCGTTGCCGCACGCGAGCACCTCGAGCTTGCCCTTCTGCTGCCACGGCGTTCCGACGATGCGCCACGCGCCCGGATCCGCGGAGAGCGTGCGCGCCTGCTTGCGCAGCACGAGGTAGCTCAGCTTGAGCCCATCGTCGCGCAGGTGCGTGAGCCGCGCGAGCTCGTGGGTCTTCGGCGGGAGCGTCGGGGCGCGACCGAGCGCGTGGTGCTCGTGGCACCAGTCGGTCGGATCCGCGAGGGCCGGGCAGGGCGCGCTCTGCCGTGTGCACGGTGCGAACACGTGCGCCGATCCGCGCGCGAGGATCGCGTCGCGCAGGACATGCAGCCCGCGCGTGGTGTCGCGCAGCGCGGGCTCGAGGATGATGACCGCGCCGTCGTCGGTGATCGCGGCGAGCGCGCGCTCGACGAGCGCAAGTCGCGCGGCATCGGTCGCGAGCTCGTTGAGCATCGTGCCGATCAGCACGAGGTCGCATGTCGGGATCGCTGCGGTCGTCGCATCGTCGACGCGTGTGGTGAGCTCGACCGCAATCGCGTTCGTCGAGGTCGGGCTCGTCAGCGCACCGATCGCCTTCGTGGCGATCGCGAGGGCGTCGCGATCGCGGTCGATCGCGGTGATTTCGATGGCGAGGGTGTCGTTGCCCTTCGCGAGCGCATCGTTCGAGGTGACCTTTGTGAGGGCCGTGATCAGGCCGAGCGACATCGCGCCGCACCCCGCGCCGAGGTCGACGACGCGAAGCGGTCGCGCAGCGGGAAGCGCGGCGCGCGAGGCGAGCTCGGCAATCGGGATCGCGATCTTCGGCGCGTCCGTGATCGTGAAGAATACCGCCCGCGCAGCGAGGTCTGCCTTTGGCAAGGCCGGCTTCGCGAGCTTGGCGCGGTCCGACGTGTAGCGCGCGGATCGATCGCGGATCGCCTCGACCAACGCACTCGTCGAGAGTTGCGCGTCGCCGACGACCGCGCGCGCGGCCGTGTAAAGCGCGTCTTCGAGATCGTCGAGGGTGAACCTGCGCGGAGCCAACGCCGGGAGGTATCGCACGATCGCGATGCGTTCATGCATGCGGTCGAGAGCTCGCGAGATGTCTCGCTATCTCCAAGCGAAAGAATGATCGCGAAGCACGACGGCGAACGACGGGCGAACGACGGGCGAACGACGGGCGAACGACGGGCGAACGACGGGCGAACGACGGGCGAACGACGCTACGTCTCTTTGGGCGTCGCGG
>JBJXGN010000084.1:0-31508 GCA_046160585.1 Kofleriaceae bacterium
AAGAACCAGGTGCAGTCGGGCTTCGTGTTCTCGCTCGACAACGTGCAAGGGCTCGCCGAGGCGATCGGGCGCTCGTGGATTCTCACGGGGAGCTCGTCGTCGTTCATGGGCGATGTCGATCAGATCGAGACGGTCACCGCCGCGGATGTCCAGCGCGTGGTGAAGATGTACCTCACTCCCGAGCTCGCCACGATCGTGGTGATTCCGCCGAAGGGGCGCTGATCATGCGCGCAATTCTCGCTTCTCTGGTTGTCGTCGCGGCCTGCGGCCCGAAGCCGACGCCCGCGCCCGTGCCCGTGTTGCCCGGCGACGGTGACTCGAACACCGCGAAGCCAACGCAATCGAGCAAGCCCGTTGTCGACGACGCGTGGACCGGCAAGGAGTTGATCCAGCCACCCGCCGCGAAGGCGCCGGCGCCGGTGGAGCTGCCGAAGATCGACGAGATGACGCTTTCGAACGGCCTCAAGGTGTTCGTGATCGACAGCGATCGCCTACCGGTCGTGTCGATGCAGCTCGCGATCAAGGCGGGCCGCATTCACGAGCCACGCGCGCGTCTGGGTGTGGCGGAGGCGACTGCCACGATGCTCGTGAAGGGCACGAAGAGGCGAAACGCGCTCGCGCTCGCGAAGTCGATCGACTTCGTCGGTGGAACCATCGGCGCGAACGCGACGTTCGAGGCGACGATCGTCTCGTGCAGCGTGCTCGCTCGCAACACCTCGACGTGCCTCGAGCTCGTCCCCGAGATGCTCGCGCAGCCGACCTTCCCCGCCGACGAGCTCGCGAAGGTGAAGGACGGCATGCTCGGTCGCGTGCGCCAGCGCCTCGACGACGCCAACACGCTCGCGTCGGTGCACGTGCAGAACCTTCTGTGGGGCAACGATCACGTGCGCGGCTGGATCGACAGCGAGACGTCCGTCGGCGCGATCGATCGCGACGACATCGTGGCGTGGCACAAGACGTGGTTTGTCCCCGCGAACGCGATGCTCGTTGTCACGGGCGACGTGGACACCGCGAAGTTGAAGGCCGACCTCGAGCGATCCTTCGGCAGGTGGGCGAAGGGACCGGTCGCACCCGCGCCGCAATACACGGAGCCGAGCCTGTCGGGCTCGCGCATTCGTCTCGTCGACAAACCGGGCCAGACGCAGACGCACATCCGCGTCGCGCAGTTCGGCATCAAGCATACCGATCCGCGTTTCTTCGACACGCTCGTGTGGAACTACACGCTCGGCGGCGGGATGTTCAGCTCGCGCCTCATGAAGGTCGTGCGCGTCGAGGCCGGAAAGACGTACGGCGCGACATCGAGCTTCGATCGCAACCTCGACAAGGGCAGCTTCGTCGCGTCGACGTTCACGCGCAACGCCGAGGCGGTCGCGACGACGAAGCTCCTGCTCGGCGAGATCGCGAAGATGGCGAAGGACGGCCCGACCCAGGCCGAGGTGACGCAGGCGATCTCGAACATCGCGGGCGGCTACGGGCTGCGCTTCCAGAGCGCGTCCGACGTCGGCGCGGCGCTGATCGGCGCGGAGTTGCACGGGTTCGGCAAGGAGTACCTCGCGAACTATCCGATCGCCGTCGGCAAGGTCGACGTCGCGTCGGCGAAGCGCGCCGCCTCGGAGATCCTCGATCCGCGCGCGTACGTGATCGTCATGGTCGGCGACGCGAAGGATCTCGAGCCGCTGCTCAAGCGGGACGGCTGGCGCTACGAGAAGGTGTCGTTCGCCGATCCGGTGACACCCGAGATCCAACAGCCCGACGCGCCGCAGGATCCGAAGGCGATCGCGGCGGCGCGCAAGATCGTCGACGAGGCGCTGGTGGCGAAGGGTGGCAAGGCAAAGCTCGCCGCGATCAAGGGGCTCAGGATCGTCGCGGTCGGAAACACGTCGATCGGTCCGCAGACGGTTCCCGTCGAGACCGAGCGCCTGTTCGTCCTCCCCGACAAGATCCGCATCGATGCGGTGATCGCCGGTGGGGTGCAGCAGGTCGTGATCACCGTCGACGGCTCGAAGGGTTGGGTACAGGCGAAGGATCCGAAGACCGGCAAGACGAGCTTGCAGGACATCGGCGCCGCCGATCAGCAGCAGATCGAGTTCGAGCGCTGGCGCGAACCCGAGCTGATCCTTCTGAAGGCCGCAGATCCGGCGTCGAAGCTCTCGCTCGGCGCCGACGAGGTGATCGGCGGTGCACCTCACAGCGTCGTGAAGCTGAAGACGCCCGACGAACGCATTAGCGTCTCGCTGTACATCCACAAGAAGTCCAAGCTCGTCACGCGCATGTCGTACGACACGGGTGGTAGCTCCGAGTCGACCGACTTCTCGGACTACCGCACCGTCGGTGGCATCAAGGTCGCGCACAAACACGCGAGCAAGGGCACGGGCGCGCAGGCGCGCTCGACCGACCTCGAGATCAAGGCCGTCGAGTTCGATCCGAAGTTCGATCCAAAACTGTTCGAGAAGCCCGCGCAGTGAAGCGCGCGTTCGCGGCGATCGTCGTCGTCGCGAGCGTGTCTCCAGCGCGTGCAGACCTTCGCTTCGCACTCGGTAACGATGCGTTCAGCGAGCTCGTTCCGCCGCTCGACGATGTCGGCTTCACGAGCGATCTCGAGCTCGCCTTCTGGCGTCCGTATCGCGGCCTCGTGCTCGGCGGTCGTTGGCGCGATCGTCTGATCACCGAGGGCTATCGCGAGCTCACACCGGGCGATCGCCGCCAGGACCTGATCGAGCTCGCGGGCACGATCGAGAAGGCATGGGGTGAGCCGCTCGTGCATTCGATGTCGATCGAGGGTCGTGCGGGCACCGTCGTTACGGGCAACTGGGGCGGTCGCTACTACCAGAACGGTTGGCACTCATTTTGTCGCTGCGGCGCGACGCTCGGCGAAGGCCTCGCGGATCGGTACGTCGAGGATCGCCGCTTCGGCGCGTTGATCGGCGCGCGCGCGGTCGCGAGCGAAGGTATCCACCGCGCGCAGGCGTACGCGGCGCTCGACGCGCAGGCCTCGATCGGCACGGGCGTCACGTTCGTGGACGGGGCGATCGGCGGTCGCGCTCGCCATCGCATCGGTTGCATCGAGATCGGCGCACACGCGGAGCTCGCGGCCATGCGCTTCCACGTCGAGAGCGATGCGCTCGCGATCTACGGCGGCTATCGCGCGGGCTGGCAGCTCGGCTGGCGCGCCGGTGTCCACGTCGCGTGGGGACGCGTTCGCATCGACTACCAATACCGCGCGAACGAGGGTGGCTCCGGCGAGCCGATCGGCGTCGTCGCGGTCACGGTGAAGCAGGCGGGGACGACGTTCTAGGCTCGGCGCGCGCCGAGACATCTCGATCATAGAACCGACTCGGCCGACGTTCTGTGACCGCGATGCCGTAGCCCGTGCCAAGGGCGCGCTGGCAGTTCCGGCCGTTAGGTGGTGGCATAATCGGTGCTGTGGGATTCGCCATGGCAAACCGAGGACCGCTGTGTGTGCTCGTCGTGCTCGCCGCGTGTGACCCCCCGCCGGATCCGCCAATGGATGCCGACCCCGGGTCCCTGGAGCGGGTGGCCACGTTCCCGGCGACACCACGCGCACTCGACCTGATGTTCGTGATCGACGACTCGCCATCCATGGCGGACAAGCAGTTCGCGCTCGCGAGCACCTTTCCGCAGCTCGCGTCGCGCCTCGAGGCGTTCGACGGTGGCCTGCCGGATCTCCACATCAGCGTCGTCTCGACCGACATGGGCACGTCGGCCAGCGCCAACGAAATGCCCGGAACCAGCATCGGCTCGATCGGGCAAGGCGGTTGCGCGCAACGCGGCAAGAACGGTGCGTTCGTCGTGCAGCCGAACGTCTTGCGCTCGACGACAACCACGAACTACCTGCAACGCCCGCGTGGCGGCGAGCCGAACTACAACGGCCCGCTCGTCGACGCGCTCCGCACGCAGGTGAAGCTCGGCGCGGGTGGCTGCGGCTTCGAGCAACCGCTCGCCGCGATGAAGGCAGCGCTGGAGAATCCGTCGAACAGCGGCTTCGTGCGACCCGACGCGAGCCTCGCGATCGTCATCCTGTCCGACGAGGACGACTGCTCCGCGCGCAACACGACGCTGTTTCTCCCGGACACCGCGGCGCTCGGCCCGCTGCAATCGTTCCGCTGTTTCCGGTTCGGCGTCGAGTGCTCGCCCGACACCGTGACGGAGGTCGGCACCAAGACCGCGTGCCGGCCGCGGCAATCGGAGGATCGCCTCCTCGACGAGGTCGCGCCGTTCCACGCCGCCGTGCTCGCCGCGAAGGGCAACGACGCGCGCAAGGTCATGCTCGCGGCGATCGTCGCGCCGGCGGACACCGTCGCGGTCGAGCTTCGCGCACCGCCGAACGGTGGACAGTCGCAGCTCGTTATCGACCACGCGTGCGAATACCCCGACACGATGGGCATGGATGCGGTCGCGGATCCCGCGGTGCGCCTCTCCGCGTTCATCGACGAGTTCGAAGGACTTCACGTGCGCGAGACGATCTGCAGCGCGAATCTCGCGCCAGCCGCGGCTTCGATCGGCGGCGAGCTCGAGAGACTGATCGTGGGAGATCGGTGTCTTTATCGCGCGGTCGCGTCGACCGAGCGCTGCATCGTCGTCGACGAGACGGCCGACGATCCTGCGGTGCCGATCGCGAAGTGCGGCGGTGGCGCTTCTACGTGCTGGGAAATCGTCCCCGACGGCGCGTGCAGCTCGGGGATGCGCCTCGATGTCGCGCGTACCCAACCCGCGGCGCCGAACACGTTCACCACGTTGCGCTGCGGGACCTGAGCGGCGTCCCGTCTCCACGAGAGGCCGAGCACCAGCTACGAGATCACCCCGAGCCGTAGTACACCGTGGGGATGGAGCCGGCGACGATCGCGGCGCAGTTGCGCGAGCTCGCCGTGTACTACGAGCTGGACGGCGATCGTCATCGCGCGTTCGCGTACGAGCGCGCGGCGAACAGCGTCGGCGCCGCGAACGGACTGCACCGCCTGCTCGACGAGGGTCGGCTCGAGGAGCTGCCCGGCGTGGGCCCATCGATCGCGCGCGTGATCGGCGAGCTCGCGCGGCGTGGCAGCGTCGACGTGCTCGAGCGGCTGCGCACGAAGTGGCCGCCCGTGGTCATCGAGATGACGCAGCTCAAGGGCCTCGGGATCCCGAAGGCGCGCAAGCTGTACGAGGTGCTGAAGCCGGCGAGTCTCGATGATCTCGCGGCGGCGGCGCGCGCCGGCGCGGTTCGCGAGATCGCGGGCTTCGGCAAAACGAGCGAGCAGAAGATCCTGCAGTCGATCGAGGAGCGGCGCATCGCGGGGACGCGCGTGTTGCACCTCGACGCCGAGCCGAGCGCGCTCTCGCTCGCCGCGTATCTGCGCGCGGATCCGGCGGCCACGAAGGTCGAGATCTGCGGGCCCGTCCGCCGGTGGGTCGAGGTCATCGATCACCTTGCATACGCGATCGCGACCGAAGCACCCGACGCGGTGATCGATCGCCTCGCGACGTTTGGCCTCGTCACCAGCGTGGATCGCGCACGGGCCGCCGAGGGCGATCCGGTCGTCGCATACCTCGCGGGTGGATTGCGCGCGGACCTCTATCTCGCATCGACGGCGAAGCTCGGCTGGGCGATGGTCCGCGCTACTGGCTCGGCGGAGCATGTCGCTCTCCTCGAGGCGCGCGCGAGAGATCGCGGCATGGACATGATGAGGCTCGAAGCCGAGGACGAGCTGCACGTGTATCGCGCGCTCGAGCTACCGTACATGCCGCCCGAGGTGCGCGACGGTACCGACGAGGTGATCGCGGCGCTCGCGGGCGATGACTTCACCGACCTGATCACTCTGGACGATCTGACGACCGCCACGCACTGCCACACGACCTACAGCGACGGAAAGAATACCGTCGCGGAGATGGCGCGCGCGGCGGCAGAGCTCGGCTTCTCCGCGATCACGATCACCGACCACTCCGCCGCGGCGAGCTACGCGGGCGGACTTGACCTCGCGAAGCTGCGCGAGCAAGCCAGCGAGATCGCCGGGCTCGTCGATCCGGAGGTGCGCGTGTTTCGCGGCACGGAGGCGGATATCCTCGCGGACGGTCAGATCGACGTGCCCGCGGAGATCGTGCCCGAGCTCGACGTGATCATCGCGAGCGTGCACCAGCGCTTCCAGCTCGACGAGGACGGCATGACGAACCGGATCGTCGCGGCGATGCGGCAGCCCTTCTTCAAGATCTGGGGCCACCCGTTCGGTCGCCTCGTGCTGCGGCGGGATCCGATCAAGGTGCGCTTCGCCGACGTGCTCGACGCGGCCGCCGAGTCGCGCTGCGCGATGGAGATCAACGGCGATCCACATCGCCTCGATCTCGAGCCGGCGCGTGCGCGCGAGGCCGCGGCCCGCGGGATCAAGTTCTTCCTATCGAGCGACGCGCACTCTGCGCGCGCACTGTCGATGACGAAGTATGCGGTCGCGATGGCGCGGCGAGCGCGGATCCGCAAGGCGCAGGTGCTGAACGCGCTGCCGCCCGACGAGCTCGCCGCGATCATCCGCCCCTAGGGGACGACGGCAACACGCTTCAGGAACGGTACGACCTGGCGCGACGTCACGTCCTCGGCGACGGCCTCGATGCAGTCGCGCACGCCGCCCTCGATCTCGCGCTCGCGATTCCCTGTCATCGCCTTCGCGCTTCCGCTCGCCGACGCGGCCTTATTCGCTTCCCACTTCTCGCCACCGTCCTTGCCTTGCCACGGCGCGACGCGCACGGTGACCGTGCACGCGATCTGCGTCTGCGTCCCCGACTTGGTGATGTCGACCTTCTTCACCGTCGATGCCACGATGAACGCGCGCGATCGCGAGGAGGACAGCTCCGCTTGCGTCGGCAACGCTCCGCCGGGCCACGATGTCGCGTAGCCGGTGCGCTCGACGTTGGTCTTCACGATCTTGTTGACGCGTTCGCCGGCATCCTTCGACAGGCGGTTCGATTGATCGATCGTCGGGTCGACGTTCACGAACACCGTCGGCTTGTTTCCAGCACCGCCCGGCTTTCGTTTGCGGAACGCGGAGAGCGCCTTGAGCGAGACCTCGGCGGTCGCGCGGACCTTCGGATCCTTGTCGAGCGTCGACGCCTGATTGAGTGCGTCGAGGCCGAGCTCCTTCGCGTCGTCGGGCGTCCTCTCGTCGATCATCTTCTCGAGTGCGAGCGCGGCGACGCGGCGCACCGTTCCATCGGCGTCACTACCGAGTGCGGAGGCGAGCGCGATGATCGCGCGTGGATCTTTGGACTTCGAGAGCGCGAGCGCTGCTGCGAGGCGAACCTTGTAGCTCGCGCTGCTCGACTGCAGCTGACCGACGTTCCTGCCGACGGTATCCGCGGCGGCTGCCCGTGCGAACAGCACGCACGCGGCGATGACCGCCAGCAAACGCCACATCGTGTGAAAGGTAACAAGCGAACGCCGTGCAGCGCTAGCCGGGCTTCGTCACGACATGTGGGAGAATGCGGGCGATGTCGATCCTGGATAGCCTTCGCGTGGTCGGTGCGATGGCCCGCGTCACCGCGCCGTCGCTCCTCGAGATCGTCCGTGGCGATCTCCGACGGGAAACCGTGGACGAGCGCACGCGCTGGTTTGGCCGGCGCGTCGTCGAGCTCCTCGACATCCGGCTGCACGCGTCAGGCGCGGAGCGAGTGCCGCTCGGTCGCGCTTACGTCTACATGTCGAACCATCAGAGCCACCTCGATATCCCGATGCTCTATGCCACACTGCCGTCGCCGACGATCCGGATGCTCGGAAAGAAGGAGCTGTTCCAGATCCCGCTCTGGGGGCGTGGCCTACGTGCGGCGGAGTTTATCGAGGTCGATCGTTCGAACCACGGGGCGGCGATGAAGTCGATCGACGAGGCGAAGCGGCTGGTCCGGGATGGCGTCAGCATCTACCTGGCGCCCGAAGGGACCCGTTCGCGTGATGGCAAGATCGGTCCGCTCAAGAAGGGCGGCTTTCACCTCGCGCTCGACACCGAGGCGCCGATCGTCCCTGTCGCGATTCGCGGCACCATCGACATCCTCCCGCGTGGTGCGCGTTCCGCCCGCCTCGGCCGGGACGTCCATGTCACCATCGGAGCGCCGATCCCCGTCGAGGGGCGCGCCCTTCCCGGACTGTCGCAGGAAGTCAGAGACTTCCTGGTCCGACATGTCGAGGCGTGACGTCGCCAGCGGTCGCACCGGTCTGAGTCATTCGATCCGCTCGAGCCAGAGATCCGTTCACGGTGGTGGGATCTCCCAGATCGAGTTCCCCCACGCGTTGCCATCACCCAATTGACCGCCGTCGTTTCGTCCCCAGCACCAACGTTCGCCGCTCGTCGAGATGGCGCACCCGAAGTGGTAGCCACTGCTGTATCGCACCCATTGGCGTCCGATCCCCATCTGTCTTGGCGCCGGGATCTCTGGCCCCAACTCGTTGGTGTGACCCCAACACCACAGCTGGTCGCCCGCGCGAAACCCGCACATGTGGAAGTCTCCGCTTGCCATTCCGGTCCAATCGGAAAAGGTCGGGAGTCGGAACGGCCGGTTGCGGTCCATGACGGTCATGTCGTCGAGTTGGCCGTGCTGGTTGTTGCCCCAACACCACAAGCTGGAGTCACTTCGCAGGCCGCAGCTATGATTGAATCCCGAGGCGACGCTGGTCCACGCGCCTTGATCGGCGACATCGACCGGGCTCGTCGAAAGCATGGCGATGCTTCCGCTGCCGAGCTGACCCGATCGGTTGTGCCCCCAGCAGCGCATCACGCTGCTGCTGGTCAACGCGCAGGTGTGCGAGTCACCAGCGGCGACATCCATCCACAGGCCCGGGACCTGGACGAGGTTGCTGCTGGGTGCCTGTGAGCCAATGCCGAGCTGACCACGCTCGTTGTATCCCCAGCACCAGAGCTCGTCTGCCGCATTGATCGCGCACGCATGGTCGAAGCCAGCGGTGATGTGCCTCCAGTTGCTCGCGGTGCCGATGCGAACGGGCAATGCAGAGCTCACCACCCACGAATACCCCCAACCCCACAACGTCCCACCATCCAGCGCGAGCGTGAAGTTGCCGCCCCCGGCGAGCTTGGTGAAGCTCCGAGCGATGCTCTTGGGTTTCTGTCGTGCGGCCGTTCCGTCGCCGATCTGTGTACTCCCCCAACACGCGGTCTCGCCGCCCGTCTGGACGCCGCACATGTGTCGGTGGCCCGCAGCGACATCGCTCCATCCGGTATCGACCGAGGTCAGCTCGTAGCGATTGGAAGACGGCTCGTTGTGTTGCCCCGAGGAGAGCTTGCCGGCGCACGACAACACGCCTTCGCGATCGACCCAGCAGGTGTTGTTTCGCTTCGCCGAGACGACCGCAAAGGCACCGAGGAGGGGTTGTCGAGGGCTCGTGGTTGCGGTCGTGCTCTCGGTGCCAAACTCTCCATAGTTTGACGAGCCCCAACACCAGGTCGTTTCGTCATCTCGGATCGCACACGTGTGGAGGCCACCTGCGCTGACCGAGAGCCAACGACCCGAGATCGGGCTGATTGGCAGGTTTCGATTCATCGTCGTCCCGTCACCAAGCTCTCCGTTGCCATTGCTGCCCCAGCACGTGATCTCGTTGGACTCGAGGATGCCGCACACGTGATCGTCGCCGAGCGAGAGCTGCCGGAAGCGGCCCACCGAAAGCGCGACCGGAGTGATGGAGGGCTGACCCGTGCTGTCGCCCAGCTGGTTTTGGCCGTTCTCGCCCCAGCAGTACACATCCCCGTTCGCTCGAAGTCCGCACGCAGTATCGTCGTCGAGAAAGACTGCGGTCCAGTCGGTCTCGTTGCCGACCTGGGTCGGGGTCGCTTGGAGCTCGCCGAGGGGGATGCCGAGCCCCAACTGCCCCCACGTGTTACTGCCCCAACACCAGAGCGTGCCATCGACCTTGCGCGCGCACGTGCTCCACGCGCCCGCTCTCACTTCGGCCCACTCGCCGGGTACCTGTTGGGGCTGTGTCGCCGAGCCCTCGGCGATATCCCCATCTCCAAGTTGACCGAACGAATCCTCGCCCCAGCACCACAACGAGTTGTCCGTGCGACGCGCGCAGGTGTGATAGTAGCCGGCGGAGACGTCGGCCCACGTGCGTTGGGCCCCGACTTGCGTGACCGGTACGAAGGTGCGGTCACCCGCGGCGCATTGTCCGGCGATGTTCTCGCCCCAACAGAAGAGCCCACCGTTTTGGGCGATCGCACAGATATGTCCGGCCCCCACCGAGACGGTTCGCCAGCTGCCGGCGGTGCCCTCGCCGTCGAGGTCGTCGAAGCCGATCCGGCCGCAGCCTCCCAGGAGCGCGATCAAGATCCAGCCGGAACGCCTCACACTACTCACGATACGTCAGAACGACGGGAGCCATCGCAATTACCGAGCGTGGGTGCTGGAATTGAAACACGCGAACACTCGCGTGGCTCGCGTAGCCCTACCGTCGACCCTGCTGGGCGTCGCGATCGATGATCGCGGTGCAGGACATGCGATGCATCCACGTGAGCGACGAGCTCTGCATCTCGTCGCCCTTCTCGATCGCGTATCGCGTCGAGCAGGATCAGCGCTGGATGCGCCGCGCAAGTACGGCCAGCAGCTCCGACAGTCGAGGATCGAAGCGAGGCCAACGTGCTCCAGAAGTGAGCCCGGCGCGAACGAACGCAGGTGAGCGCAGTCCATACGGTTGCAAAGATCGGACCCACACGTTGTTTCGGTGATCCTCGGCAGATGCAACAGAGACAACTCGTGACCGCGGTCGAGCAGGGACAGCAGGGCAACAGGTCGGCGCGGAAGGCAGAATCGGGTACCATACCAACGTGACCTGGGTCGTCCCCTTGGCGCTCGGGGGCCTCGCCATCCTCGTGATGGCGGTGTTCACGATGATGTCCGCTCGCAAACGCCATCACGAGATGGTGCAGCCGGCGGTCACGGTCGGACCTCGGGTCCTGGTTCACGACATCAACGACGATCGCTGCACGGGCTGCGATGCGTGCGTCGCCGTCTGTCCGACGAACGTGCTCGACCTCGTCGCGAACAAGAGCCGCGTGCTGCGCTTCGAGGACTGCATCCAGTGCGAGGCATGCATGTTCGCGTGCCCGACCGAGGCGCTCGTGATGTTCCCCGAGGGGAGCGTTCCCCCTCCGCTGAAGATCCCCGAGGTCGACGAGTACTTCCAGACCGCGGTGCCGGGTCAGTACCTGATCGGCGAGGTCGCCGGCAAGCCGCTCGTGAAGAACGGGGCGAACCTCGGCCGTGCCGTCGTGGAGCACATGCTGCACACCGGGTTGCGCTCCGGCATCCTCGGGCGCAACGAGACGACCGCCGACGTGGTCATCGTCGGCTCCGGGCCGGGTGGTCTGTCGGCGGCGCTCACGTGCATCCAGCGCGGCCTCTCCTACATCGTTCTCGAGAAGGAGCAGGAGATCGCGTCGACGATCGCGCGGTATCCGAAGGGCAAGCTCGTCATGGCCGAGCCGTATGACACGCTCAACCTGTCGTTCCTGCCGGTGTTCGACTCGTCGAAGGAGCAGCTGATCCCGATCTGGCGCGAGCTACTGGAGCGCGTCGGCATGAAGATCCGCAAGGGCGAGTCCGTGGAGAGCGTCGGTCGCAGCGGGGATGGCTCGTTCGAGATTCGCACCACCGTCGCGACGTATCGCGCGCAGCGCGTGGTGCTGTCGATCGGAACGCGCGGCAAGCCGCGAACGCTGCAGGTGCCCGGCGAGAACCTGCCGAAGATCTTCTCGCTCCTCGAGGATCCCGATGACTGGCGCGGGCGAGCGGTGCTCGTCGTCGGTGGCGGTGACTCCGCGTGCGAGGCCGCGCTCGCGCTCGCCGATGCCGGCGCGAAGGTGATGATCAGCTACCGCGGCAAGGGCTTCAATCGCGCCGCACCGAAGAACAAGCAGGCGATCGAGAGCTACGCGCGCGAGGGTCGCATCAAGGCCAAGCTCGGCTCGCAGGTCCTTCACTTCGACCAGGACACAGTGACGCTCGCGCTCGGCGATGGATCGCAGAAGCGCTATCCGAACGAAGGCGCGTTCGTTCTCATCGGCGCGGACCCACCGGTCGCGTGGCTCGAGAAGATGGGCATCCGCTTCGTCGAGCGCCCGCACCAGCATCAGATGGGCAAGAGCGACGACATCGTGCGTCGGCTGAACCCGCGCGCGATGGGCTGCGCCGAGGATGCAGCGCGCGCGGCGGCCGCGATCCTCGGGGGCTCGACGGGAGTCCAACCGTCGCACCCGGCGCCGAGGCCCGACGTGGCGGTCTCCTTGCCGATGCCGATGGGTGAGCAGCAGGTCAGCGGTCCGCGCAAGTGGCTGCGCTCGGCGACGAGCATCTTCTCGTCGAAGCAGCACAGCCAACCGAATATCAACGTCAACACCGGCGGCTCGAACACGATGCCGCGCGCGCAGACGCCCGGGATGCCACCGCCTCCGCCCCGCGGCAAGAAGCTCCCCGCGCCGGTGCCGCTGTCCGAGTTCGCGATGCGGAACAAGAGCAGCATGACGAGCGGTGGCGAACACACGGGTATTCACCGTGGCGACGGTCGTCGCGATCAGCTGTCCGCCGGAGAGCGTACGCGTATCCTGCGCATGCTCCGTGATGAAGGCGGTCGCATGGCCGACGAGGACTCGCAGGTGTTCATCGGCACCGCGCCGAGCCCCTCGCAGAACTTCGACTTCGACTTCGAGGACGACTCTCCGGCGAACCCGCCACCGCCGATGGTGCGTCCCGACGTGCCCGCAAAGCCCGCGGTCGTCGTCGGTCTCGCGCAGGCGCAGGCGGGCAAGGCGGCACGCGGCAAGCGTTCGACGGCCGCCCCTCCACCGCCCGTACCGAATTCGAACCCTCCGCGCGCACCGGCTCCCAACACGCGTCAACCGCCGCGGCGTCCGGTGCCACAACCGTTCGGTGACGAGCCCACGCGTCAGGTCGACAGCGAGGTGATCAGCGCGCTGCGGAACGAGCAGCAACAGCAACAAGGCCGACAAAAAGCACCGACGTACCTTCCAGCGAAGGCGGTGCCGCCGCCGTTCGAGGATCCGACGCGCATGGCGAACGTCGACGCACACCTGTTCGACGACAGCGAGTTCAACGACGACGATCCGAGCCACGCGACGACCCTCGATCCGCAGTTCGAGAAGTTCCTGAAGGCCGCGCCCAAGACGGAGCTCGGAAGCGGGATCCCGTCCGGCGGCTTCGAAGAGAACGAGGCCACACGCATGGCGAACGTCGACGGCATCGCCGCGATGGAGCGCGCGCGCAAGGCGAACCAGTTTCCTCCGGACGAGAGCACGCGAGCAGTGAACATTCGCACCGATCGACCGATGTCCGACGTCGATTGGGATCTCGACTGAGCGCATGAGCGATAGTCCGAAGCCGAGCGGCATCGAGGACACGATCGCAGGGGCCCCTCCATCGACAGCATCAAGGCCCGATCTCGGCGACACGCTGCCGGCGCGGGACTCGCAGATACCACCGGAGCCAATCCTCCGTTCGTCGCGGTCGTCGATCCCACCCGTTCCGACGCACCGCTATCGCCACGGCGAGGAGCTCGGGCGCGGCGGCATGGGCCGCGTCGTCGAAGCATACGATACGCAGCTCGGGCGAACGGTCGCACTCAAGGAGGTGAACGTCCGTGGCACCAGCGTCGCGCGGCGCTTCGTGCGCGAGATCGAGATCACCGCGCGCCTCGAGCATCACGGCATCGTGCCGCTGTACGACTCCGGCACCACACCCGACGGGCGCCCGTTTTACGTCATGCGGCGCGTGACGGGGAAACCGCTCGATCAGGTGATCACCGCGTCGCGCGATCTCGACGGGCGCCTCACGCTCTTGCCCGCGATGCTCGCTGCGTTCGACGCGATCGCACACGCGCACAAGCGCGGGGTGATCCATCGTGATCTCAAACCGACGAACATCCTCATCGGCGAACACGGCGAGACCGTCGTCATCGACTGGGGCCTCGCGAAGGTGATCGACGCGAAGGACGACGACTCGATCGATGCGCTGGAGCCAATCATCCCGGTCGCGTCCGACAGCCTGCACACGCAAGTCGGCAGCGTGTTCGGCACGCCCGGGTTCATGGCGCCCGAGCAGGCGCGCGGCGAGGAGCTCTCCGCGTCGACGGACGTATACGCGCTCGGTGCGACGCTGTACCAGCTACTCGCAGGCAAACCGCCGATGACGGGCAACAGCGCGACCGAGGTCATCGGCAAGACGCTGATGAACGAGATCAAGCCGCTGCCCGAGGTCGTCGATGGTGTGCCGCCGGAGCTGATCGCGATCGTCGACAAGGCGCTCTCGTTCGACGAGAGGGTGCGATATCGCAACGCCGGCGAGCTCGCGGACGATCTCCGGCGTTTCCTCGACGGGCGTCTCGTCTCCGCGCACGACTACACGCGGCGTCAGCGCCTGTCTCGCTTCGTGCGCAAGCACCGCACGATCTTGTCGGTGATCGCGCTCGCGCTCGTCGCCGTCGCGGCGCTCGCATGGTTCAGCCTGAGCCGCGTGCTCGAGGAGCGCGACGCCGCGACCGTCGCGCGCAAGCAGGCCCTCGTCGAGAAAGCGGCGGCGGAGCAGGCGCGCGATCGCCTCGCCGAGCGCAACGACGAGCTCGTGATCACGCAGGCGCGCTCGCTGCTCGACACGAATCCCACGCAGTCGATGGCGTTGCTCGCGGAGATCTCGCCGGCCTCGAAGCGGATCGCCGATGCGCGGGCCGTGGCACGCGGCGCCGACGTGCGCGGCGCGTGGTGGGGCATGCAAGGGCCCGATTCGTTCACGATGCGAGCGGACCTGTCGCCCGATGGCAAGCTGCTGCTACAGACGACGCGCGACAACGTGCTGCGCGTGTGGGATCTCGACGCCAAGCGACTCGTCATCGCGCGCCCGTATGCGAACGGAGTGCGTGCGCGGTGGGTGCGCGAGAAGCGCGTGCTCGTGTTCAGCGCCGAGGCTGCACCGGAGCTGCTCGATCCCGCGGGCAACATCTCGACGAAGCTCGGCACCGAGCCGGTCGACGAGGTGAGCACCTCCGATCACGGCGACACGGCGCTCGTCACGGACAAGGCCGGTGCCGCGTCGCTGCTCGAGCTCTCGACGGGGACGCGGACGCCCGTATGGCCCGGGCATGTCGTCACCGAGCTCGAGCTCGCGCCCGACGGGACGTGGATGGCACTCGCCGACAAGGCGTCGGTCGTCGCGCTGGACATGAAGGGCGGACCGCTCGTACAGCGCCCGCTGTCGGCGCAGGCTCGCCTCGTGTTGTCGCCGAAACGTCGACTAGCCGTCATCTCCGACGGGCACGTGTACGAGACCCCCCTCCAGGGTGGAGCGTGGGCCGACATCCCGCTGTCGCCACCGGGGCAGCCGCGCATGATCGCGGACGCGATCTACCGAGACGCGATGCTCGAGATGCTCTTGTTCGGCGGTGAGGTGTACGCGTGGATCGACGGGAGGCTCGTGTCCCGCGGGATGCAGATCGACACGATCACGGCAGGGCTTCGCGTCGCGGGCGACAACGTGCTGTTCGCCGCGAGCGCCGAATCGAAGCTCCACGCTCAGTCGTCGACGATGAGGCTCACGCTCGCATTCCCGATGCCGCTGAGCCGCATGCGGATCGTCGCCCGGCCCGGAGTGCACCGCGTCGTCATCCTCGGTGACGGCGTCATCACGGGCGTCGAGCTCGGCAAGGTAATGCCCGCGAAGCTGCCGTTCCCGATCGGTACCAACATGGTATTCGCGAGCGAAGACTCGTTGTTCACCTGGCGAAACATGAGCGAGATGGCGTGGGGGAACATTCACGGTGATCCCCCGGTTCGCATCGAGCTCGAGGAGGTCTCGACCATCGAGCCGATCGCTCTCGACACGTCCTCGGGGCGCGTCGCACTCAGACAGGTGAATGGGAGAGCGATCCGCATCCTCGTCGCCACGGTCGGCTCGCCAACGCCGAAGGTGGTCGTGTCGGTCTCACCGAACCACGAGCCGTGGGTGGCGCTCCTGCACGGCAACGCGATCGTGTACGGCAAGGGAGAGACGCCGAAGGACGGTCGCGTGTTCGCGAGGATCGGCGACGGCGAGGAGCGCGAGGTCGCAAAGCTCGACGGTGCGATACAGGGCTCCACGGCGGTCGGTCCCCTCGAGTTCGCGGCGATCAGCGCGACCGGCGAGCTCGTTCGCGGCAACGTGTCGACCGGCGAGCTGCGACGCGTGAACGTCGCCGCGGGCACGTCGATGTTCGTCGCGTCGGATCTCGGCGACCGGATCGTCGCCGTCGTCGATTCGCGCCTCTATCTGTGGACGCGCGATGTCGTGGAGGTCACGCGCTTCGACAAGTCGATCCATCGCATCGACGTCCTCCCGGACGGCAGCGCGATCGTGATTCTCGTCGATCGCGACACGCTGCACGTGCCGCTCGTCGCCGGCGCCACGGCGAAGCGCTTGCTCGGCCCATCGCAGTACGAGACGGTGCTCGATGCAAACGGCAAAGTGCTCGCGGGGATGACGACGGGGTATCAGATCGGGCTCATCGATCTCGCGTCCGGCGCGCGCTGGTCGTTTCCGGGCGCACACGCGGGGCGACCGAACATCGCGTTGTCGCCGCGCGGCCGGCACATCGTGCAGGACACGTTCGCGGGGCTCGTCGTGTGGACGCTTCCGGATCCCGACGATGATCTCGCGGGTTGGATCCACGAGCAGACGACGGCGCGCATGGTCGGCGACGTGCTGACCTGGCCGTGGCAGATCCGGCCCTGAGCTATAGATCGACGACGACGACGTCGGTCATGAAGCACTGCAGCGCCACGAGACTCCGGCGCTGCCAGCGCACCTCGGGATTGGGGCGGAAGCGCAGGCGGTAGCGCTGGTCCGACGGGACGTCGAGGATGTCGGCGACCCACATGACCAACAGCTTCATGCAGGCGGCATTCATGAACTCGAGCTCGCGAAGATCGATCTCGATCTCCTTCGCACCGAGCCGCAGAAGCTCTGCGTGCAACCGAGGAAGTAACGCCGCGAGTGGAGTCGCCGCATCCACGTCGGCGTTGCCCGTGAAGCGAGCGCGAAACCCGTCGTCGTCGCTGGTCTCGACGGAGAAGCTCTCATCGCGATAGGTCAGATCCGCGCGCATGACTGGGGCTATCGTTCCCATCCCGACCGCACGATCCTCATCCTATCCCGGAACGCGCTAGGATGCCCCGTGCTCGCAACCCAGATCCGGCAGAAGGACAGCGTCTTCTACTTCTGCGCCTATCCCGTCGACGACATCCTCGACAAGGCGCGATTCATCAGTCGCTTCTACGCGGAAGGAGCGCCGAGCCTCGCGGGCGAGGAGGTCGCGGACGACGACGAGGTCGCGAAGTTCATCGCGAAGATCGAGGCGAGCGACGCAGCCTTCCAGCGCCAGCTCTCCAAGGCCAAGGTCAGCCAGATCCAGAACTTCTACGAGACCGCCGTCAGCCAGCCGCCCATCCCCGGCACGGTGCTCCTCTTCACCGACGAGAAGCTGAAGTTCGATCCGGTCAAGCCGTTCACGAACGTCGGCAACCTGTCCGAGCCGAAGGGCAAGTACCTCATCATCGACGGACAGCACCGCCTCGCCGCGCTGCACTTCTTCCGCCGCGCGCGCCCCGACGAGGCGCGATCGATCACCGTCCCGTGCGTGATCTTCGATGGCAAGAGCGAAGACTTCGCGACCGAGATGTTCGTGATCATCAACTCGACGCCGACGCGCATCAACAAGTCGCACCTCGTCGATCTCTACGAGAAAGTGTCGTGGGCAGCACCCGACAAGAAGTTCGCGGCGCGCATCGTCGACCACCTCTATCGCGAGGGTGACTCGCCGCTGCGCTACAAGATCAACCGCCTCGGAGGTCGCTCCAAGCAGGAGAAGTGGATCCTACAAGCCGAGCTGTTCAACGAGCTGCACCGCTGGGCATCGCAGGATTGGAAGAAGCTCGGCAAGAAGCAGAACCTGCCGCGCGAAGCCGAGCGCTATTACGAGATCGTGCGCGACTTCCTGCGCGCCGCCGAGAAGGCATGGGGCGAGGCGTGGGGACACGCGAGCTACATGATCACGCGCCCAGTCACGCTGAAGGCGATGCTTCGCGTCTGCGCCGACCTCGCCGCCGTCGACGCGGAGCCCAAAGACGAGCGCGTCAAGCGCTGGGCGCGCAGGCTCGCGCCGTGGGAGGACCTCGCGCGCAGCTTCAAGCAGGACGGCTTCTACGAGCGCTTCCCGGCCAAGGGGCAGGTCGAACGTGTCGCGCGCATCCACAAGGAGCTGGGTGCTACCGCGAAGATCGAGCGACGAAGCAAGGACAAGGGCGACGACGACGAGTAGTCGTGCGCCCGCTTGCTTCTAGCGTGCAACCGAGAGTCTGGTCCGGTATCCATGATCCATGCGCGTTGGCGTCGTGGTGCTGGTGTGCGCATGTCGGTCCTCGGAGGTCACGCCGGATCGAGCACCGCTCGCCGAGCCGTCGTCGGAACTGCCGGCGTGGTTCGGAACGCCCGGTAGCCGGCAGATCACGGGGACGCTCGTGGATGCCGAGAACCAACCGATCGTCGGGCGCATGCACCTGGGCATCGATGTCCCCGACACGACGATCTGGAGCGGCATCGATCAGACGACGGACGCAGACGGACACTTCGCGTTCGCAGTCCCTCGAGCGGGTGCGTACACGTTGTTCGCCACCGCGCCGGGTGTGACGTCGCGGGTTGTCGAGGTCGACGCGCGGAAGGCGAACGTCGAGGTCACCGTGTTCGCGTTTGCGTGTACGCCGCAGCCGATCGTCGTGCAGACCTCGAGCGGCGCGAGCATCGCGAACGCGCGCCTCGACATCGGCGGAACTACCACTCATGCGGACGAGCGCGGCAGACTCGTGATCTGCGGAAGCGGTCAGCCGCTCGAGGCCGTCGTTCGCGCGTCGGGGTTCGCGTCGTACAAGACAACGATCGCGGACAGAGAGGACAACCGACCGCGCGACATCGAGCTTCACCGTGCGATCGTGATCCGGGGGCAGATCTTCGACGAATCCGGACGGCCCGCCGCGAACGTCGGTGTCCAGCCAATGCTCGTCGACCAGGTGCAGCGGAGCCACAGCTATCCAGACCTGGCGCTTCCGTTCATAGCGGCGTCTGATGCGGACGGCAGGTTCGTGTTCCGCGGGCTAGGCGAGTTCGATTCTCGCGCAAACACGGTCGCCGCATACTCCGCACGCTCGATTCGCGGCGACGACCTATTCGATCATCGAGACGCCTCGATCGGAGCCCATGCGTCGGGTGAGCTCGTGTTGCGGCGTGACCGCAGAGATGTGCAGGTACGCGATGAGATTCTTGCGCGTCTCGATCTCGTGCCGGTGACGTGGATGTTACGCGGTCGCATCGTTCGTCAGGGCAGGCCCATACCGGATGCAAAGATCGAACGCACCGAGATCCAATTGCCGCCACGACTCCTCGGCTATAGCCGCGCGGATGGGACGTTCGAGCTCGACGTCCACGACTGGAGTACGCGGAAGCAAACGTTCGCGACGCTGCGCATCACCGACGCATTCGGGAACACGAGTACGTTCCAGCACGCCAACGGCGCGAACGCATTGGACGCGGTGGACGCAGTTTTCGAGCTGCGGTAGTCGAAGCGCCATATCACTAGCGATTGGGCGCGCAGTATTGCGGGGACACGACGGGCGGCTGGGGCACCCCGGCTACGCGGGTTCGTCAGGGCTGCCCGAGCGTGCGAACAAAAACAAACCGCCGAGGCCGGCCAGGATCCCCGGCACCATGACCCAGGCCTGCGAGCCGAGGAGGCCCGCCACGCCGAGCAAGATACCGACGAGGAGCAGCACCACGCCGGGGACCAACGAGCGCGATAGACGCGCATCGGGCGGCGTGTCCGCGGGCGGAGCGCGCCGTCCACTCGCGAGTGCGAGGCTGCCAATGGCGAGCGCCACGAGTCCGCCGAGGACGAACCCACCGCCGACGACGGACGTCAGGCCCGACATCGCCCCGCCGATGCCCGTCGCCGTCGTCTTGTTCGACACGAGCAGCACCGTGCCGATCACGATGGCCACGAGTCCGAGCCCGAGGAGGATGAAGCCGGACAAAACACGCGCCTTCGGCACGTCGAGAGCACTAGCACGTGCATACTCGCGCGCGGAGAAGCGTGATCGAGAATCTGTTCTTCACGTGGCCGGATCGGCGCTTCCGCTACGAGTGCCGCGGCTGCGGCGCGTGCTGCAAGGGACACGGCATCGGCATCGACGTCACCGCGGGTCAGCTCGTCCAGCTCGTCGCGCGGCGGCCGGAGCTGACTGCGTTTCTGCGCCGGCGCGGCGACGCGATCACGGCATTCAACCCGCGTGACCGCTGCTGGTTCCTCGCCGACGACGGGTTGTGCCGCGTCGAGATCGAGGACGGCCGCGCCGCGAAGCCCGCGTCGTGCCGACTGTTCCCGTTCAACCGTGTGTTCCGCATCGGCGGATACACCGTCGTCGATTTCAACTCGGTGATCTGCCCGCTCCACGTCGCGCCCGACGACAGCGGCATCACGCACGCGGAGATCGCCGACGAGATCGCGAGCATCCAGGATCCGACGATCGTCGGCACCCGGCTCCCCGCCCAGAACGCGGAGGCCGAGGGCAAGGCGTTCGTCGACGCCGAGCGAGCGATCGCTGCGTCGCTGTTCGCGCAGCCCACCGATCTCGCGAACGCGTGGGGCGCACAAGCGGACACAAGCGCCTACGCGCGCGAGTGCGAGCAAGCGAGCGCGGCATTCACCGCGATCGTCGGCCAGCCGTGGCGCGCGCCGTCGGAGGCAACGGTTGCGAACTGCGTGTGGCTCACGCCGTCGATGCGCTTCAACGAGCTGTACGGTCCGCGCCAGTACGCGCCGCGCTCGTCGATGTCGCCGGTGCTCGCGCGCATGTGGCTCGCGTGGCTTGGCTTCGCGGCGCTCGGCGAGCAGCTCGCGCGGCGCGCGCTCGGGCTGCAGGAGCTGACGACGCTGTGGTCGGAACAAGCACCACTGCTCCACGTGATCGCGCGCTGGGCCGAGACGCCGTCGCTCAAGCCGGGACCCGTCGAGCTGCCGGGGGTCGATCCGGGCAACGTCGTGCGTGCGCTGGCGCAGGCGATGATCGACAACCGGAAGACAAAGCAGCCGCTGAGCGCTCTCATCGGTACGTTGCCCGCCGATCACGCGACCCGCGTGACGGCGCTGAAGTCGGCCGAGGCCGTGATCCGCGCCGGCTTCGCGCGCTAACCGGCCGATCAGCCTGTCCCAGAAGGTCGACACCTCGTTCCCATGAACGACTTCTCTGTTCCAGGGAGTCCAGCGAGTGTTTGCGTTGTGATCTCGTCCAGAGATCCGAGACGGGCCTAAAAACGGCCTCGAGCCGAACGACGTGTCGATCTTGTTCTCGCTGCCCGCTTCGCCGATGAAGATGGCCTCGTATCTGTACCTCTTGCCGTCGTCGGCGATCTTCCCGTCCGGTCTCGAGGCGTACCACGCGCCCTGGTGGGCCAACGTGACGCGGCGTCGAGGGCGCGGCAGCGAACATCGTGCAGTTCGGCTACTTTCTGCGCCAATCAGCGAACGGGGGCTTGCCGACCCCTGCACCGTTACCATCCGTCGGCGAGCGCGTGATCTACGAGAGCATCGAGGCCGCGAAGCTCGCGTCCGCGTTGCTCTGAAACCTCAGCGTTGGCCGAGCGGACGCTGGGAGAAATCGCCGTGATCGCGCTGCGCAGAGTCGTCGACCTGACGGCTCAGCGAGGAGCCCGTCCGCGTGCCACCACGGGCCGCGCAACCGACGGCGAACATCAGCACCAGAGCGACTGCAGCAGCGCGTTTCATGCGGCGAACCGTATTCGAAACGACTCGTCGTTTGCGACGCACCCCGACGGACAGCTTCCAACAGGGTGCGAGGTCGGCATCGCGAACCTCGGTGGGCACCGCGCCGAATCGGCGTACACGACAAGCACGCTCCGATCGATGGATGGATGCTCAACTAGCTGAGATCACGAAGCAACGACGCAGGCACCTGGAAACCACGATGACTGGCGAGAACCACGCGCTCTTCTCGAAATGGTCCTTCATGAAGTCGCGGATGGTCTGTTTGGTCGCTTCTCGATCCATGGTCACTGCGATCCCCCTCACGAACGTAACTCGCTGGCGAAGGGTTGGGAGCTGACGGAGTAGGGCTACCAGACGACGCACGCCTTCGCGGGCGTCATCTTCGCGCCCATCTTGCAGCGGAACGCACGCGTGAACTCGGGCGTCGCCTGCAGCGTTCCGTTCACGCGCCACTTCGCGGGCGAGTGCACGTCGATCGTCGCCATCATCTTCTCGAAGTCCGGGCGGAACTTCGCGCACCACGCCTGGCCGAAGCTCAAGAAGAACTGCTGGTCCTCGGTGAAGCCGTCGGCGACGACGGTGTCCGTCGCGCTCGAGCGCAGCGCGCGATAGCCCGCGAGCGCGAGCTTCACGCCGCCGATGTCCGCGATGTTCTCGCCGACGGTGTTCGCGCCGTTGACCTTGCCGCCGTCGACGACCTCGTAGCTGTTGTACTGGTCGATCACGCACTGCGTGCGTGCCTTGAACTCCTTCTGCGTCGACGGCTCCCACCAGTTGACGAGGTTGCCGTCGGCGTCGAACTGCGATCCTTGATCGTCGAAGCCGTGCGTGATCTCGTGGCCGACGACCATCCCCATCGCGCCGAGGTTCACGGGCACCGACGCATCGACGGAGTAGAACGGCGGCTGGAGGATCCCCGCGGGAAACACCATGCCGTTGCGCGACGGGTCGTAGTACGCGTTCACCGTCGGCGCGGAGAGGTACCAGTCGTCGCGATCGTCGGGCTTGCCGATCTTCGCGAGCTGGCGCGCCTGCTCGAACCTCTGCGCGGCGAGGGCGTTCGCGCCGAACGACTTCGCGTCGAGCTTGAACGTGTAGGTGCGCCACTTGTTCGGGAAGCCGATCTGATACGTCATCGCCGCGAGCTTCTTGTAGGCGCGCTCCTTCGTCGCCTTGTCCATCCACGGGAGCGAGTCGAGGTTCTGCTTCATCGCAGCGGTGATCGCGCCGATCTGCTCGAGCGCGGCCTCCTTGCTCTTGCCCGCGAACCTGTCGCGAACGAAGACCTGACCGAGGTAGTCACCGAGCGCGGTGTTCGTGAATCCGACGCACTTCTTCCAGCGCGGTTGCTGCTCCGCCTGTCCGGTGAGTGCCTTCGTGAACTCGAACGCGATGTCCTGCAGCTTCTTGGTCAGGAACGCCGACGACTTCGACACCGTGTGGAACGTCAGGTATGCGCGCCACGTCTCGGGCTTGGTCGACTTGATCAGCGGCTCGAGTCCCGCGAAGAACGCCGGCGCGCCGACGGTGATCGCGTCGCTCGAGAGGCTCGTTGTCTTCCAGAAGCCCGCCCAATCGAAGCTCGGTGCGGCCTTTGCGACGCCGGCTTTCTCGAGACGGTTGTACATCGTCGTCGGATCGCGACGCGCGACCTTGTCCTTCGCTACCTTCGCGAGCTCGGTCTCGAGTGCGAGGATCGCGGCGGACTCCTTCTTCGCGACGTCGGGTTTGCGGCCGGCCTCGACGAGAACGGCGGTGACAAGCGCCTCGTAGGCAAGGCGGAGCTTCTTCGATTGCTCGTCGTCCTTCAGGTAGTAGTCGCGATCCGGAAGGCCCATGCCGCCCTGATCGAGGTTCGCGATCACGGTCCTCGCGTCCTTCGCGTCCTGGATCGGGCCGAACGCGAACAGCACGCCGACGCCCGCCGCGTGCAACGTAGCGACCGCCGCGCTGAGCGACCTTGTATCCTTCACTTTGTCGATCGCCCGGCGCAGCGGCGCGATCGGCGCGAGGCCCGCTTTGTCGATCGCCGCCTCGTCCATGCATGACGCGTAGTAGATCCCGAGCGCGGCCTCGACCGTCGATGCCTTCGGCTTCCCGCGCAGCCCCTCGAGCAGCTGGTGCTCGTACGCGAGGTTGCGATCCTCGATGTCGACGAAGCTGCGCATCGCGAGCGGCTTGTCGGCGGCGATCTCGGTGGTCTTCACCCAGTTGCCACACGCGAACTGATAGAAGTCCTCGCAGGGATCCGCCGTGCGGTCGAGCGCGTTCGGATCGAGTCCGATCGCCGCGAGTGTCGCGCTCGTGACCTTCTTCGCCGGTCCCGCAGGCACGGGATCCGGCGTCGCCACCGGCGACGTGGGTGGGGTTATCGTCGGCGGCGCGGGCGGCGAGGACGTCGGCGTCGACGAGCCACACGCGACGAGGAGCAGGGACACGGGGAGGATGCGCATCGCGACGACGGCGTACCACGCCATTTGGCCAGTGACTATGCGGCGTTAGATAGGTCGCAGCTGTCGCATTCGCGACCTTGCGACTTCGATCCCGTGCGTGCTAGATCCGCCCCTCCTCGGATGTCCCGAGGAACTCTTCACCGCGTTCGAGACAAAGGGCCGTGCTCCTCAGGAGTTCCCGGAGTCGATGACAGCGCGGGGTGAACTAACGGAAAGGTACTGACAATGGAAACGATGGCAGAGGCCACGGGGCAAAACCCCATCTCGATGCGCGCGCTCCTCGAAGCGGGCGTTCACTTCGGACACAACACGGGTCGTTGGAACCCCAAGATGAAGCAGTTCATCTTCGGCGCGCGCAACGGCATCCACATCATCGACCTGCAACACACGGTGAAGCTGTTCCGCCAGGCGTTCCAGGCGGTCATCGACACCACGTCGCGCGGTGACAGCGTCCTCTTCGTCGGCACGAAGAAGCAGGCGCAGGACGTCATCGTCGAAGAGGCGGCGCGGTCCGGTCAGCACTACGTGACGCAGCGCTGGCTCGGCGGCACGCTCACCAACTTCAAGACCGTGAAGGGTTCGCTCGAGCGCCTCCGCGGCCTCGAGAAGATGGAAGAGGACGGCACGCTGTTCGCGCTCACCAAGCGCGAGCAGGTGATGATCCGTCGCGACCGCGACAAGCTGCTGAAGTCGCTCGGCGGCATCAAGGGCATGAGCAAGCTGCCCGGCATGCTGTTCGTGATCGACCCGCACAAGGAGCACATCGCCGTCGACGAGGCGCGCAAGCTCGAGATTCCGGTCGTCGCGATCACCGACACGAACTGCGATCCGGATCAGATCGACTTCGTCATCCCCGGCAACGACGACGCGATCCGCGCGATCAAGCTGTTCGCGGCTCGCATCGCCGACGCGGCGATCATCGGCAACAAGGTCTTCAAGGAGCACGCGCGCACCCGCGGCGCCGAGCGCCAGGACGAGGGCGAGCGCGTCATTCATGTCTCGTCGGGCGGCGATGGTCCGCGCGTCGAGATGTCGACCGGCGGCAGCATGTTCAACCCCGAGGCATCGGCCTCGCCGGATCAGGAGTAATCGACCGTGTCCGAAGTTACTGCAACCCAGATCAAGGATCTCCGCGAGCGCACCGGCGCGGGCATGTCCGACTGCAAGAAGGCGCTCGTCGAGGTCGGTGGTGACATCGACAAGGCGATCGACTACCTCCGCGCGAAGGGCCTTGCGAAGGCGGCCAAGAAGGCTGGCCGCGAAGCGACTGAAGGCGCCGTCGTCAGCTACATCCACAGCGGCGGTCGCATCGGCGTGCTCGTGGAGGTGAACTGCGAGACTGACTTCGTCGCGCGCAACGAGGACTTCGTCGCGTTCACGAAGGACGTCGCGCTGCAGGTCGCTGCGATGAACCCGATGTTCGTCCGCAAGGACGAGGTCGATCCGGCCGTCGTCGAGAAGGAGAAGGCGGTTCTCGTCGCGAAGGCGAAGGAGAGCGGCAAACCCGAGGCGATCGCGCAGAAGATGGTCGAAGGTCAGATCAACAAGTGGGTCAAGGAGATCTGCTTGCTCGACCAGCCGTTCGTGAAGGACCCGGACAAGACGATCGATCAGCTCCAGCAGGAGCTGGTCGCGAAGATCGGCGAGAACATCCGCGTTCGCCGCTTCGTTCGCTTCGAGCTCGGCGAGGGTCTCGAGAAGAAGAAGTCCGACTTCGCCGCCGAAGTGGCCGCGCAAGCCGGCATGGCTCCGTCCTGAACCTTCGCTTGGTGATCGCCCCGCGGGCGATCACAGCGCGGATCAGTCGCAGTCGATCGGGCACAGGCCGAGGGGCTCGCTTCGCGGCCCTGGACGATCGCGTCGCGCAGTTCTCCAGGAGGCACGCACCACCGATGCAGCTGCCTAGCCGAGCGTCGATCATGCAGAGCATCCCGTCGCTCCCCGACTCGCAGGCAGCGAACTGCTCGTCGCTCGCGCACGTCGATACCCGGAATAGCGTGTCCTCCACGCACCGCTGCCCCGCGGGGCACAAGGTTCCGATCGCGGATCGAACGAGCTCGTCGCGCACGCAGGTCGCCACGCCGACGAGGCTCGCGCACACGACGGCGACCGCGATCGTTCGTTGCTTCATTCCACCGTCCCCGCGTGTGTGGCGAGATCGTCGTTCTCGATGATGACGATCGCCGCTCCGAACAGCCCCTCTCCACCATGATAGCCACAGAAGGAGCGGTCGAAGTCTGGCCGACGTCGAAGCACTGGGCACGAGCACGTCGAGTAGGCGACACTGGACACCGTGAAGATCCGTGGTGTCATCGTCAGCCTCTTCGCGTCGGCCTGCGTCCAGACCCAGTCCGTGCCCTGCGGTGACGCGATCTGCCCGGCTGGAACGACGTGCGCGAGCTACGCCGGCTTGTCGCTGTGCGTGACACCCGATCAGCGCGCGGCGTGCGAGGGCCTGCTCGAGGGGGAAACGTGCGGCGAAGCGGCGAGCGCCGGTTTCTGTCGCGACGGCGCGTGTCTCCCCATCGGCTGCGGCGATGGACGTATCGACGATCCGATCTTCGCCACCGACGAGGAGTGCGACGATGGGAACCGGATCTCGCACGACGGGTGCAGCAGCACGTGCAAGCGGGAGACGTTCGCGATCGAGCGACAGAGCGATATCTCGCTGGTCGCGGTCACGAATGCTTCGATGACCTTCGACGAGGCCGCCGACACCGTCGTGCTGTTCGGGGGCGCAGAGCGCAACAGCAGCGACACGTCGCGTACCTGGATCCTCGTCGAGGATCGATGGCGGCTGCTATCGACGCTGATCGCACCGTCACCGCGGAACGCCCATGCGATCACCTACGATGCTCGGCGGCAGGTGATCGTGTTGTACGGCGGTGCAACGGGTGTCGGTGATGACGAGACGAAGTTCGGTGACACGTGGGAGTTCGACGGAACGGCGTGGACGTCGCGCTCTTCCATGACGAGTCCGCCGGCACGCAAGGACCACGCTCTCGGCTACCATCCACTTCGCGACGAGACGCTGATGTTCGGTGGCCGACAAGAGAGCGGAACGTGGGCATGGGACGGCGTCGATTGGACGGAGCTAACCTTCACGCGGCCGAGCCCTGAAGGCGGCATCCACCAGGCGATGGCGTTCGATCCAGTTCGTGGTGTGATGGTTCTGATCATCGAGAGCCTCGACGACGGCATCGTGACGTACGAGCTGGCCGATGACGGCTGGCGAATGGTTGCTGCGAGCGGTCCGGCGCGCGGCTCGCGGACAGAGCTGGCGTTCGATGCGGTCGACAGGCGGATCATCGCCGCGACCGATGTCGACGACGTAGAGGCTACGTGGTCGTGGGATGGCACCACGTGGACCTCGGTGGTGGTCCCCCCCGGCACCCTGGAGCAACGCGACAACGCGGCGCTGGCAACCGGGTCTGGCGGGCGAGTCCTGCGTGTCGGTGGCAACCCATCCACTCCGTCGAGCGCGTTCGCGGATACCGCACGGTGGAACGGTACGTCGTGGGAGCAGTTGCCCGATTTGAGGTTCGAGGAGTCGGTTCCCGGGGCGAGACTGGACTTCGCGGCCTCGTACGATGTCGATCGTCGACGCGTCGTGTTGTTCGGCGGTGTCGACGCGGCGGCGATGGGATCCGGGCAATTCGCCGATATGTGGGAGCTCGGACCCGCGGGTTGGACGAGGGTCGCGACCGTCGGGCCACCTGCGCGTGTCGCGCCGACGATGGCCTACGATGCTTCGCGCAAGGTGACGTTGATGTTCGGTGACGATACCGGTGGCGATGCACGAACGTGGCTTTGGAACGGCGCGACGTGGAGCTCCGTGGCGCCGCCCACCGGGCTCGAAGCACGACCGTACTCCGCGATGGCCTACGACGCGAAGCGCAAGGTCGTGGTGCTGTTCGGCGGTGGCGACCAGACCCCGCTGTCAGATACGTGGGAGTGGGACGGAGTCACGTGGACACAAAAAAACCCGGCCAAGTTTCCGTCGCCGCGATCTCACCACGCGATGGCATATGACCCGGTCGGCGAGACCGTCGTCTTGTTTGGTGGTCGCGACGACGACGCGGTCTTCAACGACACCTGGGTCTGGAACGGGACGACGTGGCGGCGTACCGAGGCGACGGCGGTCCCCACCGCTCGCTTCGATCATGGGCTCGCATGGGATCCAGCGCGCGCGAGCCTCGTTCTCGTCGGTGGTCGCCAGATCGATCCGACGACACCGGTCCTGGATGTCTGGGAATTCGACGGAGTGCAGTGGAGTGGTATTCCCGTCGTAGGTCCGCTCGAGCCGCAACGCATCGCGCTCGTTCCGGGGGTCTCGTGGGGAACGCGGATGATCGGGTCCGACTCGTTGACGACGACGACGAGCCAGCTTGGATGGTCGGCGCTGACGGCCTACGAGACCTGCACGCAAGCCGACCGCGATCGCGACGGGCTCGTCGGGTGCGCCGACCCCGACTGCTGGTTCACGTGTCCGTGAACGGAGCCCGGGCGCGTTCGGCGGAGGCATGGGAGACTCGTCGCGATGAGTGATCCGCTGCTCGGGACCGAGGTCGGCCGCTATCGCATCGAGCGTTTGCTCGGCGAAGGCGGCATGGGCGCGGTGTACCTCGCGGAGCAGCCGATGATCGGCAGCCGCGTCGCGATCAAAGTGCTGTCGCAAGAATGCGCGAGGAGCCCGGAGCTGCTCGAGCGGTTCTTCGCAGAGGCGCGCAGCGTGAACTTGATCCGTCACGAGAACATCGTGAGCGTGCTCGACCTCGCGCGGCTTCCAGACGGACGCCCGTACATCGTGATGGAGTTCATCGAGGGGCAAACGATCGGGCAGATCATCCGCGCCACGATCGCGCAGGGGCAACGCGTGCCGATCGGCGGCATCGTGCAGGTGGCGGTGGAGATGTTGTCCGCACTTGGCGCGGCGCACGCGCTCGGCATCGTGCATCGCGATCTCAAGCCCGACAACGTGCTCGTCACCGCGGAGGGCCACGCGAAGGTGCTCGACTTCGGGATCGCGAAGCTCGCGCCCGGGTTGAACCAGCATTCGCCGCGGACGCGAACGGGAGCGCTGCTCGGCACGCCGTCGTACATGGCGCCCGAGCAGATCAGCGGGACGGGGCAGGTCGATCCACGCACGGACATCTACGCAGCGGGTGTCGTGTTGTTCGAGGCGATCACCGGCACGCAACCGTTCGTCGGCGAGACGCTGTTCGATCTGATGCGCGCACACATGGAGCACGCGCCGCCGTCGCCGCGAGAGCGCCGGCCCGAGATGCCACTCGCGTTCGAGCACGTGATCCTCACGGCGCTCGCAAAGGATCCCGCGCGACGATTCCAGTCCGCGGGCGCGATGGCGCAAGCGCTGCGGCAGGCCGCGCAGGAGCTGCAAGCGGATCAGTGGCGTTCGCTCTCGGGGCGGTCGCTCAGCGGCGGGCGCATCTCGTTCGATCAGATCCGCGTGCCGACGCCGCATACGGATCCCGCGCGTAGCCCGACGTACCACGCGACACCGATCCCGCAGGACGTCGCGAGGACGGAGCGCAGGCCGCCGTCGAGAAGAGGGCTCTACGGCGCGATCGCCGGCATCACGATCGTCGGGGTCATCGTCGGCGCGATCGTGCTGACGCGCCCGAAGACCGATCGGGCATCGGGTGCCGCGCCGGGCAGCAACATCGTCGCGTCGAACGAGATCGGGTCCGCCGCGGGTGGCTCGGATGTCAGCGCCCCCGCGGGACCGGGCGGCGCACCGATCGAACCGACGAACACGGGCATCGCGCCATCGAACACCGGATCGAACGCCGCACCCTCGGGCACCGCGCCGTCGAACACCGCGCCGTCGAACACCGGATCGAACGCCGCGCCGTCGAACACGGCGCCATCCGGATCGAACGCCGCGCCATCGAGCACCGCGCCGCCGAACACGACGCGCGCGCCGAGCTCGAACCCGACGCGCACTGGTTCGGCTGCACCCTCGTCGACGACGGTACCGACTGGGACGACGACGCCACCGCCGACAACCACGGCGACGGCCGTCGGCAGCACGAAGAGCGTCGACATCAGCCCCGGGGTCACGCTGATTCAAGCCGTCCCGCCGCCGGGCGCACCCAAGAAGATCACGCAACCATTCACGGGCAACCCGAAGAAGTTCGACGCGATGGCGTTCGCCCCGAAGGCACTCGCCCTCGCGCGGCAGCTCTACCCCGACGCCGGGTTCACACGGCTCGACACCTACAGCGTGTTTCCGAACGGGCTCACCGATCTGACGATCGGCGACGACGAGACGACGTACTGGTTCCGCTCGCCGTCGAACTCGGCGAGGCCGGCGGGGATCCCGAAGAACCAGGAGGTCGAGATCTTCTGCTACGTCGAGGTCGAGGTCAGCGCGAAGCAGGTCGAAGCGTGGGTGCGCGAGATCAGCATCGATGCGAACTGCAAGGCGCCGATCCGGCCACTGCCGAAGTGCTCGCTCGCTGGCGTGTGGGCGAAGGCGAAGGCGCAGGGTGCGGAGGCGGACACGATCGCGAAGATCGGCTTTCTCACCGACGGAGAGTGGTTCTTCGACAACGATGGTGATGACTACGAAGGGTTGACCGAGTCGTTCGCCGACAAATGTCCGTGATTGGGGTAAACACGTCGGGCCGTGAGTAACGCCAAGCCCCAGACCGCGATCACGCCTACCCGCGCCGACAACTACCAGGACTGGTACCAGGAGGTGGTCAAGGCCGCCGATCTCGCCGAGAACAGCGACGTTCGTGGCTGCATGGTGATCAAGCCGTGGGGCTACGCGCTCTGGGAGAACATCCAGCGCGTCATGGACAAGATGTTCAAGGACACGGGGCACCAGAACGCGTACTTCCCGCTGTTCATCCCGCTCAGCTTCCTCGAGAAGGAGGCCGCGCACGTCGAGGGCTTCGCAAAGGAGTGCGCGGTGGTCACGCACCATCGCCTCGTGGCCAAAGACGGCAAGCTCGTGCCGCACCCCGACAGCAAGCTCGAGGAGCCGCTCGTGGTGCGACCGACGTCCGAGACCATCATCGGTGCATCGTTCGCGAAGTGGGTGCAGAGCTATCGCGATCTGCCGCTACTCATCAATCAGTGGGCGAACGTCGTGCGGTGGGAGATGCGCACGCGCCTGTTCCTGCGCACCACGGAGTTCCTCTGGCAAGAGGGCCACACCGCGCACGCGACCG
>JBJXGN010000085.1:0-8284 GCA_046160585.1 Kofleriaceae bacterium
CCAAGACGTATTCGCACCTGTCGATGGGAACGCCGGTCGCGCGCGTCGAGCGGACGAACAACACGACCACGTCGCTCGAGTTTCAGTTCCATGGCCTCGCGAACAACACGCTCGCGGCTGTCGCCCAGGGAGGAACGATCAACGCGAGCTTCACGTACGCGCCGTTCGGCGAGCGACTCGAGTCGACCGATGGGGGTGCTCCGCAGAGCGCGGGGCTCGCCGCGCACAAGCGGCGCTCGAACGACAAGTACGAGGACGACCTCAGCGCACTCGCCTACTACGGTGCTCGCTACTACGACAAGACACTCATTGGATGGACGCAGTCAGATCCGTTGTTCCGTTTTGAACCGGATGCCGCATGGATATCGCCGAGAAAGGCCAATCTCTATGTGTTCACGCTGCAGAATTCACTCCGATACCTCGATCCCGATGGTCGTGCGCCTCGAACCGAGCGCGAATGGCTACACGCACAAGATGCGCAGACACCGAGAGATGAGGTTGTTCGAACGACCGATGGAGGGGCGGTACTCCGAGGTCCTTCATCCCCGACATCTAGAGGAAATGTCGAGCCAGTAAACTTCATTCCGGGTCTCGCGGGAAAGGTCTCTCAGTTCTTGCTGCATCCGGATCCACCCAGCCCTGTCGATAAGCCGGGTGGACCCCGGGGAGGCACGAGTTCGTCAGGTCCTGACGCTCGTTTGGGAAACCTGGCTGATCGGGCGGCACTACCCAACACGCGAATCAACCTTCTCCCGAAAAGCGACGCTTCGCCTGCTCGTACGAAAAACGATAAAATGAAGGAGTCCTCCACGCTCAACGACGCATTGGATCAAGAGAGTGGCATCAGGGGAGCACAACAAGCGAGTCGTGGACCCAAGTCTTACGATGATGGCACTCCCGCTCGTGGTGGTGCTAAGATCGAATCGATAGAGAAGTCTAAGCAGAATACACAAACTCGACTAAACAACATCAAGTCTAAGGACGACGTTGACGACATCGACTGAACCAACGCATCTCTTCGACCGGGCAATGCGGTGCCGCGACCAAGGGAATTGGACGGAAGCGCGACAACTACTTCGCGATTTGCTCGCACAATTGGATCCTGTTGAGAGAAAGCTCCGAGCTCATTCCCACCTTCAGCTCGGAAACATCGCGAGCCAGCTTCAGCAACTTGCGGAGGCAGAACGTGAGTTCCGAAGGGCGACAGAGGTTGCGCCAGGGCTGGAGCTCGCTTCGCTTGCGTTGTTTCATGTGCTCAACGACCAGGCGCGCGCTGTGGAAGCCCTCGATGAGATGCGCCGTTTCGTAGAGCATCGAGACTCGGAGATGTACCGGGAACTTGTCGAGGAGGGCGCTCTAAGGGAAGTGCGAGATCGCCAGCTGGTCTCTCTCGAGCGTGTAGACGAGATCGAGGCGCTGCTCGCGAAATGGGCGGCGCCGCGCACGTGACCGAGCCAAGGGATCCTGATTCGCCAGGTTCGTGGGGTCCACAGGCTGCGATAGGCACCGGCCTGGTACCAGGTCGTGGCATCGACGTACTTGACCTTCTCGGCGAGCGTGGATTCGCGCCTCCTCGACTGCTGGCGCGACGGCATCGCTGACGATCTGCTCGGACCTAAGCCCAACAACACAAACAAGGAGTAACGTGTGACGGAGAATGAGCTTGTGGCAATAGAAGCACGGTGCTCCGCCGCGCGCCCCGGGCCGTGGGTTTCGTTTATCGAAGGTCGCGACCACACCTCGGGATCCAGTTTCATCATGGTCGGTCCAGAGGGCGCGAGAGACAGTGATATCGAACTGACGGGCGCTACTGACGCCGATCAGGACTTCATCGCGCACGCCCGTCAAGACATACCTAGACTCGTTGAGGAGATTCGAAGAATGCGCGCCCTGTTGGAGAAATAATGCACGCGTCGCGCGGTGCAGATGAATCACGGCATTGTCCAAGAGTCGGCGGCCTGACTTGAGCCCCGATCACTTCGCCGGCGCTGTGGTACGACCTCGCGGTGATCGCGCGAATCTTGCCCGCCGTCCTCCTCGTGGCTGCCTGCCAGAGCAAGCCCGATCCGGTGATGGAGACGCCCCGGCCGATGCCGGTCCTGCCGTGTCCGGAGCCGACCGAGGTGGCAGCTCCCGTCGACAAGTCACTCGAGCCCGTCGCTCCGGCAATGGTCGCCGAGGCCAAGGCGAAGCTCGTCGCGAAGTTCGGCGAGGCCAACAAGGAGCGCATCGAGCGCGGCGTCACGCAGGTCGCGCAGCTGTGGCGCGCTGGTGATGGCGACCTCGTCGCGTTCGCGCTCGAGCAGTTCGTCGCCGAGCCCGCCGCGCGCGACGTGATGTTCACGCGGTTGCAGGCCGTGTTCGAGCAGATCCGAGGCCATAACCTCGAGGTCGTGCGCGCGGCGAAGTGGGTGAGCGAGGTCGAGGATCACAAGCCGGTGCCCGGCGTCGACAAGCTATTGGCGGCGTACGATCCGACGGCGCACGTCGTCGACGACATGTTCCGCACGAAGACCGCGTTCGCGGTGCTGCTGAACTTTCCGCTCACGTCGCTCGCCGATCGGATCCGTGACGCCGCGACGATGGATCGCCGCGCGTGGGCCGAGGTGCGGCTGACCGGCTGGTTCGACACGCGGATCCCGGGCGAGCTCGCGCAGGCGGCGAGTGCGGCGGAGGCGGCCGCAGATCAGTACATCGCGGGCTACTACCTGTGGATGCACCACGTGCTGAGCGAGGACGGCAAGCGGCTGTTCCCGTCGGGCAAGCGCCTCATCAGTCACTGGAACCTGCGCGACGAGCTGAAGGCGAACTACGCGGACAAGGATGCGGTCGCGAAGCAGCAGGTGATCGCGCGGGTGATGGATCGGATCGTCACGCAGACGATCCCGAAGGTCGTCATCGACAATCCGCACCTCGACTGGAACCCGTTCACGAACAAAGTGACGGTCGCGGAGGCGGGCACCGTCGAGCAAAACGCACCAAAGGATCGCGTGACCGCGGCACCTGCCGGGGACGCCGAACGCGAGCCCGACACGCGGTTCGCGAAGGTGATCGATCACTTCAAAGCGGCGCAGGCAATCGACAAGTTCTCGCCGCTCGCACCGACGAGGATGCAGCGCGCGTTCGAAGGCGCCGAGCTCCCCGAGGAGCGCGTGCGCGCGATGCTGGTCGAGATCCTCGAGTCACCGCTCTCGGTGAAGGCCGCCGCGGAGATCGAGAAGCGATTGGGCCGCAAGCTCGGCCCGCAGGACCTCTGGTACGAGTTCGGCGGCGGTGACACCGCCGAGGCGGAGCTCGACGCGATCACGAAGAAGAAGTACCCGACCGCCGAGGCGTTCGCGAAGGACATGGTCGCGATCCTCAAGGGCCTCGGGTTCACCGATGCGCGCGCGCGGTACCTCGCGTCGTACATCGCGGTCGATCCGTCGCGCGGCGCGGGACACGCGATGGGCGCGGAGCGTCGCGGCGACAAGGCGCACCTGCGCACGCGCATCGAGGCGAATGGAATGGCCTACAAGGGCTACAACATCGCGATCCACGAGCTCGGGCACAACGTCGAGCAGACGTTTTCGCTCTACGACATCGACTACACGTTGCTCGCGGGCGTGCCGAACACCGCGTTCACGGAGGCGCTCGCGTTCCTGTTCCAGGCGCGCGACCTCGACCTGCTCGGCCGACCGAAGCGCGGGGGCGACGCGGAGAAGCTACGTGTCCTCGACGAGTTCTGGAACACGCGCGAGATCGCGGGCTCGGCCCTGGTCGAGCTCGACGTCTGGAAGTGGCTCTATGCGAACCCGACCGCAACGCCGGCACAGCTGCGCGAGGCGACCGTGCGGATCGCGCAGGAGACGTGGGACAAGTACTACGCGCCGGCGCTCGGCGGCAAAGGCACGACGCTGCTCGGCATCTACAGCCACACGATCACGTCGCCGCTGTATCTCTTCAACTACGTGGTCGGCCACGTGATCGCGTTCCAGATGGAGGAGCATGTCGCCGGCAAGGACAAGGCGTCGTTCGCCGTCGAGTTCGAGCGGGTCTGCCGCCTCGGCAACATCCTTCCGGATCTGTGGATGCAACAGGCGACGGGGAAGCCCGTGATCGCGCAGCCGCTCCTCGATGCAACCGCACGGGCGCTCCAGTGAGTCCGATCACTCGATGCGACGTATCCCCTGCAGTAGCGTGACGACGGCGTGAGCGCGCGAATCGATCGATGG
Organism: Kofleriaceae bacterium; assembly: GCA_046160585.1. Lineage (GTDB taxonomy): Bacteria > Myxococcota_A > Polyangia > Haliangiales > Haliangiaceae > JABFXX01. Next base: position 4,215 of record JBJXGN010000085.1, read on the forward strand.
CTGTTCGCGTACGCGCTCGTCGTGTGGTGCGTGGCGATCATCGCGCAGCTCGGGATCGACATGCCGCTGCGTCACGACGAGGCGGCGTATGTCGTCGGCGCGCAGCGATGGCTGTCGGGTGCGCCGGATGTCTGGCTGTATCGCTCGCTCGGGACGGAGCTGCTCGTGCTGCCCGGTGTCGCGGCACACGCGTCGCCGACGTGGATCCGCGTCTTGCCGGCGCTGTTCACGCTGCTCGTGCCGATCGGCGCGTGGGCCCTCGCGCGTGTCGCGTTCCCTGGGGGCCACGTCGGCGGCTGGGCTGCCGCGATCCTGGCGAGCGCGCAGCCGATGCTCGTGCGCTCGGCGGAGATCCTCGGTGACCTGCCCGCAGCGGGGTTGCTACTCGTCGGGCTCGCGATCTTGCTCCGCGAGATCGAGCGCCCGTCGTGGAAGATCGTGTTCGCCGCGCTCGCGTTTGCCGCAGGTTTCTACGTTCGTTATGGCAGCGCCCCGGCACTCGTGACGATCGCGGGTGCGACGGTGCTGTTGTTCCCGCGACCACGTCCGCTGCTGATCCTCGCGGGCACGGCCTCGGTGCTCGCGATCCCGTACGTCTGGTTCTCGCACGCGCAGACGGGGGAGACGCTCGGCGTGCTCCAGGTCGCCGCGCACTCGACGAAGCTCGACTACGTCGGGCAGGGCCTCGTCACGTATCTGACGTCGAACCCGTTTGCCTACTACGGCGTGCTCGCGGCACCGGTGATGATGCTCGGTCTGTACGGCACGTTCGCGTCGCGCGATCGCCGCGCGCTGTACCTGGGCCTCGTCGCGATCGTCACGCTCGTCGTGCTGGGCCTACGCAGCCACGCGCAACCGCGCTACGCGTTCCTCGTGGTCGCGTTGCTCGTCGTGGTCGGGACGCCGCAGCTCGCACGTATCCTGGTGCCGCGACCGCGCGCGCAGCTCGCCGCCGCCATTGCGATCGCGGGCGTCGCCATCGGGTCCGTGTCGTGGATCGTCCGCACGCAACGTGCACGGGTGGCGGCGCCCACGCAGATCGCGAGGCTCGGCGAGGCCATCCGCAAGGACGCGGGTGGCCGTCCGTGCCGGCTCGACGCTGTCCGGACGCCCCAGCTCGTCTACTACAGCGGGTGCCTCCCGATGGACTGGCCCGACGCGCCGACGACCGGGCACCGGTACATTGTCTCGCTTCCTTCGCATCCAGCCACGCCTTCGCCGGGCGCCACCGAACTACCCGGAACCTCGGGAACTGTACTGATCGCAAAATAGATCCGGACAGGATTGTCTCGGCCGACCCCAGATCAGGGCACCCCTGGGATTCTCCGAGAACATCTCGGATCCTCGGGTGATCGCGACCTTGGCCACGGTAGAGTGACGTGGCCATGCGCTTGCAGCCTGTTGCGACCATGACAAATGCGAACCGCTGGAAACACCTCGTCCGCCACGGCTTGATCGGCGGCTCGCTGGTCGCTGCTGCCTCCTCGCCCGCCGCGGCCGAGCCCTGTGGATCCCGGACGGACGACACCATCATCGGGTTCACGCTCGGCGTCGACGTCTCCCCTAAGGCGGCGTTGATCGGCGGCGTCGAGGTGCGCAAGTGCATCTCCGACAAGTCCGAGCTGATGTTGCGGATCGAGCTCGGCGGTCGCGGCATCCGCGCCATCGGCGGCGCTCGCGCGCGTCCCTTCGAGGACGGCAGCTACGATGACTCCGGCGAGGAGAAGCTCGGCATCGAGGCCGGCCTCGCGATCTCGCTCGAGGGCGACTTCGGCGCGCACCTCGCGGGCTCGTACGGCTACAACTACGCGTACCTCGCGCTCCAGTCGCTGTTCCCGCTGACCACTCGCGCGAACCGTCCGCTGCAGAGCCGCGTGTCGATCAACGCCGGCTTCTCGCCGTGGTCCGCCTTCGAGAGCCAGGTCGTCGAAGGGCGCCCGATCTCCGTCGGTGGCCGCTTCCTCACGCCGGACGTGATCGCGCAGTTCGCGATCGCGCGCACCGCCGAGGACCGCGCCGTCCGCGATCACTTCACGCGCTCCGCGCGCTTCGAGTACTCGTCGGTGTGGACGTTCCTGCGTCTCGCCGCGGAGCTGGAGGCCGTCGGCGCACCCGCGCATCTGATCGCCGCCGCGCTCGACGCCGCCGACGACGAGGTGCGCCACGCCGAGATGTGCGCTCGCGAAGCCGGCGGCCTCCAGCTCGCGCCGCTCTCGATGCTCGCCGCGCAGCCGCGCTTCACGCAGCGCACGCCGCAGTCGCTCGCGATCCTCGCGCACGAAGCATGGGCCGAGGGCTGCCTCAACGAAGGCGCCGCCGCCGAGGAAGCGCGCATCGCCTCGCTCGAGGCACAGGGCTCCGTGCGCGAGACGCTCGCGACCATCGCGCGCGACGAGGCGACGCACGCGCAGCTCGCGTGGGGCGTGCTCGCGTGGATCCAGTCGATCGCACCCGCCGTCATGCGCGATGCGACGACCGAGACGCCGGCGATCGCTCGCGTCACCGAGCACGACGTCGCTCTCGTGCGCCGTGGCGTTCCGAGCGAGCAGATCACCGCTGCCGCGCGCTCGTCGGCGATTCACGCCGCGACGACGCGCCTTCGCGACTTGCTCGCTTGAACCACGACGCGTCGTCGCGAGCTTGGTCGACGTATGACGCCGTCGCGAGCGGACACTGCCCGGTTTCTCGAGCTGCCGTCTTGTCCGTGGTGCGGACACGGTCGGCGAGGGCGTCGGTTCGTGTTGCTCGACTCGTTCGTCTTGCGTGAACACATCGTTCGGTCGGATGGATTCGAACCACCATCGCCGGGTTCAGGGCCCGGCATCCTGCCGTTAGAAGACAACCGATCAGTCGCGCACGAGGGCGCGATCGGTTCGCGAGCGTGGATTCGAACCACGACTGCATGGGTTCAAGGCCCAGCATCCTGCCGTTAGAACACTCGCGATCACCGACGAGGAATGCTCGTCGTGCAACACGCGACGAATGCGTCGCGCAGATCTCTAGCGACGCTGTTGCTGGCGCACGTCCACCGACGAGCGAGCAACGAAGAGCGGCGAGATCTCGATCGCGAACATGACGACACCGTAGATGCGCTCGTGCGCTTTGCCAAGAGAAAAAAATCGCGCACGCTCTCGCTCGTGATCGTCGCGCTCGATGTCGACTACCGCGAAGACCGCGTCGTGACGGCGTGTGTCGGCTTCGTCGCGTGGCCGGACGCCGCGGCATCGTTCGAGAAATCGCAGCTGTCGATGTACCCGCCCGCGGACTACGAGCCGGGCAGCTTCTACAAGCGCGAGCTGCCGTACCTGCTCGCGATCCTCGAGGGGCTCGCGCCCGACATCGTCGTCGTCGATGGCTTCGTCACGCTCGACAGCGGCACGAAGGGACTCGGCGCGCACCTGCGGGATGCGCTCGACGCAGCGCCGATCGTCGTCGGTGTCGCCAAGCGCCCGTGGCGCGGTGGTGCGGCGGGCGTGCCGATCGAGCGCGGCGACAGCAAGGCGCCGCTGTTCGTCACGGCGAGCGGGGTGGACGTCGATGTCGCGGCGAAGCATGTCGCGTCGATGCACGGTCTCCATCGCACGCCGACGCTGCTCAAGCGCGTGGATCGCCTCGCGCGCGACAGCCATCGCGACTGAGCTCGCGGCAGCGGTCTTCGTGGGTGACCTCGGAACGCGTGGTGTGCATCGCGATCGCGCAGTCGTCACCGGGCCTGGTGTCGGCGTGACCGATCGGTTGTAGAGTGCCGGCGCCGTGGCTCTCGACTCGCTGCTGACGACGACGCGCCTCAAGTCGCTCGCCGACTACGGCTACGAGCGCGGCGTCGCGTACTTCCAGAGCGGGAACGTGCTCGCGTGCGAGTCGATCGGCGATGGCATCGAGGGCATCGTCGCGGGGACCGAAGCGCTGCCGTACAAGGTCCGCGTGTTCGCGCACGGGAGGCAGCTGTCGTGGCAATGCACGTGTCCGGTCGAGGGCGAGATGTGCAAACACGCCGTCGCGCTCGCGCTGCACTACCTCGCGGGTGTGCCGTCGCCCGTGGCGCACACCCGGGGACACCCCGGGATCCC
>JBJXGN010000086.1:0-2819 GCA_046160585.1 Kofleriaceae bacterium
CCAGAGTTCGAGCCGCGGCTGACGAAGTGATCGGATAACGGGCGGTTGCGCGGCAACGAACAAGATCAAGAAACGTTGGAATCCGGAGGCAGTGGCAGTTGTTCTTGCGGCGATGGAAGCTCTCGAGTTGCCGTTGCCCACGATACGCCGAGAATTGGATCTCGAGGTTCGTCGATTCTCGTCGGACGGTGCGGTGATCGTGCGTGGCACGACGGCGAGCGTGCTCATCGGTGGGACGCTGATCGGTATGTTCGAGACTGACGATGATCAGCGCGGCCCGCGCAACGTGCTGGCGGTGACGCTTGCGAAATCGGACCAGTTCCATCTGGGCCGACTGGCGCACGCATTCGGCATGACGGATGAGAACCTGCGCCGGCTGCGACGGCGCGAGGAGACGTCGGGACTCGGAGCGATCCTGGGGTTGCGTCGGGGCAAGAAGGCGAAGGTGACACCGGAGTTGCGCACAGCGTGGTTCGCGATGTTCGAGGCCGGACGAAAGCCTGTGGACGTGTACCGCGAACAGCCGCGCAAACACCGCCTGAGTCACCCGACGATCGGACGTGCGTATCAGGAGTGGAATCGGTTGCGCGCGCAGGCGCATGCTGCCACGACCGACACAGCGGCGACGGTGATGACGGCTGATGACGTCGAGTCGCCGGCCGACGTTCAACTCGCGCTGCCGATCTCGATCGCGACGGCAACGATTGACGCCGACCTCGGCAGCGATCCGGTGACGCCTGCTGAGTTCGAAGACGACCACGTGCCGATGACGGCGCAGCCCGTCCGCGGCGGCAGCGTGGTGCAGCATGTCGGGGCGTGGATCCTGCTCGCACTCGCCGGCGAGATGGGCCTGCACGAGGAAGCGCAACGCGCGTTCGCGAGCCGGTCTCCCGACGGGCTGCGGATCGCGCTCGACGCGATCATCTGCGCGCTCGCGATCGGACAGATGTGCATCGAGGGCGTCCGCCGGCTGGCGACGCCGACGGGCGCGACGTTGCTCCGTGCCGAGCGAGTGCCGACGGCCAGCGGTGTACGCAAAGTGCTGGCTCGTCTGCTCGCGCAGACCGAGGGCGGCGTCGTGCTCGAGGCGCGCATGGCGGAGCGACTGATCGCGACCACCGCGAAGGAGGACGGCCCCGCGATCTTCTACGTCGACAATCACCTGAGGAAGTACACGGGCCAGCAGGTCGTACGGAAAGGCTGGCGGATGCAGGACAAGCGCGTGTCGCCAGGCACGACCGACTACTACGCGCACGACGAGGATGGCAGGCCGATGTTTCGTGTGCCGGTGCCATCGCACGATCACTTGACCGAGTGGCTTCTGCCGATCGGCAAGCGTCTGCGTGAAGCGCTCGGGCCGGACGAGCGAATCCTGATCGCATTCGATCGTGCGGGCGCATTCGCCGAACAGCTCGCGTCGCTTCGCAACGACGACTTCGAGTTCGTGACCTACGAGCGCAAGCCGTACGCGGAGCTGCCCGCGACTGCGTTTACTCCGACCAAGATCGGCAGCGAGGAAATCGGCTTGCACGAGAAGCGGATGCGCAACCTGGGCGAAGGTCGTGGCCGGGTCCGCCGGATCGTCGTGCGGACCGCGGACCGCCGGCAGGTCAGCTTTCTCGCGGTCTCGGCGCTGCCCGCCGAGCGACTCGTCGAGGTGTTGTGGAACCGCTGGCGCCAAGAGAACGGCTTCAAGCACGGCAACGAGCGGTGGGGCATCAATCACCTCGACGGTCGGCGCGTCGAACCGTATCCGCCGGGGACCATCATCCCCAACCCGGCTCGTCGCAAGCTGGAGCGCGCTCTCAAGATCTGGCGCGCTGCTGAAGGCGATGCACGCCGCAAGCTCGCGCGCCTGGACAAGGACGACACACGTCGCGTCGACATCAAGCGTGAGCTCGCGGAGTCGTTGACGTGGCAACACGATCTTCTGGCCCTCCGACCACTGATTCCTACCCACGCTCCCGTCGAGGAGACAACGCTCGCCAACAAGCTCGTGCGACACACGGGCGAGCTCAAGACCATCGTCGACGTCATCCGCATCGTCTGCGCGAACGCCGAGTCCGAGCTCGCCGCGATCGTCGCGCCGCACATGCAGCGACCACGCGAAGCCAAGAAGCTCATCGCGAACCTGCTCGCTGCGCCAGGCAAGGTGGCAGTCACCGAACACGCGATCATCGTCCGCCTCGCGCCGGCAGCGAACCAGTCCGAGCTCGACGCGATTCAGCATCTGCTCGAGCATCTCAACCAGCGAAGCCTGATCCTACCCAGTGACCACAAACGGCTTCCGCTTCGTTTCGAAACCCACCTCCGATGAGCTCAACTTCCCGAACTCTGGGGCGCCTTCGCTACTGGCGCGCGTTTGGAGTCACGCCCGGCGCCGAGTGGGGAACCGACACGTACTTCGACGGTCAAGGCCGCGAGACGCTCGTCGCGCATCACCAAGGCATGGCCGGCTATCCAGCGCAAACGCGCAACTTCCAGCGCGGCTTCAACATCAACGGCAGCGTTCGCTACGTCCGGCCCTTCGACATGATGGGCGGCAGTAACGAGACGATCTGGGTGAACAAGTACGACGCTCGCAACTTCCCGTCGAAGATCCAGCTCCAGAGCCCGCAGGCGATCGACATCGCGGTCCAGACCCGCAATGTCGCCGGCCTCGTCAAGAAGCGTCGCACGGACCTCACGGGAGCGATGACGTTCATCGAGTCCAACTGGACGTACGACAAGCTCGGCCGCGTCACCGACCAACAGGTTCTTCGCAATACGTCGCCGACGCAAGTTGCGCGGCAAACGCTCACCTACTTCGGCAACGACGA
>JBJXGN010000087.1:0-33975 GCA_046160585.1 Kofleriaceae bacterium
CCTGCTACTCGGCGCGTCTCCGCTTACCGAGACGGGACTCTCACCCGCTGGATCTTCACAGCGAGACGTCAGGTTCGAGCCCGCTTTCGCAGATCGGTTTCCGACGTCGTCGCGACGCACCACGCGACCATCGTACACGCGATGCGATCCCGTCTCTCCGATCCCGGCGCACCTCGGTACGACCATTGCTTCGCACCCGCGCATGCGTATTCGATTCGATCGTGGAACGTTGGTGTTGGAAGCCGAGTCTGGAGACGAAGATCCCGCGCAGATTCCAGGAGCTACTCGTGATCGGGACCAGCTCGCGTGGCGCCTTCCCGCGCATCTCTATTCGTCGCTGATCGTCCGGCTGGCGGACAAGGCCGTCCGAATATCGGACGAGACTCGCATCTCCGCGCTGTCCGGTACGTGGTCACTGCCACAGCTGCGCTGGTACCAGAACGAAGCGCTTGCATCGTGGGAAGCCGCGCGCCGTCGCGGCGTCCTCGCGCTTCCCACTGGCTCGGGAAAGACGCTCGCGGCGATCTCCGCGATCGCGCAGCTCTCGGTCTCCACACTCGTCCTCGTGCCGACGCGCGTACTCCTCGATCAATGGGCGCGCACCCTCTCCTCGGCGTGGGGCTTCCCGATCGGCCGCCTCGGCGACGGCGATCGCCACGTTGCCCCGATCACGGTGTCCACGTTTGCGTCCGCCATCGCGTGGGCCCCGCGTATCGGCGATCGCTTCGGGCTCGTCGTCATCGACGAGGCGCACCACCTCGGCGCCATGTGCCCGACGGAGGTGCTCGAGATGCTCGTCGCGCCCTACCGGCTCGGTCTCACCGCGACGCCACCGACCGAACCCGACATGCGCGAGCGACTCGCACGTTTCATCGGTCCCATCGTCTACGGCCTGTCCATCGACGACCTCGCCGGCGACGCGCTCGCGGAGTACCAGCTCGTCACCGTGCCGATCCGCCTCGCTCGCGACGAGCGCGCGCTCTACCGCGAATATCGCGCGCGGTTCGCGTCCGTCTACGCGCCGTACATGCGCGCCTCGCGCGGCGCACCGTGGCAGCAATTCGTGCGCGACGCGCGACAGTCGCGCGCGGGCCGCGACGCACTCGCAGCCTGGCGCACCTATCGCTCGATCCTGTCGTACCCGCGCGGCAAGCGCGCCGCCCTCCGCCAGCTCCTCGCGCTGCACCCCGACCAGCGCACGCTGATCTTCACGGCCGACAACGCGACTGCGTACGCCATCGCACGCGAGCTGCTCGTCCAACCGATCACGCACGAGATCGGCAAGGTCGAGCGCGCCGAGGTCCTCGCACGGTTTCGTGCGGGCGACGTACCCGTCCTCGTATCGTCGCAGGTGCTCGACGAGGGTATCGATGTCCCCGACGCCGACGTCGCGATCGTCGTCGGCGGGACATCGTCCGCGCGCCGTCACGTCCAGCGCATCGGCCGCGTGTTGCGACCGCGCCACGGCAAACGCGCACGGGTGTACGAGCTCGCCGTCGAAGACTCGACCGAGGTCGCGTACGTGGCCCGCCGGCGTGGGACCAGTGGGGACCCCACACGACGTGGCGTCGCGCAGATCGGAGGTGCGCCGTGATCGCCAGAGACCTCGTCGACCACGATGGAGACCTCGTCGGGTCCGTCGAGGCCACGGACATCCGCTTGTACGATGCGTCGGACCGGCCATGGATCACCATCGTCATCGACCACGTGATGAGTTGCCTCGGCCAGCCCTACCGCGTCTTGCGCGAGCGCCTCGAGCACGCGCCGATCCGCGGCGACCGCGTGGCCGCCATCCTCGGTGCGATGCGCCGCTTGATGGACGGCCGCGCGCAGCGCACCAAGGTCGCGCGCAAGGTCCGCGCGAGTGTGCTCGGCCCACCGGCGCTCGACGACGATGCTCGCGCTGCGCGGATCGCCAAAGCCAGCGACGAGCTCGGCATCGATCCGGCCGAGATCGAGAGCCTCTTGTGGATCGATCTCGCCGACGAGCGGCCCGTCGTGCTGCCCGACGGTCGCCCCGACGAGCAGCGGCTCGCAGCCTTCGCCAACGTCGATCGCATCCAGCGCGCCCTGCGCCGCGCGCGCCACGTACGCATCCACGTGTGGGGCGACGCCCATCCGCTGATCCGCACGGCGGCTCGCTACGGGCTCCTCGTGCGGGTCTCGTCGCCCGACGAGCACACCATCCTCGACATCGTCGGGCCGCTCACGCTGTTTCACCAGACGCAGGTGTACGGCAGATCGCTCGGCGGGATCGTTCCGCACCTCGCGGGGCTCGCGCGGTTCGTCGTCGAGATCGACGCGGAGCTTGGCTTCGGCTCGGCCGCGCTGCGCGTGACGTCGCCTGCGCTGCTGCCGCCCGTGCCGAACACAGAGCGCAAAAAGCCCAGCATCGCCACCAAGATCGCGAGCGCGTTGGATCGCACACGCGGTGTGCTCGTCGAGCGCGATCCACCCCCGATCGCGCACGGAACGGACCGGCTGTTCCCGGATCTTCTGACCGACGTGACCGACGCGTTGCTTCTCGAACGCCAACGGGACCTCGTCGCGCAGGGCCGCGACGCGCACGACGACCGCGATGAGCGAGACCGCCACGCCGGGCACCGCGACACGCGCGACCACAACAAGCGAGACCGCGATCACGAACCCGAAGGGCGCGACGTCGAGGACGAATGCGACCTCGTGCCCGACCTCGCCGCGCTGCTCGCCGCGAGCATGTCCGACGAAGCCGACCGCATCGAGTCGGGGGCCGATGCACGATCGAAGCGCGAACGCGAGATCAGGGCCGAGCTCCCAGCGGCCAAGGGCGTCGACCGGTCGCGCGGCTGGTTCGTCGAGGTCGTCGGCTTCGCGACGAGCGAGTACCTGAACGCAAAGCTCGCCCGCTACGAGGCGGCCGGCATCGAACGTGTGGTGCTCGTGGTCGACGACACGCGTGATGCCGCCCTCGCGACCGTCCGAAGGGTGGTCGGGTACAAGGCGCGCACGATCGTCGCAGACCTGCTCGCGGTCATGGGTGTGCCTGATGTGTGACGTATAGTGCGCGACCGCTCATGAGCTTCACCATCAGACCCTTCGCGGCTGACGACCTAGACGCCGCGAAACAGATCATCGCGGCTACCGACCTGTTCCCCGCGGACCTTCTCGACGACATGGTCGCGCCCGCGCTCGCCGGTAGTGACGAGATCTGGTTCGTGGCCGAACAGGGAGGTGTCGTGGGACTCGCCTACGCGTCGCCGGAGCCGATGACGAATGGGACCTGGAACGCGCTGCTACTCGCCGTGACGCCCACGCTGCAGGGAAAGGGGGCCGGCCGGGCGTTGATGGAGCACGTCGAACACACGCTGACGGAACGCGCGCGGATCCTTCTCGTCGAGACCTCCGGGAAACCGGAATTCGAACAGACCCGCGGATTCTACGAACGGATCGGGTACCAGCGCGTCGCCACGATTCCTAGCTTCTACGATGTGGGCGACGACAAGGTGGTGTTTTGGAAGTCGCTGGCCCGCTGAGCCGGCGGACTCGTCGTCGGTATCCGCATCGGCCCGGTGCCGAGTAGGATACGGGCATGCGCCTCGTCGACACGCTGCCTCTTCGAGCGCTCCTACTCGGTGTCGCGGTGATCGGGATCGCGTTCGTCGGTCTTCGTCCGCGAACCGGCGATTGGTTCGCGGCCTATCGTGATCTCGACGAGGTCACCACACGGATGAAGCTCCTCGCCGAGCGTCATCCCGAGCTCGTGACGATGCGAGCGCTGGGATCGTCGGTGGAAGGCCGCCCGATTCACGCACTCGAGATCGGTCGTGGCGCCGCCGGCATCGCTCTCGACGGTGGCCAGCACGCGCGCGAATGGGTCTCGGTGATGGTTCCGATCTGCATTGCCGATCGGCTCGTCGCGCAGTCCGAGGAGCCGCGGATTCGCCGCCTCCTCGACGCGGTCCGGTTTCACATCGTGCCCGTCGCCAATCCCGATGGCTATGCCTACACCTGGACGCACGATCGGTTCTGGCGCAAGAACCGGCGCGGTGGCTACGGCGTCGACCTCAATCGCAACTATAGCGTCGCGTGGGGGCACGCCGGCTCGAGCGGCGATCGCGACTCGCCGAACTACCGCGGCGCACACGCCTTCAGCGAGCCCGAGTCACGTGCACTCGCATCGCTGTTCGAACGGAACCCGATCGTCGCGCACGTCGACTTCCATAGCTTCTCTCAAGTCGTCGTGTATCCATGGAGTCACAAGCGCGAGTTGCCGGCGGACGCCGCGAGGTTCGCCGAGCTCGCGAATGTGATCAGCGCTGCGATGTCGAGCGCGCACGGACACCGCTACGCGGTTCGGGCGGGTGCCGATCTCGCGATCGGCTCGAGTGGCACGCTCGGCGACTGGGCCTACGCCACGCACGGTGTGCTGTCGTTTCTCGTCGAGCTTCGCCCGCGCCCCGGCGGCGATGGCTTCCTCCTTCCGCCCGATCAGATCACGCCGACGTGCGACGAATCCTTCGCGGGCGTGCTCGCGCTCGCGGAGGCGTTGTCTCGCTACTAGGTGGCGGCCGGCGCTCGCCGTCTCGACACCTCACCGAGATCACTCTCGCGGGCTACCGCGACTCTGGTCGTGGTCAGCACGGTTCGATCGAGCTCGACGCGGCGACATCGTGTTGGCGTCAAGAAGCTTGCCCCGGCGTCTTTCCGGTCCACCTCCGAAACGCGCGGATAAACCCGGTCACGTCCGCGAAGCCAACCTTGGCACCCACCTCGGCGACGGTGTGTTTGCCTTCCCGCAACAACGCCAGCGCACGATCACGGCGAAGCTCGTCGAGTAGCTGCTTGAACGAGCTGCCGTGGTCCTGCAGCAGGCGCTGCAGCGATCGCGGCGACACGCCAAGTTGCCGTGCGACCGCATCGAGCGTTGCAGTCGCGTCGTCGATCGCGCGGACGAGCGCGGCACGCACGCGGATCATGGCCGGGTCCATCGCGGCTGGGACGAGCTCGGAGAGCTGACTCTCGACCGTCTCGGCCAGGGTGGCCACGCGAGTTCGTAGAGGGGCGTCGAGTAGCGCCTTGTCGAAGATCAATCTGTCGACGGTTTGCTCGAAGAGGACCGGCGCCGCGAACACTTCCTGGTGGCGCACCGTCGTCGACGGAGCCGGATGCACGAACGTGACGCCGCGGAGCCGAAACTCCGATCCGATCAACTGTCGTCCGCGCTGGGTCAGAACGCCGAACGTGACCTCGATCCAGTGCCGGTTGTTCATATCGAGCGAGATCCGCCGCTGTACCGCATGAACCTCGTCGCCGTGGGGTTCGAGCGACATCGCTACGCGATCGCTGACGACGGCGTAGAATTGAGCCGCGCGTTGGAGGGCCTCGCCCCACGTCGCCGCGGTAAGTAGCGCATAGTCGATCGGTCCGAGGATCCCCGGCACGAGGTGGCGAGCCACGGTGAGCCCGATCGCCGGATCACCGAGCTCGTCAGCAGCCGCGTTGATCAACGCATCGGCAACGGGACCGGGCACGTAACCGCCGACCGCGTCGTACGTTCGCGGCGTCGCGCCAAGCTCGACGAGAGCGCGAGCGACCACGTCAACGATCGAGGAGGCGATCCCGCGGGGAGCGCTGGTCATCGCCCGATTGTACGACCGGCGTGCGCGGCCGGTCATGTTGGCGCCCGAAGCGAATACTCCTTGGGCTAGCACCAAAGGTGATGAAGCCCCTGATTTCGTGCGTAGTCGCGGTCGCGATCGCTAGTTGTGGGCCACCGACGCGGGATCTCGACATCGATGGCGACACACCCGCCGATGCCGCGCCGCCATGGGGGGCGCGGCTCAGCGGCAAGGTGTGGGGACCCGGGCACGTGTTTCCGATCGCCGGCGCACTCGTCGCCGCCTACGCCGAGCCGCCACCAGCGATTCCCGCGGGAGCCTACTGCGCTCGATGCGTGCAGGCACCCGGCGGTGAATCGAGTGCTATCTCCGCCGCCGACGGCACCTTCACGCTCCAGCTCCCGGTCGAGAGCACCGTCTACCTGGTGGTCCAGAAGGGCGAGTTCCGCCGCGTGACGGAGTACACGGCGCCGCCTCAGATCGGCGACACGACCATCGACGAGGCGCTGACCACGTTGCCGAATCGCACGAACGCTGCTGCGGGCACGACGATCCCGAACATCGCGCTCGTCTACGGCGACTACGACGGGGTCCAGGACATCCTCGGCAAGGTCGGGATCGGTGCAGTCGATTCCGGATACGGCTTCGCATGGGGAAGCGAGACCGGCATCTTCGACGTCTACGACAACCACGGCGATTCGTCGACGCCTGCTCGTGGTGCCGCGCTCGACTCGCTCCTCCTCGACCCCGCGCGAATGAGCCGGTACCACATGATCGCGTTCGCGTGCTCGAACAACTCCCGCTTCGGGTTCATGACGAACCCCACCATCCAGAGCAACCTTCGCGCGTACGTTCGCGGCGGTGGCAAGCTCTACATTTCCGACTATGCGTTCCCCGTGCTCGAGCGCGTGTGGCCGGAGTTTGTGTGGTTCACCGATCCTCTCCACGGCGGTTGCAACGAGACGATGTCACCGCCGAACTGCAACCACGGTCCTCCGTTCGATTCGCCAAGCCGCTCGCTCGATTCCGACACGTCGGCGTGGTTGTTGGCGGTCGATCCCACGGTCACCGGCACGACGTCGCAGGCCGAGCTCACGACGTACGAGAACTGGAACACGATCGGCCAGGTCGCGCCCGGATATGTCGGGGACGACCAGAATGGTGCACCGATCACGATGCCGCCGAAGGTTTGGGTCGAGGGCGGATGGAACTACGCGCCCGATGAAGCCCCTCCCACGTTCGATCGCACCACGCCACATCCTCTAACGGTGAGCTTCCCGTTCGGATGCGGGCGCGTGATGTACACGACGTATCACACGGTCGGATCGACGACCAACAAGCACCCGGGGCTCCTCACACAAGAGTTGCTGCTGTTCCAACTCGTGCTCGAGCTGTCGCGTTGCAGCGGCGAAGGCTTGTTGTGAACCGCGCGCGAGCAGCCACTAGCTGTCACGCAGATGTCAGGTTTGTCGCGGGAGTGCGGTGGGGACCTTCGCGATCTATGGGATGAATTCACCCATGACGACACTCGAAATCGGGAAGAAACTTGTAGCGCTCTGCAACGAAGGCCAGAACCACGTCGCGATGGAGACGCTGTACGCGCCGGACATCGTGAGCGTCGAAGCGGGCGGGCCACCGGGGACCGAGCGCGAGGCTCGTGGGATCGCTGCCGTCGCTGCGAAGGGCAAGCAATGGATCGAGAACCACACGGTCCACTCGGCGAAACACGATGGCCCGTATCCCAACGGCGATCAGTTCATCGTCAAGTTGACCTACGACATCACGAACAAGCCGAGCGGGAAGCGGATGCTGCTCGAGGAGATGGGGCTCTACACGGTCAAGAACGACAAGATCGTGCACGAGGCGTTCTTCTACTCGATGGGCTAGCGCGGTCACGTCGTCGACGACGATCGCGCTGACGTCACCCGCCGCCGCTCGTACCGATGGCCAGGCGCGTGAGACCGACGGTCTTCGCGCGCTCCATGAGGTTCACGACCTTGCCGTGCTGCACGCCCTTGTCGGCCTTGAGCACGACCTGCGTGTTCTTGTCGCGCGCGAAGGCGGCGCGGAACAGGTTGTCGAGCTCGGGGTCGGTCATGGCCTTGCCACCGACGACAACAGGGCCGGTGATGGGGACGAGGAGCACGAGCGAGGCCTTGGTCGGATCGATCTCTTGGGCTGCACCCGAAGGGAGGTTGACCTTGATGCCGGAGCGCTTCTCGGCCTCGGCCTGTGTCTCTTCCTGCTTCTGCTGCTTCTTCTCGACGTTGCGTTCGACCTGCACGGCGAGCGCGCTCACCATGAAGATGATCACCATCACGAGGAAGACGTCGGTCAGTGGGGTGATGTTGATCTCGGCGAAGATCGAGTCTCCGCCGTCGTCACCCTCGTCGGCGGCGTCAGGCAGCTTCCCGGTCGCCATCGTCGTCGCCCTTCGTGCGTTTGGTTTCGGACTTGGTCTCGGGCTTGTCGCGATCCGAGTCGGCGGGTTTGCTCTTGCGCGGCTGCGAGTCGGACGGCGCCTCGAGGAGGAGCTCGAGGAACTCGTCGGTCAGGAGCTTCATCTCCGTCGCGATGCGGTTCGCGCGCTGGCTGAAGTAGTTGAACAGGATGACGGCCTCGACAGCGACGAGGATGCCGGCCGCGGTGACGATGAGCGCGGCCGAGATGGGGCCGGAGATCTCGCCGAGCTTGACCGTCGACTCGGGGTCGAGGTCGTCCATGGCGGTCATGATGCCGACGACGGTTCCGAACAGACCGACGAACGGTGCGGTGGCGCCGACGGTGCCGAGCATCCACAGGCGCGACTTGAGGTCCTGGTTGACCCGCATGCGCTCGCGGTGCACCGCGGTCACGACATGCTCGGGCTTGGCTTTCCCGTGCTTGTCGAAGCCGACCAAGAAGACGTCCGCGATCGGCGATGGGGAGTTTTCGCAGGCCGAGCGGCCGGCCTCCAGAGCGCCGCGCGACAGGGCCTTCGTGACCGTCTCGCCGAGGGCGCGCGCCCGCGTGACGAACTTCCACTGTGCGATCGCGCGCTCGATGCCGACCGCCAGGGCGATGATCGAGAACCCGACGACGACATACATCGCGCCGCCGCCGTGGCTCATCAGCTCCCAGATGTCTTGCTTCATGCGAGGACTGCCTTGGATCAGTGATAGCACGGCCACTTCGCCGTGGGACCGTGAGCGGAACGCGCTCTCTGGCGCGCGAGGGTAAGTATCGCTACGGGGCGAACGGGGCTCGGTAGCCACCTCCGTCGAAGTCTACGAACATCGGTGAGGTGAAGGCCTGGGCAAAAACCCCCTTGCCTACGAGTGCCGTGCGTAGCTGGGTCGGATTCCCACTCATGATGAGGGGACGCGTCGTCGCATCGATGGCGCCTGCACCGGTGAGTAGTGGGAAGATGGCGCGATCGCCGCGCACCCGGAACACGAGGAACGCGTCGGTGCCCGTGCGCCCCGCACGCGTGACGATGTCATCCGCGTCGAGCGTGATCGTCACGTTCGCCTCGTACCGCTCGAAGCCACCGCCGCCAGACAGGTTCCGTAGCTGGACGTTCATCGACTCGGGCGCGAGCGTCGCGCGCATGCACGGATCGGTCGCCATCAGCGTCCCGAGCGTGCGGCTCGTCCAGCACTTGAGCGGCACGAGCGTCGACTCTTCGTTCGCGTTGCGAAGCGCGTCGGGCGTGGTGTTCGCGAACACCTCGAGCGTGTCGAACTCGGCCCAGTCGGGCGACGTCATCGTCACCTCGATCGTCACGCCGCCGTTGGCCGCGATCACGCTGCCCAGCGCCGGCATGTTGTTCACGCGCACATCCAGAAACGGGCCGTTCGTGATGAGGAGGTCGCGCGGTCGCGAGCTGGCGCCCGTCTGCGTCGTGAGGATGTCCTCGACGATCGCACCGCTAGAGAGCGCGTTCGGCGAGTCGTCCGTCACGCGGACGTACGTGCGCGGCATGCCGACGGGGTCCGAGATCGCGTAGTGCGTGTCGCTGTTCCCGGTGGGCGTGACGAACATGCCGAGCGAGAGCATCGCGAGCCAGTCGCGCATCACGCGATCGAGCTTCTGGTTCTCGCGCACGCCGTCGCCGTTGGAGTCGACGATCTGGAAGCCGTTCCACACCTCGAGCGCCGAGAACTGATCGCTCCACAGCGACTCGCCCGGCACGCGCAGCCAGTCGTTCGGCGTGCTCGCACCTTCGTAGTCGCCGAAGATGGTGCGGTTCGCGTAGTCGAACTTCACGTTCGCACGCGACCACGCCCCCTGGAACTCGGTGAAGCCGACCTCGCGCGGATGGTTGACCTGCACCAGGCGCGCGCCGCGCTCGCGCATCGCCGCGAAGATCTCACCGGGCACCATCGCGAAGCCCTCGCGCCCACGCGCCCAGTCGATCGCACCTTTGTTGGAGGACGTGTTGTCCGGCTCGATCGGCCACGCGTTGAAGTGTCCGTGCGCGAACGGTGTGACCTCGATGCCCGGGAACACGCGCAAGAGTGCGGCGAGGCCCGTCTGCTCGACGAGCGGCTGCAGATCGGCGACGTAGTCGTGGTCCGTCACTGCGATGACCTCGGTACCCGACGACACGGCGCTACGCACGCGCTCGTCCGACGGGACGTTCGAGTCAGGCGAGCCGACCTGGTGTACGTGCCAGTCGCTCGACACGTAACCGGCCGACGGGTTCACCTGGCGCAACGTGAACTGCAATGACGCGTCGGTCGTGCTGTTCAGCGCCTGCGAGTCGATCGACCACTCCGTGCCACGCGACGCGTACACGCGGTACGAGCCGTTCGCAGGCAACACGAGCGGTGCGTCGGCACCGTCGCCGATGTCGGTCGTCGTGCCGCGGATCGAGTGCGCATTCTGCACGACATCATCGAGGCGATCGGACGTCTCGAACACGCGACTGTCGGGGAACGCCGGGTGATCGCCGATCACGAGCAGCCGCCCGGGGACGGGCGCGTTCGTCTCGAAGTCGAGGATCTGGTAGTCCACCTTGATCGGCGCGGGGATAGCGAGGTTGACGGACGCCGCCGCGGGGGCGACCTGGGAGATTCCTACGTTCTTGACCCACGCACGGACGAGGAGGTTGCCCGCGGTGGTGGCGATCTTGCCCGCGTAGCGCCCCGTCGCGTCGACATCGAGGTAGGAGATGACCTTGTCATCCGGCACACCATTGTCGTCGTCATCGATCTCGCTCGGCTCGAGGGTGCCGTTGCCGTTGCCATCGACGAATACGCCCACGCGTGCACCGACCGCCGGCTGCCCGTTCGAATACATGACGGTTCCGCTCAGGTCGGCGAGCGCCTCGCCCTCGCGGTACACGGCGTCCACATCGGACGCGTCCTTGCCGACGACGAGGTCGTAGCTCTGTAGCTTCCCCGACCCCTTCTTCATGCGCAGGAAATACGTCTCCTCGTCGAGGATATCGAGCAGCTTGTCGTTGCCGTCGAGCATGATCGACACGCCCGCGATCAACGCCTGCGTGTGCGAGGTCGGCTCGTCGTGCCGCGGGATGATGCCGTACGCCACGTTCGGGCCCTGATAGATCACGAAGTCGATCGGCGACGGCTTGGACAGCGTCGTGATCGCCGAGATGTCCGCGCGCTCGAAGCCGCGTGAGTTGGTCCACGCGTCGGTGTGACCACCGATGTCGGCGATCGTCCCCAGCGGACCATTGACGGCGTCGGGCCCTTCGTTGAACAGCGAGTGATGTACCTCGAGCGTGCGCGAGCCCGGCTCGAGGATGTACGTCGTCGCGCACTCGACACCGTCGGGGATGTCGGGGTCGACGGTGGGATCAACGCGGAACACGCCGATCCCCTTGATGTTGATGAAGTCGTTGTTGCCGCTCGAGCCGATCGCGCGCAGGACGGCGGG
This sequence comes from Kofleriaceae bacterium, assembly GCA_046160585.1. Classification (GTDB taxonomy): domain Bacteria; phylum Myxococcota_A; class Polyangia; order Haliangiales; family Haliangiaceae; genus JABFXX01. The sequence continues at coordinate 11,481 of JBJXGN010000087.1, forward strand.
ACCGCCCCTGCTTCCGTCGCGCACGATCTCCATGCGATCCGGCTCGCACGTACGGCCGAGCTTGTAGATCAGCGCGAGCTCGCCGAAGTGATCGTCGACGAGCTGCCGCGTTCCGTCGGTCAGCACCGCATCGATGACGTTGCCGCCCTGCGGGATGACGCCGATCGCGCGCGTCGGCGCCTGGACGATGATCGTGACGACGTCGTTCTTGATGTAGAAGTCGCCGAGGACTCCGCTCTGCCCCGGGCCCGTGACGAGCTGGTCCAGGCTCGTGACTTCACCCGCCGACGCTCCTTGCGAGCCGGTCGGCGGCAGCTCCGGATAGTAGTCCGACAGTCCAGCGTCGTCGCCGCAGGCGCCCACGAGCAACAGAACGGTGACGGCTACAAGGCGTATCGGTCGCATCCGGCGATGGTAATCGAAGCGACGCTGTCACGTCCGTGATCGAACGCTCGCATGTGCTCGGAACCACGTGGGGCTTGCCGAGGCCGATGAAACTTGGTCCACTGCGCCGCGATGAGCCGAATGGTCCAGTGCGCGAAGCTGAAGGAGACCCTGCCCGGTCTCCCCTACAAGCCGTTCAACGATGCGCTGGGCCAACGCATCTTCGAGTCGATCTCTGCGCAGGCGTGGACGCAGTGGATCGAGCATTCCAAGAAGATCGTCAACGAGTACCGCCTCGACCTCACCCAGAAGAAGGCGCACGACGTGCTCAAGGAGCAGTGCGAGGCGTTCCTCTTCGGTGATGGCCCCGCGCTCAATCCGCCCGACTACGTTCCAGAGAAGCACTAGCGGGTGAAGGCGCTCGCTCGGCACCTGCCTCGCCTCGTGGCGCGCGTGCCGCATGTCGAGCTCGGCCAGTGGCCCACCCCGCTCGCGCCGCTGTCCATCGCGGGTCGCACGGTGTGGGTGAAACACGAAGGTGACGCGCACCCGGTGTACGGCGGCAACAAGCTGCGCACGCTCGAGGTGTGGTTCGGTCACGCGCGCGACCGCGGGGCGAAGCGCATCTGGGCGATCGGGGCCTACGGCTCGAACCACGCGATCGCGACCGTGCTCCACGCGCGCTCTGCCGGGCTCGACGCGGGCGTGATCCTGTTTCCACAACCCCCATCGCCGTGGGCGATCGAGAACTGCGGCGCGCTGATCGCGAGCGGCTGTCCGATCATCCGCTTGCGGTCGGTCATCGAGGTCCCGTTCCGCGGCTACGCCCTCGCGCGTCGCGAGCGAACGTCGATCGTGATGCCGCCCGGTGGGGCCACCACCGTGGGCACGTTCGGCGCGCTCGCGGGCGCGTACGAGCTCGCGGACCAGATCGCAGCCGGCCTCGCCCCGCCACCGAAGCGAATCGTCGTCGCGATCGGCAGCACCTGCACCACCGCGGGCCTCCTCGCCGGCCTCGCGCTCGCGCACGCGACCAACGCGTGGCGCTGGCCCGTGCCGTTGGTATACGGCGTCCGCGTGACACCGTGGCCCGTCACCTCGCGCCTGCGGATCGCGAACCTCGCTCGCGCGACGCTCGATCGCGTGGCCGAGCTCGGCGGCCCGCGTGTCGCGATCACGATCGGCGAGCTAGTCGCGCGACTGGTCGTCGATGGGCGCGAGCTCGGCCCCGGCTACGGACACGCCACTCCGCAGAGCTCGCGCGCGATCGCGGCGCTGAACGGGCCGCGCGCAACGGAAGCGCGCCCTCGTCTCGACGGCGTCTACTCGGCGAAGGCCGCGGCCGCGCTCCTACGACTGCATCGCGACGGCGTCGCGCCGCTCTTGTTCTGGGCGACGAAGGCGACGACCGTCCTCCCGCCGCCATCGATCGAAGCGCTTCGCGACACCGATCGCGAGCTCGCGCGCTGGATGCGCGACTGACTCGCTACTTCGAGTCGGTGCGCGACGGCTGATCGGCCGCGCGCTTGGGCGCCGCGGGCTCGGCATTCTTGAGCTGCGACTTCTTCGCGCGCTGCGCACGCACCTCCGCGTCGCGCTCGCGCGCCGTGTTGATGTACGCGATGCACTCCTTGACGGAGCGGTCGGTCGCGACACTCTGCGCGTAGTACGCGGGCGTGCGGGTCTCGATCGACATCGCGATGTTCGCGGCGCGCCCGCAGTTGTTCGCGCGCACCGCCGTGACGAGCGCGGCGTGCTGATCCTTGGCCCAGGCGAGGTTCGGATCGTTCGGGGCCTTCTCCTTCTCCTTCTTCAGATCGTCACTCGCGCCCGTGGACGTCGTCGTGGAGTCGGTCGCGATCTCCTGCCGCGGCGGCTTCGCGGGAGGCGGCTCGCGCGGAGGAGTCGCGTTGCGCGATGCCTGCTGGGCGCCCGTCGTCGGCGTGGGCTTTGGCGGCGGTGGCGCGGTCGCGCCTGGCGCTGCTGCGCCACCAGCGGCGCGCGAGTTGCGGCCGTCGACGTACCCGGTGTCGCGACTCGAGGCGACGCCGTCGGTACCATAGGCGCGCTCGGTCGTCGTGGACGGTTTCGCGACCACGTCGGGTGGCGACAGAGGCTTGGCCTCCTCGGTGCGCTCGTCGAGATCCTTCGGCATCACGTCTCGCCGGCGCACTTCGATGCCAGTCACCTTCGCTGGCTTCGGACCGGCCCCGCCGAGCGCATCGCCGGCCTTGTTCTTCGACGCGTAGAATGCGGCGTTCGGGTCGCTCTCCGGCAGCGCCTGCGCGACCTGCTTCTTGTTCTCGCGCTGCTTCTGCCCCTCAGCGTTGTCCTTGTCGCCCTTGTCATCGAGCTCGTCGAGCGTGCCTACCGCGAGATCGACCTTGAACTGATCGACAGCGGGGCTCGGATCCGAGGGGGCGATCGGCGTCGTGATCGACGACTCCATCGCGACGGACGGCGCGCTCTCGTTGGCCTTCGTTGTCTCGACGGCGGGCGTCTCGGCAAACTGGTTCGAGTTACGCGACACCAGCGCGCTCGCACCGACGACGACCACGATCATCGCGGCCGCGGCCATCGCCGGGTGTTGGATGAACGACCGAACAAACCGTGCGAACCAGCCTTCGCTCTCCGCCTTCTTGGGGGCACGGCGCGAGGCCTCCTGCATCAGCAATGCGGAGACCGACTGCGGCGGCTCGTACTGGAACGCGAGGATGCGGCTCTGCTGGAGCTTCTCGCGGGTACCGCGAAGGTCGTCGAGCGCCGTCCGGTCAATCGGATGGGACTCGAGATGCGCGCTCAGACGCACCTCATCAGCGGGCGTGAGCTCGCCGTAGAGGGCGCTGATAAGCAGCGCGTCGATGTCCTGGCGTTCGACCATTGATCCTGCGTCCTTATACTACGTGTGTATCGACCGAGCGACGAGCGAACAGATGGGGGCGAAGGGGAAGGATTCCCAGCGCTTGGGCACACCGCGATCGCGGATGTTTGTGCTCAGCTCTTCGTCACCAGCAGCTCGACTTGTCGTGTGCTCGTTACAGACGCAGGACGCAGGTCTTGGATCTAACGTGGTGCTGTACGTGCACTGCGATCGGAGTCGCAGGTCCTAACGGATTGAAATCGCTCAGTCCTTGTTCGGTTCGCAGGCCCAGTTGATCGAGTCGAGGACCCACGGATCATCCCCGCAAACTGCGGCAGATGCCTGCGCGGACTTCGTATCGACGGTCGGGAACGCCATCTTCGCCGCGCCGCGATGCATCGCGCGCCGCTTCTTTGACTCGGGGGCACACACCACGCGCCACGACACCTTGCAGTCGATCGGGATCGAGCAGGTGCTCTTGATCGTCAGGTCCATCGCCTCCTCGCTCGTCTCGACCTGCTCGAACGACGTGCAGTCATCGAGTGACTTCTTGCCGCCCGCCGTGGACGCAGAGGTGACGAACGGAACGACAATCATCGCGGCGAGGGCGCACGTCGCCCATCGCGCACCAGTCATGGAGCGCATAGCAATCCTTTGGGAACATGAGCGCGCTCGCGTTACGCAAGCAGCGCCGTCGGTTTCCTTCTCACTGTAGCGAAGCAGCGGTGATGCGCACTAGACACCGACTTGCGCGGTCGGTTCCGTTTTTTCGCAGCGCGCGAGGACCCCAGGCATGATGCCCGGATGCCTGCGACCGCTCCCCACAACCCGCTCGACATCTTCCGCTCCGACGCGATGGCCGGACACGTCGTCCTCGTCACAGGCGGTGGCACAGGCATCTGCCGCGGGATCGCCGCCGCCTATGCGCGCCTCGGCGCCGACGTCGCGATCGTCAGCCGCAGGCAGGACGTACTCGACGCCGCCGCGCGCGAGCTATCCGCGGAGTCGGGGCGCGAGGTGATCGGCATCGCCACCGACGTGCGCGACAGCGAACAGATCAAGCGAGCGATCGCCACCACCGTCGGCAAGTTCGGCAAGCTCGACACGATCGTCAACGGCGCCGCCGGCAACTTCCTCGCGCCTGCCGCAGCGCTCTCGCCGAACGGCTTTGCGACCGTCATCAACATCGATCTCCTCGGCACGTTCAACACGTCGCGCGTGGCGTTCGAGGAGCTCTCGAAGACGCGCGACGCGCTGATCCTCAACATCAGCGCGACGCTCCACTATCACGGCACGCCGCTCCAGGTGCATGCGTCCGCGGCGAAGGCCGGCGTCGACGCGGTTACGAAGAACCTCGCCGTCGAGTGGGGGCAGTTCGGGATCCGCGTGTGCGGCATCGCGCCGGGCCCGATCGCCGAGACCGAGGGCATGAAGCGCCTCGCGCCCGGCGAGGTCACGCAGAAGATGACCGCGGCGATCCCCGCTGGCCGCTTCGGCGCCATCGACGAAATTGCCGCCGCCGCGGTCTACCTGCGTTCGCGCGCGGCCGCGTACATCACGGGCCACGTGCTCGTCGTCGACGGCGGCCACTGCGTCGCGACGCCAGCGCTCGGCATGAGCTTCCCGGCGTGACCGACGGTCTCGTCGCCAAGCGTCGCTCGCGTGTCGTCGCCGCGAAGCGCGTGCGCGCGGCATCGAACGATGGCCTCGTCGCGGCCGATTCGCTCGCGCGTGTCGCGAAGTCGATGCGCACCTCCACACGCACGGCAAGCGAACGCGCCGACGATGCAGCTACATCACTGGAGCGAGTCGCGAGCAAGCTCCGGGCGCCGAAGCGCTCGGCGAAGCTACGCGCCGACGATGCAGCTACCTCACTCGAGCGCGTCGCTCGCAAACTGCGTACCCCGAGGCGCAGTGCGAAGGAGCGCGCGGACGATGTCTACGTCGTCGAGCGCGAGCCGTTCGATCTCCATCTCCCCGCGCGGCCCATGAACATCGAGCTCGTGGGCGGGCGCGCACATTACGACCGCGTGATCGCAGCGGTCATGCAAGCGCACACGAGCGTGTGGATCGCGACGGCGAACGTGAAGGGCATGATGGTCGAAGGCGCGGCGAAGCCGGGTGCACGACGTACGCAGAAGCGTGGCACCTACGTCTCGGTGATCTCGCGGTTGGACGAGCTCGCCGCGCGCGGCGTCGAGCTGCGCCTGTTGCACGCGGAGCTACCGAGCGGCCCGTTTCGCGAGGAGCTCGTCGCGCATCCTCGGTTGGCCGGCGGCGCTCTCGCGCTCGCGCGATGCCCGCGTGTTCACATGAAGGCCGTGATCGTCGACGGCGCGCTGCTGTACCTCGGCAGCGCCAACTGGACCGGCGCCGGTCTTGGCGCCAAGGGTAGCGGCAAGCGCAACTTCGAGCTCGGCGTGATCACCGACGACGCGCAGCTCCTCGATCAGGTGCAGGCGTTGTTCGACCGCGTGTGGAGTGGCGCCGAGTGCGCACGCTGCAAGTTGCGCGACGTGTGCCCGGGGCCGCTGGACAGTGGACCCGGCGAGCCCGCGCCGATACGCCCGCGAGCCAAGCGATCTCGCCAAGTTGCACGATCGCCGAAGCGGGTGTAACCGCCCGCGCGTTGTCGTTCACTATGGAATTCAAGTGACCGCAGTGGCCGCGTATGTCGAGGACGTGCTCCTGGTCGACCGTTGTCTGACCGGTGAGGCTGCCGCCACGCGCGAGCTGTTCCGGCGCCACAAGAACCGCGTGCACGCGTGCTTGTATCGCGTGCTCGGATCGAACCGCGACATGGACGATCTGCTGCAGGAGGCGTTTCTCCAGGTGTTCCAGTCGCTCCGTAACTGGCGCGCCGAGGCGAGCCTCGCGACGTGGATCGATCGCGTGAGCGTGCGCGTCGCGTATCGCTACCTGACGAAGAAGGGCCGCCGCGTGCAAACGGATTCTCTCGAGGACGACGATGGTCCGTCGCTCCTCATCCACGACAGTGGAACGCACGCTGCGCGACGCCAGCTCGCGCGCGATGGCGTGAAGCGCCTGTACGCCGTGCTCGACGGGTTGTCGCCCGCAGCGCGTCTTGCGTTCACACTGCACGAGATCGACGGCCGCCCGCTCGCGGAGACCGCGAAGCTCGTCGGCTCGTCGGTGACCGCGACGAAGCTGCGCGTGTGGCGCGCACGCAAGCACATCGAGGCAGCCGCCGCCGCGGATCCCGTGCTCGCCGAGTTCATCAATCCGTCGGGCGAGGTCGTGGCGTTCGACGCCGAGAAGGAGCCGCGATGAGTCTGCGAGATCTGCGCGATCGCATCCCCGTCGAACCGTTGTCCGACGAGCGGATGACGAACATCGAACGCAACATCGTGGTCGCCGCGAGTGATGCGGCGCAGGCGACACCCGCGCGCGGACCCATGTGGCTCGGCTTCGCGGTGATCGCCGCGGCGATGATCGCGGTCGGTGTCACGAGCTGGAAGCTCGCGTCGTCGAATACGCCGCCGACCGTCGCGGTCGAGTCGCCGATCCACGTCGACACCACCGAAGGCACGAAGCTCGACATCGGCGACGCACGCCTCGCGAGCGCGCCCGGCACGAAGTTCGTCGTGACCCGCCCCGCAGGTGGAGTGCTCGTCGAGATGACGCGCGGCAAGGTCGAGCTCGAAGTCGGTACGCGCGGTACGCGCCCGCCGCTCGTCGTGCGTGCCGGCGAGACCGACGTCGTCGTCGTCGGTACGCGCTTCTCCGTGGACTACGGCGATGGTACCGGCGAGGTCGTGGTCATCGTGACCGAGGGCGCGGTGAACGTGCGCAAGCGATCGCTACCGGAGTCCGCGGTGCGCGTCGCGATCGGCCAGGCGTGGACCACGACGCGCGGACAGATCGCGATCACGGATCTGCCGGCGACGCAGGTCGCAGCCGCGGGCTCGACGGTGACCGCGCCTGTCGAGCGGGCGGACATCGAGATGGATCCCGCGCCGCCGAACACGCCGGCGCACGCTGACACCGACGGAAGCGATGGCTCTGACGAGGTCACGAACGGGGGAGCGAATCGCCCGGGCAAGAAGAAGGTCGTGGTCTACGAGCACGATCCGCGCAAGGCGCTCCTGGGCGCTCCGATCCAGCCCGCGCTCGACGTCGGCATCGCCGATCCGCGCGCCGCGCTCATGGAGCACATGAAGGTGGCCGGCAGCGGTCGCGGCGACGACGCCGCGCGGGCGATGTACAGCGTCGCGTATCTGCAGAGCCGTGTATTGAAGGACCCGACCGCGGCGCTCAAGACGCTCGATATCTACATGGCGCGCTTCATCAAGAAGAATCGCTCCGAGCACGCCGACGCGCTGTGGCTCCGCGTGCGCATCCTTTGCGAGAAGACGTTTGACGATGCGTGCCGGCGCGCGGCGCGCATCTACTCCGAGGCCGCGCCGAGCACGAACAAGTCGGGCATCGCTGACAGCATCCTCGCGACGCCACCGTAACAAGCCGCGGCGCCCTCGATCGTGCTCTCGACCCCGCCGCCGCGAGCGGGATTTGTCCTGGGGCCACGATCGAAAAGTGCCGCGCCACCCCTCGGCGGCGGTACCATTTTCCCGTGAGCCGGCCGTTGTTCACGATCGAGCTCGCTGCGGATGCGAGGTTCGCGGAGGACCTCGCCGCCGGCGGTGTGTTCGTTCCCGCGCGCGGTTTCAACGTCCTCGACGAGATCGACCTCGTGGTGCGCGGACTCCGGGGTGAGCTCTGCCTCCACGCGCGCGTCGTCTACGTCGATCCATCGGCGGGCTGCGGCCTCGAGCTCGTCGGCTTCGGGCCCGGGGTCAAGGAACAGCTCGCGCAGATCGCGTCGACACCGGCCGAGGTCGCGGCCGTCGCGGCCACGAAGCAACGACGCAAGCGCCTCCTGACGAACCGCTCGCGACGCAACAGCATCGAGGTGCTGGCGCTGGACGACACCGCGACCATCGTCGCGGGAGGTGTCCCGATTGACGACGACTTCGTCGACGATCTCGAGGACGGCGATGCGCTCGACGACGAGTGCGAGGATCCGGGCGACGATGCCGTTGGCGAACCAGCGAGCAGCGATACGGACGATATCCCGCCCGCACGCACCGCGAGCGGGCGCATCCCGCTCAACGCGCAGGAGCGGCTGCGCGGAATCCCGCTCGCGGAGCAGCTCAAGATCGCGCGTGGACCGAGCGCCTCGGAGCGCATGGCGCTCGAACGCATGTACGGCAAGAACGTCTGGGAGGCGCTGCTGCACAACCCGGGACTCACGACGCCCGAGGTCGCGCGGCTCGCACGGCTCGGTACGCTCCCTCGCGTACTCCTCGAGCTCGTCGTGAACAACAACACGTGGCTCCAAGTTCCCGAGGTGCGGCGCGCGTTGCTCGGCAATCCGCGCCTCGGGACCGATCAGATCACCCGCGTGCTGCGGCTCCTGCCGAAACACGAGCTCAAGATCGCCTCCACCGTGCCCGCGTATCCGGCGAGCGTGCGCAGCCTCGCGAAGAAGATGATCAAGGACAGCGAGTAGGCGCTCTGCGGCGCAGCTGCGAGCGCGCGCTGCATCGGCGATGCAGTCATGCCGCGAGCCGAACGCCCATGACGCGTCTCGAAGAGCCGACGTAGCGTCTCGGGGTTGTCCGAGGTAGCGCGTCTCGGGGGTTTCCGGGGGTGTCCCTCGGATGTAGGGTGCGGCCCATGCGTTTCGACGGCCGCCGTCCCGATCAGCTTCGCTCGCTCGAGATCATCCCGCATTACCAGAAGCACGCAGAAGGCTCCGCGCTGATCAAGCTCGGCGACACGTGGGTTCTGTGCGCCGCGAGCGTCGAGGAGAGCGTGCCGCCATGGATGAAGGGCAAGGGCACGGGCTGGCTGACCGCCGAATACGCGATGCTTCCGCGGGCGACCCACACGCGCAGCAAGCGCGATCCGGGCGGACGCGGCAAGGAGATCCAGCGCCTGATCGGTCGCTCGTTGCGCCAGGCCGTCGACCTGAAGAAGCTCGGCGAGCGGACCATCAGCGTCGACTGCGACGTGCTGTGCGCCGACGGTGGAACACGCGTGTCGTCGATCACCGGCGCGTGGGTCGCGCTGGCGCTCGCGATCGAGAAGCTCGTGAAGGCCGGCACGCTCGCGGATCGCAGCGCGCTGATGCCGCCGGTCGCGGCGGTGAGCGTCGGCATCGTCGACGGCGAGTGCGTGCTCGACCTGCCGTACGTGGAGGACAGCAAGGCCGATGTCGACATGAACGTCGTCGGTGACGAGAGCGGCAAGCTGATCGAGGTGCAGGGTACTGCGGAGAACGGCACGTTCGATCGCGGTCAGCTGAACGCGATGCTCGATCTCGCGGCCGCCGGCATCCGCGAGCTCGCCGCCGCGCAGCGCGAGGTGCTCGCGCGATGACGGCTCGCCCCCTCGTCTTCGCGACGCGCAACCGGGGCAAGCTCGTCGAGCTCCGGCAGCTGCTATCGGGCCAAGACGGACTCGTCGTGCTCGGCGTCGAGGAGGCGCAGGCGCGTATCGGCCACGCGATCCCCGACGTCGTCGAGGACGCCAATACGTTCGTCGGCAACGCGATCAAGAAGGCGCGCGAGGTCTCGCAGGCCACGGGACTGCCCGCGCTTGCCGATGACAGCGGGCTCGAGGTCGACGCTCTGGGCGGTGCGCCCGGCGTGTGGAGCGCGCGCTACGCAGGTGAAGGTGCGGGTGATGCCGCGAACAACGCGAAGCTGCTCGCGGCGCTCGTCGGCGTTCCGCCCGAGAAGCGGACAGCACGCTTTCGCTGTTCGCTCGCGCTCGCCGACGTCGACGGGCCGCTCGGCGCGCGCACGATCACCGCGGACGGTGTGTGTGAAGGCGTGATGCTCGAGGAGCCACGTGGCACCGGTGGCTTCGGGTACGACCCGTTGTTCCTGTTTCCGGAGCTCGGCAAGACGTTCGCGGAGCTCGGCGTCGGCACGAAGGGCGACCTCTCGCATCGCGCGCGTGCGATGCAGGCGATCCGGCCCGAGCTCGTCGCGTATCTTCAGACGTTGTGACGTATCGCGATCGACCGATCGACTGCCCGCGGTGCCGCACGAACCTCGTGCGCCTCGACAAGGGCGAGCGCTGGGCGTGTCGCTCCTGCAAGGGATTACTCGCGGGCGTGACCGAGGTGATCGACGAGCTGCTCGCCGTTGCGCCGCATCTCGCGCCGGCCAGTGGCATCGGTGATCTATCGACGTTCCCGCGCCGCGCGCCGGCCGAGGAGGAGATCGCCTGTCCCGTGTGCGCGGATCCGATGGAGCCGATCTTTCTCGGGGGGAAGTCGCTCGATCGCTGCCGCCACGATCAGCTGATCTGGTTCGACGACGCGGAGCTCGACCAGGTGCTCGAGGTCGCTCGCGGTCAGCCGCGGCGGTCCTGGCTCGCGCGCTTCTTCGGCGGCAACTGACCCGCGACGCTCGCGAGCGCGTCGAGGTGCAGCTCGAGCCCTTGCTCGAACAGCTCGTCGAGGTACTGCGGTTCGAGGAACTCGTGCACGGCGGCGACGCGCGTGTACTTGCGGCGCAGCGCGGCCGATGGCTTCGGGCCATACAGCGTCGCGAGCTCGTTGAGCGCGAAGCCGTTCACGTACGACGCGACCGCGCGATAGAAGCGCGCGCAAACCTTGTCGTCGATGCCGAGCGTCTTCCCGAGCTCGAAGAGGCGCTCCATGAACGCGTAGCTGGACTCGCTCGTCAGGCGGCGCGTCGCGAGGAGCGGGAACGCGCGTGGATGGTCGAGCGCGATGCGCCGGTACGCGTGCGCGACCGCGCGGAGGATCTCGATCCAGTCCGTGCTCGAGGGCGCGACGACCACCGCGCCGACGGGCTGCATCATCTGATCGACGACGGCGTCGAGCAGCTCGTCCTTGCTCTTGAAGTACCAGTAGATCGCCATCGCCTCGCAGCCGAGCTCGCGGCCGAGCTTGCGCGTGCTGAAGTCGTCGAGGCCAAAGCGATCGATCAGCGCGAGCGCCGCCGTGCGGATCGACTCGTGCGAGAGTCCCGCGGGCTCGGCCGGGCGCTTCGGCCGGACCGAACCGCTCGGATCGATGACCCGGGGCCGCTTCGCGCGTGTCACCTGAGCGAGTATGTCTGGGCGTGCCTCGCGTGAACATCCCCGGTGGCGGGATCGATCAGCCATTGCATGCACAGCTTGCGCGGCACCTTGATCTGCGAGGGATGCTGATACGTGCCGAACACGAGGTCCCACAGCGGCGTGGTCACACCGTGATTCTTGCGACCATCGACGAAGTGATGGTGGAAGTGATGCCGGCGCAGGAACCGTCCGTACCAACCGAAGCCGGAGTGGGTGTGCTCGCGGCGGTGTAGCACTTCGTACAGCGTGTAGAACGACATCAGACCGACGACGTAGAGCGTGCCGTGCGCCCACCCCGCGAGGAGGACGGCCGGAACACCGAACGTGGGGGTGGTGACCATCGCGGCGAGGACCTTCTTGTAGGTCGGTGCGAAGTAGTTCCCTTCGATGTGGTGGCGGATGTGCTCGATGCCGAACGGCGTCTTCTTGAAGCGCCGGTCGTGGCCCATCCACCGGTGGATCAAGTATTCGAGAAACGTCCAGGTGAAGACCCCGAGCGCGGCCGCGAGAATGTAGCTCCACATGTCGAACCTGTTTTACGCTGTAAAACCGACGCCGACAAGCGCCAGGAGATGAACGGACCGCGCTGCCAACCTGCGGTCACAGTACTCGCGACTCGTATTGCCGATGGGCATCACACGCTCCCTGAGTTGCGCAAGAACACGAGCTTGGCGCCTGGTCGACGCCGGTGAGGCTCGCTTTCGCTCACAATCCTACCTCAGCGCCGGCGCGCGATGGCCGCATTTATCGACGGGGGTGATCGCAAGATCTCGACGCTGTTGCCTGCTCGCGCGCCGCCGCCGGATGTCGGCCTATAGTCGATGAATGTTCTCGCGCTACGTCGCGCTCGGTGACAGCAGCACCGAGGGCCTCGACGACCCCGATTTTCGCGGTGGCTATCGCGGCTGGGCGGATCGCCTCGCGGAGCACGTCGCGTCGCAGAACCCCGAGGTCGCGTACGCGAACCTCGCCGTCCGCGGTCGCAGCGCCGGGGAGATCCATGCCACGCAGCTCGCGCCCGCACTCGCGATGCAGCCGGATCTCGCGACCGTCGTCGCGGGGATGAACGACCTCTTGCGCACGAATTGGAGCGCCGTGCGCGTCGCTGGTCACGTCGGTGCGATGGTCCGCGGCCTGCGCGAGATCGGCACCACGGTGATCACGTTCACGATCCCCGACGTGTCGCGCCGCATGAAGCTCGGGCGCGTGCTGTCGACGCGCACGCAAGACTTAAACCTCGCGATCCGCGATGAGGTGGCGCGCGCCCAACAGGCCGGCCCACGCGGATCCGACGCCGAGACACCGGGACGCCCCGGTGTGCTGCTCCTCGATCTCGCGGCGTTCGAGCTCGCCCACGATCCGCGCATGTGGGCAGTGGACCGCCTGCATGGCAACCCCGAAGGCCACACGCGCATCGCGGCGCAGCTCGCGTTCATGCTCGACATCGCCGGCGCCGAGCCCGGTCTCGCGCACCCACCGGCACCGATGGCGCCGCGCCGGCGCCGCGAGGAGCTCGCGATCGACGTCGCGTGGATCGCGCGCTTCGTCGCGCCGTGGGCGTGGCGGCGCCTGCGCGGGCGCACGACCGGCGACGGCATCACCGCGAAGCGTCCGGCGCTCGCCCCCGTCGTCGAGCCGACCCGATCGCGCCGGTTCGATCGTTGAGCGCGAGGACCGTCCACGTCGTCTGATCCGGATCGTCGCGGCCAATGGCACCGTCACCTGCCGTACCGGCGTCGCCCTCGGCGACATCAGCGTCGGTCAAGCCGATCGGACCCCGCGGACCCATCGCGCTCGTCGCGAGTTCCGAGATACGCTCCCTCCGGTGACCGACCTAGAGACCGGGACCTGGGTGAAACGGCGAACGGATGGCGACACGCTCCACGTTCGCGCGTGCCGGCTCGAGGTCGTGAGCGGTCCCGATCAGGGCCTGGTGAAGGTGTTCCGCGCGCCGTCGATCGTGATCGGCCGCGCGAACGCGGACCTGAAGCTCAACGACCGCCGTGTGTCCGCGCTGCACGCGGAGATCAGACTCGAGCCCACGGGCTATCGCCTGCGCGACCTCGGTTCGACGAATGGCACCTTCGTGACGGGCATGCGCGTGGTCGAGGGGTTCCTCGTCGCGAACACGACGATCACGATCGGCGACAACTCGATCCGCTTCGAGCCGCTCGCCGAGTCCGTGGAGCTCCCGATCTCCGGCGCGCGTCGCCTCGGCGCGTTTGTCGGCGAGAGCCCCGCGATGCGGCGAATCTTCGAGGTGATCGGTCGTCTCTCGTCCACCGACGCGACCGTGTTGATCTCCGGCGAGACCGGAACCGGCAAGGAGCTCGCCGCGCAGGCGATCCATCAGGGTTCCACGCGCGCGAGCGGGCCGTTCATCATCCTCGACTGCGGCGCGATCCCCGCGCAGCTCGTCGAAGATCAGCTGTTCGGGCACGAAGCGGGCGCGTTCACGAACGCGATCTCGGCGCGCCCGGGAGTGTTCGAGGCCGCGCACGGCGGCACGCTGTTCCTCGACGAGATCGGTGAGCTCCCACTCGACGTGCAGCCGAAGCTGCTGCGTGCGGTGGAGACGCGACAGGTCCGGCGCATCGGCAGTGTCACGCCGATCAGCTGCGACGTTCGCCTCGTCGCCGCGACGAATCGCGACCTCGCGGCGCAGGTCAACAGCGACGCGTTCCGCGCCGACCTCTACTTCCGCATCGCGGTCGCGCGCATCCACCTGCCACCGCTACGCGAGCGCCGCGAGGACATCGCCCCGCTCGTCGAGCACCTCCTCGAGCGCATCGGTGGCGGCGCGTTGCCCGCAGGCTTCGTCGAGTGGGCGCAACGCCAGCCGTGGCCCGGCAACGTGCGCGAGCTACGTGGCTCCATCGAACAGGCGATCACACTCGCGAAGTTTCCCGACATGCAGCGCCAGTGGTCGAGCGGACCCGCCTCGCTCGACGTCGACGTGTCGCTTCCGTTCAAGGAGGCCAAGCGCAAGATCGTCGACGAGCTCGAGCGCCGCTACATCACGGAGCTGATCGACGCGCATGACGGCAACATCTCCGCCGCCGCCCGCGCGGCCGACGTCGATCGCATGACGATCTACAAGATGATGAATCGCGCGGGCCTGCGCGGCTCGAAGGGATCCGGACCGAGCTCTGGCTCCGGCTCCGACGGCATGGAGTGACGTGGAGCGCCTGCTCGCGGTCCCGCTGATCGCGTGTCTCTCGGCGATCGCGATCGTCGTCGCCTTCGCGCGCGATCGCGCCCCGACGCCGTTCGCGATCGCAGCGCTCGTCATCACCGCCGTCGCGTACGTCCCGTTCGTGCGCCTATCGCGACCGAACGCGCAGGCTTTCGGTCTCGCCGTCTTCGGACTGCTCACGATCCCCGTCGGATGGATGTTCGGCTCGAGCTCCGCGTCCGCCGCCGTGTTCACGTTGATCATCCTGCTCGTCGGTGTTCGCTACTCCGCACTCGGCGCGACGCTGTTCTACGCGACGACCGCCGGCGGTCAGGCCATCGTCGCGACGCTGGTCCTCTCGGGCACACTCGCCGACGACTCGATCCTGCCGCTCGCCGTCCCGGGCCATCCGCTGTGGCACCACGCGATCGCACACGCCGCGATCCAGCTCGTGTATCTCACCGCGCTCCTGTCGAGTCGCGGGTTCCAATCGCGCTATCGCCGCCTGTCGTCGGACCTCGACAGCGCGATCCAGATCGCCGCCCGCCGCGCGTCGTTGCTCGACGAAGCGCGCGCCGAGTACCTGCGCACGCTCGCGCTCGGCCGCCACGGCATCTTCTCCGGCCAGACGATCGGCGAGTTTCGCCTCGGCGAGCTGATCGGGCGCGGCGGTGCGGGCGAGGTCTACGACGCACGCGCCGAGGACGGGACCATCGTCGCGATGAAGCTCCTCCGCGGCGATCGACTGCGCGACCCCGTCGCGATCCAGAGCTTCATCGACGAGACGAACGCGGCCATGCGCATCGACAGCCCGCACGTCGCTCGCGCGACGCAGGTCGGCGGGCTCGACGCCGCGATCCCCTACATCGCGATGGAGAAGCTCGACGGCACGAGCCTGCGAGGACTGCTCTCGGAGCGGGGCGCCCTGTCGCGCGACGACCTGCGAGCCCTCGTCGCCGACGCCTGCGCAGCCCTCGCCGCCGTGCACGCCGCGAACCTCGCGCACGGCGACGTGAGCCCGCAGAACCTGATCCGGACGGGTGGCGCATCGTGGAAGCTGATCGACTTCGGCGCGCGCGCCGCCGCGGGGACGCCGCGCTTCGTGGCGCCCGAGTTGCTCGCGAACCCCGAGGCAAAGCCTACGCCGGCGTCGGACCTCTACGGCCTCGCGGCGTGTCTCTACGCCGCCGCCACCGGCGAGGACCCGTTCGCCGACGTGCCCCCGCGACAGATCTCGCACTTCGTCGCGACGCACGCGCCGCTCGATCCGCGCTTGCGCGCCGACGTCAGCGACGACATCGCACGCGTGCTTCAGATCGGCCTGGCTGCGGCGCCCGTCGATCGCTTCGCGAGCGCCGAGGCACTTCGCGACGCGTGGCTCACTGCGCTCGACGGCTCGCTCGACGCTTCGATACGCGCTCGCGTAAGTGCGCTACCGGCATGGAGCGTGTCTCTCCCCACGATCGAGACGGAAGCTACCGACGAGGTCGCACGCGCATCGAGAGCGAGCGAGTCCGCGATTCGCCCGAGCGCGCCGGTGATCCGGCGTAGCGAGGCCGTCATCGCGAACCGCGCGAGCGGGGCCGCCATCGCGAACCGCGCGAGCGAGCCCGTCATCGCGAACCGCGCGAGCGAGCCCGTCCTCGCGAGCCGCGCCAGCCGCGCGAGCGAGCCCGTCATCGCTGCAGGTCAGGCCGCAATGACGACGCGCGAACGCGGCGGTCTCGACGAGGCCACGCCGCGCGAGCGCGTCGATGCGACGATCGACGCCACCCGCGACGCCGCGTGGGAGGTCGCGCATCGCGACAAGCTCCTCCGCCAGCGCATCGGCATCCTCGCCACGTGCGTCGGTGGCGCGGTCCTGCTCGCGTTCATCCTTCGCGAACGCGAGGCGCTGTGGGCCGCATGGATCGGCATCACCGGGATCGCGATCACGGTCGCGTTGCATCGTTCCACGACGCGGTGGCCGTGGGTGATCGTCGGGTCGCTCAGCGTCGGGCCCGCATTCGCGCTCGGACTGCACTCGGGCTTTGCGGCGATCATCGCCGTAGCCGTGTTCGCCGGCCGGCTGTTTCGCGCGCCGTGGACATCTCGCACGGCCCCGGCGTGGAAGCGCGCGCTAGAGGACGACCGCCTCATCCTCGTCGCGATCGTCGTCGGCCACACGCTCGCGTTTGTCCTCGTCGCCGTCGGCGCCGCACCGGATGCGGGCAACACCTCCGTGACCTACGCGGGGATGTCGCGCGCGACCGGGTGGGTGATCCACGCGAGCACGATGCTCACGTACGTCGCCGTGTTCGTGACGGCGGCGTGGATCGATCGCGACTTCGACCGACTCGTTCGCAAGAACGAGGTCGCATTGCGTGATGCCGCACAGAAAGAAGCGCTGCTGTCGACGGCCCGCGCGGAGCTCGACCGCGCGCTCGCGGGCGAGACGGGCGGGCTGTTCACCGGGTCGACGATGGGCGGCTATTCCGTCGAGAGGCTGATCGGACGCGGCGGCATGGGCGAGGTCTACGAAGCGCGGCGCGATGGCGCCGCGGTCGCGCTGAAGGTGATCCGCGCGGATCGCATCTCGAGCGCCGAAACGCTGCGGCGGTTCGCGCGCGAGGCGAGCACGCTGCAGAAGGTCGAGAGTCCGTACGTCTCGCGCGTGCTCGAGGTCGGCTCCGACGAGCGCGTGCCGTTCCTGGTGATGTAGCTCGTGCAGGGCGCGACGCTCGCGGAGCTCTTGCGCGAAAGCGAACGGCTCGACGATGCGTCCGCGCGCGCGATGATTCGCGACATCTCGCGTGGCCTCGAGGACGTGCACCGCGCGGGCGTGCTCCATCGCGACGTGAAGCCGTCGAACCTCGTCCGCACGAGCTCGGGACAGTGGAAGCTCGTCGACTTCGGCATCGCGAAGTTCCTCGACGCGCCGTCGGAGACGACGGGCAACCTCGTCGTTGGCACGCCGCCGTTCATGGCGCCGGAGCAGCTCACGGGCCGCGGGGTCGACGAGCGCGCCGACGTATTCAGCCTGTGCGCGGTGATCTATCGCGCGCTGATGGGGCGCCCCGCGTGGACCACCCAGACGGCGCTCGCGGCGGTGCGAACGCAGCCCGCGGATCCGAGCACGACGCTGCGCACGGACCTGGCGCTCGCGCTGCGCATCGGGCTGGCAACGCGTCCCGCGGATCGATTCGCGACGAGCACCGAGCTCGGCGCCGCGTTCGACGCCGCGTTCCAGGATCGCCTCGACGACAGCTATCGGCGCCGCGCGCAGTCGATCCTCGCGCGCGAGCCGTGGGGACCATCGACGTAGCCCGGTATACGCGGTGCGATGTGCCTGTGCGCGTGCTCGATTGCCGATGCGCACGACGCTGCACAACGCCCGACCGAGCCGTGCTCACGTGATTCAGCACCGACTGTCGAGGCCGCTCGGCAGTTCCACTCCCCACCCACGACGTTCCAGCTAGTTGGTCGCTGGCGATGATCTTGCTGGTCACGCGCGCGATGAGGGCCCTCCTACTCGTAGTCTTGCTCGTTGCGTGTGGTCCCGGTTCGCGTCCCGGCGACGGATCCGGCGGTGACGACGACGGCAACGGCGCCGACGTCGATGGCGGCGCGGCTGTCGAGGCATGCCCCAACGTGGATCTGCTCTTCGTCATCGACGACTCGGGTTCGATGGCCGACCAACAGGAGAGCCTCATCGCGAGCTTCCCGGGCTTCGTCGCCGGCATCCAGCAGCGACTCGGGAACGCGCAGAGCTATCACATCGGTGTGGTCACGACGGAGGACTACCAGGCGAACCGCGCGGGCTGCCGTCAGATCGGCGACCTCATCACGCACACGGGCGGCCCCGCATCGAGCATGAGCGCCTGTGGACCGTTCGCGAACGGCCAGTCCTGGATGGGCGAGACCGAGCCGAACCTCGCGCAGAAGTTCGCGTGCGCGGGCAAGGTGGGCGCCGGCGGCTCGAGCGACGAGCGCATCGCACGCGCGATCATGAACGCCCTCGAGCCCGCGCGGAACGCACCCGGTGCGTGCAACGCCGGCTTCTCGCGCCCGGAGTCCCTGCTCGTCATCGTGATCATCACCGACGAGGACGACGTCGCCGACGGTTGCACCGGGACCGTCTGTGACACCTACGGCTCGGGCGGCACGTCGACGGACTGGTACAACACCATCGTCGCGCATCGCGGTGGCTTCGCGCAGAACATCGTCGTGCTGTCGCTCATCGCCCGCCAGCTCGCCAACGCGTGCGGCGCGACCCCGGCCGCGCGCCTGATCGGTTTCACGAACAAGTTCGACGAGCGCGGCTTCATCGGCGACGTGTGCGCCTCGAGCTACGACCAGTTCTTCCTCGACGCGCTGCCGGTCATCGATTCCGCCTGTCAGAACTGGGATCCGATCTACTGATCGCGCCCGAGCGCGACGACTTGCAGCGTTCTGACAGATCTAGTCTGACAACGCTGACATGCACGGATCGCGCACGGCTCGCACGGCGACATGTAACCGTGCAATCGCGGGTGGGCAAGCTCGATGTCGATCGAGATCAGCAACCCGTGTGCGCCGATCGCTCGAACCTCGCGACGTCTCACGATCGCCGACGAGGCACGACCGTTGCTCCTGTAACCGCGCATGAGGAAGTTTTCGCGCGTCTTGCTCATCTCGTGCATCGTCTCGATCGCCGGCTGCACCGTTGGCGACGAGGCCGAGCCCTTCGATGACATCGAGTCAGGACACGTCGTCCTTGAAGGCGACGAGCTCGCCGACGAGCTCGCCGAGTCACCGATCCGCATCGCACACGAACCGTTCGTGCGCCTCGGCTTCTTGTTCGACGCCGACACGGCCACCTCACTCGAGATCACGACAAGTGATGATGGCGTGAACTGGGCCCCGTGGATCTCGCCGACGGTCCATCACACCGAGATCGAGGGCGTCTCCAACTTCGTCGGTCAGATCGAGCTACCCGCGGACACGAGCGCGAAGTTCTATCGCCTCCGCGCGCACGCCGGCACGGTCGGCTTCGTGCGCATGGAGCTCATGACCCACCGCGCCTCGGAGCACATCGAGGATGTCGAGGATCCGGACTCTGCGGGAACACCGCAACAGTCCATCGCGCGCACCGTCGGTGGCGTGACCGTCGCGTCGCGCAGCGAGTGGGGCGCACGCGCCTCGAACTGCTCGAGCGGAATCGGCAACGTCTACCGCATGGCGATCCACCACACCGAGACGCCGACCAACGACTCGATGTCGCCGCAGGCCCGCCTCCGACAGATCCAGAGCTATCACATGGACGTCAAAGGCTGGTGCGACATCGGCTACCACTACCTCGTCTCGCGCGATGGCCGCCTCTGGGACGGCCGCCCCGACACCAAGCTCGGCGCACACGCCGGCGGTGCGAACACCGGCAACCTTGGCATCTCTGTGATGGGTTCGCACGACTCGACGCAGATTACGCAGACGCAGCTCTTGAGCATCGCGCGCCTCGTGAAGGCGCTCGCGACGATCCACGGCGTCACGATCTCGCGCTCCACGATCAAGGGCCACCGCGAATACACCTCGACGAGCTGCCCCGGAAACGCGCTCTATAACCAGCTCGGCGCGATCGTCACGGCCGCGAACGGCAACCCGGGCGGCGGCGGCGGTGGCGGCGGCGGCGGTGGCGGCGGCGGTGGCGGCGGCAGCATGGACTGCGCGCTCGCGACCGACGCACCGTGGTCGTGCTCCGGCCTCACCGGTCGCACGACGAACTCGGCGGGCACGTATTACACGACGAGCTTCGGATGCTGGGTGGACAACAACGGCAACCCGCGCGGCGACCCCGGTGACAACTGCCTCCCGGCGTGCAGCCTTGCCTCCATCGGCTGCAGCGGCATGTCCGGCCCTGACTGCGAGCGCATGCACAACTACTACACCGCCGGCTCCGATCGCTTCGGTTGCGGTACGAAGGTCAAAGCGACCAACCCCGACAACGGCAAGTCCGTCGTCCTCATCTCCCTCGATCGCGGACCGAACTGCACGATCGAAAACACCGTCGACTTCTGGGTCCTCGACATGTCCTATCCCGCCTCGAACTATCTCTTCGGCGGCCCGACGTCGGCGACCGAACGCGCGAATGTCCAGGTCGAGGTCGTCGACGACTCCGTGCCCGTCGGCCCGAACAACGGATCCGCGGTCTGCGTCGGTGACAACATGGGCGGCGGTGGCGGCGGCGGCGGCGGCGGCGGGATGCCCGGCACGGTCACCGTGATGGGCGTCCTCTACGTCGGCTCGAACACGGCGAACCGCATCGCGGGCGCGACGATCACGCTCGGCGGTCGGACGACCACCACCAGCTCCGTCGGCGGGTGGGAGTTCACGAACGTCCCGGTCGGCTCGTTCACCGTCAGCGCGACCGCGCCCGGCTACATGACGCGCTCGATCACGCGCATGACCGAGTCGTCCGAAACGTGGGCGAGCTTCGGTCTCTCGGTCGCGGGCTCGACCGGCTCGGCGATCCTGCAGGGCGTCATCTACTACGGCTCGAGCAGTGCGAACCGCATCGCCAACGCGGAGGTCTCGTTCTCCAACGGCCAGACGATCACAACGGACGGCAACGGCTTCTACAAGGTGACGAACATGCCCGCGGGGCCGATCACGATCACCGCGTCGGCGCCCAACTACTCGCCCGCCTCGGTCAGCCGCACGCTCGTCGATGGTGTCACCGAGTGGGGCAGTGTGAAGCTCTCACCCTGACATGTCGTGGTGGCTTTTCCGTTCTTGAACTCATCTGCGTTTGCCGACACGCCCACGCACGAAATCGAGCCGAGCTGAACGTGTACCAATGGCAAAGAATCGCGGAATCGTGAGCTTGTTTCTCCGCGGTCGATCAAGGAACTCGACAGGCCACTCGGTGATTCGAGACCTCCGGACATGGACGAAGCGGCCTCGTGCGGCCTCATCGAGGTACTCACGTTGCCGAATCAGTGTGAGCGGTTCCTCGGCCCCACGGGTCCGACGAGAAAATGCCAGCGCCTTTGGGTAAGACGCGAAAGCATAGTAGTAGTCGTCGGTGGCGTCGGACGGATGGCACCACACGCGGTACTCGAGGACCTCGTCCCAAACGAGGCCGCCACCAGCATGGACGAAGGCTGGATATCGGCCCACGCGCTTCGGATCAACAGCTGTCGGGAACCGTTGTCGTTTGACAGTTCTTCTCACCGGGATGCTTGCTCACTCGTGGAGGACTAGTGTGCGACTAGGATCACCTAGGGTGCATATCCAGCCTGGGCACATCAAGCGGCCTCCCGTACCGACTGCCGGTACTCGTTGCGTAGTGAGCGATGGAGTGCGTCGAAGCGCTCGGAGAGAACCGCGGCTCGGAAGGTCATGACGGCTTGACCTCCGTGTTGCGAGAAACGAGATCCTGCGCGCTTCATCCGCGTACCGACGATGGTCTTCGCGGCAGCCTCGGTGGTCCCGATCGGATAGTTCCTCCCGATCGCGTCGGCATAGTTCATTCGACCGGCCTCGTTCTGATTCGCGATGTAGTTGATCGGCAACCCAGATAGCGTCCAGCCGAGTAGTCGTCGAAGAAACAGCGTGACGATCGGGTGAGGTCATCGTGGCGACCTCTCGACGGGGTCGACCTCCGATTGCTAAAAATCTGGACCCCGAACCGCCGCAGAACGCTGCCCCGGTGGGCGCGCGGAGCTCGCGCGCCTCACCATGCAACTAGGCGAGATCGAGAAAGGTGGGGTGATCAACGGGGTTCGAACCCGCGACATCCAGGACCACAACCTTTCGATCGCGCCGCGAGCACTTCAACACTCTCGCGCCCCTGCAACGATCACACGCGTTTGCGCGGTCGAAGGATCCTGATGGGTCCTGGTTCGTCCGTCCAAGTCTGGCTCGGCGTGGCAGCGGCGTGGCAGCAAGCTCGATGCCTCCACTATGGTCGCTCGTCGGGCGGGATCGCACTCCAGTGG
>JBJXGN010000088.1:0-4309 GCA_046160585.1 Kofleriaceae bacterium
TGTCCATGCCGTCGATGACCTTGCCGAACACGGCGTAGCCCCAGCCCTGATCGTTCTTGCCGGTGTGATCGAGGGACACGTTGTCCTTCACGTTCACGAAGAACTGCGCGGTGGCCGAGTGCGGATCACCCGTGCGCGCCATCGCGACGGTGCCGCGCGTGTTCTTGAGGCCGTTCGCCGCTTCGTTCTGGATCGGCGCGCGCGTCGGCTTGCGCTCGAGTTGCGCGTCGTACCCGCCGCCCTGAATCATGAACGTCGGGATCACGCGGTGAAAGACGGTCCCGTCGTAGAAGGCAGCATCGACGTAGACGAGGAAGTTCTCGACGGTGACCGGAGCTTTCGCGGGGTCGAGCTGGATGGTGAATGTTCCATGGTTGGTTGAGACTTCGACGACTGGATCGGCCATCCCGAGAGCCTAGACGATCGTTGCTCCCACGATCATCGTGCGCGCGACTGATCGCGACTGATCGCAACCGCTCACAGCGACCTCGGAGGACGGCGCTTCTCGCTCGTGGTCGTGACAACAAACGACGAGATCGGGCAATGCACGAAATCGAGGAGCGCGCACTGTCGCGAATTGCGGCAGGTGATCTTTGGGAGTGTATCGCGAAGGATCCAATCGAGCTCTCACGAGCAATCCCCGGTTGCGATCTCCGCGCACCCTCGTGTAGTTCCGATCGTGGGCTGCGAACTGATCGCGGCATTTGTGGAGGACTCGATGCGGACGCTGTTGGTGATGATGCTGCTGGTGGGGTGCAGCGGTGACGAAGAAGACGGCGTACCGCGTGCGACGCCGTGCGAGAACCTTCGCGAACACCTGATCGATCTTCGTCTCGCGACGGCGACGAACGTCGACCACAAAGCGCACCGCGAGGTCATGCAGGCATCGCTCGGCAGCGAGTTCCTCGCGAGCTGCGCGAAGCTCGACGAGGCCGTCGTGACCTGTGCGCTTGCGGCGCCGGATTCCCAGCGCGCGGCGGCGTGCGCTACCAGCAAGACATCGAACTGAACCTCTCCCGGATCGCTTTCCACACGCTGCTCACGCAGAATAACGGTTGATCATGAAACCCACCCGTCTCGCCATCCACCGTGGAGTCGCTGCCTTTCTCGCCGTCGCGTTCGTCTTCGCGACGCGTCCGGTGACGGCTTCTCCCGGCGACATCTTCTCCATTCCGGCCCCGGCGCTTGGTTCGGACCCGCCCAAGGCGGCCGAGCTCTCGTCTGGCGACGGCACCGTGTCCACCCAGACCGGCGCAATGCAGTATAACTATTCGATTTCATTACCTCCCGGGCGCTCTGGAATGGCGCCACAGCTCGCTCTCAGCTATTCGTCGCAGGGTCCAACGTTTGGTGGCGTGGCGGCGGGATGGAGCTTGCCGATCCCGATGATCTCGGAGGACCGGTCGCGAGGTCGCCTCGAATCGCGCTCTCCCGAGGTCGAACACGCGCAGGTCCTCGCGTTGATCGACCCGCGCAACGATGACCGCTTCATCAGCTCGCTCGCTGGTGGCCGGGAGCTCGTGGCGATCACCGAGCCGATCGCGGTGGCAAGTGACGTGTTCAAGATGTACCGAGCGCAGTCGGACTCGACGTGGGCGCGTTACGAGCGCATGAATGCATCGTCGACGTTCCGCTGGCGTGTACGCACGACCGACGGTGTCGTGATGACGTTCGGCGACGCGAGTCGTGCGGCAGCTTGCCCGGTGAGCGATCAGTTCGCGCCGCTCACGGGCACCGTCGATGCGTTCGGCAACGAAATCTCGTACCACTACAAGTGGAGCGCCAAGGAATGCATGATCGAGCGGATCCTCTACGGACAGAATGCCGTAGCGGGTCTCGCACCGTTCGCGGAAGTCATCATCACCGCGACCACGGCCCCGCTGTGTGACGGGATTCCAGTCGGCGCACAGGTCGACCATCGAACCGGAGCGACGTCCGCGGGTGGCACGGTGATCGCTACCGGCTCCAACAAGATCACGAAGATCACTGCGCTCGCGCTGACTCCCGGCGTGAACACCGTCGAGCACACGCGGCAGATCACGCTGGGCTACGACGCGGCCAGCGAGGCATGCGCCACCAGCACGCAACACGCGCCCGTTCGCTTGTTGACGTCGATCCAGGAGAGCGCGTGGGGCGCGACGAGCGAGGTGCCGCGCGTCGATCTCCCGGCGGTGTTGTTCACGTACAACGATCGGACGATCACGCGGACCGCGCCCGCGCCGATCGCCGGGCCGCCGTGGGGCAATGGCAGCACCGAGTTTCCGACGACAAACCTCGGCTGGGGCTTTCGGCGCGCCGACGATCGCTGGCCGAGCGTCGAGATGATGTTCCAGGACATCGACGGTGATGGCCGGCAAGATCTCGTGACGAACGGATCGGTCGACGCGCAGGGCAACATCAGCGCGTGCCGTGCGAAGTGGCGGCGCAATATCTCGACGAACGGTGTGATCTCCTTCGAGGGCACCGAGCGCACGCTCGATCTTCCGCGCCTCAAATGGAAAGGCGCCGGAACCGCGAGCGCGGGATCGCCCACGGCGAAGCGGGACTCTCCGGAGCTCGAGAGCTGCTCGCTCAACGGACAAGCGACGGCGTTCTCGAACTCGCAGCAGGCAAACGCCATCTGCCACAACAACAGCTCGTGCGCTCCGAGCGCAGATCCGCAGAACAACCAGCGCCCGTATTGTTATCCCGGTGGCACCGAGTGTCCTCCGGGCGAAGGCGGCAACGCGCTCGGCGGCATCTACCGGACGTATCTCGCGTACCGTTGGCTCGACGCAGATTCGGACGGCCTGATCGATCTGGTGGCTGCCGTGCACGGCGACATCGACACCTACGATATCGAGCTCGGCAACATGCTCGACAACGGCCAGGTGCGTGCGCCGGAGCCGTCGATCTCTGGGTTGCCGGGCACAGGGACACCGAACGTGCCGTGGCCGGCGTGTCCGGGCACCGAGGTCGAGCGATGCCAGGACTTCGGCAACTGCCTCATCGAGCGCGACGCGATGGTCTGTACGAACGGGATGTGCACGATCGACTGGTCGGACTTCCACACGTGCGCGCAGCTTCCCCAGACTCCAACCACAGGCTGCCACCACGTGATGGCCAAGACCGTGTCGGGCCCAGAGAACGCGCCGGCGCCGTCGAACCTGTCGACGCGCGGCCCGTACATGCGCTGCGAGGGCCTCTACCCCTGGTTCATCTATAAGAACGTGAACGGAGCATTCGCGACGACGCCGATCATCAAGTACCAGCCCGTCCCGCTCGAGTCCGCGCATGGAGACTCGAACTTCTCCGGCCCTTCGATCGCCGGCCAGGACCACGCGATCATGGACTTCGATGGCGACGGCTTCCTCGACGCGATCGCGCGCGACGTGAATGCCGAGATCGAGTGGCAGGTCTGGCTCGGCGACGGAACCGGCGGCTTCCAACCGCGCTCGTTCCGGTTTCCCACGCGTCCCATCAACTGCCTCGATCCGGCACAGGACGGCTGCATCGATAGGCCCGGCGACAACGCGATCAGCGGAACCAGCGCCCTCTGGGGTGGAACCGTCGGGGCAACGCGCGGGACCATGGACCTCGACGGCGACGGGCTGCCCGATCACTGGCGGCTTGATGATGACGGACCCACCACCAACAACGTCGATATCGCCGTCAACGATGGCGCGCGGTTCCGCCTCACCGGCCCGCAGTGGCCGCCCAGCGGCGAGGTGACGACGCCGCCGAACGTGCGACCCGGCGACGACCAGCTCGTCTACGTGTCGAATCCGCCGCCCCCCGTCGGGAATCAGCAGATCTTGGCGGGCGACACGCGCGCCAAGACGCGGGTGACCGACGTCGACAACGACGGGCGCCCAGACCTGGTCGTGTGGAGCGGGATCGGCGACGGCACGACGCCGCCCGCGACGCCGGCGGCGACGGCCAAGGTTCACTACAACATCGGTGGCAACTTCCTCGCCGACGGGCCCGCGTATCCCGGCAACGCTCAGGGCGGGATTCGGCGTCGCGCGACCGCGGGCACAACGGGCACCCTCGGCGAAAGCCTCACGTGGAAGCTCGACGCCGACATGATGGATCTCGACGGCGACGGGATCGAAGAGGCGCTGTGGTTCACGCCGTCGGGCTTCTACCTCGCGGTCCCGACGACGACGCAGCCGCTCCGTCTGATGAAGACGATCTCGAACCAGCGTGGCGCGACGACCGAGATCACCTACACGGACATGCACGACGCGAGTGTCGTCGAGCAGTCCGACGCCGCGAGCTGGTGGGACGGTCGCAAGAAGATGAGCCCACGCACGCAGTGGGTCGTCTC
>JBJXGN010000089.1:0-26053 GCA_046160585.1 Kofleriaceae bacterium
CATCGCGAGCTCCGTCGCGACGGCGCGGATATCCGCCGGCGTCGCATTTCGCGACCGGAGGGTCGCGAGCGCCTTGTCGAGCTGCTGCGCCCATTCGCCATCGCGACCGAGCTGACCGGCGAGCAAGCCGAGCGCGTTCCTGACCTCGCCGTCGGCGGGATCCACGGCGATCACGTGCAGACCCGACTGCCACGCCGCGGCCGGATCACCGAGGTCGACGTGATAGAGGTGCATGAGCTGGCGATCGAGATCGAGCCGCTCGTTCGCGGAGGTCTCCGCGCCGTTGCGAATGACCTCGAGTGCAAGCGCCTGCACGCCGACGTTCTTCGCGGCGACGAGGTGCGGGAGGATCAGCCGCGCGGTCGCGACGCGCTCCGCGGGTCGCAGCGTACTCGCGGGACCGTCGGCGAAGGTGTAGCGCACGAGCGCGGACACCGCCTGCGGGCGCACCGCGTTGCCGGGGCCCGGAACGGCGAGCGCCTTCTTGTAGAAGTCGAGCGCGTTGGCGAAGCGTTCGTTGCCTTCTTCTTCGAGCCTCGCGATGCGCATCAGCATGTCGAAGCGCGCGTTGGGCTCGGTCGTGTGCTCGAGCTCCATCGCGAGCACCTCGGCGACGGCCTCGCCGTCACCCCGCGCCTCCTCGATGCGAGCGAGCGAGCGCATCGCGCGGATCTGCGCCGGCGTGACCTTCAGCGCCTCGCGATAGGTGGCGGCGGCGCCATCGAGATCCGCGAGCCGCTCTTCCTGCAGCGATGCGATCTCGAGGAGCAGCGACGTGCGCTCGCTCGGATCCTTCTCGCGCGCGGCGCGTCGGCGATACGACACGAGTAGGTCCTGCCAGTCGGCGAGCTGGATCGCGAGCTCCTCGAGGTGCTCCTCCGCCTCGCGATCGTCCGCGGACAGCGCGATGACCTGTCGGTGATATGCGCGCGCGCGCTCGGGATCCGAGAGCCGGCGCGACGCGATCTTCGCGAGCTCGCGCAGCATGCGCAGCTTCGTTGCGTCGTCAAGGTTCGCCGAGCGAGCGTCTACGTCCGCACCGCCTTCGGCTCGACCGTTGTCGAGCTTGCGATCGAACGCGGCAGCGACGTCGCGCCACTGGTCCGGTTCGCTCGCGAGGCGCAGCACGTCGGCGAACAATGCGTCGCTCGCCGGATCGAGCTCGTACGCGCGGAGCGTCCACGCAAACGCCAATGTCCGCGACGCGAGACGCTGCTCGCATAGCTGGCGGATCTGGGCGATCTTCGCGAGGCGCGCCTCGGCATCGGGCGCCGACGCGAGCTCGATCTCGTGCATCGTGATCAGGCGCGCCCACTTCTCCTGCTTCGTGTAGATCGGCGCGAGCGCGTTCGCGGCGCTGATATTCTGCGAGTCGACCGCGAGCACGCGCTCCCACACCTGTCGCGCGCGCTCGACCGTCGGCGCGACGGCCGCATCCTTCGCGCTGTTCGCGCGCTCCTGCGCGAGCTGCGCGGCGCGCTCGACGAGCGGCAACCGGCGCGCCTTGTCGTCCATGCGATCGGCGATGCCGAGCAGCGCGTCGACGAGCTCCTCTTGCTGGCCGAGTCGCGCATAGAGCTGCTCGAGGCCCGCAAAATCGCCGGCCGTCGCGTACAGCTCGCGCAGTGTGCGCAGGGCCTTCGCGTGATTCGGCTCGAGATCGAGGATGCGCTTCCACTGTGCCGCGGCGACCTGCGCCGAGCCGAGGCGATCCGCGTAGACCTGGCCCAGCTTCTCGAGGAGCCCGATCGACTCCTTCATCTTTTTCTGCTCGGTCAGCGCCGCGATCTGGCGCTCGAGGACCTCTGCGAGCGCCATGAACCGCTTCTCGCGCTCGTACAAACCGGCGAGCGCGACGAGCGTGTCCGGATGATCCGGTCCTGCTTCGGCGAGGATCATGTTGTAGATCTCGATCGCGAGGCGCGAGTCACCGAGGCGCTCCGCGGCGAGGCGCGCCATCTCGGCTTGCTTCGCCCGCTTCTCCTCGGGCGGCAGGTCGTTCGCCTCGCGTCCGATCACGTCGATCAGCGCGCGCCACTGGCGGCGCTTCGTGTAGATCTCCTTGAGCTTCGCGAGCGCGTCGCCACTGATCTGCGTGCGCGGCGCGATCTCGACAATGCGCTCGAGCGGGCGCACGGCGTTCGCGAAGTTTCCGAACCGCTCGGACCACAGATCCGCGATCTCGCGGAGCACCGCGATGCGTTCCTCGTCGGGAACGCCCGGCGACTCGCTCTTGCGCGTGAGCACCGCGATCAGATCGTTCCACCGTCCGAGCGCGCGGAACTTCGCCGCCAGCTCGTCGGCCGCGCGCTTGTTGTCCGGATCGACCTTGAGGATCGCGTTGTACGTGTTGATCACCATCACGTCGAGCCGGAGCTTGTCGCGATAGATCTCGACCACCTGGTGCAGGCGATCGACGCGCCCGGCGACATCGCTCTCGGGGAGGCGCTCGATCTCTTCCTTCATGAGGTCGAGCAGCGCGTTCCACTTCTCGGTCTTGCGGTACAGCCGCACCAGCGCCGAGCGCGCTTCGCCCGACGACGGATCGGCGCGCATGTGTTGCTTCCAGGCCTCGATCGCCTTCTCGGGGTTGTTCTGCGCTTCGGCGAGCTGCGCGATCTCGACGGAGATCGAGCGTCCGCCTGCCGCGGCACCACTCGGAAGACTCCCGCTCTGGGACTCGGCGCGCGGGCGCACCTGCTTCTCGACCTGGCGCAGCAGGGCGAGCAGCTTCTGGTTCTCGCCCTTCTTCGGATAGTACTCGCGATAGAAGTCGATCGCGGCGGGGTGCGCGGGGTCGATCTTGCGCACGCGACGGAAGTACTCCTCCGCCTGATCGAGATCGCCGATGTGCTTCCACAAGAGCATCGCGACCTGGAGCAACATGCCGAGGTCTTCGCCATCGCGTCGCGCCTTGATCGCGGCCTGGTACGTGCTGACGAGCGCGGGCCAGTCACCATCGCTCGCGAGCGCATCGGTCACCGCGCGGAGTGCCTGCGGCTGTGCAGGATCGAGGACGAGCACGCGCTTCGTCGCTGCCTCGGCGCGCGGCGTGTCGTTCAGGTGATGGCGCGCGACCGCCGCGAGCGAGTTCAGAGCGGACACCTTCTCTTCGACGGTGGCCGCGACGTCGGCGCGCTCGTCGAGCAGCTTCGCGAGCTCCGGCCAGCGCTTGCCACGACGCAGGTGTCGAACAAGGTGGAACGCCGCCTTGCCGTTCTTGGGATCGACCTCGAGCGATCTGCGCAGGTACTGCTCGGCCTCGGGCGCATCCGGCGCGAAACGAATGTAGACCTCGGCCGCCGATGCGTAGAGCCCGGTCGCGAGGCTGCGATCTGTCGAGCCGCTCGCCTCCTTGACGTACTTCTCCGCGAACTTCTTCCAGTTCTTCTGTGCGAGCTCGAGCTCCTCGATGGCTTCCTTCGCCATCGCGTCGTCGGCTCGCGCCTTCATCACCTCGTCGAACGCGGCACGCGCCGCGGGGACGTCGAGCAGCTCTCCGTCGAGGATCATCCCCTTCTCGAGGAGCAGATCGACGCGCCGATCGACCCCACCGGGCTCCTGCGCAGAGAGCGCACCGAGCTCGACATCGATGAGGTGGACGACCGCATCCGGACGTCCGCGACTCGCGAGCAACTTGCGCGTCGCCGCGAGCTTCTCGACGCGGACATTGGGCGGTGTGGCCCGTGCTGCGGATGCGAGTGCATCGCGCGCCTGGGCGTCATCTGGATCGTTCTCGAGGACGGCGAGGAGGTTCGCGAAGTCGGCCATGGGCGTACCCCTAAGGGCGGCCGACTGTACCGAGGATCCGCGCGGTTAGGGCGCTCCCGGCCACCGAACGCGACCACGCTTCACCTGCCCGTAAGAACGGTGCTGTGCCCTCGAAACCTCGGAGGCCCGGGCGTACAAACCTCTACCCGTGAGCGTTCGTTCATCGCTCGGATATCTGCGCCCGTATCGCACGCGCCTCGCGCTCGGCGTGGTGATGCTCGCGCTGACAAACGCGGCGTATCTCGGCGTCCCCGAGCTGATGGGACGAGCGATCGACGAGATCAAGGGCACGGGGACCGACACGCAACTCGTCCTGTACCTCGTGCTCGGAATGGTCGGGTTCGCGGTCCTCACCGCGATCACGCGCATCGCGTCGCGCATCTGGATCTTCAACGCGGCGCGTGGCGCCGAGTTCGACCTGCGCTCGAACCTGTTCGGCCACATGATGACGCTGTCGCCAGCGTATTACCGCGACCACCCCGTGGGCGACGTGATGTCGCGCCTCACGAACGACGTGCAGACCGTGCGCGCGATGTGGGGCTTCGGGCTCGTGTCGCTCGGCAACGCGATCCTCGCGTTCGTCACCGTGCTCGGTGTGATGCTCGCGACGGATCCCATCGTCACGCTGTGGGCGATCGCGCCGTTCCCGCTGATCTACGTCGTCGGTCAGGCGATGAGCAAACGCATGTGGGCGTCGATGCGCAACGTGCAGGTCGAGCTCGGCGCGCTGTCGTCGAGGATCCAGGAGGATCTCGGCGCGATCCAAGTGATCAAGACGTACGGCCTCGAAGATGTGCGCCGCAAGGGCTTCATCGAGCGCTCCGAGAAGCTCCTCGCGGAGAACATGGGGGCGGCGAAGGTCCGCATCCAGCTCGGACCGATCCTCAACACGCTCGCGTCGCTAGGGATGGCGATCCTGATCTTGTTCGGCGGTCGCGCGCTGGTGTTCGGCGACATGACCCGCGGAGAGGTCGTCGCGTTCGCGGGGTACCTCACGCGACTCGTGTGGCCGACGCTCACGCTCGGCTTCATGCTCGCGCTCGTCCAACGCGGGCGCGTCTCGTGGGAGCGCCTCGTGGAGCTGCAGGCGACGAACACCGACATCCCCGACGGAACAGAGGCTCCGATCCCGGAGTCGAAGAAGCCCGCGACAGTCGAAGTGAAGGACCTGACGATCAAGATCGGCGATCGTGCGCTTCTCGAGAACATCGACCTGTCGCTCGAGCCCGGCACGATCACCGCTATCGTCGGTCGCACGGGTGCGGGCAAGAGCACGCTCGTCGACGCACTCTGCCGCTTGATCGAGGTCCCGCCGAAATCGGTGTTCCTCGACGGCAAGGACGTCACGACGGTACCGCTCGGATCGCTGCGCCAGCAGATCGGCTACGCGCCGCAGGAAGCATTCCTGTTCTCGACGACGATCGCGGACAACATCGCGATGGGCTACGGTGGCGGCACCGCGATCCCTGCCGCGCGCGCCAAGGAGCTCGAAGCGGTCGGTCGCGAAGCTGCGAAGGACCTACGTCACGACCCGCGCGTGGTCGCCGCGGCCACGGCCGCCGGTCTGATGCGCGACCTCGCGGCGATGCCCGAAGGGCTTGCGACGATCGTCGGCGAACGCGGGATCACGCTGTCGGGTGGACAGCGCCAGCGCGTCGCCCTCGCGCGCGCTCTCGCCGCGGAGCCGCGGCTGCTCGTGCTCGATGACTCGCTGTCGTCGGTCGACGCGGAGACCGAGCGCGCGATCCTGAAGAACCTCAAGAACGTGATGCACGGGCGCACCGCCGTGCTGATCAGCCATCGCATCGCGGCGATCAAGGACGCGGATCAGATCATCGTCCTCGATCAGGGCACGATCATCGCGCGCGGCACCCACGCGCAGCTCCTCGCCCAGGGCGGCACGTACTCCGAGCTCTACGCGAGCCAGCTCGACACCGACACGGTGAAGGAGGCGAGCTAGTGGCGACCGCGACGTCACCACGCCCGGGGCGCGCCGAGCCGTCGCGCGACGAGGCCAACCTCGGCAAGGCGTACGACCTCGAGCTGTTCCGCCGGCTGTGGCCGTACATCCGGCCACACAAGAAGCTGCTCGCGGCGTGGGCGCTGTTCATGCCGCTCACCATCGCGCTCGAGCTCGCGCAGCCGCGGCTGTTCGGCTACGCCCTCGCGAACTTCATGTTGACCGGCGACGTCGCGATGCTGCCGTTCGCCGCGGCCGCGTATATGGGGCTCGTCGTCGCGCAGGGCGGCTCGTCGTTCTGCGAGATCTGGTTCCTCCAGGCAGCGGGCCAAAAGACGATGCACGCACTACGCATCGCCACCTTCGACAAAGTGCTGTCGCAACGCGCGGCGTTCTTCGATCGCATCCCCGTCGGGCGCCTCATGACGCGTATGACGAACGACATCGAGAGCCTCAACGAGATGTTCTCGCAGGGTGCGATCACGCTGATCGCGGACATCCTGAAGATGATCCTCATCATCGCGGTGATGTTCGTCATCGACTGGCGACTCACGTTCCTCGTCCTCGGCACGCTGCCGCTGATGTTCATCCTCGTCGAATACGCCCGCCGCCTGATGCGTGCGTCGTTCCGCCAGATCCGCGTTCGCCTCGCCGCGATGAACGCGTTTGCGCAGGAACACCTCTCCGGCATCAAGGTGCTGCACCTGCTCGGGCGGCAGAAGACCGCGCTGTCGGAGTACGACGAGATCAACGCGGGTCATCGAGACGCGTACCTCGGCCAGATCCGCGCGGACTCCGCGATGTATGCGATCGTCGAGGCGATCGAATCGATCGCGATCGGTGTCGTGCTCTGGTACGTCGCGGGTCGGCCGCACGACGCGTCGATGATCGAGACCGTCGCGATCATCGCGATGTTCATCGAGTACCTGCGCAAGTTCTTTATTCCGGTGCGCGACCTGTCGCAGAAGTACGCCGTGATGCAGGGCGCGATGGCCGCAAGCGAGCGCATCTTCCAGCTCCTCGACAACGACGAGCCCGACGGCGGCACGTCCGCGCTCGTCACGCGACCCGAACGCGATGGTAACAACGAGGAGTCTGGGCGCGCGGCTCCCGCGATCGAGCTCGCGAACGTTCACTTCTCCTACGGCGCGGAGCCGATTCTGCGCGGCGTCGAGATGAAGGTCGAGACTGGAGCGACGATCGCCGTCGTCGGCGCGACGGGCTCGGGCAAGTCGACCGTGATCAAGTTGATGACGCGTCTCTACGAGCGCGAGCGTGGCGCGATCCGCATCGCCGGCAGGGATATCCGGGATCTCTCGCTCGCCGAGCTGCGCCGTCGCATCACCGTCGTCTCGCAGGACGTGATCCTGTTCGCCGGCACCCTGTCCGAGAACATCGCGCTCGGCAAGCCGTACCCGCGCGAGAAGATCGAGGAGGCCGTGCGCCGCGTCGGCCTCGATCGCGCGCTCGCGCGCCGCGCCTCGGGGCTCGACACGCCCGTCGCGGAACGCGGCAGCAACTTCTCCGCCGGCGAGCGCCAACTCGTCGCCTTCGCGCGCGCACTCCTGCGCGACCCGGAGATCCTGATCCTCGACGAGGCAACCGCCCACGTCGATCCGGAAGCGGAGGGCCTGATCGAAAAGGGCGTCACGGAGCTGATGAAGGGCCGGACGACCCTCGTCATCGCCCATCGCCTGTCGACCATTCGCAACGCGGACCAGATTGTCGTCATGGCGCAGGGCCAGGTAGTCGAATCGGGCACGCACGATCAGCTGGTTGCGAAGGATGGCTACTACGCCGCACTCGAACGTACCTTTCGCCGTCGTGAGGCTGGAAGCGATGTGACCAGTGAAGCCTGAGCGGTCAGGCCGCGATTTCGCTACAATCTCTGGATAGATGCCGGTCGGGGCGGAAAGCCTACAAGCAGCCGTCGAGGTGATGGCCGACGGTGCGATCGTCGCTGACACGCGCTCCGGAGGTGTCTTCATCAACGCGACCGCGCGCGAGATGCTCGGCATCCCCGCAGATGCGAACGTCGACACCGCGTATTTGAAGGACACCGTCGGCTTTTATCCGTTCGATCTCGCCGCCGGTGGTGATGGCCAACCGATCCGCGAAGAGGTTCGCATCGGTGATCGCGTGCTTCACTCCGTCGTCACGCCGCTGCGTGGTGACGGCGACGCGTCGCGAATCACCGGCGCCATCGTCATCCTGCGAGATCTCGGTGACACCGCCGATGTCGCGCGCCGCCGCGCCGAATTCGCGCAGGTGATGTCTCACGAGCTGCGCACGCCGCTGACGTCGATCGCCGGCGCGCTCGACATCGTGCTCTCCGGTTACGCGGGGGCGCTGTCCGATCGCCAGCTCCGCTACGTCGACATGGCGCGCCAGGCGGCGACGCGCATGAACCAGCTGGTCGATCAGCTCCTCGACCTCGCGCGCGCGCAGGCAGGCTCGATCACGATTTCCGCCGCGCCCGTACAGCTCGATCGCCTCGCGCGCGAGGTCATCGATCGCTATCGCACCGCCGCAGCGACCAAGCAGCTCACGATCGTCCTCGGCGCGTCCGCGAACGACATCTCGATCCTCGGCGACCCCGAACGACTGGCACAGGTGCTCGGCAACCTCGTCACCAACGCGATCCGCTTCGCACCCTCCGGCGGAACCATCGACGTACAGGTGTTCGGCCCGCCGCTATCCGAGGACGCGGTCGGCGTGTCGGTGCACAACACGGGCGAGCCGATCGCACCCGAGGAGCGCGAGCGCGTGTTCGAGCCATTCAGCGCGTCGAGTCGCCGCGTCGGCGGCACCGCACTCGGCCTGTCGATCTCGCGCACGATCATCGAGGCCCACGGCGGCCGCATCTGGGTCGAGTCCGCGACGAACGGCACGAAGTTCGTGTTCACTCTTCCCGTCTCCGCCAAGTCCGACGCGCCGGCACGCAACGTCATCATCGACGAGAAGCCGCGCCGACGCGTGCTCGCCGAGAACGCATGCGCGCTTGTCGTCGACGACGATCCGCGCCGCGCCCTGCTGCTCAAGGGCCTGCTCATGTCGCTCACCGATCGCGTGCTGGTCGCGAACGACGTCGACACCGCGCTGGCGATCGCGCGCAGCGACCACCCGGCGCTCGCCGTTGTCGCCGGCGCGATGGCCGACGCCCTGCCGCTGCTCGCGATCCTCGAGCACGACCCGGATACGATGAAGACCGCCGTCATGGTCGTCGGCGACTCCGAGCGCCGCACCGACCTCCTCGCCGCGGGTGCCGACGATCTCCTCGAGTTCCCGATCCAGCCGGCCGCATTCCGCGACGCGTGCCTTCGCCTCGTCGAGTCTGGCCGCCGCGAAGCACCGAAGGTCCTCGTCGTCGACGACGATCCTTCGATTCGCCAGATCTGCCGCGAAGTCCTCGAGATCGGCGGATACCAGGTCCGCGACGCGGGCTCCGCGAACGCCGCCCTCGCCGAGGCACGCCGCTTCCGCCCCGACATGATCCTCATGGACGTCCTCATGCCGGGCATCGACGGCTATCGCACCGCCGAGATGATCCGCGCGGACGCCGCGATCGGCATGGCGCCGATCATGTTCCTCTCGGCACGTGGCGACACCGCCGACAAGGTCCGCGCGTTCCGCTCCGGCGCCGAGGACTACATGGTGAAGCCGTTCGACGCCGCCGAGCTCCTCGCGCGCGTCGGCAAGGCGCTCGATCGCCAGGCACGCGAGCTCGGCGCTTCGCCGACCACGCAGCTCCCCGGCGCCGACGCGATCCAGGCCGAGATCGAACGGCGCCTCTCGATGGGCGACGCTGCCTCCGTCGTCGGCTACCTCGACCTCGACAACCTCAAGGCGTTCAACGACTACTACGGCTACGCGAAGGCGAACGCGGTCATCCGCCAGACCGGCGACGTGATCCGCGCCGTCATCACGCGCTCCGGGGGCGCGGGCGACTTCATCGGTCACATCGCAGGTGACGACTTCGTGTTCGTGACGTCGGCCGATCGCGTCGACGAGGTGTGCAGGGGCATCTGCGAGCGCTTCGATCAGCTGATCCGCCTCTACTACGACGCGTCGGATCGAAAGAACGGCTTCATCGAGACCAAGGATCGCTTCGGCGTGCAGCGGAAGTTCCCGATCATGTCGGTCTCGATTGCCGCGATCGCGTGTGCGCGCGCGAAGACGTACGCTGCACTCGCCGAGCTCGCTGCCGTCGGCAAGCGCACCGCGAAGGCGATCCCCGGCAGCACGTACGTGCGCGACGGCGAGACGATGCTCGCGCAGCCCGCGGCGGGCTAGCGCACCTTGTGTGTCCGGCGCCACGCCTCGATGCGAAGGCGCATGCGCTCGAGTCTCGGCAGCAGCGTCAACAGCCCGCGCTCCTCCAGATCCTTCCGCACGTCGGGGACGCGGCGCTCGGCTTGCTCTGCGAGCGCGATCGCGCGGTCGCGATCACGCGTGCCACCGGTCTCCCACAGGGCCTGCGCGAGCAAGAACGAGCGATTCATGATGTGGCCAGGGATCTGCGGTTCTTTGGCTTCGGCAACGGCGAGCGCGTTCTCGAGGTAGGGAATCGCGTCGCGCGGGCGCCCTCCGAGCAGCAACAGCTCGCCGCGGTGCGACTGGACGTTGTCGCCCCCCTGCACGTCGGCGGGTAGCCGGTCGAGGAGTGCAAGACCCTCCCCCACGTAGTTCGTCCGAGTCGCGGCGTCGTCGGTCTCATCGGCGATCTTGATCGCGATGCGAGTGCCCCCCTCGATGTCCTCATTTGTCGGCGGCGACGCGATCGAGACCGCCTCCTTGATGGACTCGAACGCGCGCGCATGGTCTCCGACGGCCTCATAGTCCCAGCCGAGCGCCGCAATCTCCATCGCCAGCTCGCGCGCGTCGGCTCCGCGGCGACGAAGGGCGGCGACAATCTGTTCCTGGAGCAAGACTTTCGCCGAGCGGTCGGTCTCGCTCGCGTACGCCATCTGGAGTGCAGCCTCGGAGAGCGGCCCCCCGTCGACGAGCTGCTCCATCGCTGCCATCGCGAGATCCATCGTATGTTTCGCGTCGGCGAGCTTCCCGAGGCGCTGAAGGACGCGTGACAGCATCATCCGCGCGTAGACGACCGCCCCCGAGACCTCGCCAAAGCGCTCGATCTCGATCCCCTCGATGCGACGGTACGCCGCGATCTCGGCGCTCGCATCGCGACGGCGAAACGCGAGCTCCGCCTTCGCCTCCTCGACCGCGATCGAAGTGACCGGATCGCTCGCGCGCGCGGACGCGGAGATCGCAGCGTCGCGCAGGACCGTTGCTTCCGACAGGAGATCCTTGCGCGTCTTCAGGCGCGACAGGAGTGCGGAGGCGCGCGCCCGAATGCGCGCGTCGTTCGCGCGCTCGGCGGTGGCGATCGCGACCTGCAGTACCTCGGATGGGTCTTCGCTCCGCGCATAGCGAGAACGCCCCACGAGGTAGCTCGCCGTGGCGATGGCGGCTTGATCGCCGAGCTGGTTCGCGCGCATGAGGAGCTCGTCGAGCCCCGTGGCGGTCCGTGCCTGATAGTTCGCGGCGACGAACGCGCGAGCGAGATCGCGCTGCAACGTCGCGAGCTCCGCGCTCGGTGCTGCGACGGGCTCGAGATCGCGGCACGTCTCGATCGGCTCGAGCGCCTCGGCGAGTGCTCCTGCGTTGGCAGGTTGCTTCGTGATCCAGTGCAGCGTGTCGAGACGTTCGTCGAGGCAGCGCATCGTCGTCGCGTAGGCGGGCCGCGCGAGCTCACCACGTGCTGACGCGAGGCACGTCGACGTCGCGAGCGAGTGCCAGTCGTTCGCATAGCGATCGAGGGTGCGCGCGAACGCGACTACCGCTGCAGGCTTCAGGTTCGCCGGGATCGTCCAGCCCGCCGGCTTTTCGACGAGCGAACACGCTTCTTCGGGATCGGTGCGCATCGCGAGTGCGGTGATCCCACTGGCGGTTGCGAGCACGAGAGCGCCAGCCACGACGAACGGCCATCGCCGGCGAGGCTGTAATGCGGCGAGGAAGGCAGACATCGACGCGTGACGAGCCTTGGGATCGGCGGCGAGTCCCCGGCGGATCGCCGCGCGTACGTGTGCCGGCACGTCGCGTGTCTTCGGCGTGGGTGGTGGCCCGTTGCGAATGGCGGCGACGATCTCGCCGAGCGTTCGTCCCGTGAACGGCCGCGATCCGTAGAGCGCTTCCCACGCGGTCACGCACAGCGCGAACTGATCGGTCGCAGCGGTCGCCTCGCCGCTCGCTTGCTCGGGCGCCATGTACGCGGGCGTGCCGACGACGGCGCCCGTGCCGGTGAGCTCGCTGCTCGACAACAGGCTGTCGTCGACGACAGACGCCGCTTCGTCCGTCATGCGCGCGAGACCGAAGTCTCCGACGAGCACCTCGCCGGTCTTCGCGACGAACACGTTGTCGGGCTTGATGTCGCGGTGGACGATGCCCGCGGCGTGCGCGACCTCGAGCCCGCGTGCGGCCTGGACGATCGCGTCGAGGATCGCGGCGGTGTCGCGCGGGGTCCCGAGCCACGTGCGCAGGTTTTCGCCGTCGACGAGCGCCATCGCGACGAACGTCGACCCGTTCTCCTCGCCGACGTCGTACACCGCGACGACATTCGGGTGGGCGAGCTGCGCGAGCGCCTGCGCCTCGCGCTTCATGCGATCGGACGACGCGCCGCTGCGCAGCACCTTGATCGCGACGGGCCGCGCGAGCTCCGGATCGTAGCCGGCAAACACGACACCCATCGCACCCGCGCCGATGCGCCGATCGACGCGATAGCGATCGATGGTCGGCGGAAGCTCGACGTCCCCGCGTGCCTGCTCGCCCGAGATCTCGGTCTCCGCCTCGGCCAGCCCGCCGCCCCTGGCGATCGCCAGCGCGTCGAACACGAACGGCCGACACGAATCACAGCTCGCGGCGTGATCGATGATGGCAGCGCGCTCTGCCTCGTCGAGATCGGCGACGGCCCCGAGCTTGTTGTCGTCCGGACAGGTGCTGCCGCTCGATCCCACCGAGGGCGAGCATACCTCTCCGCGGTGCGCTCGATCAGTACGGGCGCTGGCCGTTGATGTTGCCGCCCGGGCCGTATTCGCACGCCACGATGTACCCGTTGCCGCACTGGTTGATCGCGCAGCCGAGGTCGGTCGTCGTCGACCACACCTGTTGCGTGTAGTGACCGCATACGCCGGAGCACGAGTTCGCCGCGTGGTTGTAGTCGGCTTCTTCGGAGGCCCACGCGTCGGAGACGTTTGCGCCGGTCGGCTTGAAGCCTCCCGACATGTACAAATTCTCGCCGATGTAGCTGAAGCCCGCCTTGTCCCGGCGCTCCGCACTCGTCGAGTGCTCGAACGCGCAGTCCGCGATGAAGCCCTGGGCGAGCGCCGCGAGATCCGGGTTCCACGTCAGCGGATCGACGCCGACCTCCGCGCGCACGCGGTTGTGCGCGGCCGTCACCCCCTCGAGATCAGCGGGCTCGCCATCCCCTCCGCCTCCGCCTCCGCCTCCGCCTCCACCTCCGCCTCCGCCTCCGTCATCGGCACACGCAGCGAGAATCGACGCGATGAAGACGAACCGCTTCATTCGATCATTGTACCGAATCACTACCAGAGGTTGTCGAAATCTTCGGCGATGCCGGGGATGCGCTCGAAGTCGTGCACGAGACCGCTCTTCGTCCGGACGCGCCCACTAAACGTGGACACGACATGTCGGAGCGTGTGCTTCACCAGCGGCATGTCGAGATGCTGATCGACGTGCGCGAGGGGCGTCGACTCTGCGTCGAGGCTCGCCGCCGTACATACCCACGGCATCGTCGTCGAGTCGCCGTCGACACTGATCTGGACGTCGACGAGCTGCTCGCGTGCACCGTCGACCCACACCGCGTTCTCGCTGATCGGCGCGTCGGGCGTCGGATCGACGAGGTTCATGCCGAGCAGCTTGCCTTGTTTGGTGCGCCCCGCGAACGCGATCCACTTCCAGACCGCGTGGCGCAGCGCGTACATCTTGGTGAAGTCGAGCGTACCGAACGCGGTCTGCGGATCGAACCGATATTCGCGTCCGCCGATCGTGACGGTGCCGTCGACGCGAAACGCCATGAACTTGTGCGTGTAGTTCCAGCGACCGCCCGGCAGCGGCACGCAGATCGAGAGGTGCTCGTCGCGTGCGTCGCTCGCGAAGCCGAGGCGTACGTCGACCTCTGCCGAGTTGACCGTTGCCGCGAAGGCGCGTCCCTGATCGAGGTTCGCGATCGACACCGAGAGCCCGTTCGTCGAGAAGCGGTGTGATCCGCGCGTGCTCGTCGGTGACAGTGTCGTGCCGATCTGCAGCGGCGTGATCGCGAACTTCTTCGCCATCGCGTTCGTCGCGAGGTCGACCGCGTAGACGAAGCCGTTGGATGCGAATCCCGCCGTGCCGACGACAAACGCGACGAACAGCTCCGGCGACACCGCGGTCATGTATTGCCACGACTTCATGCGGAAGCGCGCGCGATACGCGGCCTCCACGCGACCGAGGCCCGGCAGCCCCGCGAAGCGATCGAGCGCGTGCACGATCGGTGCGTCCTCGATGTTCGGATCCTCGAGCGCGTGATCCCACGCTCCGATGATCGGCGCGGTGCCCCTCTTGTGGACGAGATCGCTCACGGCGTTCCGATGGGAAGCTGCGCCGGGTAGAGTTGATACTGGAACTCTTCCACACGACCGTCCGCCTCGTTCAGAACTACGAGCCAGGTGGGGCTGATCGCTTTCACCTTGCGGCGTTCGAGGCCGAGGCAGTCCGCTTGGGTGACGACGAAGGTCTCCGCGCTGGTCATCGTCCCAAACATGGCCCAGCGCTTGGTGCCGATGCCGGCGATGCCGACGAGCTGGAGATCGTTGGCTGGCAGCTTCGGTGCGACACACGCGCCCTTCGCCCGCCCGATCGCACGCTTGGCGGGGGATGCGGCGACCGTCGCCTTCGACACGAGTCCGACGATGTCCTTCGCGACCGACGCCTTTACTTGACGCAAGCGCAACGAGACCGCGTCGCCCCCATCCAGGTCGAACGCGGTGCCCGTCGCGACTGCGATCAGGAGCGCAGCGTCTTTCGGGCTCGCACCGACAAGATCGAGCTGGATCATCGGCCCGCTCGCCTTTGCCTTTTTCGTGGCCTTTCGCGCGTCGATCGCTGCCTGCGATCCGACGATGACGACGTTGCCTTCGCGCACGAACGCGAGGTTCGCCTTCGCGACGGTGTCCGCGAGTACCTTGTCCCACGGAACATTCTTCGCCAGCACGTCGACCTTGGTGTCCCCACCTTCGAGGACGACCACGTTGACCTTGCCCGTGTCGCCGAGCACTCGCATGAAGTCGTCGACCGCACCCTGCTTGATGTCGATGTCGACGGTTTTCCCCTTCGCGACCACCACTGACGACGACAGCAACCAAACAGCGACGACGAGTGCGCGCATCCTAGCCTCCCAGCTCGATCCCGACGCCTTTCGCGGTCCGCACGAGCTCGCCTGCAGGATCGACGAGCTTGAGCTTCTTCACGGCCTTCTCGATCGGCTTTCCGACGATCTTGCCTGCCTCGAGCGCCGCGACATGCCCGAACTTCCCTTCGGCGACGAGCTCCACCGCCTTCACACCGAATCGCGTGGCGAGCTCGCGATCGAACGCACACGGCGAGCCGCCACGCTGGATGTGGCCGAGCACCGTGGTGCGGACCTCGTAGTCCGTCTTCGCCGCGATGGCTTCGGCGAGGCGTTGCCCCGCCCCGCCGAGCTTCTCTTGCTTCGTCGGGTCGCCGACGGTGACCACCGCGAGCGCGCCGCCCTTGGCCTTCGCACCCTCGGCGACGACGACGATCGAGTAGCTCACGCCGCGACCGTGGCGGCGATGGAACGACTCGATCACGCGATCGACGTCGTAATCGATCTCGGGGATCAGGCAGACGTGAGCACCTCCGGCGAGTGCGCTGGTGAGTGCGATCCAGCCCGCGTAGCGGCCCATCACCTCGACGACCATGACGCGCTCGTGGCTCTCGGCGGTCGTGTGCAGCCGCTCGATCGCCTCGACGACGATCTCCACGGCGGTCTGAAAGCCGACGGTGTAATCGGTCGCCTCGAGATCGTTGTCGATCGTCTTCGGCACGCCGACGATGCGCGGCGCACCGCGCTGGATGAACTTCTGCGCGAACGACATCGTGCCATCGCCGCCGACGACGACGAGCCCGTGCAGGTCGAGCTTCTGGAGGTTCGACATGCAGCGGGCGCTCACGTCGTGGATCTCGACCCGGTTGTCGGGGAGCTTGACCGGGTATGCGAACGGGTTCGCGCGGTTGCTCGAGCCGAGCATCGTGCCTCCGCGCGACAGGATGTGCTGCGTGGTCGCCGGCGTGAGGTCGACGTACTCCTCCTCGTAGAGCCCCTCGAACCCATTCCGGATCCCGACGACCTCCCACCCATAGGTCTGGCGCGC
The DNA here is from genome assembly GCA_046160585.1 of Kofleriaceae bacterium. Classification (GTDB taxonomy): domain Bacteria; phylum Myxococcota_A; class Polyangia; order Haliangiales; family Haliangiaceae; genus JABFXX01. The sequence goes on from JBJXGN010000089.1 coordinate 16,189, forward strand.
GTGAAGCGTCACGGCGCGGATGACGCCGTTGAGGCCCGGGCAGTCACCGCCACCCGTGAGGATCCCGATGCGAGTACTCATGGCCCCCGACTCTAGATCGGCTGCGGCTAGCTCGCTGCGCGCGGGGCCGGAATCTTCAGGTGTGCACGTAGGTCTTCCGGGAGCTTCTCGAGGTTCTCGGGATCGTCGTCGACGATGAGGCCGCGGCAGCGCGGCGCCCCGCAGAAGCACGGCTCGGCGACCTCCGCGACGAATGCGTAGTCGTAGAGGATCTCCTCGCCGACCTCGATATCGCGAACCGCCACCCACCACGCCCGCAGCGTGTCGGCGACGGGATCCCACTTCGACAGCACCTCGCTATTCGGTTCGCACGAGTGATTGAACCAGCGCGTCTGGCACGCGAGGTCCCAGAACAAGAGCTCGCCCTGGTGGCTCGGGCTGTCGTTGTTGACCACGAGCGCGTAGGTGTCGTCGAACTCGACGTCCTCTGAATAGAGGACGCCGTCGCCGTAACAGACGAGCTCGCCCTTCTTGAAGGGTCGCGTCGTGACGACGCCGTAGCCGTGAATCTTAGAGCGAACGACGACCAGACCATCGAGCAACGGCATCTCGGGCACATCTTCGCGAACGCGATGAAGACTGCAAGTGGATCGCGCGGTGCGTTTTGCTAGATTGCGCGGGTCATGGCGAACAAGCTAAAGGTCGGTGTTCTCGGTGCCACCGGCATGGTCGGTCAGCGCTTCGTTTCACTTCTAGCGAACCACCCGTGGTTCGAGCTGACGGCGGTGGCGGCGAGCCCCGCCTCGGCCGGCAAGTCGTACGGCGACGCGGTCGCGGATCGCTGGACGCTCGGCAGCGAGATCCCCAACGTCGCGGAGAGGCTCGTCGTCGGTAACGCCTCCGACATCGCGGCGATGGCAGATCAGGTCGACTTCGTGTTCTGCGCGGTCGACATGGACAAGGCCGCCACCGCGAAGCTCGAAGAGGACTACGCGCGCGCGGAGACGCCGCTCGTGTCCAACAACTCCGCGCACCGCTGGACGCCCGACGTCCCGATGATGGTGCCGGAGATCAACTCCGATCATGTCGGCGTGATCGACTCACAGCGCAAGCGCCTCGGTACGAAGCGAGGCTTCGTCGCAGTGAAGCCGAACTGTTCGATCCAGAGCTACGTGCCGGCGATCCACCCGCTGTGGTCGTTCGGTCCGTCGAAGATCGCGGTGTGCACGTACCAGGCGATCAGCGGCGCGGGCAAGACGTTCGAGTCGTGGCCGGAGATGGTCGACAACGTCATCCCGTACATCGGTGGGGAAGAGGAGAAGAGCGAGAAGGAGCCGCTCAAGATCTGGGGCACCATCGAGGGCGGCAAGATCGTCAACGCGAAGGCACCGTTGATCACCGCGCAGTGCATTCGCGTGCCGGTCACGGACGGTCACATGGCGGCGGTGTTCGTCAGCTTCGACACCAAGCCGTCGAAGGAAGCGATTCTCTCCGCGTGGAAAGAGTACGCAGGCAAGCCGCAACACGCGAAGCTGCCGAGCGCTCCGACGCCGTTCCTCACGGTTTTCGATTCTGGCTCGGACGAGAACCGCCCGCAGACGAAGCTCGATCGCGATCAGGGCAAGGGGCAGGGCATCACGCTCGGGCGACTCCGGCCGGACAACGGCATCTTCGACTGGCGCTTCGTCGGGCTCTCGCACAACACGGTGCGCGGCGCAGCAGGTGGCGCGGTGCTGACGGCAGAGCTCCTCGCGCACGAGGGCTTCCTCACCGCGAAGTAACCCGATTTCGTCCTGGTGAACAAAGCGCAAGCCGCCTGACAACACCAGCTTCAGTTTTCTCCGGGGCGAGCAATTGCCACCGGTTGAAGGTGCAGCAAAACGAGGCATCGCGCCTTGCGGAAAGGCGAGCACAAAGACTCGCCTTAACCGCCCGTGAGGATAGGACGTTCTGCCTTGCCTCGGTTGGGATTCCAAGAGACCGTAGCGTTTGATGGCCAAGAGCCTTCCTCCAGAGCGCAAGCGTGGAAAGCGCGCAGCGTCCGAGCCGGGTGTGGTGCGTGCGGCAACCGAACAGCCGCCCCCCAAGCTCGCACGTGGAACGCGCGACAAGATCGCGCCGCTCCAGGTCGAGGCCCCGAAGCTGGACGTGCGCCTGGAGGCCGACGCCGAGGAAGACACGTTCGATATCGAGACCGTTGACGAGACGCACCACGGCGATGGAAGCGACGCGTACGAGGTCCACGACTTCGAAGGGGCGAGCGAGGAGTCGATCGACGCGCACATGCTCGAGGTGGGGCGCCGTCGCTTCGGCATCTCGGAGTTCCGCCCGGGCCAGGCGCTCGCGATCCGCAACGTGCTCGCTGGCATCGACACGCTCGCGATCATGCCGACCGGCGCCGGCAAGTCGCTCTGCTACCAGCTGCCTGCGCTCGAGCTTCCCGGTGTCACGCTCGTCGTGTCGCCACTGATCGCGCTGATGAAAGATCAGCACGACAAGCTCGACTCGCTGCACATCGAAGTGCTCCGCCTCGACTCGACGCTGTCACCGCGCGACGAGGCCGCGACGCTCTCGCGACTGTCGGAGAATCGCCCGTGCATCGCGTACGTCACGCCGGAGCGCCTCGGCGAGCCACGCTTCCGCGAGCGACTGGCCACGGTCAACGTCTCGCTGTTCGTTGTCGACGAGGCGCACTGCATCTCGCAGTGGGGGCACGACTTCCGTCCCGCGTATCTCGGCCTCGGCGAGGCGGTCAACGCGCTGAAGCGACCGCCGGTGCTCGCGCTGACCGCGACCGCGCCGCCCAAGGTCAAGGACGACATCCTCGCGCAGCTACAGATCGCCGAAGCGTCGGTGATCGACATCGGTCTCGATCGACCGAACCTGCGCTACCACGTGATCAAGGCGTCGAGCGAGCGCAAGAAGCAAGCGCTGTTGCTACGCCTCATCGAGAAGCAGGAAGGGTGCGGCATCATCTACGCGGCGACCGTAAAGACCGTCGACGCACTCGCGGACTTCTTGTGGTCGCAGGGCGTCGAGTGCGGTCGCTATCACGGCCGCATGCGCGCCAAAGATCGAGAGCGCGTGCAGAGCGCGTTCATGGAGAAGAGCGATCCGCGCTTGATGGTCGCCACCAACGCGTTCGGGCTCGGCGTCGACAAGCAGGACCTCCGCTTCGTCATTCACTACAATTTTCCCGGCTCGCTCGAGAGCTACTACCAGGAAGCCGGCCGCGCCGGTCGCGACAGCTTCCCCGCGGATTGCGTGCTCCTCTATCAACCCGAGGACAAGCGCATCCAGAGCTTCTTCCTCGGTGGGCGCTATCCAACGCCAGAGCAGACTCGCGCCGTTGCCGAGGCGCTCGTCCACGTGACCGACGGCAAGATCGCCGCACCGTCGCAGATCGCCGGCGAGGAGCATTACGACCTCGAGGTGTTCAGGCCCGTGAAGGACATCGCCGAGCGCGCGGATGCACCTGCAAAGAAGGCGCGCGTCGTGCTGTCGTTCCTCAAGGAGGTCGGCTTCGCCGCCGAAGCGCCGGGCGCGTTGTTTGCGCCTCTCGCGCTCGAGCCGCCGTCGCTCGAGGATCTCGCGCGCGCCGCGAGTCGCTACGAGCAGAAACGAGCGCAGGATCGCGCGCGACTCGCGTCGATGCTGCGCTACGCCCAGTCGCATCTGTGCCGTACGCGCTTGCTCGTGACGTACTTCGGCTACACCGACGCGGCGCCGTGTGGCACGTGTGACAACTGCCAGCGCAACGCAAAGGCCGCGCAACAGACGGGTGCGCAGGCCGCGACCGTGGCCGCCGCCCTCGCCGCTCGCCGCGGTGGGGTCGACGCGGATGCGCGCAAGGCCCTCCTCGAAGAAGCACTGCGCCGCGGGCGCGGAGGTCGCGGGCGCGCGCTAAAGATCGAGCGCGTGAAGCGTCCCGTGTTCGGCCCGCTCGAGAAGGGCGACCTCGTGCGCCACGCGACATACGGCGAGGGCGAGGTCGTGCGCGTCGTCGGCGACAGCGTGTACACGTTCTTTCCGGTGCACGGCGAGAAGCTCCTGAAGTCGAGCTTCCTCGAGAAGATCGAGAACTGACGCTACCTACGCGGTGGCGATCTCGATCGCCGAGCGCAGCGTCGCGGGCGTCCACCGATCCACCAGCGAACAGCGAATCACGAGCCGCGCGTTGTCGAGCATGATCTCCGCGTCGCCGGCGACGAGCTCTACCGACACGACACGTTCGAGTGCCCCGCGATACGTCGGTTCCCCGAACATCGCGAGCAAGACATCGCTCGCGACGGGCAGTGCGTGACCGATCGCGCGGCGCGCGTCGTCATCGAGCGGCGCACCGATCGCGATCTCCACGCGATGCCGCAGCACGCGCGACATCATCTCCGCGTGCACGCCCGCCTGTCGCATCAGTTCTGGGCGGGATGGCGCCGGCGAACGCGCGGCCTTCGGCTTCGGCGTTTCGCCGCGCATCGGGAACGTCGCCTCGACCCCTGCCGACGCGGGCGCGCTCGCGGCGAGCGCGGCGGCCGAGAGCGGCGCCGGCGTCTGCCCGCGAGGCTGCGGGCGATCGCCGATGAACGTCGGCGCGACTGGCTCCTGCGGCTTCGCACGCGACTGCGGGCGCTCGCCTAGGTAGGTCGGCGCCTCGATGTCCATCGGCGACTGGGCCGGTAGCTCGAGCGACACCGGCACGATCGGGTCCGGTGGCGTGATCACGTCGTACTGGCTCGCCACGAACTCGGCGATCGGATCCGACGCCGGGATCGCGCCGGTCTCGACGCGCATCGCGCTGAACGCGGCGGACACGTCGTCGCTCCGGCGCACGTCGGCGCGATTGCGCGCGCTATCGCCGCGAGCGCTATCGCGATCGTTTCGCGAGATCTCGCCGCGGACGACATCGACGCGCTCGTGTCGAGCGCTATCGCCTCGCGCGACATCACCGCGTGCGGCCTCGGCAGCCGCCAACTCCGCGCGCGACGCCTCCGCACGCGCCTTGCCGGCGCGGGCCTTCTCGAGCCGCGACGCGTCGCCCGCGCTCGACGTCCGACGCACGTCATCGCTCGAGCGCCGCGATGCACGATCCACCGCGAGCTCCTCGGGGGGCGTGGGCGTCGCCATCGCCGCCTGCATGGCTGCGAACGTCATCTCGTTGACGGGCGTGATGATGTCGTCGTGATGGGACGGTGACCGCGGCCCCTCGACGCTGGGCGTTGCCCCTGGCGCCGCATACGCGCTGCGCCCACTCGCGAGCACGGTGACCGCGACGATCTGCTCCACGCGCACGTAGGACACGGACGGATCGGTCGCCGGTCCGAGGTGCACCGTGGCGAGGCCCTGCTGCACCTTCATCACGCGCCCGCGCAGCACCGGCCCGCTCGCCAAGTACAAATCTACGTCGGGTCGCGTCGCGTCGTCGATGTGGCGAGCCAGGTCCTCGAGGATGCGCTCCATGGACTCCCTCTACTACGTGCGTCTACCCACCGTTGTTTCACGATTCTACATGGGGGCCCGTAACCCGACCGGGGCCCGTTCGTGTATCTCGCATCGCCAAGCTGTTTGGCTGGCCCCTACTCGCCCGCGCGCATCCGCCCGCGCCGCAGCTCGTACAGCGCGATCGCCGCGGCGACCGACACGTTGAACGAGCCGACGGCGTCGCGCGCCATGGGGATCACGGCGTGGAAGTCGCAGTGCTTCGCCACGAGCGGTCGAACGCCTGTGCCTTCAGCGCCGAGCACCACCACGAGCGGCAACGTCGCGTCGATCTGGTCGATGCGCTGCGCGCCCTCGGTCGCGTGGACGGCCACGCGCCACAGGCCGTGATCCTTCAGCTCGTCGAGCGCACGCACCAGGTTGCCGACCAGCGCGATCGGCAACAGCTCGCTCGCACCCACACTCGCCTTCGCCGTCACGCTCGTCACCGCCGCCGCGCGGTGATCGGGGATGACGACGCCTCGCGCGCCTAGCAGGTACGCGCTGCGTAGGATCGCGCCGAGGTTGCGCGGGTCCTCCACGCCATCGAGTGCGACGATCAACGGCGGATCGTTCGCCCGCGGTTGGCTGCTTGCATCGTGCTCGTGCGGCGCTTCGTTCAGCGGCTGGACGAGGTCCTCGAGCTGCGCGTATTCGAATGGCCCGAGCCACGCGACAACTCCCTGGTGCACGGCGCCCTCGCCGGCCACGCGATCGAGCGTCGCGCGATCGCGATCTTCGAGGCGGATCTTCGCGGCCCGCGCCGCGCCGACGATGCCGGCGACCACATCGCTCGTGCTCCGTCCCGCGCGCTGTGGATCGACCCACACGGCGCGTACGCTCGCCGGCTTGCGAGCGATCAGCTCGCGGATCGGGTTCGCGCCATAGACCAATCGCTCGCCCGGATCACCAGGCCTCGGCCCACCGCGGTCGCCTCCGCCACCGCGATCGCCGCTGCCGGCTCGTGCTCCACCGCGGTCGCCTCCCCCACCGCGATCGCCGCTGCCGGCTCGTGCTCCACCGCGGTCGCCTCCGCGATCGCCGCTGCCGGCTCGTGCTCCACCGCGGTCGCCTCCGCCACCGCGATCGCCTCCCGGTGCTCGATCGGCGCCTCGTTCTCCGCCTCGCTGCGCATCGCTCGGGCGCGGCCCTCGACGGTCGTCGCGTCGATAGCTCACGATGCCACCATCGCGAGCGCAGCGTTATCGATCGCCATCGTCTTCATGCCGCGAGCTCGTCGACGATCGCGCGCGCCGCGGCCGCTGGATCGTGCGCATCGCGCAGCGGGCGGCCCACGACCACCATGTCGGCGCCGGCAGCGCGTGCGGCCGACGGCGTCATGACGCGCTTCTGGTCGCCCTTGTCCGCGCCGGCCGGTCGCACCCCCGGCGTCACGATCAAGAACTCGCTCGGCGCGATCGCGCGGATCGCGGCCACCTCGTGCGGCGACGCGACGACGCCCGCGCACCCGGCCTCGATCGCGAGGCGCGCGCGACGTACGACGAGGTCGGCGATCGGACCGTTCGCCCCGATCGCGGCGAGGTCCGCGTCATCGAGCGATGTGAGCACCGTGACGGCGAGGATGCCCATCGACGAGCCCGCGGCCTTCACCGCGTTCTCGAGCATCGCGCGCCCGCCTCCGGCATGCACCGTGAGCAGTCCCGCGCCGAGCGTCGCGACCCGCACAGTCGCGCGCGCGATGGTCTCGGGAATGTCGTGCAACTTGAGGTCGAGCATCACGCGTCGGCCGGCGCGCGTGTGATCGGAGACGATCGACGGGCCCTCTGCGCAGAACAGCTCGAGGCCGATCTTGATCCATGACGGCACGCCGGCGAGCCGCTCGACGAGCGCGTCCGCTTCGGTGCGCGTGGGCGTGTCGAGTGCAGCGATGAGACGGTTACCGACGCCGGGGAACGTTGTCGCCATCGACCGCGTGTGTACCACGACGCGCGGCGCACCTCGCGGGCGCCCGACCCGATGCCCGACCAGACGACGTCTTGCTACGTCGGATGCGGTTAGCGCGCGACGCGGATCGCAAACACGCCGCCGGCCTCGGCGTTCACCGTGTAGAGCACGCCGGGGTCGGCGCGGCGGTGGTCGGCGTCGAAGCGAATGTTGCCGGTGAGGCCCGCGAGCTCGGAGGTCGCGAGCGAGGCGGCGAGCCCACCGCGACCGGCGCCGCCTGCGGCAGCGGCGAGCTGCGCAGCGTCGTACGCATACGCCTCGAGGAATCCCGGCGCGCGGCCGAACGCGGCGATGAAGCGATCGAGGAACGCCTTGCTCGCCGGATCCTGATCATCGGGGTAGTAGCCCGGCGCGAGGAGCGAGCCCTCCGAGTGGCGGCCGGCGTTAGCGATGTACGCAGCCGTGAGGTTCTCGGCGGTGGACACGAGGAGGACCGGCTTGCCGCCGATGACCTTCTTCGTGCCGACGGGCTTGGGCACCTTCCCGGTGGCGGCGAGTGCGGGGGCGATGAGGCCGAGGATGTCGGCTTGCGCGGGGACGAACACGCCGTCCCAGTCACCCGAGAGCTTGCCCGCGATCCCCGCGAACGACTTCGTATCGGCCTTGTACGTGATCGACGAGACGATGGTGCCACCGCCCTTCTCGAGCTCGCCCTTGAACGCCGCGGTCATCGCGCGGCCGTAGCCGTTGTCGGCGGCGAGGATCGCGAAGCGCTTGACGCCCTTCTGCAGCGCGCGCTGCGCGAGCGCGCGGCTGCGTGCCTCGCCGGAGTGGACCATGTGGAACACGAAGCGCCCGGACGCGTTCTTCTCGGCGGCGGTCGACAACGAGAGCAGCGGCACGCCCAGCGAGTCCGCGCGCGATCCCGCCGCGTCGACGGAGCTCGAGTCGATCGGACCGACGACGGCGATCACGTTTGCCTTCGCGAGCTCCTCCACGGCAAGCGCGGACGCGCCCGCGTCCTGGGCCGAGCGGACCTCGACGGCGGTGATGCCCCTGCCGTCGGAGACGCCCGCTGCGAGACCGAGACCGGCGATCGCGGCCTCCGCGACCTTGTTCTGCTTGCCGCCGAGAGGAACGACCGCGCCGACGAGGCCGCGCTCCGCGCCACCGGACGGAGTGAGCGAGCCCGCCGGCGGCGCCGTGATCGTGCGCGGGAGGCCAACCTTCTGGCGTGCGGGACCAGCGGCCTCGCGCATCCGCTGCTCCTCGGCGGCGTTGCCCGCTTGCTCCGCCAGGAGCGCGAGGCGCGAAGCGACGGCGGCGATGCTCGGGCCGCTGCGATCGGACAGCGAATCGAAGAGACGACCTAGCGTGTTCGCGTCGGCGCCCGCGACGAGCTCCTGCGTGCGTTGGACGATCAGCGCCTTCTCGGGCGCGGACACGCGGCCGTACAGCGCGTCGAACACGGGGAGCGCCGCGAGCGGACGGTCGCTCACCGCGGTCGCGTATGCGAGCGCCGCGAGGAACTCAGTCCGCTCGTCGTCGTTCTCGATCGCTTTCTCGCCGCGCTGGAGCAGCGGCAGCGCGCGCTTGCTGTCGCCGAGGTAGTTGATGGTGATGCCCATGAACAGCTCCGCGCGCGTCGTGAGCCCGTCGATATCCGCGTCGATCGCGGCCTGCAGCGACTTCTGCGCGGCGTCGAACCTGCGCTCCTTGATCGAGGCGATGCCCGCGAACAGCTCCGCGTAGGGAACGATCGGATCGCCCGGGTACTCCTGCACGATCGCCGTGAAGTCGCTCGCGCCGGTGCCATCGCGCAGGAACTTCGCCTTCGCCTCCGCGAAGCGGTCCCGCGCGACCGCGTTGCCGTTCGTCGGCACGTCGGGCACGAGCGTCTTGCGCGTCTGGCGCGGACAGGCCGCAAGTGCGACGAGCAGGACGAAGAAGCCGACGACACGCACGAACATGCGACGACGATAGCGAGTGCGCCTCGCGAGAGCAAATGTGGCACCGAGGCGACCACCGAGGCGACCACCGAGGCGACCACTGAGGCGACCACCGAGGCGCTGCTTTTGGCGTGATCGCGCGGATCTGCGACGCGGCGCGCGACGCAATTCTGGAGTATCTAGTCGGAATAAATGTCGCGCGTAGAACGAATGCTCCAGGACGTCGAACGAGGCTTCGCCGCCCTCGAAGAGGGTCGCTTCGACGACGCAGAGTCTGCTCTCGAGCGCGCTCGCCGCGTCGATCGCAAACACCCGGACGTCGTGACGCTCGCCGCGGCGGTCGCCGACGCGAACGGCGACGCCGAAGATGCGCTCGCGCAATACCGCACGCTCGTCGAGCTACGTCCCGACCATCCGATGCCACGCATCTGCGTCGCACGGATCACGCTACGCGACTTCGGCGATCCCGACGCGGCGCTCGACGTGCTCGACGATGCCTTCGACTTCATCGACGACGAAGAGGATCTGATCGAAGCGAT
>JBJXGN010000090.1:0-44604 GCA_046160585.1 Kofleriaceae bacterium
CCGTACTCCGTACGGAGCTGTTCTCGCTGCGCAACGCGAGCGCCGAGGTCGTCACGATCACGTCGCTCGCGTTCTTCGTACTGCTCGCCACCGGCGGTGCGCTGTGGCTGACCGTGCGGTACATCGAGCCCGGGCAGACGTTCTACCTCGCGCTGTTCGGCACATCGCTCGTCCCGCTCGCGCTCACAGCGGTGTCTGTGAAGCTTTATCCGCGCGTCGAGCGGCGCGTGCTCGCCGGTCTCGACGAGCGACGCGCGCGTCGCTTGAACGTCCAGGGCGACCCGATCCCCGCCGACGCCGACGGTGCGATCGCCGAGGCCACACAACGTATCGCCGCGTTCGGCGATGGCTCTCAGGTGCGCTGGGTCCCGCACGCGGAGCTCGTCGAGGAGATCGTCCCGGGCTTACTCGCCGAGCTCGCGAATGCCCAGCCGTTGCGCTGCGACACGGAGAAGCGCGTCCTGCCCGCGAATCTGATCGTGCCCGCGCTCGGCGCCGACCGCGCGCTCGTCGGTGCGTTCTACATCAAGGGCGGCACGATCGATCGCGACACCTACCTCGTCACGCGCGACCTGGCCGCGCGCGTCGCACTCGCCATCGAACGCGCGCAGGCCGTATCCGCGCTCGATGACGCCCGCCGCCTCGCTGCGCTCGGCCAGTTCGCCGCAGCGATCGCGCACGACATCCGCACGCCACTCACGTCGATCTCGCTCAACGTGCAGATCCTCCGCCGCAAGCTGACGGCGCTCTCGGAGGACGACCGCGAGCACCTCGACATCGCGCTCGAGGAGCTCGCGCGCCTCGACAGGTCGGTCGCCGAGATCCTCGACTTCGCGAAGCCCGTGAAGCTCGCGTCCGAGCCGATCGACGTCGGCGAGCTGATCGAGGATGCCGCGAAGGGGCTCGGGCCCGTGCTCTCGGAGCGCGGCGTCGCGCTCGTGTGCGAGCCGGGCGCCGACCTGAGCGTCCACGGCGATCCGCAGCGACTGCGCCAGGTGCTCGCGAACCTCGTCGGCAACGCGGCCGACGCATCGAAGCCAGGGGCCGAGGTAAAGCTGCGCGCGGTGCCCGCGAACGACGGCCAGGTCGCGATCGAGGTCGAGGACACGGGCCGCGGCATCGAGAGCACCGACCTGCCGCGCATCTTCGATCCGTTCTTCACGACGCGCCCCGACGGCACCGGCCTCGGCCTCGCGATCTGTCACAAGGTCGTGCGCGCACACGGCGGCGACATCCGCGTGCGCTCGGCCCCTGGCGAGGGCTCGACGTTCACCGTCGTGTTGCCGGCCGCCTAAGCCGGCTCGAGGCCCGCTGCAGACGCGCCGCGCTCTTTCGTTGCGTCTAGTCCTTCTCGACAATCGGGTTGCGATTCTCGGGCAGATCGAACATCCCTTCGAGCGCGACCGTACCGTCGGCGAAGCCCGTCACGACGCCACACAGTGTCACCTCCGATCGCTTCACGATCGGACCGGTCGTTCCACCGACGAGGAACGTCACGCGATCACCGACCTTCGTCGTGATCGCACCACTGTAAAGCCGCCGTAGTCCCTGGTCCGCGCGCGTGATCGAGTCCACTGTCCCGTCGACGCACAACCGCTTGCCCTTCTCGTCCTCGGGCTCCTTCTCCGCTCGTTCGATCGTGGTCTCTGGTGGCACCGCGACGTCGACCCAGCGCAACCGGTGCTCCGCGAGCCGCGTCCCGAGGGTCTCGGGTGGCGTGGGCGGCGACGGTGGCGGCGTGGGCGTCGGCGGAGTGCGCGGGGTGTGCGCCCTCGACGGGGCCGGCGCTGCGATTGGGGTCCGGCCTGTCACCCGAGCCCGCGTGTGCGCTCCAACGATGACGGCGACGACGATCACGGTCACGATGATCGCGCCGAACACGCCGACGATAGTGAGGGTCTTCCGCGAGGAGCGAGCACTTCGCGGGGTGTGCGCAACGGACGGGCCCTTTGGCGTGCTGCGGGTCGCCGACACCGATCGATTCGCGTGCGGACGCGAACCCTCGGGCTCCGGGACGTTCGCGACGCGATGGAGCGCCGCGCGCACCATCGCCCACTGCGCGTCGGTCGGCACCGATCCGGACTGCGCGGTATCGACGAGCCCTTCCTGCCACGTCCCGGTCGCGAGCCGATCGCCGTCGCGATCCTGGACCAGAACTGTCGTTCCCGACAACGTCACCTCCCACACGAACACGCGATCAGGAACGAGCTCGGGATCGGGCTCGAAGCGGACGGAGCCGTCGACGACCGTGCCATCGCGAATGTCGAGGAGGAACGCGCGAAAGCTCGGGTCCGGAGCCGGCGACGGTGACTCGTCGACCACCGGCGGCGCCGGGGGCTCGACCGGTGGCGATTCGTGGCGACGTTCGAACGCGAGCGCGAGCGCTTGCTCGACGAGCGACCACTGGTACGTCGTCGGGATCGCCGAGGACGGCTGGCGTCGCGAGACGAGCGCGCCACGCCACGTCGCGCTCGCGACTTGCTTCATCCCGAGCGACCAGATCTGGATGCCGCCCTTCGTGTCGCAGGCGACCTTCCACACGAACGGCCCGGTCGGAGGATCGTCACATGGTGCGGCGCGAAGCGTTCCTTCGATCAGGCGGTCGTCGTCACCGTCCGCGAGGTCGATCAGGAACGTCACGTACGGCGTCGACGTCGTGTCGGCCTCGCGCGCCATCGCGGCTCGGCGCGTCTCGACCTCCTGCACGCGCTCCTTCCACGCGTCGTCGATGGCACGGCGGACGCGCTCCCATTGCGCCTTCGACACCGTGCCGTTCTTGATCTGCTTCGAGGTGATCTTCGCCTCGGACCACAGCGCCGTCGCGACGATCACGAGGTGCTCGCCGTGGAGCGCGGTGATCACGAGCGTGCCCGCCTTGTCGACGCGGACCTTCCACACGCCGGCCGTCAGCTTCACGCCGTCCTTGATGGGCTTCGGGGGATCCTCGCCGTCGGGATCGATCACGAAGTTCAGGTGGTCACCGCTCTCCTTCAGATCACGCGACCGTGCATGGCGCGCGGCGACGATCAGGCGGCCTTCGATCTGTCCCCACTGGCCACGTGTCACCGCGCTCTTCAGGATTCGCTTCTCGCCGAGCTTGCCATCGGCCCAGCGCGCGGTCGCGATGGTTGTTCCGTCGGGGTCGCGAACGGTCACGACGCCCTTCGCGTCGCACGAGGCGCGCCGCGTGACGCCTTCGCCGATCGCCAGTTCGAGCTCGATGTTCACGGTGCTTCGAGGACGGGATTGCGGTTCTCGGGAAGGTCGAACATGCCGAACACGGAGGTCGAGTGATCGATCGTTCCGATCACGACGCCGCACAGCTTGGCCTGGTCACGTTTTACGAGCTCTCCCGTCGAGCCCCCGACGACGAAGAACACGCGATCACCCACCTTGGTGATGAGTGCCCCCTCGAAGTGGGTGCGCCCGCCGAGCTCCTTCCGCACGATGCGGTCGATCGTTCCCTCAGCGCACATCGGCTTGCCACGCTCTGTGCTCGGGTCTTTTTCGACCTTCCCGATCGAGGTTCGCGCCGGGAAATCGACGTCGGTCCAGCGAATCTTGTAGCTCGCGAGCTTCGCGACGTCATAGTCCGGCGTTCGGGCGAGCGCCTGTGCGAGCGACGTGGGCTCGCCGGTCGTCGCGGCCTCGGTCGGCGATGGGGTCGGAGCCGGGTCCCTCGGCACGGGTTCGACAGGTGCGGCCGCAGGCTCCGGGCGCGGCACAGGCTCCGGGCGCGGCACCGCGCGCGATGGACTCGTCGTCGACGGACTCGACGACGCGCTCGACGTGCTCGAGGCCTTCTTTTCCCTGCACCCCACTGCGTAATACATGCCGATGCTCGCGACGAGCACGACCGCGGTCCCACCGATGAGGACCCGCGGGTTCTGGTTCTCGCGGCGCTCCTTCCGCTGCTTCTCGCGGCGAACCTCGCGCGAGATCGCCTGCCCGATGCTCGGCCCCGGCGCCTTCATGGCGTACAGCTCGCGATCGCCCAGCTCCTCCGCGAACACCTCGTCACCCGGGTTCGCGTTCGTACGCTCCGCGAGCGCCATGCGCAGCGCTTCTTCGACGTTGTGCCACTGATGCATCGTCGGCTCGTTGCCGGCCTGCTGGCGATCGACCAGCGTTGGCGTGGCCTTCGCGTGCGCGATCAGGACGAGGCGCTTGTCGCGCAGCGCGCGGATCCCGACGACCCCGTTCGAGTCACGCGTGACTTTCCACGCGAACGCGTTGACGGGCTCGGTCGCCGGATCCGGACGGAACTTCAGCGTGCCGTGCAGCCACTCGATCGAGCCGGTGTCGTCGAGGTTCAACAGAAAGGTCACGTACCCCACACCGCATCGTAGGGCCGGGCAACGAAACGTTGGACGGTAACGAATAGTTACTTCGCTCGGCTCGATCCCTGCGTGTAACCTACTGGAATTGAAGGGGTGCTTCGCGGCCCAGGGGTTGCTCTAAGCCGAGCCATCCATGTGGACGCTAGCTCGCAAGCTACTCCTTCACGATCGGCTCCGCTTCGTCGTCGCGATCGCGGGCGTCTCGGTCAGCGTGATGCTCGTTCTCGTCCAGGTCGGGCTGTACTTCGGTTTCATGGACACGGCCTCCGCGGTGATCGACGCGAGCAAGGCCGACATCTGGGTTGGCAAGAAGAGCAACGACTCGTTCGAGTTCGCGACGCCGTTCGACGAGCGCACCTACTACAGGGTCGCGTCGGTCGAGGGGGTGCAGCAGGCCGATCGCGTGCTGCTCAACTTCGCGCAGATCAAGTTGCCCGACGGCGGTGACCTCGGCGCGCAGGTCCTCGGCGTCGAGACCGCTCCGGGCAGGCGCCCGCTCCTCGCGCCGTGGAACGTCGTGAAGGGCGACGCGAATCGCTTGAGCCAGCCCGGCGCGATCGTCGTCGACACGACGGAGTATTCGAAGCTCCACATCGATCAGATCGGTCACCTCACCGAGATCAGCGGCGTGCGCGCCGAGCTGGTCGCGATGACGAGTGGCATCCGCTCGTTCACGACGTCGCCCATCATCTTCACGGACATCCGCACCGCGCGCAGCTACATGCCGCAGCTCGGCGAGGATCCGGTCACCTACGTGCTCGTCAAGGTCGCACCCGGCGTGTCGATCGATACGGTGAAGGCGCGCATCAACATGCTGCCAAACCTCGCCGCGTACACGACGCAAGAGATGTCGACGCGCACGCGTAGCTACTGGTCAACGCGCACCGGTGTCGGCGCGGGCTTCTTCACGACCGCGGTGCTCGGCATCATCGTCGGGTTCGTCGTCGTCGGACAGATCCTCTATTCCGGCACGCTGCAGTACATCCGCGAGTACGGCACGCTGAAGGCAATGGGCGCGAAGAACAGCGCCGTCGTGAAGGTCATCCTCTCGCAGGCGATGATCAGCGCGGCGCTCGGCTTCATCGTGGGCGCGCCGCTCGCCATGGCGATGCGCGCTGCGATGAAGGGCGCGAACCTGACCGTGGCGCTGTTCCCGAGCCTCTACATCACGACGCTCGTGATCACCGCCATCATGTGCGCGTTCGCCGCGCTCCTCTCGATCGTCAAGGTGCTTCGTCTCGACCCCGCCTCGGTGTTCAAGGCCTAAGGCCAGAAACGAGTTCGACCGAATGACCGCTGCACTCGCACTCTCCGATACGTATCCGTCGCTCCAACCCGCGTCGAGGATCGCCAACGGCGATGTGCTCGCTCGCCTGGCCTCCATCGGCAAGATCTACGGCACCGGCGATAACGCCGTCGCCGCGCTGTCGAACGCGACGCTCGACATCAAGGCCGGCGAGGTCACGCTGATCGAGGGACCGTCGGGGTCCGGCAAGACGACGCTGATCTCGATCCTAGGCCTCTTGCTCACGCCGACGTCGGGTCAGGTCTGGCTCGAGGGCAAGAACGTCGCCGGGCTCGGCGAGCGCGAGTTGCCCGGGCTTCGCGCGCGCAACTTCGGGTTCGTGTTCCAGGGCTTCAACCTGTTCCCCGCGCTCACGGGCGTCGAGAACGTCGCGATGGCGATCCAGATGAAGAACCCGAAGGCCAAGAAGACGGCGACCGCGGAAGCGAAGCGCCTCCTCGAGATGGTCGGCCTCGGCTCGCGCATGCACCACCTGCCGGCCGATCTGTCGGGTGGTCAGAAGCAGCGCGTCGCGATTGCCCGCGCGCTCGGTGGCAACCCACCGATCCTCGTCGGCGACGAGCCGACCGCCGCACTCGACACGAAGACCGCGCTGTCGGTGATGGAGCTCCTCCGCGAGCTCGCCACGAGCCACGGCCGCGCCGTCGTCGTCGTCACCCACGATCCGCGCCTCGAGCGCTTCGCCGATCGCGTCGTCCGTGTCGAGGACGGCTTGATCCAGTCGATCACGCAACCGGACCCGAACCACGTCCACGCCCACTAGGAGATGGTCATGAACAAGCTACTGAAGTCCGCACTCGTCATTCTTCCGCTCGCCGCCGGTGGGGCGCTGTGGTTCGGTCGCTCGACGAGCACCGCGTCGGCAGAGCCGCAGGCGATCGTTCGCCCGCAGACGCTCGTCGCGCCGGGCCGGGTAGAGCCGGTCCGCGACCCCGTCGCCCTCGCGTTCGAGGCACCCGGACGCATCGTCGCGATCGAGGTCGACGAAGGCACGGCCGTCACCAAGGGCCAGGTGCTCGCGCGTCTCGACGATCGCCTCGCGAAGGCGCGCGTCGATGCCGCCACCGCGCAGCTCGCGGCCGCCAAGGCGCGCTACACGTTCGCGCGCCGCGGTCCGCGCAACGAGGACATCGCCGCTGCGCGCGCCGAGGCAGACGCCGCCGCGGCAGCCGCCGCGCATCGCGACGCCGAGCAGGCGCGTAGCGAACGCCTCGGTGCCACGGGCGCGGTCGCGAGCTCGGTCGTCGATGCCGACGGCGCCGCCGCGCGCGTCGCGAAGGCGCAGTCCAACGCCGCCTCCGCACGCTTCCAGTCGCTCGCGAAGGGCACGCGCGCCGAGCAGATCGAAGAGGCCGCCGCCGCCATCGCGCTCGCGCAAGCCGAGCTCGACGCCGCGACGGTCGCGCTCGACCAAACGGTGCTGCGCGCTCCGTCGGACGGCATCGTCCTGCGCCGGTCCGCCGAGGTCGGCACGCTCGTCGCGGCGATGACGCCGGTCCCCGTCGTGACGATGGCCGACGTCCGCCAGCTCGAGATCCGCGCCGAGATCGACGAGGCCGACGTTGCCGCGGTCACGCTGGGGCAGAAGGCGTACGCCACCGCCGACGCCTACGGCGACATGCGGTTCCCCGTGAAGATCACGCGCATCTCGCGCGAGCTCGGTCGCAAGACCGTGCGCGACGACGACCCACGCGCGCGTGTCGACACGCGCGTGCAGGAAGTCATCTTCGAGATCGATGGCACGCCCAGCGTGGAACTGCCGATCGGCCTGCGGATGAGCCTCCACTTCGGCCGCTAAGCAGTACACCCTTTGTGAAGCGCCCACCGCCAGACCGACAACGTTGGTAGGCAATCGGGGTATGTCGATCATCCGTGTCGCGGGTGATCGGGGAGGCGGCGATCTTCGACCTTGTTCGCGACGGGATCTACCTGTTCCTTGGTGGCGGTAACTCCAATGGCGCCTTGGCGGTAACTCCGATGGCGCCTTTGGCGGTAACTCCGACCTCGGCCTTCGCGGTCACCTCAGCAGGCGAGCTGGCGGCAGCTGGTTCATCGTCTTCGCGCGCGAGAGCTGGCGATTGATCTTGATGCCCGAGTGAAGGCCCGTGGAGATGAGCCCCAGGCCGAACAGCACCTGAACGGCGAGGATGATCGGCACGGCGATCCACATCGCGGGATAGAACGTCGCGAGCACGAGCGTAAGGATCGACGACCCGAACATGACGAGGCCACCGAGCCAGCGCCGGCTCGCGCTGCGCTGCTGGATGGTCAACGAGCGGATCGCCTCGCGCGTGTTCCCGGTCTCGAAGTCGTAGCCGCACACGCAGCGCGTCGGATGCGCCGGCCACTCGCATCCGCAGATGTGGCACGTCATGCTTCGTGTCCTATACCCTAGGCGCGGAGCTTCGCGAGGAACTTGTCGCTCGAAGTCGACAGGGTCTCGGCGAGCAGCCGGAACTCGCGCAGCCGCGCCGACGATGTGCGCCACACGAGGCCGAGCGTGCGCCCGGGTGGCGGCGATGCGAACTCCGCGAGCACGATCGCGCCGCGCCGCTGCACGAGCGCCGCCGCCGCGGCCTCCGGCAACAACGTCACGCCGAGGCCACCGGCCACCATCTGGACGAGCGTCGGCAGGCTCGTCCCACGGACCTCCATCGACTCGACCGCGCCACCGCGTTCGCAGACAGCGAGCGCTTGATCGCGCAGGCAATGGCCGTCCTCGAGAAGCAGCACCGTCTCGCCGTCGAGATCGCGATCCGTCACGCGCTTGCGCTTCGCGAGCTGCGAGCCCTTCTGCGAAGCGAGCACGAAGTTCTCGTGTGCGATCTCTGCGGTGGTGAAGTCGCCCGGGACCGGCAGTGCGAGGAACGCAGCGTCGAGCTGCCCCTTGTCGAGCTGCGCGAGCAAACGGTGCGTCTGCTCCTCGCGCAGGATCAGCTCTAGCTGCGGATACTTCGCGCGGACGGATGGGAGCAGCGCCGGCAACCAGTACGGCGCGATCGTCGGGATCACGCCGAGGCGCAACGGCCCCGTCAGCGGGGCCGAGCGCCGCCGTGCGGCATCAGCGACCGTGTCGATGGACACGAGCGCCTCGCGCGCGCGCCCCACGATGTCCTCGCCCGCCGGCGTGACGAGCACGCTCCGGCGATCGCGCTCGAACACCTGGACGCCGAGCAGATCCTCGACGCCCTGCACCTGCGCGGACAGCGCGGGCTGGGACATCCCGAGCGACGTCGCCGCGCGACGAAAGCTGCCGTGGTCGGCGACCGCGACGAGCGCTTCGAGGTGACGGACGGTGGGGCGATCGCGAGCGTCGCGCGTCATGATAGGATCTACTTATCACGAGCCGGGATTCGTGCACTCTTGCCAATCAGGCGAACGTCACCAGTGACGTGGTCGACGTGCGGCAAGACATGGCCCTCGTGCACCTCTTGGCCGGGCAGAGGGCGATCCGCGAAACACTTTTCACGAAGTCTCACGCACGTCTGATGGTGCGAATGATCCATCCGATCAGCACCACCCCGAGGAGTGCGGTCGTGACGAACACCCACATGCCTTGCGCGTCGAGTGCCGAGTCGCGCGGTCGCTCGATCAACAGTAGGCGCGGCGCCTCCCGCACGATGACGCCTGCGAGGAGCGCGGCCGCGCCCGCGCCGGTGACGAGCGAGAGTGCGCCGCTCGCCGGCGCGCGCAGCATCCAGATCCAGCCCGCACCCTCGACGACGAGCGCCGCGATCAGGACGAACGCCCAGCCGTGCGCCGCACCCAGGACGCTCGCGCCGGTCAGCGAGAGAATCGCCACCGCGATCGCGGACACGATGCGGCCGCAGAGGCCGATGAGCGCGAGGCGGCGGCGGTGCTCGCCGGCGACCCACCACGCCGCGAGGATCGCGAAGCTCGTGGCCATCGCACCGAGCCACACGAGCAGGCGAGGAGCGACGCTGCTGTCTCCGTAGAAGCGCGCGCCCGCCGCGTACATCTCGCGCCACGCGGGCTCGTCCTGCAGGAGCGCGTTGAGCTCGGTCCACGACCACGCGACGAAGACGAAGCAGACGAGGCCCGCCGCGAGCGCGAGCTTGCGCAGGCGCGGAACGATCGTCGCCTTCGCGAGGTAGAGAGCGTAGAAGCCCATGATCAGCGCGGGCACCACGGCGCCCCAGCGCGGACCGGCGATCAGGTTCGCGCTGTAGAACTGGCGCTGGTAGAGCAGCTGCAGGAACAACAGTGGCGCGACGCCGGCGGTGATGCCGAGGCCGAGCATGAACGGCAGACGATCGCGTACGCCGTCGGCGATCGCGTCGTCCTTTCCGCGAATCGCGGCGATCAGCGCGTACGCCGTCCCCGCGACGACGTAGCCGACGAGCACGACGTGCACCGCGAACGTCAGGAGATAGAGCGCGAGCCAGACCGGGTTCGCATCTGACGTCAGCGGCCACATCACGGCACCTCCGTGACGCCTGGAGGTCCGCCCGGCGACGTACCGGCTTGCTGGAGCCACTCGGAGATCGGTGTCATCTGTGCGTCCGTCGACGGCCACGAGGATGGAGCACCCGCGATCTCCCACTGGATGAGCTGGACGATCGCCTCGACATCGTCGGCGTCGCCCGCGAACGGCGGCATGAACGCCTTCGTGTGCTGGAGCTTCGCGATGTTCATGCGCAGCTGATCCGGTTTCCACGTGTACGCGAGGTGCACGACCCCGTTCGCGCCGCGGATCGTGTGGCACGCGTCGCACAGCGCGATGAACACCTGCGCGCCGTGCCGCAGCTGCACCGTCGGATAGCGCTCTTCATCGCGCAGCGGATACACGTCGTCGGCGACCGCGCCCGAGATGCGCTTGCGTGCGACCTCGTCCGGCGTCAGGGACGTCGAGTAGAGGACACCGCGGATCGTGTACGGCTTGCGCGCGCCCTCGCGCACGAACTCGCCGGCGGCAGTGGCGCCGAACGCGAGCGCGAGGAGCAGCGTTGCCGTGGCGCCGTTGATGTAGATGCGCTTCCAGAACAGGCCGACGATCGCGTAGCCGCCGATCAGCGTCGACGCGCCCGCCGCGACGCCGACGAAGATCGTCATCGGCATCGATCCGCCCATCAGCCACTGCCGGCTGTCATCGGGGATCACCGCCATGAACCACAGCGCGAACAGCGGCATCGCGGCCATCGGCAGCGCGAAGCGCGATGCGATGCGGATCAGCGCGGCCTTGCGCTCGCGCGACAGATCCATCGTGTTGATCAACACGCACGCGACGAGCGCCGCGAGCGTCGCTGCCACCGCCGTGCGGAACAGGAGCGACGGCCAGAAGCTCGGGTTGAAGAAGCCCGACCACATCGAGCCGTCGTGTAGCCACTCGCCTGGCGTGAGCTGCCACGACAGGATCCCGTTGATCCAGAACAGGCTCATCCACGACGAGGCGGAGTACAGCAGCAACAGCCGCCGCCGCGCGACATCGTCGAGCGTCGGTCCGAAGCGGTAGAACGCGTAGCCCGCGCAGATCTCGATCGAGAACCACACCCACTCGGTCGCCCACAGCCAGTGGAACTCGTCGACCATGAGGCCGATCGTTCGCGCGCCGACCTGGATCGTGGTGAACCACATCGCCACGCCGGTCAGCGCACCGACGACGAACGACACGAGCACGAGCAGCTTGAAGTAGCCGTCGACAAACGTGCGCGCATCCTGCGTCCCGCGTTGCCCGAGGCGCTCGAAGTAGTAGAGCAGCGCGCCGCCGCCGATCGCGAACTGCGCGAGGAACACGTGCAGGATGCCGACGCCGCCGATCACGAGCCCCTTCATCAAGGGACCGAACTCGTTCACGGGGTAGGACGGGATCGGGGTCGGATCCACAGGGCTTTGATGCTACAGCGGGACGTCCGACAGCGCGTATTTCGCGGCATCCGGTGCGTCGAAATGCCACCATTCCGTCGGCATCCCGACGAAGCCGGCCTTCCGCATCGCAGCGTCGAGGCGCCGCGCCTCGCGTCCGGTCGCGCCGGCCAGCGCCTTCTTCCGATGCGCCTTCTCGCTGAAGTCGTCGAACGCCGTCGGCATCGCGAGCAGCGTGCCGTCCGCGTCCGCGAGCGCGACGTCGACGGCGGCAGCGCGGCTGTGCCGCGATCCCTTCTTCGGATTCGCGACGTAGCGCTCGTCGGGGACGAGCTTCCAGAACGTCTCCTGGATCGACGCGGGGCGATAACAGTCCCACAGAACGAGCCGCCGCTTCTGCGCGCGCAAGAGCTTGGCCGCGCGGGCGAGCCGCGTCGCGACGTTGCGATGGAGCTTGCAAACCGCCGTCGGGTACACCGCCTTGCCGACGAAGTTGTCCTTCGTCGCGTAGCGCATGTCGAGGACGGCGTCGGGGATGACCGCGGTGACGTCGACGAGGTCACCCTCACGCGGACCGGCGGCGCTCGTCGGGATCAGCCCGAACGCGCTCGACACGGCCACGGCGATCGCCCAACGCATACCTCGAGCGTAGTACAACACCCTCGCATGTCGACGACGGGGAGTACGACCAGCGAGAGCGGCCTGGCCGACGCGCTCTTGCTCGACGGCAAGGGTGGCGCGCGCCGCCTGTCGTGGGCCGAGGTCGACGCGTGGAAGCCGGCCGATGGCCCGCTGTGGATTCACCTCGACTACTCGGCCCCGGACGCCTCGACATGGCTCCAACAGACGTCCGGCGTCGAACCGGTCGTGCTCGAGGCCTTGCTCGACTCGGATCCACGCCCGCGCACGCAGGCCCACGCCGAAGGTCAGCTGATGATGATCGTGCGCGGCATCAACCACAACTCGGCGTCCGACCCCGAAGACATGATCTCGATCCGCGTGTGGATCGAGCCGAACCGCATCCTCACGATGCGCCATCGCCAGTCGCGATCGCTCGAGTCGCTCGCCGCCGATACGATGAAGGGCAAAGGGCCGCGCAACGTCGGCGAGGTCACCGTGCAGCTCGTCGATCGCATCGTCGATCACGTCGCGTCCCGCGTCGATCGCCTCCACGACGAGATCGCGGCGTCCGAGGACCAGATCCTCTCGGAGAAGCGCGGTGGCGATCTGCGCGCCTACCTCGCGGATCACCGGCGTCGCGCGATCGGACTCCGCCGCTTCCTCGGCCCGCAGCGGGACGCGCTGTCCAAGCTCTCCGCGATCCAGGTACCGTGGCTCGACGCGCGGCATCGCACGGAGCTCACGGAGACCACCGATCGCATGATGCGCGCGATCGAAGAGCTCGACGCCGCGCGCGACCGCGCCGCGGTCACGCAGGAAGAGCTCTCGTCGAAGATGGGCGAGCTGACGAACGCGCGGCTCTACATCCTGTCGATCATCACCGCGGTGTTCTTGCCGCTCGGCTTCGTGTGCTCGCTGCTCGGCGTGAACGTCGGCGGCGTGCCGCTCCAGACCGCGGAGTGGGCGTTCTGGGCGCTGCTCGGCGTCTTCGTCGTCGGCGTCGCGACCCAGTTCTACATCTTCCGAAAGCGCGGCTGGCTCAAGCGCGACTAGAGGTAGCCCTGACGCAGCTGCTGCGGTGCCGAGACTCGCTGCGCCTCCGCGCGGCGGATGTGACGAAGAACCGTCTAGAAGAACTGACAGCCGATCGCGCGCGTCGACGTGCCGGCGAGTCCAGCGATTCCCATTGACGTTCCACCCGCGCCGCCGGTGCCGCCCGTCAGCGTCGACAGCGGAACCACGATGTTCGACGAGCCGAGGCACACGAGCGCGGCCGACGCGCCGCCGCCGCCACCGCCGCCGTGACCACCCGTGCCACCAGCGCCGCCCATGCCACCGGGGCCGCCGTTGCCGCCGTCATCTTGCTCGCCACCACCCCCGTACGGGCCGCCCGCTCCGAGGCCGCCACCGGATCCGCCGTTGCCGCCGCGACCGCCACGTCCACCCGCGCCGCCCGGACCCGCGGTCACGCGCGACGACTCGATCTTCACCATCGAGTCGAGCACCACGACGCCGAACGATCCTCCGCCGCCCGAGCCACCCGTGCCGAGTCCGCCGCCGCAACCGCCCGCACCGCCGCCACCCCCCGACGATCCGTACGAGTCGCAATCGTCGTTGCCACCACCACCGCCACCACCGCCACCACCACCGTTGCCGTGTGTACCGGCGGTGCCGTCGATGCCGTTCGACGGCGAATACACGACGCCCATGAACATGCCGACCTCGATGCCACCCATGCCGTTGTTGCCGGGGCCTCCAGACGTGCCCGCTCCGCCGGGCTGACCGACGGTGGCGTGAGGACCACCGAGGCCGCGGTTCGTCTGCCCGACGCCGCTCGTCCCTGGATCGCCGGCACCGCCACCGTGCCCCGCGTTTCCGCCGCGACCGCCGGTGCGCCCGCACGCGGACGTTCCGCCGGCGCCGCCTTGCGGCCGGTTGCATCCAGAACAGAACCCGCCGGAGTCCTCGCAGCCGGGTTGCCCGCCCGTGCCGACGCTGCCGTTGCCACCGATGGCGCCGTCCATGCCGTCGCGTCCCGCAGCGCCGGCGCCGGGCAACACGTCGACGTCGACGAGCACGATGTTCCTCGAGCCGGTGATCACGATCGCTGCCGAGCTCTCGCCCGGCATCGTCGCGTCCTTGCTGCGCACGACGACGCGATCGAGGACGGTCGCGATCTGGATCTCGTCAAACGTGATCGCGGGTGACGGCGCGTTGATCTCCGTGTCGGTGGTGTCGCTCCGCGTCCACGTGTTGTCGAAGCCGCCGTACACGCCGACGCCGGCCTTCATCGAAACCGGCGTGTCGTAGATGCCGGCCTTCACGAACACGGCGAGCGGTGGGTTCGCGGCGGCTGCCTTGAGGACGGCCGCCGTGATCGTACGCATCGGCTGCGCCTTGGTGCCCGGTCCTGTGTCGGAGCCGGACGCCTCGACGTAGAGCGCATCACATGGGAGATCCCCGCAGAGCGCGGCATCGATGGGCGGTGGCCCGTCCGCGCCGGCGCCACCGTCGGCGTTTGTGCTCGACGACGATGCGCAGCTCGCCCACAGCGGCAGCGCGAGCGCGACGTACATCCCCAACCGCATGAGAAGAATGATGCCCCAAATCCACGCGCCTCGCGCCCCCTAGTTTCTGCCACGAGGGGTTGGTGACGTGCTTCACGTTTGGTCGGACGCGTCGACGGTGGGCGGCTCCCCCGAGAGACCGTGCAGGTACATCGCCTGTGCGCCGTACGCGAGGAAGCGACCCTCGTCATCCCACACCTCGCAGTCGGCGATCGCCCACCCGCGATGTGCGCGCCGTAGGGTCGCGGCGACGAGCAACCACTCGCGTCGCGTGTCGTCGACGACGTAGGTCGTGAGATCGAGACTCGGCGCGAAGAAGCGATACGCGCCGGGTCCGATCGCACGATGCAACGCCGTCGGCATCGTGTCGATCAGCGGTGGCAATGCGAGGCGATCGAGGCGCCCCTGGGCGTCCTGCTGCGGCGTGCGATAGCGAAACCAGCGCGCGTAGCGGGACGGCCCTGCATGGTAGTCGGGCGTCCAGAACTTCGGTCCGTCGGCGATACGGCACTCGAGCTGCTTGTAGATACGAAAGCGCCCGTGCGGGTTGTTCGGCAGGCCGTCGTCGACGGGTGCGGAGTCGGCGACGCTCTTCACCCACGCTGGCATCGCGACACCGCGAACGTCGGGGCCCTTTCGATCGCGCACGAACGTCGCGAGGAGCTCGAGCCCGCGCGAGTTGTCGCTCTCGTCTTCCGGATCGGGCGTCGCGTCGACGTGGCGCAGCGACACGCGGACCTGCGCCGTGCTCTTGCCGCGGCGCAGCTCGGTGACGTCGGCGACGAGCTTGGTCGCGCGCAGCGGCGTACAAAAGATCGTCGTCGCGCTCGCGAAGCGAAGGAGCGGCTCGCCGAGGTGCGCCTCGGCTGCACGCAGGGCCGTCGTCATCACCGCGCCGCCCGACGGCAACAGGTAGTCCCAGTGATCGGCGAGGGTGATGTGGTACCGACCGGCGACGTCCGGATCGGCGGTCACGCGCGTGTCGGCGGCGAGATCGGCACCTGGATACGACTCGGGTGACGACTCGGACATGGGCTCACGGTATCGCGAGGCGGAGTGCGCTGGCCAGCCGCCGGAGGTGCGTCGCGACGAGCTGTGCGTGCGAGTCGCCCGCGTGCCCCGCGCGCTCGATCGCCGGGAGGCGCGAGAGGAGCTGATGCGTGGTGTTCTGCGCGAACCACAGATCGACGGTGCTCTTCATGCGCGCCGCGACTTCGGCGGCGCTGGCCGCGGTCTCGATGCGAGCGGGGTCGAGCTCGCCGTCGTCCGCGACGACGCTCGCTAGCAAGCGCTGCAGGCCTACACTCGCCGCGAGCGCGATCTCGGGCGTGTCGAGGCTGACCTTGACCTCGTTTGCCTCGATCATCTGCTCGCGCAAGTCACTGAACGACGCGTCGTCCGCCTCGAGGTTCGCGAGTACCCGCCGGCGCAGCGCCGCCTCCGCTGTGGTCTGCAACGCCGTCGGCACGGGAAGGCTGTGCGCGACGAGCCAACGGATCAACGGCGCGTGCTCCTCGTATGCGACGGCGAACTGGTGCTCTGCGTCGGCGATCGCGCCGCCGAGCACCGCCTTCAACACGCGCTCGCGCGCACCAGGCAACAGCGAGGAGAGCGACAGCTTCGCCTCGCCGGGGAAATGCCGATCGATCACACGCTGTGCGGTGAACACGTCGGCCGACTTGAACGCCGCGGTGAGCTCGTCGAGGATCGTGCCCCACGTGCGCTCGTCGGGAGGCGTGCGCACGCCGCCGGTAACGTGCTGCTCCCCGAGGTGGAGTCCGGCGAACGATAGCGTCGCCGACGTCTCCGTCAGCTGGGATCGCACCCGTACCGTTCCGGCCACGAGCCGCGAGCGACCGAACCGTCGTTCGACACGATCGAGGAAGTCGACGTGATAGCCGTACACCTCGAAGCTCGTCGCTGTATCGGGTTCGACGAGTGTTTGCACCGCGACGTGCGCTGCGACCTTCTCGGGATCGACGCGCGCGGGTATCACGCGGCGCTGCCACACGCGGCGACCATCGCCCTCGTCGGGGATGTTCGAGCGCGCGGCCGCGAGCCGCTCCACGAAGTCATCCTCGATCGGCGTACCCGTAACCTCGGCGATCAGCTCGGTCACGCGCGCCGCATATTGCAGGCACTGCACCGTCTCGATGCCCGATAGCTCGTCGAAGAACCAGCCGCACGACGTGAACATCAGCATCGCGTGGCGCGCCAGCTCCATCAGCAACAGCGCGCGGTTGCGCTCGGCGCCGACGAGCTCGCGTCCCTGATACGTCGCGAGGAAGCGATCGCGGGAGCCCTGCGTGCGCTCGAGCAACACGTCGATGTACGCGTTGCGCGCGGCCCACGGATCCTTGAACAGCTTCACGCCGATCCGATCGACGGTCTCGTACGCGCGCGTGCCGAGCCAGTCGAGCGCGTCGCGCAGCGGGCGCCGCCACGCTTGGTTCCAGCCGGATCGCCCGCCGGTGTTGCAGCCGCAGTCGCTGCGCCAGCGCTCGACGCCGTGCACGCAGCTCCACGACGTGTTCTCCGCCAGCTGGACCTCCCACGTCGCGGGGACCGCGGTGCGAAACTCGGCGTAGTTCGTCAGCCGCGTGTGGTGCCACCCCCGCTCCACCTGGCGCAGCGCCCACGCGAGGGCCATGTCGCCGTAGCGATGATGGTGGCCGTAGGTCTCGCCGTCGGTCGCGATGTGGCACAGCGTCGGTGCGCTGGCGTCGATCGGATCGCGTGCGGTCATCTTCGAGACGATCTTGTGTCCGTCGACGAGCAGCCGCTCGAACGCGACCGCCTGCGACGTGGGCCCGTCGTAGAAGAACAGATCGATCGTCCTGCCCGACGGGAGCCGGCATTTGTACGCGCGTCCCGGATCGATCGGCGTCGATCGCCACGCCGTTTCTCCCGGCGCACGCCACGCCGCGGCCTGATGGGGTGCGAGCACGGTGAACCGGATCCCCTCTTCCACGAGTGCGTCGAGGGTCGCGAGGTTCACCGCGCATTCGGAGAGCCACATGCCCTCGGGAGTGCGCCCGAAGCGATGGCGAAAGTCGGCGATGCCCCAGATCACCTGCGTCGCGCGGTCTCGCGGTGTCGCGAGCGGCATGATGACGTGGTTGTAGACCTGCGCCATCGCGGACCCGTGGCCGCCGAAGCGCTTCTGGCTCGCGCGATCCGCCTCGATCAGTGCGCCGTGCACGTCGGGTGCGTGCTCCTCGAGCCACGACATCAGCGTCGGGCCGACGTTGAAGCTCATCCGCTCGTAGTTGTCGACGATCTGAATGATCTGGTTCCGGTCGTCGACGACGCGCGCGGCGGCGTTGGGCCGATAGCACTCGGCCGTGATCCGCTCGTTCCAGTCACGGTACGGATGCGCGCTCGGCTGCACCTCGATCGCTTCGAGCCACGGGTTCTCCCGCGGCGGCTGATAGAAGTGCCCGTGGATGCAAACCCACTTCGTGTCGTTCACGTCTCGGAGACGATACCGTCCAGCGCCGCGAGGATCGAGGTCCAGCCGTGTGTATGCGCGACGATCGCAAGGTGTACGTCCCCGGCGGGCGTACGAAGCTCGGACAAACCGCCGCCGATCACTCCTCGACCGCTTCGCCGACCTCGGGATAGGTGGCCGAGAGACGGCTCGCCGGCGTGGACGGCCGACACTGCAGCGCCTCGGCGAGCACCGCCGTCGACGCCGCGTTGCTGATATCCCACCCACGGCGTCCATCGAGTCGATCGGGCGCACAGTCGAACAAGAACCCCGCGAGGGACGCGCCGCACACGTCATATTCGTTCGCGATCGCGAGGAGATCCTGCCCGTCCGGGTTCTGCGTCTCGCACAGATCGGAGAACGCGAGGTGTCCACCCTTGGTCAACGAGACGAACCGTCGCGGGGACACCGAGCCCGACCACGCGGTGCGTGTTTGGCCCGGAGAGACGACCGTGTCGTCGAGCCCCGCCAGGAACAGGCTGCCGCGGAGTCCCGTCCCTTGCGCGGAGCGATTCCCCGCCATCGCGATCACCGCGCCGACGTTTGGCGCGCCGCTCGCCGAGGCCGCCGCGTTCGCACCCGCCGAATGCCCCGCCAGCCCGAGGCGGCTCGCGTCGACGTGCCCCGCTAGGAACGCCAGCTCGCCTGCCGGCGCGGCGAGCGCTGCGAGCTCCGCCTGGATATCGGCCGCCAGGTTCTGCGAGACGGCGGGTTGACCGCAGGCCATCCCGATCAGATCGCGCAGGACAAGACCGGGATGATCGACCGCCATGACGATGAAACCGCGACTCGCCCAGTGGGTCGTGATCGCGAGTGACTGGTGGCGAAATCCCGCCGTTCCGTGCACGAACACGATCGCGGGGTACGGGCCACGTGTGGTGTCGAGCGGGAGATCGCGAACGCACCCACAGTCCTGCCACGGGTTATCGGCATCGGGGATCTTGGTCGCTTCGCTGGCCGGCAACGCGGTCCGGATGTCGTAGCGCGCCTTCTCCTTTCCCTCGTCGCTGCCGGGTGGCGCCGGATACCACACCTCCGCCGTCAGGCTGCCGAGCGTGACGGTGCGCGCCCCCACGGCCCATGGCCCGGGTGCGGCGAGATCGGCATCACCGGCGAGGAGCTTCGCTCCGCCGCATCCTTCGATCTCGGAACCCAAGGGAGGCGTCGACGACGAATCGCCGCACGCTCCGAGCGCCGCGAACACGCAAACCACGAGTCTCGCCATGAGTGGATGGTCCTTTCCGGAAGAGGTACGAGCGGGAGTCCGTCAACGCGAAGATGTTTGGGTCACGCGGCTCCTCGTCGCGTACGGCGTGTGCGGGCCGCGCCGGGTGCGCGGGCCGCGCGGGGTGCGCGGGGTGCGCGCGGTGCGCGCGGTGCAGCCGGCGGGTTGTCGATCATCTGCTGGAGTGTCGGGAGCAAGAGCTTGCGACGGATCAAGACGACGAGTCTCTCGGAGAGACGGGTCGCGGCGACCGTCAGCCGGCGAAGCTCCGCACCCTTGGCTCGCCCGAACACCCCCGCGCGGAACATCTTCAGCTCGATGGCGACGAGCTGGTTCATCGCCGCGAAGTACTCGCTCAGGATCGAGAACGGCAACATCGACGCGGTGAGTCCCTGCGCTCGCGCGGCACCGAGCAACGACAGCAGCGAGAGGTCGTCGCCTCGATAGAAGCCATCTCGACCCGTGACCGCGAGGCCCGCACGCTCGAGCCAATCGAGCTCGGCCGGCAACGCACTTCGAGCGATCACGTCGTCGCGCGAGCGCGCGCGCTTGCCGCTTCGGCGAGCGATGACGTCGGCGATTCCTTGGACGACGTCGAGATCGTCCTCGGCGGTGGCCGAGGCAGTCAGGGTGTCT
Source organism: Kofleriaceae bacterium (assembly GCA_046160585.1). Classification (GTDB taxonomy): domain Bacteria; phylum Myxococcota_A; class Polyangia; order Haliangiales; family Haliangiaceae; genus JABFXX01. The sequence continues at coordinate 20,009 of JBJXGN010000090.1, forward strand.
CGAATCACCGACAGCGGAAGGAACTTGTGTTGTTGGAGATCGCGAATCGTCTGGATGCGCACGACGAGGCCGTCGTCGTACAGCGCCGTGGTGCGCCCGGTCTTTCGCGCCGGCGCGATCAAGCCCTCGCGCAGATAGAACTTGAGCGTCGCCATCGGGACCTTCGTCCGTCGCGCGAGCTCGCCGATCCTGAGAAGCCCCACGCGCGCATCGTTGGATAGTTCTAGTATCTAGTCAAGTCACAGGGTGCGTCTGTGGCCTGTAACGTCATGTCTGCGTGCGCGTCCAAGGCGCCGCAGGGCCGTCCGGATGGGCTCCGCGCTAAACGTTTCGTTCGTCGCTCCAGATCATCGACGAACGCGGGCGGACCGCCGGAATCGCGCCACCGATACGCGACGAACGGTGTGATTCACGTGATCGACGAGGTCATTCTGCCCGCACAGCGTCAGTGCGGGCCGGGGACCCCGCGCGTCGCGGTGAGGTACCGGAGGATCTCGATTGTCTTCTCGACGAACGCGTGCCCGTTCGTCTCGCTGATCTTCACGTTCGGCACCCGCACGCGCACCTCCCCGAGCACGAGCGTCGGAGGCGCCTGATGCGCCTCGCCGAGCAAACTCGCGAGCGGCTCGCGCGGTTTGGTGAAGTCCAGCTCGACGATCTCGAGCGACTCCCGCACCTGTGGGTAATAGGCGAGGAAGCCGACCACCTGCGCCGAATACGGGCAGAAGTATGTGGTTCCTCGATCATCGAAGCCGGGGCGCAGCAAGAAGAGCCTGTCCTTCATGCGTGAACCGTAGCCCCGAAAATCGCCCGTCACGAGCCTCGCGGCCGATCTATGACGTGCACTACTCGGCGACGAACACCACGACGGCGAGCGGCGGCGCGGTCACGACGATCGACTGCGCGTGTCCGTGCGACGCGACGGGTTCGCCGTGCATGCCGCCGCGATTGCCAAGACCCGAGCCTCCGTAGATCTCCGCGTCGGAGTTGAGCACTTCGCGATAGAAGCCAGCGGCGGGCACGCCGATGCGATAGCCATCGCGCGGCACGGGCGTGAAGTTCGCGACGACGACGACGACCGGATCACCTGCGTTGCCGTGGCGCGCGTACGCGAGAATGGATCCCTCGCGATCGTCGCCGACGATCCACGAGAAGCCGCGCTCCTCGCAGTCGGCGACGTGCAGCGCGCGGTGCGCCTTGTACGCGGTGTTGAGATCGCCGAGCCAGCGCGCGATGCCGCCGTGTGCGGGGTGATCACCGACGGGCCAGTCGAGCTGCGTGTCGTGATTCCACTCGCCCCACACGCCGAGCTCGCCACCCATGAACAACAGCTTCTTGCCCGGGAGCGTCCACTGGTAGCCGTAGATCAGGCGCATCGACGCGTACTTCTGCCACGGGTCTCCCGGCATCTTGCCGATCAGCGACTTCTTGCCGTGGACGACCTCGTCGTGCGAGAGCGGCAGCACGTAGTTCTCGGTGTGCGCGTAGATCGCGCGGAACGTGAGCTGGTCGTGGTGGAACTTGCGGTGGATCGGATCGCGCTCGAGGTACGCGAGCGTGTCGTGCATCCACCCGAGGTCCCACTTGTAGCCAAAGCCGAGACCGCCGAACTCCGGCGGCCTGGAGACGCCGCCCCACGCCGTGGACTCCTCGGCGATCGTCTGCACGTCGGGGTAGTGCGCGTAGACAGCGCGGTTGAAGTCCTGGAGGAAGCGGATGGCGTCGCGATCGTGGTTGGAGCCGTCCTCGTTGGGGACCCACTCGCCATCCTTGCGCGAGTAGTCGCGATAGAGCATCGACGCGACGCCGTCGACGCGTAGTCCGTCGACGTGATAGCGGTCGAGCCACATCATCGCCGACGAGATCAGGAACGCCTTCACCTCGTGGCGACCGTAGTTGAAGATGAAAGACGTCCAGTCCGGGTGGAAGCCGCGGCGCGGATCCGCGTGCTCGAACAGGTGCGTGCCGTCGAAGTGACCGAGGCCGTGCGCATCGGTCGGGAAGTGCGCGGGCACCCAATCGACGATGACGCCGATGCCGCGCTGGTGCAGGCCGTCGATCATCGCCATCAGGTCTTCGGGAGCGCCGTAGCGTGTCGTCGGTGCGAAGTAGCCGGTGACCTGGTAGCCCCACGATCCGTAGAAGGGGTGCTCCATGACCGGCATCAGCTCGATGTGCGTGAAGCCGAGGTTCGCGACGTGTGCGCCGAGCTTCTCACCGATCTCGCGATAGCCGAGCACCTCGTTGTGATCGCGGCGCCACGACCCGAGGTGCGCCTCGTAGATCGAGACCGGCGCGGTGCGCACGAGACGTTGACCGCGCGACTTCATCCACGCCGAATCGCCCCATTCGTGTCGCGCGCGCCATACGACCGACGCGGTGGCGGGCGGATGCTCCGCGCGCGCGGCGAACGGATCGGCCTTGTCGCGCGTGACACCGTCGGGACCGACGATGGCGTACTTGTACCGAGCGCCATGACCGATGCCCGCGACGGTGCCCTCCCAGATGCCCGCCGAATCGCGCGCGCGAAGCGGCGTCGCGCCGGCGCGCCAGCCGTTCCAGTCGCCGATGACGCTGACCTCGCGGGCGTTGGGTGCCCACACCGCGAAGACGACGCCACCGTCGACCACATGCGCGCCGAGCTTGTCGTACAGCTTGTAGTGCGTGCCCTGATTGAATAGGAACAGGTCGTCGCTGGTCAGGAGCGAGGTCACCGCCACGTGGCGACCATACTCACATTGCCCAGCCGACGTAAGCGCTCGCCAACACCGCCATCTGCTCTTCCGTCGGAAATGACATCGGGGCTTCCCGCACCATCACGTTCACCTCGCCACCGATGCGCGTGCGGCCCTTGATGTAGAAGTAGCTCCCCACGGCGAAGTCACCCGCCGTGTCCTGCTCCTTACCGATGATCACGATGCGACCGGCCACGTAGAACGCAGCTCGCGCACTCACCTTCAAGAGGCCCTGCTTGTTCTGGCCGAGCTGTAGCTCCGCGCGCCCACCGAGCCCGAGGAACAGATCACCGCGCTTCTCGGACATCAGCGCGCCCGCCGTGAGCTCGGGGACGAACGCGCCCGCGACCGAGTAGCCCGACTGGGGGGGCATCGCGACCGGCGGGTTCTCGAAGCCGAGCGTGATGCGCGGCCCACCCGCGGGGTACATGGTCGGCCGTTCGTAGTAGTTGTCGACGCCGTCGAGGTCCTCGGCGCCGCCGAACATGCCGCCGACGTTGACCGTCGTGGTGCGGTCGGCGACGGCAACGGACGATAGCGTCGAGCTTGCGAGAACCGCGACGAGGAGGTTGGGCCGCACGCGCGGACTATATCTATGGACGGCCTCGGCTGGCACCACGTTCTACGCCCCCGGCGATGATGTGTGCGAGGCGCAACGGTTCCGGGATATTGCCGTGCGACGTGGTCGCCGCGAGCAGGTCCTCGGCCTCGCGCATCGACAGCCCGGCCCGCTGGATGAACAGCGCGCCGAGCTTCTCCAGTGCGCCGTGCTTCTCGATCAACCGCCACTTCTCCTCACCGCCGGGCGTGCGATCGAGCAGCGCCGTCTTCACGAGGTGGAGGCGCGGCTGCTTGCGCACGACGACGAGCACCGGCATGCCGAGCGTCTCGGACAGCCGCGCGAGATCGACGACGTTGAAGCCGGCGAGCGCGATGCCCTGGAGCAGCACGGCGCGGCAGTGATCCGAAAACCGCGACGAGCGAACCGCTTCGATCAACCGATCGGTCGAGTTGGTCCCGTCGCGGCGCACGGTCGTGGCGAGCACGCCGTCGAGGCGCGTGCGGGCGCACACGGCACCGACGACACGCACGTCGCCGCGGTGCTCGTACGGAAACGGCGAGTCGTCGAAGCCGACGACGTTCGTCAGTGACCGCGCCACTGCCGTGTCAGTCGACCTGATCGAGCCCGTCGCCCTCGACGGAGCCGTCACCGGCCATCTCCGTCGACGACGGCGTCTCCTCGACCTTGCCACCCGTCGGATCGTCGTCGCCGAGATCCCAGCCCCCATCGAGCTCTTCGGCCGGCGGCGCCATCGACGCGGTCTTGGTCCGCACGGGAGGCGGAGGAAGCGGCGTCGTGACGACGGGCGGAATGTCGCTCGGCATCTCCGGCGGCAAGCGCGCGGGTAGTGTGACCGCGTCGTGCGTCGCAAGCGGGATCGGCTGGTTCCCGGTGACCTCGTCGGGGGTCGAGATCTCCGCCGACGCGCTCGCCCTGGCATCGGGCACCGTGGTCAACGGCGAGCGTTCGGGGATCGCGGTCGGCGTCGCGACAACACCGACGATCTGTTCGGCGGCGTTGGACGGATCCGTTCCGCCCGAGCGATCGCGACGGCGGCGGCGACCGCCTTCCTCGTCGCGCTCCGGGCGCGCCTTCGCGCCGGCGGCGTCCAGTACCTTCGCCGCCGTCGCGTCGAAGCGCTCGACCTGCGCGCGATCCTCGGCGTCGAGGATCGGCCCGATCTCCGTCCACGTCGCTCGAAGCTCGTCGACGACCTCGAACGGATCGCGGCCGCTGAAGCGTAGATCGCCGAACGCGTTCTTCTGCATCGCGGCCTTGAGCTGCGCGGCGACATCGCCGCTCGCGACGGGCGCGGCCGCCAGCTTCGGCAACAGCTCCTCGGCGCGCGCGATCAGCTTCTCGCGCTTGGCGCGCAGCTGCGCCGGATCGAGCTCCGTACCCTTGATGGCGTCCGCATGGTTCGCGATCAGGTGCTGCACCATCGCGACGGACTCCGCACCGAGCACACCCAGCTCGCGCGCCTTGGCCCTCGCGGTGATCGCCGCGTTGACGTCGCCGCTTCCGCGAGCTGCTTCGATCTCGGCGCGCAGCGCGTCGATCTCCGCGCGATGTGCGTTCGCTTCACTGTCACGCGCGGCGTCGCGCTTCGCGAACAACGAGTCGCAAGCGGCGCGGAACGACTTGTAGATCGCGTCCGCGTCGCGACGCGGCACGAAGCCGATCTCCTTCCACTCCGCCTGCAGATCCTTGATCTCGCCGATCGCCTTGCCCCACGTACCCTCGCCCGCCTTCGCGGCGATCTCGTGCGCGCGCGTGACCAGCGCCTGCTTCTTCGCGAGGTTCGCGCCTTCTTCGGCGTGCTTCGCGTCGAGCAGCGGCTTTCGGCGCTCGAAGAACTTGTCGCACGCGGTGCGGAAACGCTTCCAAAGCTCGTCGCCCTGCCTGCGTGGCAGGTGCCCCGACGTCTTCCACGCTGCCTGCAGCTCCTTGAGCTTGGCGGCCGTCGCGGCGAAGTCGGTCGACTCGACGAGCGCCTCCGCCTCGGCGATCAGCGCCTCCTTGGCCTTGGTCACGTCCGCGAACTTCTCGTTCTCGACGGCGCGGACGCCCTTCACCTTCTCGTAGACCTTGTCGCACTCGGCCTTGAAGGTCTCCCACATCTCCTTCGAGCGCTTCTGCGGCAGCGGCCCGATCTCTTCCTTCCACAGCTTCTGGAGCTCGCGCAGGCGATTGCCGAGATCCGGCGTGCCTTCCGCTTCGGCCATCTCCTTGGCCGTCGCGATCAACGCCTCGGCCTTGGGGACGTTCGCCCAGCGCTGCCAATCCTCGGCTTCGCGACGTTCGTTCGCGCGGATCACGAGCTTGCCGCGCACCACGGTGTACCGATCCGCGAGCTTGTCGCGATCCGGCCCCACCACCTTGCCGACCTGATCGAACACCTTGCTCGCCTGTGCGAGCACGCGATCGACCGCGCGACCCTCCGCCTTCTCGTCCGCCGCAAGCGCGTCCATCTCGGCGAGCATTGCCTCGAGGCTCGCCTTGATCTCCGTCGAACGCTCCGCATCTGCGGCCTTGCGCGCCTCGCGCTCGGCCTGCTGCGCGACTCGGCGCGTGTCCTCTTCCGCGCGCTTCGCATCGCGTTCCTCGCGCCGCGCCTTCGCCTCGGCCTCGCGCGCCTCGCGCACGGGGTCTGGCTCGGCCGGACGCACGTAGTCGTCGGGCGCCTCGTCCTCCGGCTTCTTGTCGCGCGGCTTGTCACGCGTCTCGGCCTTCGCCCTCGCCTCGCGTTCGCGCGCGGCTTCCTTCTCGACGTTCGCCTCCCGCGCGATCGCCCGCAGCTCCTCGGCGGAGCGCGCGTGGGATTCGTGGTGCTCCTTGCGCTTCCAGAACCGCTCGACCGCCTTCGCGAAGCGCTCGTCACCTTCGTCCGTCCCGTCGGTCGACGGGCCCAGCTTCATCATCTGGACCTCGAGCTTGCCGACGGTGTCCTCGTGCTTCGCGAAGTCGAACGTGTCCGCGAGGCTCTCGATCTCGCGGACGAGCTGCGCCTTTTCGGCGCGACGGCGCTTTACCTCGTCGGGCGTGCCCGGCTTCCTGTTCCGCGCGCGCTCGGCCTCGAGGATCTCGGCGACGACTTTGCGCGCGCGCTGGCGCACGCCCTTGTTCTTCGCCTTGTTCGCGACGTTCTCCAGCCGGTCCGCGTCGTCGAGCTTCTCGACGGCCGAGAGCCCGATCTCCTTCTGCGTCGTGTCGATCGCGAGCGCGCGTAGCACATCGCCATCGTCGATGCGCGCGATCGCTGCGATGCGCAGGTCCTGCGGGGCCTCGCTCTTCGCGAGCTCCGCGAGGGCACGCGGGTCGCGAAGCTCGCCGAACGCGCGCTTGCGAATCGCGGCGTTCTGCGCGCGAACTACCACCTCGACAAGCGATCGCTGATGATCCTCGAGGTCGAGCATGCCGGTGAGCGCAGCGCCGGCCTTGTCGGCATCGGCGCTGCACGCATTGGACGTCCACAGCTCCGCGGCGCGCTCGTTGAGGAGCTCCTTGAGGCTGCGTTCGGTTTCGGCTCGACCAAGCTCGGCCAGGACTTTCGCCTGATCGATCTTCTCGATGGCGATGCGGCGGACGCCGATGTCGCGATCGGTACGAGCAACTTGTTCCAGGATGGCAGCGTCGTCGGAGGTCAGAGCGCGTACGGCTGCGCTACGAACCTTGACGTCGCTGTGGCGGTATTTGGGGCGAAAGAGGTCGGCGATCCCCATGGGGCCCGCAATCTATGCAGAACCCTCCGTCGGAGCAAGGGTTAGAAGGCCTTCGGAGGATGCCTAGAACTGGCAGGCCGCCAGCTCGGCGTCGTCGATGCTCCACACGGCATTGTCGAGGCAAAGGTCCACCGACGGGAGCACGCAGTCGTCGCCCTCGTCGTCGACGATGCGAATGTCGTAGATATCGCAGGCGACACCCGACAGCTCGAGGACTTCGCCCGGCGCGAGGATATCCGTGCCGAGGAGGTCCTGGCCCCAGCTCGCCGCATCCTCGGGGCTGAGATAGATCTCGCCGAACGCGTAGCTCGACTCGTTCTCGATTGTCAGCGTGGAGTCCAGGTCGCTGCCGTCGTCGGCGCAGGCACCCAGCACGCCGAGCGCGAGGAGGGAGACGATCGCGAGGCGCTTCACTGTGCACCGCCCTTCGCCATCGCACCGCCCGTCGCGCACTGCACGTTCACCGACATCGGCGAGTAGATACCGCCGGTGAGGACCGTGAAGACCTGATCGCCAACGCTGGTCTTGCTCTGGATCTGCGCGACGCCGGTCGGGCACATCTTGTCGAGGTCGACCTCGCTGCCACCGACGAGGCCCCAGAGGTAGAACGACTGCTTCGCGGTCTGCGTCGCGCCGCCCGACTGGACGGACGGGTTCTTGTAATTGATCGTGTGCGTCGCGCAACCGGTGGCCGCCAGCGCCAAGCCGAGTGCGACGAGCGTTATCTGCATCTTCTTCATCCGAATCTCTCCTGAGGTGTTTCGTTGTTCGCCTCGGGGATGCGGAAGGACGCGTGCGTGTAGCGCAGTATTTTTCTGATTGATCGGCTCTGTAAAATCGTTTCATCTGCGCACATGGGTGTCGTGACGGGATCGATGGCGTCGGGCTGCCCCGCGGATGGGGAGCTATCTCGCTTCGTCACCCGGGTTTTGCCGGTCCCGGCGGCTGCGTCCGTCGAGAATCACCTCGCGGATTGTGATGACTGCCGCAACCTCGTCTTCGCGCTCGCGAGCGCCGACGCGGGTTCAGCACCGGATACCGAGATCACTGGCAAGCAAATCGGCCGGTTCGAGGTGCTCGATCTCGTCGGGCGCGGCGCGATGGGCGCGGTCTATCGCGCGCACGATCCCGAGCTCGATCGCATCGTCGCGATCAAGGTGCGTCACTCGAAGAACAAGCTCGATGTCGCGCAGGAGGATCGCATCCGTCGCGAAGCGCAGGCGCTCGCTCGGCTCGCCGATCCCAACGTCGTCGGCGTGTTCGAGGCCGGCGTGCACGAAGGCAAGGCGCACGTCGTCATGGAGTACGTCGACGGCGAGACGCTGCAGGCATGGATGGCCTCGACGACGGCGAAGCGATCGGTCGCGCAGATCACCGCGATGCTCGCGCAGGCGGGACGCGGCCTCGCCGCCGCACACGCCGCCGGGCTGGTACACCGCGACTTCAACCCGAGCAACGTGCTGGTGTCGCGCTCGCAGATCGCGAAGGTCGGTGATTTCGGTCTCGTCCGCGTCGACGGATCGCGCGACGCCGACGTCGGTGCGGGCGACACCGGCGACGACGTGATGCTGACGATGTCGGGCGCGCTTCTCGGCACGCCCGCGTATATGTCACCCGAGCAACTCGCCGGCGCGGTAGCGACCGAGGCGAGCGATCAGTTCAGCTTCTGCGTCACGCTGTATGAAGCGATCTATGGACAGCGCCCGTTCCGCGGCACGACGCTGCCGGCGCTGCGCGCGGCGATGTCGCGGGCCGTCACGTTTCCCGCGACACCGCGGGTCCCGGCGAACGTGAAGAGTGCGCTCGCGCGGGGCCTCGCGATCGTCCCGGCACGCCGGTTCGCATCGATGCGTGCGTTGCTCGAGACGCTCGAACAGCGCAAGCGACGCGCGTGGCCGTTCGTCGTTGGAGCGGCGGCGATCGCCGCGGGCGCCACGACCGTGTGGGCGTCGACGCGCACGGCCGACGATCCATGCGCGGGTGCGGAGCAACAGCTCGCCGGCGTGTGGGATCCGAAGGCCAAGGACGCGGTCCGCGCAAAGCTCCTCGCCGCGAACGTTCCCTACGCGCAGGACGCATGGATCGGCGTGGAGCGCACGCTCGACGCGTACGCTGCAACATGGACGCAGGCGCGCCGTGGTGCGTGCCAGGCGACGCGCGTGCACCGCGAGCAGCCCGAGAGCGTGCTCGCGCTACGCACGAACTGCCTCGACGAGCGACTGCAGGAGCTGCGCACGCTGACGACCGCGCTCGCGGAGGCCGACCAGAAGCTCGTGAGCCGAAGCGTGCGCGCCGCGAATCAGCTCGGAGCGATCACGCAATGCAGCGACGTGCGCACGCTGACCCAGAGCCGGACGTCGGGAATCACCGCGGCACGCACGAAGGAGCTGCGCGAGCGGCTCGCCCACGGGTCGAGCCTCGCGAGCCTCGGCAAGTCCGAGGAAGCGATCGACGTGCTCGAGGACGTCCTCGCGGCCGCGAAGCGCGAGGGGCAGTTCGCGATCGAGGCGAACGCCGTCGTCGATCTCAGCCGCCTGAAGTTCATGCGCGATCGCGATCCGGTGGAAGCGGAGAAGGCACTCACCGCCGCGCTGCTCGCCGCGGATCGCGCGCACGACGACTACCTGCGCGCGCGCGCATACACGGTGCTGCTGTTCATCGTCGGCGTGATCCAGAATCGCTTCGACGACGCGGACAGGATCTACGAGCAGGGCCAGGCGGTCATGTCGCGCCTCGTCGGCGCGGAGCTCCAAGAAGCGCAGCTCCTCGCGAACCGCGGCCAGTTCTTGCTGTTCAAGGGGGAGCACGCGACCGCCGAGAAGATGCTGCGCCAGGCGGTGGCGGTCATCGAGAAGAACGTCGGTCCCGATCACCTCGAGCTCGGCAATGCGTACGCGATGCTGTCGGAAGTCACGATGCGCATGGGCGATCAGGCCGAGGGGCTCGCACTCGCGCGACGGGCGTACGAGATCGACAAGAAGAACTACGGACCGAACCACCCGGAGACCGCGAAATCGAAGTTCAACGTCGCGATGGCGCTCAAGGGAACCGGCAAGCGCGAGGAGGCGCTGCGCAGCATCCAGGAAGTGATCGTGACGCTCGAGGCCGCGCTCGGTCCGGAGCACATCGACCTCGCGACGGCCGTCGACTCGTACGGCACGATGCTTCGCGGAAGGAACCAGTTCGCCGAGGCAGAGAAACAACACCGTCGCTCGCTCGCGCTCCGCGAGAAGCACCTCGGTCCCGACGATCCGCAGACCGGCATCTCGTTCGACAACCTCGGCCTCGCCGTCGGATTCCAGGAGCGACTCGACGAGGCGATGGGCTATCACGAGCGCGCTCTCGCGATCAGCGAGAAGATCTTCGGTCCCGATCACATCGAGGTCGCGGGCACGCTCGCGTACATGGCCACGCTCCATCGCCAGCTCGACAAACTCGACCTGGCGCTTGCCGGGTACCGGCGCACACTCGCGATCTACGAGAAGGGCCTCGGCCCCGACGCGTACGACTGCGCGTTCCCGCTCTCGGGCATCGGGCACGTCCTGCTCGACATGAAGCGACCCGGGGAGGCGATTGCTCCGCTCGAGCGCGCGATCAAGATCCGCACCGCACACGAGGGCTCCGATCCAGAGACCGACGCGCAAGTCGAGTTCGCGCTCGGCCGCGCATTCTACGAGTCCGGAACCGACAAGGCGCGCGGCCTCGACCTCGCAAGTAAGGCCGAGCCGGTGCTGACCGGCTCCGATCGCACGCAGGCCACCGCCTGGCTCGCGACGCATCGCTGAGGGCCCGCGCCTGCACGGGCTGCGGGCTCGCGCCTGCAGTCGCCGCACGCACGAACGTGGGATCGCGAGGTTGGACGGGGCACGGTCGTCGCAAGTGGCCCAGCGCATGAAGCACTTCCTGCTGCTTGTCACCGTCCTCGGCGCGTGTTCCTCGAACTTCGACGAGGGTGTTTCGTCGCAGAGCGTGACGATGACGGACGGATCACCGGATGATTCGCCGGAGCCGCCCGACGGCACACCGAATCCGCCGGCGGACGAGAAGACGCCGAAGAAGGAGCCGAAGTTCCCGGTCGACGAGAAGGGGAAGCTGATCCCCGGAGGCCTCGAGCCAGGGACGATCGATGCGCCCGGCTGGTGGGAGGAGACCGACGGCATCAAGCCCGAGGTGCCCGGGTGTCACTACGCGTACAAGGACGAGGCGACGTGTAAGGGCAAGGGCAAGGTGATCGGCTGGCTCGGCGAGTACTGCGAGAGAGACAAGGAGAAGAAGCTGACGAACATCCTCGTCGAGACAAACCCCGATCCAGCCGGGAAATGTCATTTTCACGAGGGCGGCAAGGGCCACCCGGATCGCATCGATTGCGACAAGTACTGCAAGGGCACCTACGGCGAGATGGCGAAAGGCACGTGTCTCCCCGTCGACAACGTGTGCGACGGCGAGAAAGGGAAGATCGCGAGCGCGAAGTGCGAGTGCGAGAAGCCCGCGGCACCTTTGCCGGAGAAGAAAGAGCCGACGTCCAGCGAGGACGATTCCGCAACGTTCTAGCCTACGGCGATCGACCGCGCTGCGGCGGTGGCCGCGTGCGCGAAACGTCGCTGAGCGCGCGGACGAGGCGCTGGCAATCGTGACAGCGCAGGCAGTGAGCGGCGGTCGCGACCGCGTCGAGTCGAGGCAGTACGCCGAGCGCGTGGCGCGCGATCATCATTTCGTCCGGACACGGCATCGCTCACGATGTGGACGCGGCGTCCGCGCGTCGTGTAGCGCGGTTTGTTACTTCGGCTTGGTTTCGGCGAGGAGTCGATACAGGCTGACGTCGAGGTTCGAGTCCAGCATGCGCATCGCGCTCTCGACGCTCGAAGCGTCGAGCTGGAAGCGATCGCGAAGCTGATTCCGGGTGCGCTTCAGGAGATCCGCGCGCAGCTCGCTCACCCAGCGTGACGCGGTGACGCGGTGGATGCCGTACACGGCCGCGACCTCGTTCACGCTGCGATCATCGACGACGAGTGCGCGCAGGATGCCGCGCTCGCGCGACCCCAGCTCGCGGACCGCGGCTTGAAACGCTTCCTTGAACGCGGCGCCGTGCTGCGCCTTCAGGGTGACCAGCTCGGGATCGTCGGCGGCGTCGGCGAGAAAGTCGTCGTCGTCGATCGCGTCGGTGGGCTTCTTCTTGCGCATCGAGCCGAGCGCCTCGCGACCCGCGACCGAGGCCACCCAGTGCGCGAGCGGGCCGGTGCCGCGATACAGCGCGAGCTTGGCGTCGCCCGCGTCGTTGGACACGAGAAGCTTCGTGCGGACCTCCTGCTTGACGTCGTCGGCGTCGGCCGCGCTGAGGCCGAGGCGCGCGAGTACGCGATCGACGCGCGAGAACATCTCGTCGTTGAACGCGCGGATCGCGGCGGAGTCGCCGGCGAGACACGCGACGGCGAGGGCGAGCTCGACGGCGAACGGCGGCAGCTTACCTTCGTCGCGACACGCCTCGAGGTGACGCAAACACGCGTCGTCGTCGAACGCGATCTGCGGCCAGCGTTCACGCGCGGCAGCGAGAGTCTCGTCCATCGCGGGAACCTAGCATGTGGCCGCTCAGATCCGCACCCGGAGCACCTCGTACGCCTCCGCGTAAGCGAAGCCGGAGATCCGCCCGAGGCCACGCGCCACGTCGCGTGTCGCATCGACGTCGAGCTTGGGCAGTTGCGACGCGTGCGCGCGGATCGCGGCGACCTTCTTGTCGATCGTGGACGTGATGTCCACGAAGCACTCCCCGAGCCCACGTGCCTGGGCGTTCATCTCGGGGCTCGAGGTGTAGGCCAGCAGATCGCACGGTGTACGGCGCAGCGCGGAGACCGTCGCGCGGTGCACGAGGCCGTGGTCCCAGTGCAGGTCGTGCGCGGAGTGGGTGATGACGAGCGCCGGGCGCACCTGCTCGAGCAGGCGATCGAGCCGGCGGACGATCTCGTGCATCGGCACGTCCTCGACGCGGCACTCGCGCTCCTCGCACACGACGAATAGCTCGCCGCCGAGAATGCGCGCGCCGGCCTTTGCCTCTGCGACGCGCTGCTGCGCGTGTGTCGGGACGCTGACGACGGCCAGGGTCACTTCTGCGCCCTCGGCGGCGAGGCGCGCGAGCAGACCGCCCGCGCCGACCTCGAGATCGTCGGGATGCGCCCCGAGCGCCAGCACCCGGCGGTTCGAATCGACGTCGATCAGCCGCCTCATCGGTTCCGACCTCGGGCGCGATTTGTGAGTAGGTGGTTCATGCGACCTCCTGCAGGGTTGTGGGTCGGTTCGCGGGGACGATCCACGCAGCGCACGCGGGACCGGCGTTGAACCACGCATCGAGAAACGCGAGCCGCGAGATGAAAGGCACGTCTGGATAGCGCTGCTCGTGAACGGGGTGCTCGAAGCGGTGCCACGCGAGGCCCATGCCCGCGGCTTGGAATGCGTGCGCCTCGAGGTACTGCGTCGAGCCGCCGGTGCCTGACAGGTACGTCGTCGCGCCGACGGCGCGGACCATCGCGACGATGCGATCGGTTCTGGCGCCGGCGAGTGCGAGCGTCGAGCTGCGCACGATCGGCGTCGTGATGGCGAACCAGCCGCGCGCGAGGTCGAGCATGCGGAGATCCAGCTCGACGAGCGAGGTGTGATCACCGTCGAAGATCGCGCGCAGCTCCGGGGCGTAGCGCGCGAAGTACGGAGCACGCCGATAGTGCGTCTCGATCGAGGCCCACGCGCGGCGCCGCCAGTCGTGGCGCGGATTCGGAGTCCGCGCGATGCGCTTGTCGATGATGCGGTCGTACAGAGAGCCGCGCTCGACGGGAACGGTGAGCCACGCGGCGCCGGTGTCCGTCTTGATGCGGTTGCGGTTCTGGAAGTTCTGCGACTCGTATTGCAGGTCGTCCATGACGACGAACAGATCGGCGGCGGCAATCTTCGCGAGGTAGCCGAGCCACGGCAGGAAGTGCGGCTGGTGCGCGGCGACGATCACTTCGCACCTCCCGGCGCCATGCCGGCGACGTGACCGCGCGTCTCCCAACTCGACGTGTCGAGCGTGAACGCGCCGAGCGGCGTGAGCACGAGGTAGGCGACGGGCATGAGCACCGCCATCGGCAAGAACGCGAGTGGGTGCACGCGCAACCACGGCGGCAACCTCCGCACCGACGGTGCGAGGTGATAGACGAGCCCGAAGAACGCGACGAGCGCGAGGTGAAACGTCGCGAGTGGCAGGAGCTCGTGGCGCATCACGTGCGTGACGATCACGAGCGGATACACGACAAGCAGCATCATCAGCGACAGGTAGTGCACGCAGAGCAGCGGGTGCAGGCGCCACGCGTGGCCGATGCCGACGATGAAGTCGACGATGTTCGAGCGCTTCCAACGCAGCTGCTGGTTGAAGTAGCCACGAAGCGTCGTCGGGGCCTTCGTGAAGCAGATCGCGTCCATCGTCATCTTGGTGCGGTACCCGCGCCTGACGATCTGATGCGTGAGAAAGCGATCCTCACCGTATTTGATCGCCACACCGAGGAGGTTGCGGTTCTCGAGGACCGGCTCGAGCTCGAGGAGCACGTGGCGGCGATACGCCGTGAGGCAGCCCGAGAGGCACATCACCGAGTCGAGCGAACGCTCGAGGTTTTTCAGGTGCTCCTGACCGAAGTAGTACTTGATGGTCTGGAGCTTCGAGAGCCAGTTGTCGTTCGGGTTCGAGATGTGGACACGGCCACCGACAGCCGCGACGTCGGGTGCGGTGAAGCGTGCGACGAGCTCGCGCAGCGCGGTCGGATAGACGATCACGTCGCTGTCGACGGAGACGATGATCTCGCTCGTCGCGAGCCGCACGGCGTGGTTGATGCCCTTGCGCTTGCCCATGTTGTACGGGTTCTGGATCACGCGGACGTTCGGCAGATCGCTCGCCGCCTTCTGCGCCCATGCGAAGCTGTCGTCGGTCGAGCAATCGTCGACAACGATCACGGAGAGCTTCTCGCGCGGATATTCGAGGCTCGAGATGCTCGCGATCGTGTCGTAGATCGATCGGCCTTCATTATAGAGAGGAATGACGACGGTGATCGTCGGCTCGAAGTCGTCGACGCGCTCGGCAATGCGATCGCGACGGACGAGCCGCAGGTACCACCCGAAGATGTAGCGGTTGCAGAAGACCGTCAGGATGAAGAGGTGGATCGCGAGGCTCACAACCCCTAGAGCTGATTCATTCGGGCCATGTAGCGACCGGAGTTCAATTCACCTACAAAATCCCTGCTACATCGGCGGAGGCGTGGGCATCAGGAAATCAGATGCCCTCGCAAAAACTCGCGTATCCGCGACCCGCCCCGGAGATTCGGGAGGATAGCGAGGTCGTGCTCCCGCACGGTCTCTGGCCCGCCCTGGTGCCGCCCTCCAACGACGCGGACGACTACAAATCGACCATGCGTTGGGAGCGGGTGGATGTCGAGCCCGAAGCACTCCCGGCGAACGCAAGCTCGGTCGAGCGCACGACACTCCAGGAGGGAGTGCGGAGATCGATCAAACCCCCGCTCGTCCTCGCCCCGCCGCCAGCGCCGGAGCAGCTGGAGCCGACGGTGATCGTCGAGCGCCTGCCACCGCCGGAGCCCGAGCCCGCGCGCGTCGAGACCACCCCCGAGCAAGAGTGGGCCGAGTTCGAGCGCATCGGGCTCGGACGCAAGAAGGCCGCGAAGGGCTCCCTCGCGAAGCTGATGGTGTCGGTGTACCGGCTGCTCGGCTTCGGGATCCTGACGGTGATCGTGATGGCCCTCGTTGGCTACATCGCGACGACGCTGTTCTACATGGCGAGCTCGAGCTGGGCGGTGCCGACGATCGTGTCGCCGACCGACGAGCACGTCGTGCAACTGCGCGGCGAGATCGCGAAGCAGCAGAACGAGCACGACCGCATCACGCGCGAGCTCGCCGACGCGGAGCGCGCGATCCTCGTCGAGCAGAGCTATCAGACACGGTTCGCCGCCGCGATCGCGTCCGACCTCGCCACGCGCCGCTCCGCGCTCCAGCGCACGCGCCGGCTCGCCGGCGCCGCGGCCAGCACGCGCGCCGAGATCCGCGCCTCGAGCGAGGAGTTCGCGCGCGACTCCGCGCAGCGCATGCGCGAGCAGTTCGGCGCGGGGATGATCGATCGTCACGCGATGCTCGACGGCAAGCACCAGCTCGCGCAGATCTCGAGCGCGAACCTCTCGCTCGCCGAGCGGCAGGCGACGTTCGAGACGGCGGCCGCAGACCTCGCGCAACAGACCAAGGCGCTCGACGCGCTGCTCGCCGATCGAGACGAGCCGCTCTCGTACGAGGTACTCGAGATCAAGCGCCGGTTCGAGGCCTCGCGTCTGGCGCTCGCGAACGCGAACGCACTGCGTGACACGCTTCTCGCACAGCTCGCGCGACAGACCGACGTGCTCGCGACGTTGCGCGCGTCCGCATACCTGCGCGCCGTCGACGACGGGGCCACCGTCGCGCTGGTCCCGTACGCGAACCTCGCGAACGCGACGCCGGGCGCGACCGTCTACGCGTGTCGCTTCGAGATGATCGCGTGCCGCGCCGTCGGCACGGTCGCGCAGATCCTGCCCGGCGAGGTCCCGCTTCGCCACCCGCATCGCGACTCCGTGCTGCGCGGCCAGATGGTCGAGCTCGCCGTCACGGGCGACGCGGCCCACGAAAACGTCCTCTTCCTCGGCGGAAAGCCGCTGTTCTTCTAGTCATGCGCGCACGTCCTCTCGTTCCTGTCGTGATGGTTCGCTCGATGACGATCGCTGCGCTGGTCTCGGTCGCGGTCACGCATGCCCTCGCGGACCCCGCGTGCGATCACGCCGTCGCCATCGCCGACGCGAATGCAGCGCTCATGTCGGCCCCGGACCTGTTCCTGTCCGCGGGTTCGATGCCGCGCGGCGACTCAGACGAGGCGTTCGAGCCGCGTCTGGTCGGCGGTGTGGACTACTCGCTAACGCGCATCCTCGCGGGCTCGGCGACGCGCGCCCGCGCCACCGCCGAATGCCGCGCCCGCGCCGCTGCTGAGCGCATCGAGACAGGGCCACTCGCGCGCGCACTCGACGCGCGTATCGCATCGCTCGCGACGGCGATCGCGGACGGAGAGTCCGCACTCGCGCGCGTCGAGTCCGCGGCCGTGCAGCAACTCGCCACGCGTCCCGAGCTGGTCGCGATGCGCATCGATCTCGACGCGCTCCGCGCACAGCTCGCGTCTGCTCGTCGCGAGCGCGCTGCCCTCCCCGCTCCTTCGACGCTCGCGCACGCCGTTGCCGACGAGCGAGCCGCGCTCGCGGATCTCGAAGGCCGCGAGTCGAGACTCCGCACCCTCGACGGAATCGACATCTCCGTGCGGGGTGCGATCGATCGCGGAATCTCCGACACGCAGGCCTACGTCGCGATCGTCTCGGTCACCTTCGACACCGGCCTGTGGTTCCGCGGCGACGCCAACGATCGTGCCGCCCGCGCCCGCGCCGACCTCGCGCGCGCCCGCCTCGCGGCGTTGGACGCGCAAGTCACCGTCGACGGCGAGCGAATCGCGCAACTCGACGCGCTGATCGCGTCGCTCGAGCAGGAGCGCACCCTCGCCGCCCGGCTCTCGGGTGACGATGCTCGTCGCTTCGAGCGCCAGCTGTGGCGCGAGCTCGCGACCCGCAAGGCGGAGCACGCATTCCTCGTCTCGCGCGTGTCCGCCACGCAGGAGCTCCACCGATGACGATGGCGGCACCACTGTCGTGGCGCTCGCCGCGCCGGCGGCTTCGCGCATCCGATGTGTGCGTCGCGATCTCGGGGCTCTCGCTCGCGATGCTCGCGAGCCTCGCGTCGCTCGGCTGCGATCGCCCATCGCCGGCGCCGACCGCGCCGCTCTTCGTGCCCTCGGCCGAGGCGCCACCCGCCACGGGTGAGCACCTCGCGCCCCCCTCCTCGACACCGACGCGCCCCCCCGCATCGGTGTCACCGCCTGCGCCGGCACCCGTCCTCTCGCCGGCGCAGGCGGCGCCCTCTTCTCCCCAGCTCTGCGTGACCGATGGCGACGTCGTTCCGTCGGGCGAACGTGCGAGTGTGCGCGAGCCCGCGACGCGCGGCTACCTCGCCGGCTCGACGGGCGAGGCGGCGACTCTCGCGTTCACGTATCGAGGGCGCTCGCACTCGGTCGTGGCGCTCGCGTCGGGCGACACGCGCACGCAGCTCGGCGTGAAGCTCCGCGCGCAGGACTCGTGCAACGTGATCTACGTGATGTGGCGCGTGGAGCCGAAGAGCGAGATCGTCGTGCAGGTGAAGCGCAACGCCGCCCGCACGCACGACGAGTGTGGAAACGCGGGCTACACGCGCGTGCGTCCCACGTTTCGCGAGCGACTACCCGCGCTCGGCGTCCCTGCATGGACGCCGGCGGGCTCGCGCGACACCGCCGACCACCACGATCACGAGCTGCGCGCCGCGATCGTTGGCGACGAGCTCGAGGTCTTTGCGGATACGAAGCTCATCTGGCGCGGGGCGCTTCCTGCCGCGGCTCGCGATCTGCGCGGACCCGCGGGGTTCCGCACCGACAACGTGGACATCGATTTCGCTCTCGACGCGCCGCGCGACGATCGCGACGAGAAGCCGCGCTGCAAACACGAGCCTCAGGTGTCGCGTCGCAGCCCGTCCTTGTAGGACACCTCCGGCTCGTCACGCGAACGTGCGGCGTCGCGCATGTTCGCGTCGGCCAGACGTGCTTAGCTCGACGCATTCGCACCGCAGCTGACATCGTCGCGCTCGTTCGGGCTGCCTTCGTCGAGGTCCCCGAAGTGCGCGGCGGTGATGCGGTCGGCACCGACAACTATCCCGCGCTGCGCGACACGGTCCCGGAGCTCGTCGGCGCGCTGGGCTCGCAAGCGGCCGACGTGCGGATCGCGGCCGCGTATGGCCTCGCGTTTGTCGTCGAGCGCGCGCGAGAGACACAGGCGGCACTCGACGCGGCGGTGACCGCCGCCGAGCTGCCGCTCGAGCGCGCGGCGATGCTCCTCGCGGCAGGGCGTCTGCGCGGATCGATCACGCTGTGGCGCGGACCCGAGCCCGACTATGCGTGGAACGGGATCGAACTGCCGATCGAGGCCGCGCGCGAGACCGTGCCCGTCGTGCGCGCGGCACGCGTGATCGGGATGCTGTTCGGAACACCCGTGTGGCAGCGAAAGGTGACGCGCGAGCTCGCGATGGTGCTCGAGAGCGTCGACGGCGTCGAGGTCGGCCCGTGGGGCGGAGGCGACCTCGGCCGGCTCGCGCGCACGTTGCTCGCGAACGTGTTGTTCGTGCGCGGCGACGAAGCTGGCGCCGCGTACGTCGTGTTTGGAGGCGTCCCCCCCCGACGCGCTCGACGATGCCGTCGATCCCGAGCCGCCCGATGCGCCGGTGCCCGTCGACGATGCGAGCGATCGCGTCCCCCCACTCGACGACGCGAACGACAAGTCGTTTGCGGACGACGACGTCGCCGATCCGTACATGCAGGAGCGGCCCGTGCCTGCGGCCCCACCGCGCGTCGAGCTGACGGGTCTGCGCGATGTCGACTGGGCGAGCCTCGAACACGCGTACGGGAACGCCACCGGCGTGCCGGCAATGATCGACGCGCTCAGCTCGCCCGATGCCGGCGATCGCGCGTGGGGGCGCGATGCGCTCGCTGCCTCGATCAACCACCAGGGCTCCGTGTATTCGGCGAGCGGTCCTGCGGCCCCGTTTCTGATCCAGCTGGTCGAGCGGAACGACATCGATGACCGCCCGTGGATCTTGAACCTACTGGCGGGCCTCGCCGTGGGGTCGCCGACGTGGGCGTTGTTCGAGGATCTCGAGAGCGCGGCGTCCGAGGCGAACGACGAGGTGTCGCGCGGCGCGCCGGTGTTCGTGACACTGCTCGGCGATCCGGATCCCGCCGTCCGCACGTGTGCGGCGTACGTGCTGTCCTTTGTCGTACCGCCCGACGGAGCGAGCACGGCGATCAAGCGCGCGCTCGCAATGGAGACGAATCGGTACGCGCGATCATCGATGGTGCTCGCACTCGGCTACGCCGGGCGGCGGACGAAGAGCACCGTCGAGCGCGCGGTGATCGAACGGTACCTCGAGGACGACTGCATGCTGATCGCCGCGTCGGCCGCGATCGCTCTCGCGCAAATCGATCGCGAAGCATGCTCTCCGCGCGCGCGTGCCGTGCTGGCGAGGACGATTACCGACGCACCGCCCGCGAGCGGCGTGTGGCCGTGGAACGACGGGAACGTCGCGGGGTTCGCGCGCACGGTACGCCTCGCGATCCTCGGAGTCGACGAGATGCTCGACGAGGCGGATGCTGGGCACGCGCGCGGCGACTGGACGAGCGCGCGGGACTACGCGGTCATGGCGTTCGTGCGCGAGCTGCGCGACGGCGTACACGGCGTGACGCGCTGGTGGATGCCGCGCGAGCTCGACGAGCGAAAGCGGCGCGTGCTGCGGTTCCTCGTCGCGATCTCGCAGCAGCACGAGGACCAGCCAGCGCCACAGTTTCCGATGGACTCGCCAACGGCTGCTTCGGCCGGCGTCCCGATCGCCGTGGAAGGCGTGAAGCGGCTCGCCGGCGACGCGCGAGGGCCGCTCGATCGCGAGATCGCGTGCCCGAGCATCCTCGACGGGCGCGAGGTTCCCGCGTGGTTCGCATTCGCAGAGGTCGTCGGCGAGCGCGCCCCGCTGGCGGAGTTGCGCACGGCGTTCGATGCGATCGCGCCGGCGGAGCGCGTGCAGATGATCGACGACGCGATGACGGGCCCGTTCCAGCTGTGGCACGACCGCGCGCCCATGAACTTCGCGGACCAAGCGGACTACGTGCGCGAGAAGGACTACACGAGCCGTTTCATCCTCGCCTGCGCCGCACTCCTCGCTGACGCGGAGCTCGTGGGTGACGCATACGCGCGACGAGTCGCCGACGAGCAGTTGGCGGTCCAGCGACAGCGCTCGATGTATTGCCTTGTCGCCGCGATCGCACTCGCGTCACGCGCGAAACAGCGCGCCGAGGAACCGCCCGCGATCGTCGACCGGCTCGTGCTCACGGATCAGGCGCCTGCGGGTACGTATCGCATTGCGATCCGCGCCGCGCTCGATCTCCTCGCGCCCGAGCGGCGGCGGCGGTTGCTCGGCGAGCTGCCGCTGTATTCATACTGGGCGCATCGCGATCCGCGCGGCGAAGTGCGGCGCTGGCACAACGAGCGAGGGTGGGAACTCGTCGATCTGATGGAGCCCACCACGTGCGTCGCGACGATCGAAGCGGCGTGGCGTGAGTGGCACCGCCATCGCGCGGCCGGTGACGACGCGAACGCGGAGCCCGTCGGCGGCCACACCACGAGCTCGAACGAACGCAAGCCCAGCGCAGATCAGGAGTTCCCGCTCGAGCGCGCGAGCGCGATCCTCGACGGCCTGGGCGAGCTCGGCCGAGAGCTACGCGATCAACTGCAGAGATCGACGAGCGCGCCGACGATATCGACGAGCCGGTAGTCGCTCGGCGTGAACACGCGGCGCACACCGAGGCGCGCGAGCTCCGCGTGATCGCTCTTGGGCACCGTGCCACCGACGACGACCGGCATGTCGGCGGCGCCGCGCGACGCGAGCTCCGCGAGCACGGCGCTCGTCAGCTCGACGTGCGAGCCCGACAGCACCGACAGGCCGATCACGTCGACGTCCTCTTGCACGGCGGTCGCCGCGATCGCCGCGGGCTCGAGACGGATGCCCGCGTAGACGACCTCGAAGCCTGCATCGCGCGCCGCGACCGCGATCACCTCGGCGCCGTTCGAGTGACCGTCGAGGCCCGGTTTGCCGACGAGCAGCTTCGGCCGGCGCGGCAGCGCGGCGATCCGCGCACGAAGCGCGTCCCAGCCTTCGGCGCCGGACCCGCCCGAGCCCACCGTCGCACCGGCGACGCCCGTCTGCGCGCGGTATTCGCCCCACACGCCGCGCAGCGCGCCGGCCCACTCGCCGGTCGTCACGCGCGCGAGCGCGCACGCGATCGATGCCTCCATGATCGGCGCGCCGGCCGTCGCACACGCGACCAGCTCTGCCACGGCGGCGCTCGCCTTCGCGGCATCGCGCGTCGCGCGCGTGCGTTCGAGAGACGCGCGCGCCGCATCGCCGGCCGCCGGATCCGCGCGGAACACGCCGCCATCGTCACCGCCGAGCAGCGGCGACGGCAGGGCGTCGGTCCACTTGTTGACGCCGACCACGATCTGCTCGCCGCGCTCGATGCGCGACATGCGTGCGGCCATCGCGCGCACGAGCTCCTTCTTGCAGTAGCCCGACTCGATCGCGCCCTGAATGCCGCCGGACTTCGCGATCGTGTCGAGCTCCGCGCGTGCCGCTTCGCACAGCGCGGCCACCTTCGCGGCTACGACGGGCGAACCCGCGAACAGGTCGCCGTACTCGAGGAGGTCCGTCTCGTACGCGAGGATCTGCTGGAGGCGCAGCGACCACTGCTGATCCCACGGCCGCGGCAACGAGAGCGCTTCGTTCCACGTCGGCAGCTGTAGCGCGCGACAGCGTGCGTCGCGCGACAGCGTCACGCCGAGCGCCTCGATCAGAATACGCCACGCGTTGTTCTCGGGTTGCTGCTCCGTGAGGCCGAGAGAGTTGACCTGCACACCGTAGCGGAACTGGCGCAGCTTCGGATCCTCGACGCCGTAGCGCTCGCGGCACAACGAGTCCCACAGCTCGGTGAACGCGCGCATCTTGCACATCTCTTCGACGAACCGCATACCTGCGTTCACGAAGAACGAGACGCGCCCGACACATTGTGCGAACGCAGCGTCGTCGACGCGCCCGCGCGCCTTCACGCGATCGAGCACGCCGATCGCATCCGCGAGCGCGAACGCGAGCTCCTGTACCGGCGTGGCACCCGCCTCCTGCAGGTGATAGCTGCAGATGTTGGACGGGTTCCACTGCGGCAGGTTCGCGACGCAGTACTCGTAGCACTCGGCGATCAGATCGATCGACGGCTCCGGCGGGAAGATGTACGTCCCGCGCGCGAGGTACTCCTTCACGATGTCGTTCTGCACGGTGCCGCGCAGCCCAGCCTCGGGAACGCCACGTTCACGCGCGAGCGCGACGTACAGCGCGAGCAGCCACACCGCGGTGCCGTTGATGGTCATCGACGTGTTCATGCGCTCGATCGGGATCCCGTCGAACAGCACGTGCATGTCGTCGAGCGACGCGATCGGAACGCCGACCTTGCCGACCTCGGGGCGCGCGAGCGCGTGGTCCGGGTCGTAGCCACACTGCGTCGGCAGATCGAACGCGATCGACAGCCCCGTCTGTCCCGCCGCAAGGTTGTGGCGGAACAGCTCGTTGGATGCGCGCGCGCTCGAGTGACCGGCGTACGTGCGGAAGATCCACGGTGCGTCGGCCTTCGGCATCGGGCGCACTCTACTCGACTACTCGAGCGTCGACATGTAGATCCTGCCGCCCCCGCGCAACGCCGGTTCACCCTCCAGCGGTGCCCCGCGCGGTGCGCGCCGGAACGTGATCATCGAACAGTCTTCGCTGACCCACGGCTCGAGCTCCTCGTCGTCGGTGTTGAAGCCCCTCAACGGCACGCCTTCGAGGAAGCGCCCGCTGCGCTTCTCGGAGATGAAGAGATCTGAATCGACGTCTTCGCCGTTCGGCGTCGCGGCGTAGATCAGCACCTGGCGCGACTCCGGGGTGAACGCGAGTGCACCGCTCCATGCCTGGTGTTGCTCGTTGATCACGTCCGTCGTTGGTACCCCGCCGGCGAGCTCCTGATCCTGCCACGTCGTCGTGCCGGCCTGACGCCAGGCGATCGTGACCGAGCGGACGAACGTGGTCCTGTCGGTGCGGAAGATCGGCAGGAAGTCCGACGTGTCCGGTGGGACTGCTCCGACGGCCGGTACGTTCAGCTCGCCCCCCGGGAACGCGTCCGTGCCCGAGGTCACGCCGACCTCGTTCTCGATCGGGGCCCACATCCCGGCCAGGAAGTCGTAGTGAAACACGTGATACGCGGCGATCGGAGAGGTCAATACCTGCCCGACCCACAGCTGGTTATCGCGGGCCATGCGCGCCTGGTAGGCGCGCTGATCGACGAGCACGCGCCAATTCGCTTCGCGATCGGCGTCGTAGATCCATCGATCGGCATCCTCGTCGAACACCAGCGGCACCGGGCCCGTCCGCGGACCCGCGGTGGTCTCGACCGTCGCGTTCACGAAGCCACGCGTCGCGTTCGCGTTGAAGCTCAGGTCGCGGATCTCGGAGAGGTCGTCACCGAACGTCACCTCGCGAGGGCCGCCGAACGCACCGCACACCGTGGACAGCGGCGGGCGCTCGAGCATGAACACGAGGTCGCACCCACCGAACGCGCCTAGCATGCCGGCGAGGACGACGGCACGCAGGACGAGATCGTGAGGCACGAGGCGAGGATCTATCAGCCGATTGCTCCGCGCCATACCACCAGGTAGGGTTCGTGACATGCGCACGGTCTTGGTGGTTACGATCGTCGGCCTCGTAGCGATCGGTTGCACGAAGTCGGAACCCGAGAAATCGTCCGGCAGCCCACTCGTCGAAGAGGCCCTCCCCGAGGTCACC
>JBJXGN010000091.1:0-177661 GCA_046160585.1 Kofleriaceae bacterium
GTTCGGCCACCCATACGTTGTGGTGATGCCCACGATGTACTCGCGATCCGGCTCGAACGTCTCGCGCGGGATCATCATCTCTTGCATCCTCGTCACCCACGCATGCCGTTCGACGAGTCGCGAGGCATTGGTCTCGGCGTCCGCGACGAGCTCGAGGAGCTGGACCACGTAGTAGTCGACAGGTCCGTCGGCACGCAGCTCCCACGATACGTCGATCGGACGCGTGCGCGAGAGTTGCAGCTCGCCGTCGTTGACGACGAACGCGCCGCCGAATGCGGGCGGGCTCGGGATCGCAACGGAGGCGATGGCGGTCGCTGTGCCACAGTTCTGGGTTGCTGCGTAGAACTGACGCGCCCCGGGCGCCAACACGGTGGGCATGCCGCTGCCCTTTGCCGTGACCGACCGAACGCGGGAGATTCCCGTGCGCACGGCTTCGTTGTGTCCCGAGAACGGGTTGGTGTAGTGGACCTGGCCCGTGAATGGAGTCGGTGGTCCATTGCCGGCCTGCTGCGCGAGCCAGGGCCCCAGCCACGGACCGAACGAAGGCTCGGGAACCGCGACCACAAATGTCGCGAAGTTCGGGGGGCCAAACGATGCAGGAATGACTTGGTCCATGCGGGCGAGCTCGGCCGTACGATCGACCACCATTTGTACGCATTTCTCGAGGACGCGATCCTCGAGGACGCAGCCCGCGGCGAGCGGCTCGCCGTTCGACATCCCGACAGAGATCTTCGCCGAGCGTTTGAGCGCGTTGTACGCGAGTCCGCTGACGTCATCGACCACCCCGTCGAACTCGAGGCAATAGGCGTTGTCGCGCGGTTCGAGGAGTCGCGGCCGCCCGCTGAGGAAGAAATCAGGCGCCGTCCAATCGAGCGACCACGTTCCCATCGCGACGCTCGTCCAGAACGACCACACACCGGTCGTCGCGAGCGCGATGAAGCGCGGCGTCGGTCCAACGTTGGTCATCGAGACATCGAGGCGAGACCCGACGTCCGGCGTCGTGCCATCGCGTGTAAGCTCGCGTTGCACGTGCCGCAACTCTTCCGTGTTCATCACGTACGTGAGCGGCGCGCGATCAGCGCGTTCGAACGTGAGGTGATACGTCATGCCGCGTGTCCACGCGAAGTGAAAGTCGTCGCCTTCCCGCACCACCTCCGGCCGTGCACCGTTCGCGAGCACGACGGAGGCCGTGACGTCTGGGGATGAAGTCTCGACGACGGGGCCGCCTTCCTCGCCGACATACTGCCGCACGAGCGCGCTGTCACGACGTCGGTGCCGGGCTCGGGCGCAGGGGGCCGATCGAGGCTGAACACGACATCGCATCCGGCGACGAGCAACAGCACGAGCAGCTTCACCCGGCGATCATACGCCAGGCTACTCGGCGCGGGGTTCCACCTTGACATCGACCGAGAGTGTCTCGCCGCCACCACCGACGAAGATCGTGCCGCTCGTCGGCGTGGCATCGATGTAGTTGCGCCCGACAGCCACACGTACGTGGTCGGTCTGCGTCAGGATTCCGTTGGTGGGATCGAAGCCCTTCCAGCCGATCTGCGGCAGGTAGAGCTGCACCCACGCGTGCGACGCCTCACTCTGCACCGTGTTCTCCGTCGCCGACGCGTTCTTCGGCCCGGTATAGATGTAGCCGCACACGTAACGCGCTGGCACGCCGAGGAGACGCGCGAGGCAGATCATGAGGTTCGTGAAGTCCTGGCACACGCCGCGGCGATTCGCGTAGGTGTCGAATGCGGTCGTGAGGAGTGTCGTGACGCCTTGCTGGTACAGGTACTCGCGCTTGATCGTCTGGTTGATGTCGAGCAGCGTGTCGAGCAGGTCGTAGTCGTTGCGCTTCACGAAGCTCATCGCGTATTCGGCGAGCTCCGCGAGCTGCGTCTCCGGTAGCTCGACCGGCAACAAGTAGGGATCGAGCACCTGTCGCTGCCACGGCATCCACACGAGCGGGATCGTCGAGCGCACGTGTAGCGGGCCAAACCCCAGCGGGTCCACGTCGAGCACCTCGACCACGCTCTTGCTCTCGATCACCATCTCGTCGAACTCGGTGTCGATCACGAGCTTGCGGACCCGATTGCCGAAGACATCTTCGTACTCGCGGCTCTGCGCCGGTACGGAGACCTTGATCTCCGAGGACAGGACGTTCTGGAGGCGATCGTGCACCGGTGTCAGGCGCAGCACGTGTGTCGAGCGTTCGATCGGCTTCGTGTACTTGTAGACGGTGCGGTGCAGCACGTCGTACGTGCGCTTCTCGGCGCGCCTCGGGCGATGCGGAGCGCGCGCGACGTCGACGAACCCTTCGGTCGTGCGCTCCGCGATGATCGCTCCCTCGCGAATCATCATCAGCGTCCCCGGTGCGAGCTGGCGCCACACGATCGATTTGTCGGCGTCGCCTTCGCGGGCGAGTAGCTGCTCGCTGCACACGATCGCGCCTTTGCGACTCTTGGCACCGCGACGCGTGAGATCGATGTCGAGGTCGTTATCGCCGAACGCGATCTTCTCGTACGGCGGGACGAGCAACCCGACCCATAGCGGCACGCCGCGGTGATCCGCGTGAACGACCATGTCGCGCCCGTCGGTCATGCATAGCGTCAACTCGCCCTTCTTGTTGATCTCCGTCAACCAGCTGTGAAGCTCGGTGAGGTCGACGTCCATCAGCGTCTTCCACCCCTTCTCGGCGAAACGATTGAGGAGAGAACAGAACATCTGCTCGGTGTCCGTCGAACCCACGGCCTCGAAGGGGCCCGCCGGGTCGGTCGCATCGATGCGTTGATCGAGGCTGCCGGCGTGGCCGATCAGCCAGTCGCGCCGGCCCCACGCGCGCGAGAACGGCTGCGTGTTCGCGTCCGACAGGACGCCCCACCGCGCGCGCCGGATGTGCAGCAGGAACATGTTCGATTCGACTTGCTCCCACGCGAGCGCGAGCTGGCTGCGGATCGACGCCTGTGGCGGCGCGGGTTCCTTGAGCACCGCGGCCGATGGTTCGCCGGCGGGGTAATAGCCGAGGCCCCACCCGTCGGGCAGCTCGCGTCCCTCTCCGAGGCAGTGCAGCGTGAACGACGGTGCGAGCTCTCCCTCGAAGGACATCGCCAGGAGGTTCGGCACGGCGCGACTGTATCACTACCGATCGCGACCTCGCGTCATGGGGGTACGACGTACACGATCTCGAGGTCGACCGACGTCTCGAGCGTCTCTCGATGCTCGTTGTGTCCGCGCGCGCGCGTGAGCCTAGAGAATCGGAGGCGGCACGAAACCGTCGACGAGGAACACTCGATCGGCTCCAGTGCCCCACGACAGGAACAGATAGTCGCCCGTGACGGGCTCGAAGTACGCCCCCCATGGTCGCGGGAACTTCGTCATGAACTCGCGCCGTGTTTGTGGGATCGGATCTCCCTGTTCATCGGCGTCGTACGCGACCACCCGATCCTCTTGCGGGTCGCCCATTCGCCACTCGGCGACGAGAATCGCTTGGTTCGGGAACGCCGGCGAGCCCGCGGGTACGTACGCAAAGCCGCCCGGGTTATTCGGCAACGTAGCTGTCTGAGTGGCGGCGGTCACCGCAAGGAGGTCACCGTCGGGGGCGCTCGCGAGCTGATACCACTTGCCCAGCGGCCACGTGAGGATCCTGAGCTCTCCCGCGGCTGCGAGGCCGGGTGGGACGAACCCGACTCCTCCCGGCCCGCGATCGTAGATCGCGTCCACTCCGAGCGTCGTCAGATCTGTGGTCCGAGCTGGAGTCGACTCACCGGTCCGCAGCTGACTGACCTTGTGCTGCGGCCACTGCGCGTACACGAGTAGCTCCGGGCTCTTGAACGCGAGGTTCGCATCGACGTGCGGCGTCTGCGCGATCAATTGCGCCGTGCCCTGAAAGCCGACGATGTGTCCGCATGGATTTCGCTCGAGGCCGATCTCGTAGATCGCACCGTCTGGACGTTCGGAGGCGCCCGCGATCAGCAGGCGCGATGGATCCGCTGGATCGACGGCGGCGCCGCCGAGCGGGTTGGGTACGCCCGGTACGGGACCGAGATCGTAGACCGTGTAGAGAGGCGCGTACGCCGGAGCCAGCGCAACGTCTGCGCCCGCGACCACAGGCGGCCGATTGCATGGCACCGGCTCCATCACATCATCCACGATGACCGCCGCGTCCGGAGGTAGGTCGGACGGACTGCGGGGTGCCGGGCTACACCCTGCCAGTGACAACACAAGAACCCATCCCGCCGTCACCCGCGCTTGCCATCGACCCGCGATCGGGAATGTGTACATGGACATATGAGTCCTCCGTAGGCGTGACCCACATCGGATGATGAAGTAGCGAAAGAATCGTCGAACTGCTTGTTTGGTCGTGTCGATCCGACCGAACCGAACTAGGCCGCGGCAAGAAACCTCGAACAGCGAGGGGCCTCGGGACGATGGAGGGCAGATCGGACCGCGGGCGAGGCGATCGGAAACCGCGGGAGCGGTCCGCCCGACGGACAGCACATCCGGAGCGTTGAAGTTCAAGCGCCTAACGCTGCGTGTGCTCGCGCAACTTGTGGGATGGTCCGCGTGCACATCACCGAGGAGGATCCGATGCCCGAAGCACCTATGCCCGTGACCGGAACGTTTTGTTGGACCGAGCTCCACACCACCGACCCCAACAACGCACGCGGTTTCTACGGCGAGCTGTTGGGTTGGAAGTTGGAGGACATGCCGATGCCACAAGGCAGTTACACGATGGCCTCGGTGAATGGGAAACACGTCGCCGGCCTGACGAAGACATCGGAGGAGGCCGCGAAGATGGGAGCGCCACCCACGTGGCAGTCGTACATCGCAGTTGACGATGTGAAGGCGTCAGCCTCCAAAGCCGCAGAGCTTGGAGGCAAGGTTCTCGTGGGGGCCACGCAGATGGGCCCGGGCACCTTCGCGGTGATCCAGGATCCGACCGGGGCCGTGTTCCTCCTCTGGCACACCACCACGCCGATGGGGACGTTTTTATACGGCGAACCGGGCGCGATGAACTGGAACGAGCTGATCACCACCGACGTGGTCGCCGCCCAGGCGTTCTACACGAAGCTGTTTGGCTGGACGGCGGAAGCGACGCCAGGCATGGACTACACGGTGTTCCAGCAGGGCGACCGCCAGATCGGTGGTCTGATGTCGCAGCCGGACGAGATGAAGGGCGCACCGTCGATGTGGGGGGTCTACTTCGCCGTCGACGATGTCGACGCCTCGATCACGAAGGCAACGAAGCTGGGTGCAACGATACTCGCGCCGGTCATGGATGTTCCGAACGTCGGCCGGTTCGCCTGGCTGAGCGATGTGCAGGGCGCTCCGTTCGCCGTCATGACGAACGCGAGCAAGTAGCTCGGGCGAGGTTCGAAGGGCGCTTCTTTCCTCTGGGTCGCGGAGGTCATCGATCGAGATCTCGACGCCATCCACCATCGTCACTGGGCTCGATCGATACCGCGAGTGCGAGGATGGGTGCGGCCTCGCCATCACCGCGTTTCCGAGGCGCAACCGATGATGGGTTCCGTGGAGGCTTCGAGTCGAGAATGGCAACGGACGATTCGCTGAACGAATCGGCAATTCGCGCAGAGGTACGCCCGAAGTCGCCGTCGACTACGCGATTCGACGCGCTCGAGCTCTCAGGACGATGATGGTGACAAGTGCGAATCGCACGCTAGGCCCCGAGTAACTCTTTGCCCAGAGTGCCGCAGATCTCGTGGACCTCGTCGACGACATGCGTGACCAGCTCGTGGACAGATGCGCCCGAAAGCGGCTCGCCCGTGCGCGCGACGACCCACGCGTCGAGCACGCGGAGGCGCTCCAGCGTCACGCCGCCGGGAAGGGCGTGTTGATCCGGCGGGCGGATGTCGCATAGCCGGTCGTACGCGGAGCGCACGCAGTACGCGATCGATCGCGGGAACGCGCGCTCGCTGACGAGGAAGCGGGCGACGCCCTCGGAGCTGACCCGACCCGCGGCGCGCTTGAGGAACGCCTCGCTTCCCGAGAGTGCGCGCAACAGCGAGAGCCACAGCGCGGTCTCGACCACCTCGTGGCGGCGTGGCAGGTTCGTGAACGCCCAGTGGTGCACGTCGAGGATGCGCGCGGTCTGGTTCACGCGCTCGAGCAATACGCCGAGCCACACGAAGTGCAGCGCCTCGTCGTGCAGCATCGTCGAGCGGAGAAGCCCGAGCGTGAGCTGCGTGCCGCGGCGGACGTGCTGGTAGAACGCGTCGCGGTGCTGGAGATACGTCGCGGGCGCGAGGTCCGAGCGCATCCAGAGGTGCAGCTCGTTGACCGACTCCCATGCCTCGAGCGACAGCACTTCACGGATCGATCGCGCGTTCCATCGCGCGCCCTGCACGGAGCGCGCGAGCGACACGCCGTTGTCCTCGTCCCACACCATGAAGCGCTGGACGATCTCGCCATCGCCCCACGCAGCGTGCGTGTCGTCGCCGGCGGTGATGCGCTCGCGGAACTCGTCTTCTTCACCGGAGACGACGATGACCGGGCGCCACACCTGCGCGGCGGGGAGCTCGGCGTCGAGCGCGAGCGACACGCTCGCGGCGAGCATGCGCGAGGAAGCTTCGGCGCGCTCGACGTAGCGACCGAACCAGAAGCAGTGATCGGCGACGCGCGAGATCACTTACCTTCGCACTCCCTTCGGGAGCGCTACGCGCCCGACGTTCGTCGTGCTTGTCACTTACCTTCGCACTCCCTTCGGGAGCGCTACGCGCCCGACGTTCGTCGTGCTTGTCATTTACCTTCGTCCTTGAGGACCCAGGTGTCCTTGCTGCCGCCGCCCTGCGAAGAGTTCACGACGTAGCTGCCGCGCTGGAGTGCGACGCGCGTGAGCCCGCCGGGCAACACCCACGGCCCTTCACGCGACGTGAGGATGTACGGGCGCAGATCCACGCGGCGAGGCTCGACGGTGCCCGTGCTGGCGTTCGCGATCCACGTCGGGCACGACGACAGCTCGATGCGATGCTGCGCGATGTAGCGGCGCGGCTCGGCGGTGATGCGGCGGCGGAACTCCTCGCGTTCGTCCTGCGATGCGCTGGGACCCATGAGCATCCCGTAGCCCCCGGCTTCGTCGACGGCCTTGACGACCATCTCGTGCAGGTGCTCGAGCACGTACTTGCGATCGTCGTCGAACAGACACACGTAGGTCTTCACCTGATCGAGGAGCGGCTTCTCCCCGAGGTAGAACTCGATCATCGCGGGTACGAACGGATAGACGGCCTTGTCGTCGGCGACGCCGTTGCCGGGCGCGTTCGCGAGCGCGACGTTTCCGGCCGCATACGCCCGCATGAGGCCCGGGACGCCGAGCACGCTGTCGGGACGGAACACTTCGGGATCGAGGAACGTCTCGTCGGTACGGCGGTAGATCACGTCGACGCGCCGCGGGCCGCGCGTGGTACGGCAGAACACGCGATCACCGTCGACGAACAGGTCCGGCGCCTGCACGAGCTCGAGGCCCATCGTGCGCGCGAGGAAGGAATGCTCGAAGTAGGCCGAGTTGTACGGGCCGGGCGTGAGCACGACCGCGTTGCAATCCCCGTCGGTGGCAGGCGCGACCGAGCGCAGCGTCTCGGCGAGGCGTGTCGGATAGTGATCGACGCGATGCACGCGGGCGGCGTCGAGTACGCGCGGAAACAGGCGCTTCGACAGCAGGCGATTCTCGACGACGTACGACACCCCCGACGGCGTGCGCAGGTTGTCCTCGAGGACGCGCCATGTTCCTTCCGTGTCGCGGACGAGATCGACGCCGGAGATGTGAATGCGCACGCCGCCCGGCGGCCGTAGTCCGCGCAGCGTCGCGCGATACCCGGCGGCGCCGAGGATCATCTCGGCCGGCACGACGTTGGCCGCGAGGATTCGTTGCTCGCCGTAGATGTCGTCGAGAAACGCGCCGAGCGCGCGCAGTCGTTGCTGGAGGCCCCGCTCGAGCTGCGCCCAGTCGGACGCCGCGATCAGGCGGGGCAGAGTGCAGAACGGAAAGATCTTCTCGGTGCCGCGCGCGTCGCCGTAGACGGAGAACGTCACGCCCTGCTGGAGGAGCGCCGTCTCCGCGAGCGTCTGTGCCCGCGCGATCTCGTCGGGCGTCATCTTCGCGAGCAGCTGCGCGACGCGCGCAAAGGGTGGACGTGCCGTGCCGCCGTCGAACATCTCGTCGTACGTCTCGGGCAACGGTTGATAGCTCCCGAACGCGCCCGCCACCGGTCCCTGCGATTGGGACTGGCTCTGCATCGGCTACCTCCGCTCTCCGCTCGGGGGCGCTACGCCCTTCGGGAGCGCTACGCGCCCGACGTTCGTCGGCCTTGTCATTTGCCCCATCGTACTCGGCGCCGAGTATGTTCGTCCCGATGCGGATCCTGAAACCGCCCTCACCTACGAACCTCGCGCGGACCGATCGGGTGGTGTTTCTCGCAGGTTCGATCGAGATGGGTGTTGCGGAGGACTGGCAGGCCCGCATTGCCATCGCGCTCTCGGACGTCGATGCAGTGGCGCTCAACCCGCGCCGCGACGAGTGGGACGCGAGCTGGCGGCAATCGATCGACGAGCCGAAGTTCCGCGAACAAGTGGAGTGGGAGCTCGCCGGCCTCGAGCGCGCCGACGTGATCGCGATGTGGTTCGCGCCCGACACGAAGTCGCCGATCACGCTGCTCGAGCTCGGTCTTCACGCGCGAGGTGGGCGCGTCATCGTCGGGTGCCCGCACGGATTCTGGCGGCGCGGCAACCTCGAGGTGGTCTGCGCGCGGTATGGCGTGCCGCTCGTTGCCGCGTGGGAACCGTTCGTCGCAACAGTTCGGGGTAAGGTGGCGCCGTGAAGGCAGTCACGCGGTCGATGGAGTGGCTCCGCGCGCAGGATCTCCGGCTCGTCGCGATCCTCGCCGTGATCGGCGGGCTCGTGTTCGCGTTCATCAAGATCGGTCGCGCGGTGAGCGGGCAGGAGACTACGGGATTCGACGAGGCGGTGCTCCTCGCGCTGCGCACGGCGCCCGACGATCCGATCGGCCCGGAGTCGCTGACGAACGCGTTCATGCACATCTCGGCGCTTGGCTCCGGCTCCGTCACGGGGCTCATCGTCCTCATCGCCATCATCTTCTTCGTGGTCAGCGGTCACTGGCGCTACGCGATGCTGATGCTCGCGTGTTCGCTCGGCACCCTCGCGGGGATGTCGCTGCTCAAGAGCTTTTACGAGCGCGATCGCCCGACCGTGGTCACACATATCGATCCGCCCGGTGGTCACTCGTTCCCGAGCGGCCATTCGATGATCTCCGCCGCGCTGTACATGACGCTGGCCGTGTTGATCGCACGCACCATGGAGCGCCGCCGACAGCGTGTGGCCGTCGTCGCGATCGGCGCTGCGCTGATGCTGCTGATCGGCTTCACGCGCCTGTACCTCGGCGTCCACTACCCGACGGACGTCCTCGCCGGCTGGACGGCGGGCCTTCTGTGGGCGCTGATCTGCGGCCTGATCGTGAACCGGCTCGGCAAACGCGGCACGACCGACATGCCGAAGCCCGCGGAGGACTGATGATCCCGTGCGCTCTCGCCATCGGTGATAGCGTGCGGGTGTGAGGCTAGTCGTTGCGAGTCTCTGCTTCGTGGTCGGTTGCTTTCGCGCGGAGCTCGTCGAGTGTGGCGACAAGCTGTGCCCGCACACGTGTGCGTCGACAGCCGCTGCGTGGACCCCGAGCTCGTGTGTACGGACATCGGGGCGGAGTGCGATGCGCTGGGGGCCCCCGGTCGCTGCCTCGACGGTGTGTGCGAGCTCGCGAGGTGCGGTGACGGCTATCTCGACACGGTACTACGCGAGGACTGCGACGGGTCGATCCCGGACACTCACTGTGTGGACGTAGGCTTCGATCTCGGACGTCCGGGGTGCTCCGAATGCCAGAGCGATTTGCTCGATGGTTGCGTCGCGTTCGGGTGGACCCCCGGCGGGGCGGCGGGGTTCGTCGAGCTCCTCCGCTGACTCAGCGGAGGTTCCACACGGTGATGGGAGCGCCATCCACGATAATCTCGCACACGGCGCGCTTCATCGAGAGCTTCAGCACCGCCGTGATCGGAACTTCGCGATCGCCGGACCGGAACGTGCCGCGGATCTCTCCGGTACCTGCGAGGGACCACCTCGCGCGACCGATCTCGACACCGTCGACGAGGACCCAGAAGCCCTTCGTGAGCTCGTTGCGCGTCACGAGGATCTGGTGTCCCTCGTGTCCTGCTTCCCATCGCGTCTTGAGGAACCCCATTGCCCGCTAGACTCGCAGATCGATCGTGAACGTGCGCGTCGTCGGCCAGTGGCCCGTCGCCTCGACGAAGCCGTCGAGGGGAGAGACGCGAATGCGATCCTGGCGGCGCGCGAGAGCGTCCGCATCGTCGACGGGGAGCCCGGGGTACGGGCCGCCGTCGCGCTTCCATGACCACAGCTCGATGCGTTGCGCGCGGCCACCGTGCGCCCACTCGACGACGAGCGGATCTGTGGCCGGGAGTCCCGCGTGGAAGCCGGGCGACGGTTGGTAGACGCGACGGCGAACACCGACCGCGCGGGTGTTATTGCCGAGCACGTGCAGCGTGGCCCACTTGCCGTTGACGGCCACGCGATCGGGACCGGGGCCGTCGAGCGACAGCTCCCAGCGCTGCGTCGATGCGTCGACGATGCGCGCACCGGACTTCTCCTGCGAGGCGACGTCGCCGACGAGCGGCCAGAACTCGAGCGCGGGGCGGAGAACGAGCGTCGCCTCGCCGAGGCGACACGTGATGCCGGGCGTGCGATACGCGTCGAGCTCGCGGCGGAGCGCTGCGGGGACGCCGAGGCCGTGCTCGTCGAGATCACCGAGCACGTGACGCAGATCGAGCGAGAGTGCGGCGGGCAGCGCGAAGCGATCGTGGAGCTCGTCGTGCCAATCGACGAGCGGCGCGCGATAGTCAGAGACGACGAGGCGCGCGACGATGGAGCGGAGCAGGGCGGCGAGGGCGGCGAGCATCGTCGGA
Source organism: Kofleriaceae bacterium (assembly GCA_046160585.1). GTDB lineage: Bacteria > Myxococcota_A > Polyangia > Haliangiales > Haliangiaceae > JABFXX01. The sequence goes on from JBJXGN010000091.1 coordinate 10,993, forward strand.
CGCTCGGGCATCCGGATCGCGCGTAGCTCGACGAGGCCGAGCTTGCCGTGGCGCGTGCCATGCGGCGTGAGGTACGGATTCCAGAGCTTCTCGACATTGACCTCGGCGCGATGCGAGTTGCCGGACGAGTCGACGAGGAGCGGACCGAGCACGGTCCACAGCTGCTCGGGGGACAACTCGCCCGTATCGGCGAGACGCTCGAGGTACGAGAGCGAGAGGCCGATCTCGTCGTAGCGCTCGCGCACGCCTTCGTCGGGGCGCGGGCCTTGCGACGCGGACCCGACGCACTCGTTGGCGAACCAGTACGACAGCGACGGGTGGTTGTTGACGTAGCGGATGAGCGCCGGGAGCACGTGCGGGTAGCGGACGAACGGCGACGCGGTGGGGCTCGATCCACCGAGCGTGATCTGCCCGCCGCCGCCGGAGTCGACGAGGTCGCCGTTGTAGCGCGCGCGTGTCGGTGACAGCCCGGCGGTGCGCGCTGCGCGGTAGATGCGCTGCGCCTGGGCAGCGAGCTCGGCGACGGTCGCGCACGGCGCCATGTTGACCTCGACGACGCCGGGGTCGGGCGTGACGGTGAGCCAGTGATCGCCACCGAGGTTTGCCGGGGGAGTTTCGGGCTCCGCGTCGAGGGCGGCGCGGAGCGGGAGGCTCGTATTTGCACCCCAGCGCACGCCGAACGCGAAGCGCGGCGCGTCCTCGTCGGGATACTGCCGGCCGATCACACGGGTCACCGCCGTCGGGTGTGGCATCGCCTCGGCGAACGCGACGGCAAGGGCGTGTGCCCGCGCGAGCTTGTCGTCGCCCTCCGGTGCGCGGATCCACGCGGCCTCGCTCGAGTCGGCGCGCGTGAACGTCGGCTCTGCGCCGACCCAGACGTCGACGCGGCGCCGCGAGAGCAGCTCGTCATGCATCGCGAACGAGGCCGCGAGCGCGCCGTCCTCGTCGAGGCTCACGAAGGGATCCAGTCCTCGTCGCGCGGCATCGGCATGCCGGCGCTCGTACGGCGCAGATCGAGCGTGTACGGCTGCTGCGGGTGCGGCGAGACCTCGACGAGACGTAGCGGCAGCGGGCTCGCGCCGTGCACCGTGAAGCGCTGCGCCCGACGAGCAGCCGCCTCGACCCGCGTGAGCGGAGGTGCGTCGAACGCGCGGCCCTCGGGGTGCCACACGTGATACGAGCCCGCGGTCACGCCGCGCCCCGGTGAAACCGATCGAAGGGCTCCGTCTTCCGAGGCGGACGGCTTCGCCCAGCGATCGACGATGTCGATGCGTAGTGGGTGGTGAATGCCGAGGTGCGGGTGCAGCGAGTGCGGCGGGCACCACGCACGGAAGCGGACGCCACCGACGCGAACGTCGCGAACGACGCCGCGCAGCGGGATCACACAGCCGTTCACGGCGACGAGGTAGCGCTCGGGATCGAGGCCGTGCGTGCGGATCTCGATGCGCTCCATCGAGCTGTCGACGTACCGCGCAGTGCCGGACTGCATCGCCTCTTCGCCGAGCACGTGCCACGGCTCGATCGCGTTGCGCACCTCGACGGTCGCGTCGCCGACGGTGAGAGCTCCGACGAGCGGACAGCGCAGCTCGACGAACGGGCGATACGCGCCTGCGGGGACGCCGGCGTGCGCGCAGACCTCCTCGAGATCGCGCGCGAGGTAGGAGGGCAGGAGAAAGCGATCGTGCAGCTCTTCGCCCCAGCGTACGAGCGGGTGGTCGTACGGCGACCGCGTGAACGACGCGAGGAGCGAGCGCACGAGGATGGCCTGCGCGGCGAGCATGCGCGGGTGCGGCGGCATCTCGAACGCGCGCAGCTCGACGATGCCCTGCCGACCGAACGGCGTGAGCGGATCGACGAGCTTGTCGATGGAGATCTCCGCGCGATGCGTCGAGCCCGCGACGTCGACGAGCAGGTGGCGCAACAGCGCGTCGATCTGCCACACGGGGACGTCGTTCGAGAACAGGCGCGGGAGCGCGATCTCGAGCTCGTACAACGCGTCGTGCCGCGCTTCGTCGACACGCGGTGCTTGCGACGTTGGCCCGACGAACAACCCGGTGAACGCGTAGGACAGCGACGGGTGATGCTGCGCGAACGTGATGAGGCTCGCGAGCAAGCTCGGCCGCTCGAGAAACGGCGACCGCGGCGGTGTCGGGCCGCCGATCGTGATGTGGTTCCCGCCGCCGGATCCCGCAGCGCGACCGTCGAGCATGTAGCGCTCGGCGGTGAGACCGTTCGCGAGCGCGGCGTCGAACACGGTCTGATACAGCGCCGTCGCTTCGCGACACGAGGCGACGGGCGGGAGGTTCACCTCGATCACGCCCGGATCCGGCGTGACCGCAAAGCGCAGGCGCTCCGGGGACGGCGGCGGCGTGTAGCCCTCGAGGTGGACCGCGATGCCCGTCGCCGCGCGGGCGGTGTCGATCGCGCCCACGAGCGCGCAGAAGTCGTCGAACGATGGCATCGGCGGCAGGAACACCCAGAGCTGGCCGTCGCGCGGCTCGATGGACAGCGCGGTGCGTACCCCCGCGAACGATGCACCCTGCGGCACACGCACGACGCGTCGCTCTTGCGCGGTCTTACCGACATGGTCGTTCGGGTCGTCGATGCGCGGATCGTCGATGATCGGTGCGTCGGCCCACACAGGGGGCGTGTAGCCGGGACCGAGCGCTTCGAGCGGCAAGCGCAGTCCGATCGGCGAGTCGCCGGGGATCAGGAACAGTTCGCCGCGACGGAACGTCCATTGATCCGTCATCCACGTGTTCGTCGTCGAGCGCGCGAGCGGCAACACGTAGCCGGCGGGGGTTCCCACACCGCGCGCCATGATCTGCGCTAGGCGCCGGCGCTCCTCGGGATCGTCGAGGCCGGCGGTGCGCGGATCGATCGCGGGCGGCAACGCGGCCTCGGCGCGGATCACCTCCCATGGATCTTCGAATGCCGCGTGCAGCGCTGCGTCGATGCCGAGGGCGTTCGCGAGCGCGATTCCGAAGCGCGCGGCCTCGCCGATGCGACCGGTGTCGACGCCGTCGCGCATCGGCCACAGCTCGCCGCCGTCGGTGCGCGCGATCACGTCGAGTGCCCAGCGCGGGCGGCTCTCGCCGGGATAGTGCTTGCCCATGCGATGCAGTACGACCCCACCGCTCGCGAGGCGATCGCGCAGCGTCGCCGCGAGTGCGCGCCCGCGACGCCACTTGTCCTCGCCGAGGGCGTCGTCTTGCCACTCGTCATTTTGCTGGTTGTCGCGTGCAACGAACGTCGGCTCGCCGCCGATCCACGCCGACAGATGCGCACCTGCAAGCACGGCATCGGCACGATCGCCCGCGGCGACGAGCTCGTTCCACACGTCGTCGGTGAAGGGCGCGGTTGGTCGCGCTTCGTGACCGAGGCGCATGATCGTCGTCGCGAACTCCACGCTCTCGGCGAGGTGCTCGCTCGTGCCGTCGAGCGGTGCGGCCGCACTCGGTGTCGCTGTGGCGGCGAGCGGAATGTGGCCCTCGCCGCACAGAAGGCCGCTCGTGCCGTCGAAGCCGATCCATCCGGCTCCCGGGACGTACGCTTCGGCCCACGCGTGCAGGTCCACGACGTCGCGATCGACGCCCTTGGGTTCGTCGGGGATCATGCCTTCGTCGGTGAGTTGCACGAGGTATCCCGACACGAAGCGCGCCGCGATCCCTCGCGCGCGCATGAGCGCGACGAGCAGCACCGCCGCGTCGCGACAGCTGCCGCGTCCGTTGACGAGCGTCTCCTCGGGCGTCCACACACCCGGCTCGTCGCGGATCACGTAGCGAATGCCGCCGCTCACCGCGGCGTTGAGCCGCACGAGCACGTCGATCGTCTCGCCGTCTCCCGGGACCTGTGCGAGCAGATCCTTCGCGCGCGGGCCCATGTGATAGGCGGGGTCGCCGAGATCGAGGTACGGCGCGAGCTCGCTGGCGAGGTTGTCCGGATATGCGAACGGCAGCCTCTTCGCGCGATCGTCGATGAAGAAGTCAAACGGGTTCACGGGGCGGACGTCGACCGCGAGCTCGACGGTCATCTCGAGCGCCTCGGTACGATGACCGGCCTTGAACGTCACGCGCGCGACGTGATTGCCGTGCGGATCGCGGTGCCAGTGCGTGCGATGGTCGGGCGAGATGTCGAGGCGATAGCTCTCGACGATCGCTCTCGCGTGATCGGCGGGCCGGAGGCGAATCGCCTGGGGCCCGAGCAGCGTCGGGCTCGGATACACGTAGCGGCTCCGGTGCTGGATCAGGACGCGCACCCGGCTTCATACCGCGTCGTCGGTCGCGGGCATACCGCCGAGGCACGGGGCCTCGAACGAATTCGATTCGACGCTCGCCGCAACCTCGAACGAACTCGTCCGTCTGCCGAAAGTGCGCACCGCGCTCGCAGAATCACGTGCGCTTCGGCGCACCGAGCCCGAGGCGCTGGTGATCCGCGAGCGTGCATCGGTTCTGCACGACCGTGATGCCGGCGGCCTCCAGCTCGCGCGCGGCGTCGTCGTTCACGATGCCCAGCTGGAACCAGACGACCTTGGGGCGCGGCTTCATCGCGAGGATGTCCTCGACGTGGGCGGGAATGACGTCGGGCCGGCGAAACACGTCGACGAGATCCACGGGCTCGGTGATCTCGGCGAGTGTCGTGCGCACGGCGTTCTCGAACATCGTCCTCCCGGCGAGCTTCGGATTCACGCCGAGGATCAGATAGCCCTCGTCGTGGAGATACTCGGGGACATAGAACGCTGCCTTCTCGGGCTCGTCGTTGATCCCGAGGATCGCGATCGTCGGCGAGCCCGTCAGGATGTCGCGAACCTTGGCATCGTTGATCGCCATGCATGGAACATAGCGCGTCCCTTCGCGTGGCATAGTCCGAGCCGATGTCGCGTTTCCGGGTGATCGTCATGTTGCTTCTCACCACTGCGTGCCGCAGCAAGGAGGCGCCACCCGTGCAGGACGTGCCGAGCGCGTCGGCACGGAACGCACCCTTGGCGGTCGCCGATGCAGCGACTCCTGTCGTCGTCGATGCGGCCGAGGTCGCGACCGTCGAAGCAGTGCCGAACCCCGAGGCGGCAATCGGTGTGGCCGCCGGCGATTCCGCGATGCCGCCCGGGTTCGACTTCACGCCGGTCGCGAAGGATCTGATCGCAGTCGCGTCGTGTGGGGGTGGATCGATCCCCGATGGCTTCCCCCTCGATCGCATCGAGCGCCACTGCGAGGCCGTGCAGAAGACGCGGACGGACTACACCAAGAAGTGGGTCGAGCCCGCACGCGCGTTCTTCGCGAACATCGTGCCAGACGGCATCCCGAAGAAGGTCGTGTATCCGTTCGCGGGCGGCGATCTGTCGACGGCGCTGACCGTGTTCCCCGATGCCGACGAGATCACGACGCTGTCGCTCGAGCCCGCGGGCGATCCGCGCACGCTCGAGGTGCTGCGCAAGAAGCCCGGCGCGCTCCGGCAGAACGTCACCAAGTTCAAGGTCGATCCGACGGGCAAGCCGTGGAAGCCCGACCCCGGAGACAAACCGCCGGGCCTGTCGAAGCAGGACACGTCGCCCGCGCCTCCCGACATCGAGCCGATCGAGAAGACGCCGTCGCTGATCAAGGGCAAGGTCGGCCTCGATCGCGCTCTCGCGACGATCCAGTACGAGCTGCATTTCCTCTACGTCGTGAACTTCTCGAACACCATGAACATGATCGACGCGATGCGCGGCGGCCAGCTCCCCACACAGCTCGTGTTCGGTCTCTCCGCGCTGCACGTGCACGGCTTCGAGGTCGTCTCGCTTCGTTACTTCAAGCTCGCCGACGATGGCGCCATCGACTACCTCACCGACGTCGACATCGCCAAGGCACCCGAGCCGACGCAGGGCTCGGCCGACCTGCGCAACCGCATCTTCGCGAACGCCGAGATCCGCTTCCGCAAGCCCGGTGGTCGCATCCAGATCTATCGCCACCTGCAGGTGAATCTCGACAACGCGCACATGAAGAAGGACCCGCGAACGCTCCGGCACCTCGAAGCGAAGGGCCCGATCGCGGGCATGACCAAGGCCGCGAGCTACCTCCTCTCGTGGCCCGGGTTCTCGACGATTCGCACCTACCTCGTCGACCACGTCGTGTGGATGGTCAGCGACGCGACCGGGGTGCCACCGAAGTTCGGCAAGCCCGCCGGTTTCGCGTACGAGACGTACGGTGCGTTCTCGAAGGCGCACATCAATGGCGGCAACCAGATCGCGAAGGACTGGCGCGACGAGTTCGCCGCGCAGGAGAAGCGATCTCTCAAGTTCCGCTTCGGCTACTACGACGGGAGCAGCGGTCACACGAACCACCTCGCGATCATGTCGAAAAAGCCGGCTGCGCCGCCCTGACCGTAGCGGTGATGTGTAGGACACGTCTTCACACGTCCGCACCATCTCCCCGCAATCGTCGTCACCTCTCGAAGATCGATCCCCCGATCCCGCGATCAGCCGAAGTGAGTCGGCTAGATTTTCCGACATGGGTGCTGGCTGTCCGCGCTGTCATGGTGCGGTCGCAATACACGAAGGTCGTCCGTCCGTGACGATCAGCGGCGCGGTCGAGCTGTGGCACCTGCGCTGCTGGGAACGCCGTGCGGAGCCGATCGTCGTCCCGATCCCGATGGCCACGATCGCGATCGTCGCGCCTCCGGATCGCTCGCTGGCGCGGCGGATCGGTGCGGGCGTCGCGCTCGCCGCCATCGTCGCGGGCAGCATCGCGTTCCTGTCACGCTCGACGCCATCGACAGCGGCCGTCGCCAACGTCGATCCGGATGCCACCGAACCAGTGCCGATCAAGAGCACGATCGCGACGCACGACCTGGCACCGCCCAAGCCGACCGTCCTCACACCCGAGGACCGCCATCCAATGCCGACGCGCCTCGGCGTCCCGCTCGACGAGACCTTCACGTCGCTCCAGGGTTGGATCCATCCGGTCACGAACAGCCCCGAGTTGCTGCCCGAGCGCGCCTCGCGTCGCTTCGGTTCCGAACGTGTCGGCATCGAGCGCCCCGAATGCGGCGCGGGCCACTGCGGTGTCGATCTGGACGGTCCGCGCGGTCGCCCGATTGTCGCGGTCGCCGACGGCACGATCATCCGCGTCGAGCGGAAGGAGCTCGGCTCCGACGGGCGCAGTGGCCGCTACGTCCGCATCCAGCACGACGACGGCGCGATCACCGCATACATGCATATGGACGACGTCGCCGACGATCTCGAGGTGCGCGATCGCGTGACGGCCGGCCAGTACGTCGGCACGCTCGGCGCGACGGCGATCTACTCGGCGCCGCCACACCTTCACTTCAGCCTCGAGCTGCCCGAGCACGCCGGCGATCGCGGCGACGGAATCACGACGACGTACATCGATCCGGCGCCGTTCCTCGTGCGCGCGACGATCGCGAACACGCCCGAGCGCAAGCACGCGGTCAAGCCCGCCTTCTGACGCTGCTCACGCCTCGAAGCCAGCGGTCTGTCGTTGGCGTCAACGATGACCCACCACATCAAGGCATTCATCGGACTCGCCAGCGGGCTTCGCTCCCAGTTCGCTTGCTATGGTCCTCTGCATGGAGATCTCGTGCACGGCGACGGCGGCGTCATGAACAGCAGAGCTTTCTCGACAAGGCGGGGACTAAGTTAGTGGCGCGGCACAGCACCGACACTCCGTGGTATCTCGCGTCAGGTCGTGCAGCAAAGTGCGGCGGAGAGATAGGATCGCGCGGCCGGTCGCTGCGATAGCCTGTGCGCGTGAAGCCTTCGCAACCGCCGATCGTGGACGGATCGATCGTCCGACTTCATTACTCGCTCTCGATCGACGGAACGCTGATCGATCGCACGGACGTCGCACCGATCGAGGTGATCCACGGCAGGCATCAACTCGTGCCCGGGCTCGAGGCTGCACTCGCGGGCCGACGCGCGGGCGAGGAGTTCGAGGTGCGCGTCGCGGCAGGCGATGGATATGGCGATGTGGCTCCGGGTGGATTGCAGCCGATTCCCCGTGCCGTGTTTCCCCTCGAGATGGACCTCTATCCCGGACTTGTATTCCTCGGAGAAGGACGACATGGCGATCACCTCCCCCTCTGGATTGCGCGGGTCGAGGGAGACGAGGTGCTGGTATCTGCGAATCATCCGTACGCGGGCCGCTCGCTCGATTTCAGGGTCTCGATCGTCGACGTTGTCGAAGCAAGGGTGATCGAGTCGTGAGCGTCACGATCTCGCCCACGCGCGCAGCACCACGAGACACGGTACGCGCGGTGATCACCGGCGCGCCGTTCGATCTGCAACGCATTCAAGTGAGCTACTTGATCGTCGCGCTTCAAGATGTAGCGAGCCGGACCGCAATCTCGTGGATCTCGCCGCAGAAACACGTGGTCGATGCGACAACGTTGGACTTTGTCGTTCCGGGTGGTCCGGGGACCGCCCCGCCGATACCAGCCGGTGCGAAGCGCGTCGTCTTTAGGTTTGGTATGTGGCAGGACCGCGCGCAGGATCTCGATCTAGTAGCGGCTCCCGTCGCACCGACGCCCACGCCCGCGCCAACACCGGCGCCGATGCCCCCTGCAGCCGGCGTACACATGATGCAGATCGACCCCGACCGAGCGGGGCCGGGACAAACCGTCACCGCAATCCTTCTCGACGGCTCGCTCGACTTCACGCGCATGTCGGCAGCTGGCTTCAGTGCCTGGCTGACGGTCATCGGGACGGGGGCTGCTGTGAACTTCCGCGTCGTGCACCGCGTGGTCGACGCGCGAACCGTACAGTTCACCGTTCCACCGCTCGGCGCGAACGGCTTCCACGCAGGCGGCTATCGCGTCGTGATGCGGTACGGGTTCTGGGAGGGGCGTGGCCAGCGCGATCTAGCAGTCACCACGTCATCGACGAGCGTGTCGTCGACACCCGCGGGGCCGAGCGGTATGGCGTTCGCGATGCACCCCACGATCGGCGTGTCGCTGCCCGTATCGTTACTCGGCGCGGGATGGCCGGCGCCGCTCGCGTCGTCGTTGCCCGGACGTCCCGCAGGTCCTTCGGTGGGATCGATCGCGCCGTACCTCACCGCTGGGGCGACGAATCACTTCCCGACTCCGAGTGCCGTACTCCTCCCCGTGGTCGCGATGCCGACTGCGGCCATGCCGGTGTTCCTTGCTGCCACGCCAACTCCGATGGCAACGCCGGTGCCGGCCGCACTCCCCGCGGGCACGACGCTCGCGACGCTCGCCGGCGTTTGTCGCGGCCGCGTCCGCGATCGCATCTCGGCGTTCTTCGCGCTGAACGCCACGGCGATGCATGCGTCGGAGTCCGTGAAGCCAATCGTCGACGGGATCGAGATCACGCCTGCGATCGCCGAGCTCGTCGACGCGGCGACGGACTTCCTCTACATCGCCATGTGGGGACTCGACTCGCAGATGCGCCTGAGCGTGGACGGGCAGAAGAACGTTAGCGAGACAAAGACCATCGCGTACATCGTCAAGGAGCGCGCAGCGAAGAGCATGCTGATGTCGCGGCCCCTCGACGTGAAACTCCTCGTCTGGAGGTCACCACTCGACGACGAATTTGCGGTCGAGGCAACCGATCTCGAAGCCCTCACGTGTTGCCACGTTCCGTGGAACGAGATCGCGGCGTTCGACCCGGACGTGCTCAGCGACGTCCATGCGTTCGTCGCGCATTTGCGTGCCGCCCCGTATCTCTCGTCCGCGCCGGAACCGCGCCTCCTCGATATCCTTCGCGCCTACCGACGTCGTCCTGCGATCGCTGCCACGACGCTTCTCCTGTTTCCGACCGGAATCGACGTGGCCGTGCAGGCGAACCCGGCAGGCATGACCAAGAGCCACCATCAGAAGCTGGTGATCACACCGCAGGGCGCATACATCGGCGGTCTGAATTTCTTGAAGGACTATTGGGACGGACGCGACCACGCAGTCGGAGATACACGTCGAGACAGCTCGAGTGGTCCGGCGTCCGGTGGGATGGGCGGGAGCTTCAGCTCCGTCGGCCAATCCGGGATGCTGCACGACACGGGGAGCATTGTTCGCGGAGCGTCCATCGAACAGGCGATGGAGATGTTCGCGATGCGGTGGGACGAAGCGGTGCAGGATGGGCTCTGCAACGAGCACATCGCAGGGAAGTACAACGACGATCTGCTCACGTCGGTTGCATCGATGTTCACCGACCAAGCGGAGCGAAAGCGCCAACAACTTCGGCAGCGTCGCGTGATCGATGGTGCGGGGCGCTTTGTCGGCAGCGTCGATCCCGATCACTCCGTCGAGGACATTCTGGTCGTCTCCTCGTTGCCGAGCGGAACTGCGTATGGTCCGACCGAGGACATCCGCACGGCGTATTACCGAGCAATCCAGTCGATGACGGGGCCGAGATCGTTCGCGTTGTTCGAGACGCAGTACTTCTCGGACCGAGACCTCGGGAGGCAGCTCTACCGGCAATGGAGAAACCACCGGGGTGGCGTACGCGCCGATCCACGTGATGAGCTGCCGCCGTATCCCTTCGCCTACTTCGTGATCCCGTACAACCCGTCGACCGCGTGGCCCGATGAGGTTCTCGAGCCGGTCCCGTTTGTCGACAGCGAGCGTCTCGAAGCCCTCGAGGGTGAGTTGAAGATCCTGCGCTGGCTCGAGATCCAGACAGCCCGGCGCATCTACATGCGCCACTCTCGAACAGGACCGTGGAAAGCCCGCTACGAGATCGATCACCCGGTCGGCGATGTCTCGTGGGATCACCCGAGCCTCGAGGACTCGCCGGACAAGCTAGACGTGGACACGGTCGTCACGTTCAGCAACGCCTACAAGCTTCACGAGAACGGTCAGCGAGCGGGGCGCGCGAAACCCTTTCACGTCGAGGTACAGAACATCCTGACGGACAGCGACATCATGAGCTTCTGTCTCGTTGGAGCGCGCACCTCTCGCACCGGGATGGGGCAGGACTTCGTCCGCGAGTTCATGCTGAGCTTCGAGACCTACGTTCACTCGAAGTGCGCGCTGTTTCTGAACGACGACGATCGGCCGTGCTACGCGACCATCGGCTCGGCCAACCTGAACCCGCGAAGCCTCGGGAACGCTGGCGCACAGGACTCCGAGCTGAACGTATGGTTTGCCGGGCGCGATCGAGTCGAGGCGCTCTGGAAGAACCTCGCGGGCGAGCACACGGGTGCGACCGATCCGACCCCACGTGGCTTCGCGGGGCAGGGTTGGGAGAACCTGCGTCGGATCTTCATGGGCGGTACACCCTCGGGCCACGTCGTTCGAGTCGACGTGGCGGATCGCTGGCTGTTCCAGAGCACCCGCTCGTTGAGTCACACACCCAGTCCGTAGCGTCTTCTCGTCGAGCGCGATGCGGGCGCCGACGTTTGCCAGTCAGGCGGACCCCGCGAGCACCGTCCTACTCGAGCGGTAGCTCGGGCTCGTCGCTGGCGGGTTCGAGACGCTCGGCCTCGATCGTGCGCAGGCAGCTGTTCCACCGCAGCACCGCGTCGACGTTGCCCGGTGGGCGTAGTCCTTCCGCGCGCTCGTACCACTCCATCGCGTGGCGGAAGCCGTCGTAGGCGGCGGAGCGCACGACGTTCTTCCGCTCGAGGTACGACCGCGTCTCGCGCTCGAACACGATCCCCGAGTAATACGCGCGGTCGTATTCGTCGTCGAGTTGCACGACGAGGTCGCGCGCTTCCTTCGCGGCGTTCGCCGAGCCGCTCGCGCCGAACTGATCGGTCAGTGCGAGGATCAACGCGCGCAGCGCGGTCTGGTTGTCGGCATCGACCGCGAGCACGTCGCGGCAGATGCTCTCGGCTTGTACCGGTTCGTTGAGCAGCCGATACCGCTCGGCTCGCTCTAGCGCGTGGGGTACTCCGTCTTGACTGATCTTCTTCAGCTGCACGAGGAGACCTCCCTCGCTCCTAAGAGCGTTTGCGAATTCCGAACAGCTTGCGGCCGATGATCGCGACCGGATCGTAGTAGCGATCGACGACGCGCTCCTTCATCGGGATGATGCCGTTGTCCGTGATCCCGATGTGCTCGGGGCAGACCTCGGTGCAGCAGCGCGTGATGTTGCACATGCCCGAGCCGTACTCCTTCTTCAGCTCTGGAATGCGGTCATCGGTGTCGAGCGGGTGCATCTCGAGGCTCGCCACGCGGATCATGAAACGCGGACCGATGAACGTCTGCTGCTCGCGACCGTCGCGGTCGCGCAGCACGTGGCAGACGTCCTGGCACAAGTAGCACTCGATGCACTTGCGGAACTCCTGCACGCGGTCGACGTCTTCCTGGTACATGCGGTACTGGCCATCGGCATCGCGCGGCTTCGGCTTGAACTTCGCGATGCGCTTGTTCTGCGCGTAGTTGAAGGAGACGTCGGTGACGAGGTCCTTCATCACCGGGAACGTCTTGAGCGGCTGACAGGTGATCGTCTCGCTCTCGGTGAAGACGTTCATGCGCGTCATGCACGCGAGGCGCGGCTTGCCGTTGATCTCCATCGAGCACGAGCCGCACTTGCCGGCCTTGCAGTTCCAGCGCAGCGCGAGATCGTTCGCTTGCTTCGCCTGGATGCGATGGAGAACGTCGAGCACGACCATGCCCGGGTCGACATCGACCTCGAACGTCTTGAACTCGCCACCCTCGTTGTTCCCACGCCAGACTTTGAAAGTTCGCTTCGACATGGGTACTCCTAGGTGACGTCGGCGCCGACTTTGCCGGACTCGAGATCTTCGATTTTCGCGTTCGCGATCGCGACGAGGCTCGCCGGCCCTTCGGGCTTGGGTCGTTTCTCGACCTCCATGCCGCTCGCGCCCTTCTTGATGATGACGTTGTACTTGACCCACTCGGCGCTCTCGCCCGGGTGATCGAGGCGCGTGTGAGCGCCGCGGCTCTCTTCGCGCATCAGCGCTGCGCGCGTGACGGCCTCGGACGTGACGAGCAGCGACTGCATCGACAGCGCCTCGTGCCAGCCCGGGTTGTACTGCGACGCGCCCGGCGCCTTCATGGTCTTCGCCTTCGACTTCAGCTCCTCGAGCTCGGCGATCGCCGTCTCGAGCTCCTCCTTCTTACGGACGATGCCGACGCCCTTGGCCATCGTCTCCTCGAGGCTCGCATGGAGAAGATACGGGTTCTCGCCGCTCTCGCGATTGAGAATGTCCGTCGCGCGGCGCACGCCCGCGCCGATCTGATCTTCGGTCGCCTTCGGCGTCGAGCTCAGGCCCTTCACGTAGTCGCTCGCGCCGTCGCCGGCGAGCTTGCCGAACACGATGAGGTCAGAGAGCGAGTTGCCGCCGAGGCGGTTCGCACCGTGCAGGCCGGCCGCGCATTCGCCACACGCGAACAGGCCCGGCACCGTGGTCTGTTGCGAGTCTGCATCGACCCGAATGCCACCCATGAAGTAGTGCAGCGTCGGACCGACTTCCATCGGCTCCTTCGTGATGTCGACCTCCGCCAGCTCCTTGAACTGGTGATACATCGACGGCAGCTTGCGCCGGATGACGTCGGCGGGAACGCGCGATGCGATGTCGAGGAACACGCCACCGTGCGGCGAGCCGCGACCGGCCTTGACCTCCGTGGTGATCGCACGTGCGACCTCGTCACGCGTGAGCAGCTCGGGCGGGCGGCGCGCCGTCTTGTCGCCGGCGAGCCAGCGATTGGCTTCCTCGACGGTGTCGGCGGTCTCGGGCGCGAAGCGCTCCGAGATGTAGTTGAACATGAACCGCTCGCCCTTGTTGTTCTTGAGGATGCCACCGTCGCCGCGCACGCCCTCGGTCACGAGGATGCCGCGCACGGACAGCGGCCACACCATGCCGGTCGGATGGAACTGCGTGAACTCGAGATCCATGAGCTCCGCGCCGGCGTCGTATGCCATCGCGATGCCGTCGCCCGTGTACTCCCACGAGTTCGACGTCACGGGCCACGCCTTCCCACCGCCGCCCGTCGCGAGGATGACGGCCTTCGTCTTGAACACGACGAAGCGGCCGGTCTCTCGACGGTACGCGAGGACGCCGGAGATCCGGTCGCCATGCGGGTCTGTGAGCAGCTCGAGCGCGGTGACCTCCATGTGGAAGTCGATGCCCTGGTGGATGCCGTGATCCTGTAGCGAGCGAATGAGCTCGAGGCCCGTGCGATCGCCGACGTGCGCCAACCGAGGATAACGATGCCCGCCGAAGTTGCGCTGGCTGATCAATCCTTCCTTCGTGCGGTCGAACACCGCGCCCCACTCCTCGAGCTCCCGCACGCGATCCGGCGCTTGCTTCGCGTGGAGCTCGGCCATGCGCCACACGTTGAGGAACTTGCCGCCGCGCATCGTGTCGCGAAAGTGGACCTTCCAGTTGTCGCGCGAGTCGACGTTGCCCATCGCTGCGGCCATGCCGCCTTCGGCCATGACCGTGTGGGCCTTGCCGAGAAGGCTCTTCGAGATCACGCCGGTGTTCAGCTTGTGACCACTCGCGGCGATCGCGGCGCGCAGTCCCGCGCCGCCCGCACCGATGACCATGACGTCGTGTTCGATCGTCTGAATCTCTTTGACATCTAGCGCCATGACTTCACCAGGTGTTCAGGTCTTTGATGACGCCCATCGACACGAGTCGGATGTAGACGTCCGAGGCCATCACCGACACGAGCGACACCCACGCGAACTGCATGTGCCGCGCGTTGAACCAGGTCGCCTTCTTCCACATCGACAGAGATGCCGTCATCTTGCCGCAGTCGCTCATGCAGTCCTTGCGACCGCCGATCATGTGGCGGAACGAGTGACAGCCGAACGTGTAGCCCGCGATCAGGATGCAGTTGATCGTGAGGATGATGCTACCGACGCCGACGCCGAACTTGCCGTCGTGGAAGTAGCTCTTGAACGCGCCCCAGCCGAGCAGCGGGATGAACAGGAGCGCCGCGTACAACGCGAAGCGGTGCAGGTTCTGGATCAGGAGCAGCTTCGTCTCGCCGTTGTACTTGCGCTTCGACAGCGGGCCGACAGCGCAGCCGGGAGGCGAACCCGCGAAGGACCGGTAGTACGCCTTGCGGTAGTAGTAACAGCTCATGCGGAAGCTGAGCGGGAAGACGAGGATCCAGATCGCCGGCGACGGCGGGATGAAATCCGGCCACCACGACGGCCAGGTGCCGAACCACGCGTGGTCCAGCGGCGCCGCGCCCTCGATCCCCGGCATGCCGTAATTCGAGAACAGGATCGGCTCGTAGTACGGGCTCAGATACGGAGACGCGTAGTAGTGCTCTGCCTGCCACAGCGCCCACGTGGTGTAGACGACGAACGCAGAGAACACGAAGAACGTGATCCCCGGTCCGGTCCACCAGTTGTCGGTTCGCTTGGTGCTGCAGAACCCGGGTTCGTGCCCTCCAACAACAGGCAAATGTGTGGCCATGTCGCGGCGGAATATAGGGAAACGGTCCTAGCGCTACAAGAGCGCAGTCAGCGCGATTCGGGCCGATCTCAGGGCGCTGCGCCCGAACCGGCATTCGAGCCCGCGCCCGAACCGGTGCTCGGCCCGGTAACACCCGCACGCACGAGCGCGGGGACGATCTGGCGTCCGAGCAAATCGTTCACGACGGCGCGCATGCAGTCGTCGCGCGCCGCGTCCGCGTCCGCGTTCGCCGTGGGGCCGAGCGCGATACTTCCACCACCATTCACGTTCATCACGAGCTTGGTGCGGAGATGGACATCGACCGAGAGCTTGCACGCGAGTGATGCGCCATCGGTGAGCGTGGCGGTCAGCTGAAGCGCGAGGTCCGGTGCGCGGAGTGAGGGTGCGCCGAGGAACATGATGTAGTCGTCGATGATCGCGCACAGCTGTTCGTGCGTCCTCAGGTCGGCAGCAACCGTGAACACGATCGGCACTTTGCGTGGACACGGTCGCGCCACGGGTGTGCCGCCCGCGGATGGGGATGGTGACGGTGCTGGCGCGGGAGCAGGCGTCGGTGTGGGGAATGGCTTCGGTTCGACGTTCACGACCGGTTCAGGGGCTGAGGACGCTGGCGCCGTTGTCGGTCGACTCGAAGGAGAAGGCGCGTTGCTCGAGCACGCTGCGAATGCCAGCACGGCCATCCTGACCATGGCGCATCGTACGCTAGGGAATGGACTTCGCCACCGCGATCGCGTTCTACGGCGATCTCGGCGCGTGAAGGTGGCGTCATCCAAGGCGAGCATTGCGAAGCTCGAAGTCACATCCGCGCGTGATAGCGTCACACGCGATGGCTGAGGTTCCGCTCGTAGTCCCGGACCTCGGCGAACAGATCGCGCGGGTTCGCGTCGTCGAGTGGCACAAGCAGCTTCACGCGACCGTCGCGCTCGACGAGCTCGTGGTCGCGGTCTCGACCGAGAAGATCGACGTCGACCTCGGGTCTCCGACCGGGGGCACGTTGACGGAGATCCGAGTCGAGGTTGGTGAGTGGGCCGCCGTCGGCGCGACGCTCGCCATCATCTCCGACGGCTAGCGCGATCTACTGCTTCGCGTGGGACGCGAGCACGTCGGCCACGCACAGCGTGAGCTTCTTCGCCGTCGGGATATGCAGGAACTCGTTCGGCCCGTGCGCGTTCGAGCCGGGGCCGAGGACGCCGGTGATGCAGAACTGCGCCTTCGGGAACTTCTCGCCGAGCATGTACATGAACGGGATCGTGCCGCCTTCGCCCATGTACATCGCGGGCTTGCCGAAGTACGCGTTGCTCGCCGCCTCGAGTGCCTCGCCGAGCCACGGCGACATCTCGGGTGCGTCCCAACCCGCGCTCGCGGTCGAGCCGGCGAACGAAACCTTTGCGCCGTACGGCGGATCCTTCTCGAGGATCGCCTTCACCGCGGCCTGCGCAGTCGCCGGGTCGACGCGCGGAGGGATGCGGATCGACAGCTTCAGCGTGGTCTTCGGGCGCAACACGTTGCCCGCGTTGCCCGGCGTTGGCCAACCGTCGGCGCCGGTGATCGCGAGGCCGGGGCGCCAGGTGCGGTTCAAGATCAGCTCCGCGTGATCGTCGGTGACCGGCTTGACGCCCGGCTGCAGCGGGAACTTGCTGTACACCTCGGCGCCCAGAACCGACGCGGTCTTCGCGGCCTGCTCGACGCGCTGGCGCGGGATCTGGGTCGCGAGCTCGGACAGTTTCACCACGCCGGTGTGCGAATCGTCGATCCGATCGAGCAGCTGGCGGATCACGCGCTCGCTCGCGGCGATCACACCGGTGCCGTCACCCGAATGCACGCCCTCGGTGAGCAGCGACACCTCGAGGTTGCCGATGACGAGGCCGCGCAGAGACGTCGTCGACCACAGCTGGTCGTAGTTGGCGCACCCGGAGTCGAGGCACACGACGAGCGACAGCTCGCCCATGCGCGGCGCGAGGTGATCGATGTACGCGGGCAGATCGTAGCTGCCGCTCTCCTCGCAGGCCTCGATGAGGATCACGCAGCGCGCGTGCGGTGTGCCGTCCTTGCGGAGCGCGTTGATCGCGGTCAGCGACGCGAAGATCGCGTAGCCGTCGTCGGCGCCGCCGCGCCCGTACAGCTTGTCGCCCTCGATCACCGGCGCCCACGGTCCGAGGTCCTCGCGCCAGCCCGTCATCTCGGGCTGCTTGTCGAGGTGGCCGTAGAGCATGACGGTGTCGCCCGCCTTGCCGCCCGTGCCGGGGACTTCGATGAAGATGACCGGCGTGCGCGGCTGCCCCTTGTCGTTCTTCAGGCGAACAACCTCGAGCGTCGCGCCCTCGGGGAGGTGCGTCTTCGCCCAGCCCGAAAGCAGATCGACCGCCTTCTCCATGTGCCCGCTCTCGATCCACTGCGGATCGAACATCGGCGACTTGTTCGGGATCTTGATGTAGTCGACGAGGGTCGGGACGATCGACTTCGCGAACGTCTCTTCGACCCAGCGGTTCGTGGTCTCGCTCGGCATACGCGGACTCTACCGACGGATCGCGTAGGATGCGACCCATGTCTGCGAAGAAGTCGCCGGCGAGAAAGCCCGCGAAGCCCGAGAAGTCCGCGAGGAAACCCGCGACGAAGAAGCCCGTCGCAACGAAGACCGCGTCGAAGCCCGCCACGTCGAAGCCCACCGCGTCGAAGCCCACCGCGTCGAAGCCCGCCGCAAAAAAGACCGCGTCGAAGCCCGCCGGAAAGAAGACCGCGTCGAAGCCCGCGGCGAAATCGCGCACGTCCTCGCTCGCCGATCGTCTCGCGGCCGTCGCGATACCGAGCGACGCGTGGGCGCTCTCGCGGGTGAAGCCCGGTGTGAGCGTGTCGCCACACGTCGACCGGCTGCTCGCCATCGGCTGGCCGCACATGATCAGCGTCGTCGACGAACCATGGACGCCGACAAACGCGAAGCAGGCCCTGCGAACGTACGACCTCTCGCGCGTCGTTCCACGCGACATGTTGCCGCGTCTCTACGCCTACAAGAGCGTGTACGATCCGTCGCAACGCGACGCCGCGTTCGCCGCCGAGCCGATGGACGTAACGCTCGCGAGCGTGATCTACGACGAGACCACTGCCCACACGTGGGAGCGCATTTGGATCCTCGAGGCGATGTTCGGCGCCGAGCCGGTCGCGACGGAGTTTGTCGACGCACTCGTGAAGGCTCCTTCGCACGAATGGGAGGACAGCGTCGTCAGTGCCGCGGCGATCAAGGGGCTCGGCTCCGTCCTCGATCGCGCGTCGGCCGTCGTCCGCGCGCAGCTCCGCGGGAAGCTCGAGGAGCTGTACGCAGGCCTCGGCGACAACGCACCTACAGGTGCAGGGAAGGCGCTGGACATCATTCTCCACGGTCGCAAAGGTGTGGCGCGAAGCGGGCGGCTCGAGCCCGACAACAGCGACTTCCACTGGGCGCGCGACGATGCGAAGTGGGTCGAGAAGGAAGTGCTCGCGAAGGCGCCGACGTGGAAGGGCCGCGATCGGAACTGGTTCGACGCCCAACTCGCGTTCGTCGGTGGCCCGAAGGTGCTCGCGGCGATGCGCGCGTCGCTCGCGAGCGGCGGCGTGTACTCCGAGCACGTGAAGGCGGTCGGGGACCAGCTCTCGCTGTTCGTGTAACCGTCGCGCTCGGCCTATTCGTGGACCGCGCGTTTGGCGCGTGTGGGCGCGGGCAGGACGCCTCCGCGACCGACCTTCTGCGTCGGGTTCGTCCAGCCCGCGTAGCCGTTCGCGGTCCACGGCGTCGCGTTCCATCCGAGCCAGAACCATCCGGGCGGCACGTCGCCGTGGCGAATGGCGCGGCGGACGATCATCGCTTCCTGGATCACCTCGATCCACGCTCGCGGGGCGCGCGTGATCCTGCCGATCGCGAATACGAGCCGGCTCGCGAGCCTCGATGCACTGTTCCGGGAACAGCCCGCCACGTTCGTCGACGGTCGATTCGCTGCCCTGACGCGCTTCGATTCGCCGCACGTGGGCGAGCGCCGCGTCGAGGAGGCCGCGCCCGGTCGTGGCGCGACGTTTACCTAGCCATCTAGGCACTACAATTGCGCCGCGAGTTACGTAGTATTGGGCGCATATGGTGATCCGCATGGCCGACGAGAAGAAGCCGCCCGCTCCCAAGCGGGAGGGCGATCGGCAGACGGGTTTGGTGCTCGAGGATCGGACGCGTACGAAGAAGCCGCCCATGTACAAGGTGCTTCTCCACAACGACGACTACACGACGCGCGAGTTCGTCGTCTGGGTGCTGCAGACCGTCTTCCACAAGAACGAGGGCGAAGCGATCGCGATCATGAGCCACGTGCACAACAACGGTGTCGGCATCGCCGGCGTGTACACGTTCGAGGTCGCCGAAACGAAGGTCACCAAGACCATGCACCTCGCGAAGGCGCAGCAGTTTCCGCTGCAGCTGTCCATCGAGCCGACCGAGTGAGACGCTGGGCACCTCCCCGAAATCGTGGGCAGATCCTGAGCGGCGCTCGTCGAAATTAGGCCGTATGATCTCCCGCTGAGGGCCTATGTTGTCACCCGAGCTACAAGCCACCCTACAGCGCGCAGTCGAGGATGTTCGGTCGCGGCGTCACGAGTACCTGACGCTCGAGCACCTCTTGCTCGCGATCCTCGACGATCCGAGCGGTGCTGACATCATCACGAAGTGCGGCGGTCACGCCGACAAGCTTCGCGGCGAGCTCGAGCGCTTCCTCGACGAGCAGGTCGACGAGCTGCCGGAAGGCGAAGAGAGCGGACCGGATCAGACGCTCGCGTTCCAGCGGGTACTGCAACGTGCGGCGATGCACGTGCAGGCCGCGGGGCGCCAGCAAATGACGACCGGCAACGTCATCGCCTCGATGTTCCGCGAGCGCGATAGCCACGCGGTGTACCTGCTCGAGAAGCAGGGCGTGTCGCGCTTCGACATCATCAATTACATCTCGCACGGCGTGTCCAAGGTCGACACGGGCGGTGGTCCGGTCGTGCCGCGCACGCGCGGTGTCGAGGACAACGGCGAGGAGGACGGAAAGATCGCGAACCCGCTCGAGAGCTTCTGCGTGGATCTCACGCAGCGCGCGCGCGAGGGCAAGATCGATCCGCTGATCGGCCGCGCCGACGAGCTCGAGCGCATGATCCAGGTGCTGTCGCGGCGGCGGAAGAACAACCCGTTGCTGATCGGCGAGCCGGGCGTCGGCAAGACGGCGCTCGCAGAGGGCCTCGCGGTGCGCATCGTCGAGGGCAAGGTGCCCGATTCGATCAAGGACGCGAAGCTGTATTCGCTCGACATGACGGCGGTGCTCGCGGGAACGCGCTATCGCGGCGACTTCGAGGAGCGGCTCAAGGCCGTGATGAAGGTGCTGATCGCCGATCCGAAGTCGCTCCTGTTCATCGACGAGATCCACAACATCATCGGCGCCGGCGCGACGAGCGGCGGCACCATGGACGCGGCGAACATCCTCAAGCCGCCCCTGTCCAACGGCGAGCTGCGCTGCATCGGATCGACGACGTTCAAGGACTATCGCCAGGCGTTCGAGCGCGACCGCGCACTGTCACGTCGGTTCCAGCGCATCGATATCGGCGAGCCGACGGTGCCGGAGGCGATCGAGATCCTGAAGGGGCTGCGCTCTCGCTACGAGGAGCACCACGGCGTGAAGTACACCGACCCGGCGATCGAAGCCGCGGTGGAGCTTGCCGCGCGTCACATCTCCGACTCGCACTTGCCCGACAAGGCGATCGACGTGATCGACGAGGCGGGCGCGAAGGTCCGCCTCATGCTCGAAGCGGATCGCCCGACGGAGATCCGCCCTCCTCTAATCGAGGAGGTCGTCGCGAAGATCGCGCGCATCCCGACGCGTTCGGTGTCCAGCACGGACAAGAAGAAGCTCGGCGACCTCGAGGGTGATCTGAAGAAGATGATCTTCGGCCAGGATAAGGCGATCGAGCAGCTCGCGCAGGTGATCAAGCTGTCGCGTGCGGGCCTCGGCAACCCGAACAAGCCGACCGGCTGCTTCCTGTTCGCGGGACCGACGGGCGTCGGCAAGACGGAGCTCGCGAAGCAGCTCGCGCTGGTGATGGGCATCGAGTTCATCCGCTTCGACATGTCCGAATACATGGAGAAGCACACGGTGTCTCGCCTGATCGGCGCGCCTCCGGGATACGTCGGCTTCGACCAGGGCGGTCAGCTCACCGACGCGATCAACAAGCACCCCTATTCGGTCGTGCTCCTCGACGAGATCGAGAAGGCGCATCCGGACATCTACAACATCCTCCTCCAGGTGATGGATCACGCGACGCTGACGGACAACAACGGGCGCAAGTCCGACTTCCGCAACGTCATCTTGATCATGTCATCCAACGCGGGCTCTCGCGAGATGGCGCTCGGGAAGATCGGCTTCGGCGACTCCATCGCGGATTCCAAGGATGGCAAGAAGGCGGTCGAGCGCGTGTTCACGCCCGAGTTCCGTAACCGTCTCGATGCGACGGTGATGTTCGGCGCGCTGCCGATCGAGGTCATCCGCAAGGTCGCGCGCAAGTTCCTCGACGAGCTCGATGGTCAGCTCGGAGAGAAGCACGTCGAGCTCGAGGTCTCTCCTGCGGCGCTCGATTGGTTCGTCACGAATGGCTACGACAAGGCGATGGGCGCGCGACCGATGGCGCGCCTCGTCCAGACGACGCTGAAGGCGCCGCTCGCGAACGAGATCCTGTTTGGCAAGTTGGTGAACGGCGGCATCGCGTTCGTCGACATCGACGCCGACGGTACGATCGCGATCAAGTGCGAGCCGGCGCCCGAGAAGATCGACGTCGGCGAGCCCGTCGGCGCGAACTGAGATCGCAGTTCGCGTCAGTCCGCGCCGAGCAGGTGGCGCAACATGGCTCGCACGGCGCCTTCGACGCGCCTGTGTGCCGCCGCGCGATCGCTCGCCTCTGCGATCAGGAACACTGCTTCGTTCAAGGCACCGGAGATCAGGTGCGCGAGCACATCGGGGTCCGAGCGTCCGAGCAGGCCGGCGGCCTGGCATTCGCGAAGCCCGCTCTTCAACGAGCCAAGGCCGAACTCGCCATCGATGGCGCGCCATGTGGCCCAGCCGACAACGGACGGTCCATCGACGAGCGCGATCTGACGGATCTCGTCGTCTAGTGCGACGTCTAGGAACGCCTCGCACCCCGCGATCACGGCGCGGCCCGGGTCGCGCGCGTTCCCACTCCGTGCGTCGATGCGCTCGACAACGTCGCGCTGGACTGCACGGAGGACGGCTTCGAACAGACCCTGCTTGTTCTTGAAGTGATAGTAGACGGCACCCTTGGTGAGACCGGCCTCGGCCGCGACATCTTCGACCGACGTGGCCGCGTAGCCTCGCTGCGCGAACGCCTTCCGAGCGCGCTTGGTGAGTGCGGAGATCGTCTCCGCGCTGAGCTCGTCGTTCGTGCGTAGTGGGCGGGTCATACGCCGGCTTCGCGACGGAGCGCCGTCTTTTCACGATCGGAGAGCGCGCGCCACGGGATGCCGCGGCGTGCGGCCTCGAGCGTGTAGAGGTAGTAACACACGGGCAATCGCTGGCCGGAATGCGTGACGAGTCGGCGATACAAGGTGGCAGGGCGAACCCGTCCAAGTTCGGCCACCGTCGTGACTCCGATCTGTGCGAGCCGGGCGCGGATCGTAGGCCCGAGCCCCGGCAGCGCGATCCCGTGGCTGCGAGCTCGACGGACGGTTCGCGCGATCACGATGGCTCCACGTACGCAGCGGCGTGTTCGGCGCTTGGTGGGATCGGCTCGACGATGTCGATGAGGACACCGTCGGGGCCGCCGACGATGAAGTGACGTTGTCCCCAGGCTTCGTCGCGCACCGGCACGATCACTGCGAGATGGCACAGCTTCGCGAATTCTGCCGTGGCGTCCGCGACCTCGATCGTGAGGAGGACGCCGGCAGCAGCGGTGCGCCCGCTGGGGGGAACGGACGGGTGATCTTTTGCGACCAACGCGAGGTTCACGTCGGGGTGTGTCGGGTGGTCGAGGTGGACGTACCAATCGGACGTGTATCTGCGACGAAGTCCGAAGTGCTGCTCGTAGAACTGCGCGGCATACGAAACGTCTGTCGTGGCGAGGACCGGATATGTGCGTGTGATGTTCAAGGTGACCTCCTTGCCCAGATAACATACGTACCGAAGGTATGTATGTCAAGCCAGTATTGCGATCGGTGGTTGACCCGGCGGTGAACGGGCTGGTGCTGCGAACCAGGCGATGGGCGCGCGACCGATGGCGCGCCTCGTCCAGAGCGCCCGAGAAGATCGACGTCGGCGAGCCGTCGGCGCGAGCTGACCGCTCGCCAGTCGCCCAGAGTTGGGCTACCCGATCGTTCGGGTATCTCGCGGCGCAAACGTGAGCACGCTGACGGTACCCGCGTTGAATCACTCGCGAGTACCACCCATGCTGCATGACACCATCCGTACGCCTACGACCCCGGAATCCGATGACTCGGCCACCGACGGGGGAACGATCGCCACGGGGGA
Organism: Kofleriaceae bacterium; assembly: GCA_046160585.1. Lineage (GTDB taxonomy): Bacteria > Myxococcota_A > Polyangia > Haliangiales > Haliangiaceae > JABFXX01. Next base: position 34,862 of record JBJXGN010000091.1, read on the forward strand.
GAGCGCCGCGCCCGACCGCGCTGCGCTCGTGCGTGCCTTGCGCGAGCTGGAGTCGGCGAAGGGCCGCGTCGAACGTGACGCGAAGCTGGCGACGGCCGAGATGCAGCGGGACCTGGTGCTGAAGATCTTGCCCGTGCTCGACAACCTCGACCGCACCATCAAGGCGGCCGCCGAGAGCGGCGATGCACCCAGCGTCGTCGAGGGCGTACACCTCGTGCGCAGCCAGATGGAAGGCGTGTTGCGCGGGTACGGCGTGGAGCGGATCGACGCCGTGAACCGGCGCTTCGATCCGAAGGTCCACGAGGCGATCAGCACGCTGCCCGTGATGGACCCGGCGGTGAACGGGTTGGTGCTCGATCAGGTCGAGCCCGGCTATCGCTTTGGCGATTCGCTGCTGCGGCCCGCGCGCGTGGTGGTCGCGAAGTTCACGTCGGTGCGCGCGCCGACGACGGTTCGCTGGCACTGAGCGCTCGTCGACCGCCGGCAGTCGGGCCGCGGCGATCGCGGGAGTAGCGCGTGGCGCTGCGGGCGTGGTACCGAGGCTTCATGCGAGGCCGATCGAGCACCTGGCCCCCGGCGGACAAACCGCGGCAGGCGAGCGGTTTGCTCGACGATTGCTTCGAAGCGAACCGGAAGTGGGCGGCGAAGTCGATCGAGGAGGATCCGCTGTTCTTCAAGCGGCTCCAGAACGTGCAGACGCCGGATCTGTTGTGGATCGGGTGTAGCGATAGCCGCCTGCCGCCGAACGAGATCATCGGCCGCGTGCAGGGCGAGGTGTTCGTGCATCGCAATGTCGCGAACGTCGTCGAGCACACCGACGTGAACTGCTTGAGCGTGCTGCAGTACGCGATCGATGTGCTGAAGGTGAAGCACGTGATCGTCGTCGGGCACTACGGCTGCGGTGGCGTGCGCGCGGCGATGATGAACCAGCCGCTCGGCCTGATCGACAACTGGCTCCGCCACATCCGCGACGTACATCTGTGGAATCGCGAGGAGCTCGCGGCGATCCAGGACCTCGATGCCCGCGTGGATCGCCTCGCGGAGCTCAACGTCGAGGCGCAGGTGGCGAATGTCTGTCACACGACGATCGTGCAGGACGCGTGGCGTCGAGGGCAGCCCGTGGGAATCCACGGATGGATCTACTCGCTCGCCGATGGGCTGCTGAAGGACCTCGGTCTCAACATCGAGTCGCCCGAGCAGCTCCCCGCCGAGTATCGGTTGGACTTCACGCTAGGCATCCCGACACTCACGCGTTGAGACGCCGATGATCACGAGGATCCGGTCGGTACGCGACGACGACTTCGACACGATCGCCGCGATCACGAACTACTACATCGCGAACACGACGATCCACTTCGCGTACAGCGCCGTCACGCCCGAAGAGATGCGAGCGCAACGAGTCGAGCGGTATCCGTTCCTCGTGTACGAGGAGGACGGGCAGGTCCTCGGCTACGCGAAGGCGGGTGTGTGGCGCACACGAGATGCGTACAACTGGACCGCCGAGCTGGGCGTGTACGTGTCGAGCTCCACGCTCGGGCGCGGCGTGGGGCGCGCCGTGTACGAGGCGTTGCTCCTCGAATGCGAGCGCACGGGATTTCGCTCGGTGGTCGCGGGGATCACGATGCCGAACGACGCGAGCGTGAGGCTGCACGAGGCGCTCGGCTTTTCGTACGTCGGGACGTTCCGCGACGCCGGCTGGAAGCACGGAAGGTGGAACGACGTCGCCTGGTACCAGAAGCGGTTCGCGACGGACGACACCGGTCCGCGGACATAGGCCGATAGACTCCCGGCGCGTCCCCCTTGCGCGCGGGCCGGTCCCGCTTTACGAGCGTGGTCGGATGAGCCAGCCCGAGCGTCACGAGTTCCAAGCCGAGGTCAAGCAACTGCTCGATCTCATGATCCACTCGCTCTACTCGGAGCGAGACATCTTCTTGCGCGAGCTGATCTCGAACGCGTCGGACGCGATCGACAAGCTACGTTTCGAGATGCTCACGCGTCCCGAGCTCGGTACGGCGGAGCCGAAGATCACGCTCGCGGTCGACAAGGATGCGCGCACGCTGACGATCAGCGACACGGGCATCGGCATGTCGCGCGACGAGGTCGTGCGCAACATCGGCACGATCGCGCGTTCGGGCACCAAGGAGTTCCTCGGTGCGATGAAGTCGAAGCAGGACACTGCGAAGGCCGCGCCCGCCCTGCCCACATTGATCGGGCAGTTCGGGGTGGGCTTCTACTCGGCGTTCATGGTGGCGGATCGCATCGAGCTGGTCACTCGCCGCGCGGGCGAGACCGCAGCGACGCGCTGGGAGTCCGTTGGCGACGGCGCGTACACGCTCGCGGACGCCGAGCGCGCCGAGGCAGGCACGACGATCGTGTTGCACATCAAGCCCACAGGCCCCGACGACGAGGGCAGCGGGTCTGACTACACCGACGACGCGGTGCTCGGTAGCATCGTCAAGCGCTACTCCGACTTCGTCGCGTACCCGATCGTCATCGGTGATCGCACCCTCAACTCGATGAAGGCGATCTGGGATCGCCCGAAGTCGGAGGTAACCGACGACGAATACAAGCAGTTCTATCGCCACATCTCGCACGACTGGACCGATCCGCTGCGCACGATCGCGACGCGTATCGAGGGCACGTTCGAGGCGAGTGCGCTGCTGTACATCCCGGAGAAAGCGCCGCACGACCTGTACGCCGCCGAGATGAAGCGCGGCCTGCAGCTCTACGTGAAGCGCGTGTTCGTGATGGACGAGTGCAGGGACCTCATGCCGGCGTACTTGCGCTTCGTGCGCGGCGTCGTCGACGCACACGATCTGTCGCTGAACGTCTCGCGCGAGATCTTGCAGAAGGATCGCCAGATCGCGCTGATCAAGAAGCAACTCGTCAAGAAGGTGCTCGCCACGCTCGACGAGGTGAAGCGGGATGACCGCACGAAGTACGAGTCGTTCTGGAAGGAGCTCGGCCCCGTGCTCAAGGAGGGCCTCGCCGCGTACGACGCACCCGACAAGGACAAGCTGCTCGACCTCGTGATCGCTCGGACGACGCACTCGACGTCGGAGCACGTCTCGCTCGGCGACTACGTCGCGCGCATGAAGGAAGGCCAGGAAGCGATCTACTACCTCGTTGGCACGCCCGACACGGTCGCGCACTCGCCGCTGCTCGAGGCGTTCGCCGAGAAGGGCTACGAGGTGCTGCTGTTCTCTGACGCGATCGACGAGCTGTGGCTCGAGCGCGCGCCGCGCTTCGGCGAGAAGCCGATGAAGGCGATCGATCGCGGCGCCATCGACCTCGGCTCGAAGGAGACCGCCGACGCCGACAAGCAGCGGTTCGCGGATCTGCTCGTTGCGCTGCGCGTCGCACTCCAGGAGGCCGTCAAGGAGGTGCGCCTGTCGACACGGCTCGCGTCGTCGGCCGCGTGCCTCGTCGGCGACGAGAACGATCTGTCGCCACGCATGGCGCGAATGCTCGAGCAGATGGGCCAGTCCGCGCCGAAGGTGAAGCGAATCCTCGAGGTCAACCCGCAGCACCCGCTGCTCGGGAAGCTGCTTGGCGTGTACACGGAGTCCAAGGCGGACCCGCGCATCGAGGCATGCGCGAAGGTGCTGTTTGGCCAGGCGCAGCTCGCCGAGTCGGGGACGGTCGCCGATCCGCAGGGATTCAGTCGCGCGCTCGGTGACCTCGCGCTTCGCGCTCTCTGAGCTCACCGTCTCCGTATCAAGGGCGACGACGCGAACCAGGGGAACGACACGGGCTATTTCTCGCTATCCAGCACCGCCATCTGCGGCGCCGCGTAGCGCGTGCCCGCAACGGCCGACGCGGGCACCGCGGCCTCGATCGCGGAGACCTCCGAGGCTGTCAGCGTGATCGCGAGTGCGTCGATCGCGTCGGCGAGCTGCGCCGGCGTGCGCGCGCCGACCAGCGGAACGATCGGCGCGGTCGGTGCCGAGGCGCTCGTTGGCATTCCCTTCGCGCGGACCCACGCGATCGCGAGCTGCGCCGGCGTCACGTCGCGAGCGCGCGCGAGCTGCGCGAACGCCTCGACGAGCCGCTGGTTCGACTCGGCGTTCGCGCCTGTGAACCGTGGCAGGTGGGCGCGGAAGTCCGCCGACGACTTCGCCTTGCGGCCGGAAAGGAGCCCGCGCGAGAGCACGCCGTACGCGGTGGTGGCGATGCCGAGCTCGCGCAGCACCGGAAAGATCTTCTCCTCGGGCGTACGCGTGAGCAGCGAATACTCGATCTGTAGGTCCACGATCGGGTGGACCTTCGCAGCGCGCCGGATCGTCTCGACGCCGACCTCCGAGAGACCGATGTGGCGCACGTAGCCCGCCTTGACCATGTCGGCGATCGCGCCGATCGTGTCTTCGATAGGCACCTGCGAGTCGAGGCGCGCCGGGCGGTAGATGTCGATGTGATCGAGGCCCAGCCGCGAGAGCGAGTAGGCGAGCGCGTTCTTCACCGCACGCGGGCTCGCGTCGTAGCCGAGGAAGCTCGCGTCGGGTCCCCGCAGCGCACCGAACTTCACGCTCACGACGGCGCGGTCTCGCTTGTGACCGGCGAGTGCCTTGCCGACAAGCACCTCGTTGCGGCCGATGCTGTAGAAGTCCCCGGTGTCGAGTAGGGAGACGCCGCGCTCGAGCATCGCGTGGATGGTGGCGATGCCCTCGGCCTCGTCGTTGTCGCCGTAGAAGCTGCGGGCGCCCATGCCCATGCAGCCGAGCGCGAGCGGGAACACGTCGGGGCCGGTCGATCCGAGCTTCGTCGTCTTGGGAGTCGTGGTCTGCGTCATGTGGAGACGGTAGGCATTGGCATCGTATTACTCCAGTGAATAGGATGTATGAGATATATGCCCAAGGTTTATGGACGCGATCTCGACCTGAATCTGCTGCGCGTGTACGCGGTCGTCGCCGAGTGCGGCAGCGTGACTGAGGCGGCGAGCCGGCTGTACCTGACGCAGCCGGCGGTGAGCGCGGCGCTGCGCCGGTTGACGACGACGGTCGGCGCGCCGCTGTTCACGCGCAGCGGGCGCGGGCTGGCGTTGACGTCGCGGGGCGAGCGACTACGCGCGTCGCTGCATCCGCACCTCGAGGCGCTCGTCGATGCCGCGCTCGCGCCGCCGGTGTTCGATCCGAAGACGAGCACGCGCACGCTGCGGCTCGCGCTGTCGGACACCGCGGAGGTGTGGCTCTTGCCGCCGCTCTTACGCGTGCTCGAGCGTGAGGCGCCGAAGATGCGCGTGGTGTCGCTGCTGACGCAGTTTCGTACCGTCGGCGCGATGCTCGCGAGCGGCGTCGACGCGGCGGTCACGGTGGCCGACGAAATGCCGCCGTCGATCCGCCGGCGCACGCTCTACCACGGTGGCTTCACGTGCCTGTTCGACCCGCGCCACGCGAAGATCAAGCGGCTGACGGAGGCGGAGTACTTCGCGCGCGAGCACATCGTCGTCTCCTACAATGGCGACCTGCGTGGGATCGTCGAGGACATGTTCGGTCAGGAGGGCAAGACGCGCCGCGTGCGCTGCTCGACCTCGAGCTTCGCGAGCCTCGGCACGATCCTCGAGGGCACCGCGATGCTGGCGACCGTTCCGACCATGGTGGCCACGCACATTCGCGCGACGCGCCCGGCCTTGCGCACGAAGGATCTCCCGTTCGCCATCCGTGGATCGGCAATGGAGCTGTTGTGGCCAGCTACCACCGATGACGACCCGCCGGGCGCGTTCGTTCGCGACAAGATCATCGAGATCGCGGGCGCGCTCCGCAAGGCGATTGGTTACGATCGAGGGTAATGGTGGATGACCCGACTCCGGTCGCGGGCAAGACTCCTTTGCTCGACGTAAACGCCACAACCCAACCCGGTAAGGACGACGAGGAAGGTACGCGCGTCGTGAGCGCGACTCGATCGCCGGATGCTCCGACGCTGGTGCCGGCCGGCGCCGCCGCGGCGGCGATGTTCTCGCTACCCCCGCCTGGCTACGAGCTCGGGAACGCGATCGGTCGCGGTGGCATGGGCGAGGTCGTCGTCGCCAAGGACCTGCGCATCGGGCGCGAGGTCGCGGTGAAGCGGATGACGGCGGAGAAGCCGTCGAATGAACAGACCGTGCGCTTCCTACGCGAGGCGCGCATCCAAGCGCGTCTCGACCATCCCGCGATCGTGCCCGTGCACGAGCTCGGTGTCGACGACAAGGGTCGCTTGTTCTTCACGATGAAGCGCCTCGGCGCGGGCAAGACGCTCGCCAATCAGCTCGCGGGCAAGATGCCGCAGAATCGCGCGCTGCGCGTGCTCGTCGACGTGTGTCTCGCGGTCGAGTTCGCACACCAGCGCGGCGTCGTGCATCGCGATCTCAAGCCGTCGAACATCATGCTCGGCGACTTCGGCGAGGTGTACGTCATCGATTGGGGCATCGCGCGTGTGCTTGCGGAGGACAGTATCGAGGTCGGCGAAGCGACGCGCATCTCCACGAGCGACATCGCGACCCTCGACGACGGCACGAAGACGGGCGCGCTCCTCGGCACGCCGGGATACATGTCGCCCGAGCAGCTGCGCGGTCAACGCGCGACGACCGCGGCTGATATCTACGCGCTCGGTGCGATCCTGTTCGAGGTGCTTGCCGGGGAGTCCCTGCACAAGCGCGGCGAAGCAGGCATCGGCACCACGCTCAGTGATCCGCAGGTGCATCCATCGACGCGCAAGCCGGAGCGCAACATCGCGCCGGAGCTCGATGCGCTGTGTTTCGCTGCGCTCGACGAGGATCCGACGAAGCGCCCGACCGCGCGCGAGGTCGCCGACAAGTTGCAGTCGTTCCTCGACGGTGATCGAGATCTCGCGCGGCGCCGCGAGCTCGCGAGCGAGCAGATCACCGCTGCGAAGGAGGCGATGGCGAGCAAGTCCGCGGATGCGCGCGCCCTCGCGATGCGCCACGCCGGCTATGCGCTGTCCCTCGATCCGCAATCCGAGGAAGCCGGCCACCTTGTGAGCGCGCTGCTTCTCGAGCCGCCGCCGCAGCTACCGGCGGAGCTCGAGAAGAGCCTCGACACCTACGAGAGGAAGCTGTCGTCCGAGCGGTCGCGGCTCGCCATGTGGACGTATGCCTCCCTGTTCTTGTTGCTGCCGTTCGTCGCCGTCGTGCAGATCAAGGAGTGGGGCCTTCTGCTCGGGATCTACGGTGTAGTCCTCGTCGCGATGCTTGCAGCGGTTCGCTACCGCTCGACGGGGCGGCCGAATCCCGTCGTCGCGTTGACGGTGAACTTGTTGCTGATCGTCTTGTTCTCTCGGATCGCGGGGCCGTTCATCCTCACGCCGCTCATCGCGGCCGGTGGGCTCATCGTGTTCACGTCCATGCGTGGTGTCATCGAGCGCACGTGGGTCATCTGGGTGTGGGCGGCGTCGACCGTGTTGTTGCCGATCGGCGTCGAGTACATGCATCTGTTTCCGTGGACGTGGCAGATCGAGGACGGGTTCATGATCGTGCAATCCAACATCGTCCAGTCGGCCGGCGCCCCGACCGAGGCGGCGCTGATCACCGGGAGCATCGTGCTCCACATCGCGCTCGGGTGGTTCATGCTGGCACTCGCGCGCCAGCGACGACTCGCGCAGACCCAGCTGTTCATTCAGGCGTGGCATCTCCGCCAGCTATTGCCCAGGTAGCGTCGCGCGATACAGTCGCGTCGATGGTCGACGACGAGACAGTCAAGAACCTAGCGAAGGGCGATACAGAGCGGGACGAAGTCGGCGACATCAGCGGCGCGAACACGATGGCGGCACCACCGGCGACGAACCCCGGCGCCAAGCCGAGCCACGACGAGATCGCCGTGACGCTCGCCGCACCGACTGGCAGCTCCGGCAGCCCGACAGCGCGGCTCGGTCACCGATTGCCGCCGACGTCGCCGCTGGTCCTCGAGACGACCCGCTACACGCTCGGCTCGTTGCTCGGGCAGGGCGGCATGGGTGAGGTCATGCTCGCGTTCGACGAGCAGATCGGCCGCGAGGTTGCCGTGAAGCGGATCCGCTCGGAGCGTCCATCGGGCGAGGAGCTCTCGCGTTTCGTGCGTGAAGCGCGCGTGCAGGGTCGCTTGCAGCACCCGGCCGTGGTCCCCGTGCACGACCTCGCGTTCGATCGCGGCGGCAAGCCGTACTTCGTGATGAAGCGGCTATCGGGGACGACGATGATGGAGATCCTGGACGAGCTGCGCGCCGGCAAGGACAAGGATCCCGCGGCGGCGCGGCGGCGCTTGCTGCGCGCGTTTGCCGACGTTTGCCTCGCGATCGAGTTCGCGCACGAGCAGGGCATCGTGCATCGCGATCTCAAGCCCGCGAACATCATGCTCGGCGACTTCGGCGAGGTCTACGTGCTCGACTGGGGCGTCGCGCGCGCGTTCAACGACACCGAGGACTCCGGCGTCGCACCGGCGAACGTTCCCACCATCCAGGAAGGCCTCGCTCTCGATAGCGACTCGGGCCAGACGCGCGCGGGGACGGTGCTCGGGACGCCGGGGTACATGGCGCCCGAGCAGCTCGCGGGCGAACGCGCCGATCCGCCCGCGGACATCTATGCGCTCGGCTGCATCCTCTACGAGATCGCGAGCGGACAGCCGCTGCACACGGGGCGCCGCAGCGTGACGAGCATCCTCACGCCGATCGAAGCGCGTCCCTCGCGGGTGCGGCCCGACTCGCCGCCGGAGCTCGACACGGTCTGCGAGCGCGCGACGAAGCTCGAGCCGAAGGAGCGCTTCTCGTCGGCGCGCGCGATGGGCGACGCTGTGCAGGCGTTCCTCGACGGAGATCGGGACATCGCCGTACGTCGCGAGCTCGCCTCGCATCACATCGCGACGGCGCGCGCTGCACTCGCGTGTGGGACCGACGAGGCAGCGCGGCGCGACGCGATGCAGGCCGCGGGTCGCGCACTCGCTCTCGACCCGACCGCTGCTGAAGCGGCAGACCTCGTGACCGGGCTGATGCTCGAGCCACCCAAGGAGACCCCACGCGAGGTGGCGCAGCAGCTCGAGCGCATGGATACCGAGACGGCGCGGTCGCAGGGCCGGCTCGCAGCGTATTCGATGATCGGCTACCTGATGTTCGTCCCGATCCTTCTGTGGACCGGCGTTCGCGACATGTGGGCTGTCGCCGCGTTCGCCGCGCTCGCGATCGCGAGCGGCGTGCAGGTCTACGCCCTCACGCAGCGCGCCACGATCCCGAAGACCGGTATCTACATCAACGCCTGTATCAACGCGGTGCTGATCGCGCTCGTGTGCCGGCTCGTCGGTCCGTTCATCATCGCGCCGACGCTCGTCACGACAACGCTGATCGGCTTCGCGGTTCACCCGTCGTTCGGATCGATCCGCATCGTGTCGGCGATCCTCGGCGCCGGTGTCGCGATCCCGTGGGCGCTCGAGGCGACAGGTGTGCTCTCGTCGACCTATCGGTTCACAGAGAACGGCGAGCTCCACCTCGCGTCACCCATGCTGACGTTCTCGGCGATCCCCGTGCAGCTCGCGTTCGCGCTCCTGCTCGTCCTGCTCATCAGCGTCGTTGCGTTGCTCACCCGCGTACTCGCGGTGCGCCAGCGCGAGGCGGCTCACAAGCTCGAGCTGCAGGCATGGCACCTCCGCCAGATCCTGCCCGTCGGCACACGTTGACCTACCTGAGCGCGGGGTCGGTTGTCCTAGGTCGACGGACCCGAGCGCGACTCTGCGACGTGCCCGCGCTATTGCGTGACGAGCGCTATTGCGTGACGAGATAGATGATCGCGGCGACACCCCCACCGACGACCACCAACGCAGCGATCAAACGACCCCAACGGAGCTTCTTCTCGGGCGGCTTGGCCATGAAGGAGAAATTAGCACGCCGCCTCACCCACCCATAACTGGGGGCTTCGTTTGGTGTGCCGTATGCTTGGCCACTCGATGATGCGCCGTCTTCTAGTCGTTTCGTTCCTGCTCCTTGTCGTTGCATGTGGGAAGCGGGGTGACGGGGATGACGACGGCGGCGCGGGCGGAGACCTCACGGGACTCGTCGGCATCGAGGTCAAGCCGATCGATCAGACGCTGATCATCGATCAGGGCACGCCGGCAACGAGTACGTACACCGCGCTCGGCACGTTCGACGACGGTCGTGTCGAGGACATCAGCGCGCTCGTCTCGTGGGGCCTCGTCGAACCGTCGCTCGGCGGGTTTGTCGGGCCGGATTTCACGACGAACTTGGTGAAGGGCGGGCAGACGCGCGTGATCGCGAACGGCGCCGGGATCGAAGGCTCGACCGGCGTGACGATCGTGCTGAAGCAGAGGTACACGGATCCCGGATCGACGGGCTTGCCGCCGAACCCGGGGGGCCTGTTCGGTAGTGGCCTGCCGACGGGCAACGCACCGTCGCTCGTCTACCCGAACGACGGCGTGGTCGTTCCGCCCAACCTCGGCAAGCTCGAGCTGCACTACCGGCCGGGGAGCGGCAACACGGTGTTCGAGGTCACGTTCGCGTCGAGCGTGATCGACCTGAAGGTCTACGTCGCGTGCACCGCGCTGAACGGCGGCTGCTTGTACCTGCCCGACGCGCAGGTGTGGTCGTGGGTCGCCGAGAGCCATCGCGGCACGGATCCCGTGCGCTGGTCGGTCCGCGGTACGGACAACAACGGCACCGCGATCGGCGCGTCGAGCGAGATGTCGATCTCGTTCGCGCCGCGCAACCTCGGTGGCGGCATCTACTACTGGACCACGAACACGGGATCGATCATGCGCTTCGACTTCGCATCGACAACGCAGACGACAGCGGAGGCGTTCGTGACGCCGTCGATGACGGGTGGTACGTGCGTCGGATGTCACGCGTTGTCGCGCGATGGCAAGAAGCTCGTCGCCGAGGCGGGCGGACAGAACGACGGACGCATCCTGCTCCTCGACGTCGAAACGCGCACGCCGATCGTGCCGTTCGCATCGACGCCGAAGTCGAACTTCGAGAGCTGGAACCCGGATGGCAGCCAGTTCGCCGGCGTGTGGGCCGATAGCGGCAGCGAGTTCAATCTGATGATCCTCAACGGCACGACCGGGCAGATCGACGAGGTCGTCGACACCGGCGGCACGCAGACAAATCCGACGAACCACCCCGACTGGTCGCCGCTCGGCGATCGCATCGCGTACGCGAACGTCGGCGTGATGAACACGCTGCAGATGATGTTCAACTGCGAGATCCGCTCCGTCGCGAAGGTCAACGGGACGTGGCAGCCGCACCAGGTGCTCGTTCCGCGCGAGGCGGGCAAGAACAAGTACTACCCGGCGTACGCGCCCGACGGAAAGATGCTCGTGTTCAACGAGTCGGTCTGCAACTCGGGCAACACCGGTGGCGAGTGCGACGCCGACACGAACCCGTCCGCGAAGTTGCGGGTCGTGGACGGCATCGCGGGCGGTCCGGTGTGGGACATGACGAAGGCGAACGCACCCGGCATCGCCGATGCGGGGCAGACGAACCTGACGAACTCGTTCCCGAAGTGGAATCCGTTCATCAGCGAGATGAACACGCAGGGCGGTCGCCTCGCGTGGATCACGTTCGCATCGACCCGCAAGTACGGCCTGCGCAACCCGCCCGGCAACGGCACGCTGATCTGGATGGCCGCGGTGAACCTCGACGCACCGGCGGGGACCGATCCGAGCTTCGCGGCGTTCGCGCTGCCGTTTCAGGACATCACTACGTCGAACCACATCGCGCAGTGGACGACGCAGGTGGTCGGCCCGATCCAGTAGACCCAGTCGGGGCGGGCGTTGGGTCCGGGTGAGACCACCGGCCGTCGGGTGATCAGTGGCTTGTACGCGATCCGTGTCGGCCCGAGACGTGCTGAACTCCGATTCATGAAGCTCAGCATCGTCATGACGTCGCTCGCGTTGGTTCTGGGATCCGCGTGCAGCAAGAAGAACGAGAACGAGGCGCCGAAGAAGGATCAGCCCGCCGCCACGGCGGACCCCGCGGCCAAGACGGCAGAGCCGCCGAAGGAGGCGCCGAAGCCCGCCCCGAAGGGTCGCGCGATCCCGAACGCGAACGGGCTCGTCGTCGACGCGCCAGCGAAGTGGCTCGACAACGGCATCGGCGGCGCGGCCGGCATGCACCTCGACGCCGACGGCGGCAACTTCACGCTGCGCGAGGCGGAGGGTGAAGAGGCGGCGCAGTCGCTCGACGACTGGAAGAAGGGCACCGAGGAGGTCATGTTCCAGAAGTGGATCTCGGCGGACGCCGCGCCGGATGGCTTCAAGGCGATCTACATGCTCGACAAGGTGACGATGAAGGGCGAGGACATGGTGAAGGACGGAAGCGTCATCGCGTTCACCGTGCGCCGCAAGATCGGCGACAAGACGTACGTGTGCTCGGGCTCGGGTGCGACCGAGGACGTCGCGAAAGAAGCGATCGACCTCTGCTACAAGGTCGCCGCGTCCTAGAACGTCCTCACGTTTCACGAGGGTGATGTAATCGTGTGGCTCCGTGAACGCGGCGATCGCGGGTTACCGCGCGATCACGATGGCCGCGATGACCGCTGCTGTCGCGAGGATCGCGCCGACGACGAGGAGGACCTTCTTCAGGTCGATGGGCGCGTTTCCGAAAACGACCTCGCGGCGTTGCCCGTGGACGATCGCGCGGTAGAGCTTCTCGCGATAGCGGTACGCGAGCACCCAGGCGGGCAGCGCGACGCGCTCCGTGGTCTGACTCTCGACGAGACACGCGACGTGAACCTTGCGGAACCGCCGCCCCGGCACGTGCGGCTCGACGCGGGTCTTCGCGACCCGTTCGATCGCTTGCTGCACGATGTCGCGCGCCGCGCTGCGCTGCGTGTCGAAGCTCTCGACAGGGGCGTCGAGGTCGGCGACGGTCGCCGCGTCGATCGGCAGCGCCTTGCCGATGTCGTAATACGGAACGAGCAGGTGGCACTCGCCGCGCTCCAGTCCGCGCGACGCGGGTACGACGATCGCGTCGAACGCCATCGCTAGATCCCCTGCATGCGGCGCCCACGCGCTCCGCTTCGCTCCCTCATTGCTGTCCGCGGTCCACGCTACGCGGGCGCGCGCGTCGACCAGCCAGCCGGCCCAGTACAGCGGCTGGATGCTCTCGACCACGGCGCCGTCGCGGAGCTCGGCCGGTGCGAACCACCCCCGATTGCCGAGCCAGCCGCGCAGCGAGGCCTCGGCGTCCATGCGATCGACGGAGAACGGCACGCGCACACGTGCGACCTCGACGGGATCGGTCGGTTGCTCGATCTCCATCGTCGACGCGCAGAAGGCGCACTTCGGCGCCTGGTGCTCCGCACTGAACGCGACCGCCGCCGCACACACGCGGCAGCGCAAGACCTTCGCGTACGGGCTCGCGGGCGACGGCTCGGTGAACGGCACGGGCAGCGCGCAGATCGCGCAGCGCAGATCGCCATCCTCGAGCGCCGACGCACAGCGCGTGCAATCGGCGCTCACGCGTGGCCTCGCGCCGGCGTGTTTTCTGCGGCGGTCGGGGACGGTCCCTCCGTGGCGACGTACGCGGTGTCGCCGGCCTGCGACCACGCGATCAGCAGGGCGATCAGCGCGCCGATGGCGACAACGAGCGCGATCGCGAGGCCGACTTTCCACCACGAGATCGGCGCACGGCCCGCGACGCGGCCGGTCTGGCCGTTGATCGCGATCCGGATCGCCGGCTTGTCGTCGCGATAGCGCACCACGAACATCCACACCGGGACGAGCAGCGGATCGAGCGACTCCCACTCGACGCGAGTCTGCCATTCGAGGTCGGCGTACGAGTCGCCGGGCAGGAACGCACGCAGCTCGTTCCCGACCTGATCGCGCGCCGCGGTCCTCGCCGTGACCTCACATCGCGCGCGCGACGTAGTGAACTCCTCGTGGATCCAGCCGACGGTGAGCGCCGGCGTGAACCGGCGAAGCACGCGCAGATCGAACGGGCCGAGCGCGGTCAAGGTGGCGTCAGGGAGCCCGCACGAGGCGCTGACGATCACGTCGGTGACGTAGCCCAGGTGGTTCCCGGACAGCGGGCGGTACTCGGTCTTGGTGACCGTGCGGGTCTTGGTGACCGTCTCGCTGATCTCCTTGTCCTTCCAGTCCCCGTTGTCCCAGTACTTGATGGTCTTCTTCTCGTCCTCCGTGTAGGTCTCGGTCTCGTAGTAGTGCTCGCCGATCTCGGCGGTGAACTGCGTGTGTGCGATCGACGAATACAGGTACGCTGGTACGTAGACGCCGCGCATGTCCTCCACGCGCCCGCCCGAGAGCGCGCCGTCGGCGAACAGACGCCGCGTCCCGAGCCAGGTCGTGAGGTGCTGCTGCGCCCAGGAGCGGTCACCGGCAAACGCGACGGCGAACCGCGGCGTCGGCTGGTCGCGCGAGGGTTCGCGCTCGACGATGTTCGGGCTCGCGCAGAACGCGCACACCTCCGACCTCACGCCCTCGAACGCGAGCACGGCACCGCACTGGTCGCAGGTAAGTGTCGCCACGCATCGTGAGCTTTGCCGTTTTGTGGACCTCGCGCGACGGGCTTGCGATCATTTTTGACGGGAACAAAGGGCGCATCTGTCGCGTTCGTCCCAGTGAGGTCGTACATGCTCGCGGTCATCGGAAATGTGTTTGCGGGGCTCGCCTGCATCGGCCTCTTCACGGCGACGTTGCGCCTGACAAAGCCCCGCTAACGCGCATAGACTGGGCAGGTGGTCTCCACCGTCCTGCCGCGAGTCGCGCGGCCACCCGGCACGGACGAGCTAACGCTCGCCGATGTCGAAGCCGTGCGCCTGCTCCTGCGCGGCGAGTCGGTGATCGACTGGCACCGGCTCAGCTACCAGGATCACGCGGAGGTCGATCGCTTCCTTCGCCTCAACGAGTTCGACCCCGAGTCCGAGGAGGAGATCGGGCGGCTCGAGGACCTCCGCGCCGAAGCGGTGGACTATCTCTCTCGCGCGTTCGCCATGGCCATCCCGGACGAGGTCGCGGCGGACCTCCCCGCGCGCGACCTGTTCCTGGTCGCGTCGAGCACCGGTCCGCACCAGAAGTGGGCGTGTGTGGTGCTCAAGGTGATGCACATCATCCACCACATCAACGGCCGCCAAGCGCTGCTGAAGATGTCGGTGTCCGACGAGATCATCTTCCGCGAGATCGAGCTCAAGGTGATGCAGGTCGTGGAACAGCTCCGCCAGGCCGGCGCCCCGCTCGCCGAGTGGGAGTGGTCCCGGAAACCGCTCGACTCGCAGATCACGAAGCTGCTCGCCAAGCGCTCCACGCTCGCCGCGAACATCTACGACAAGCTCCGCTTCCGGCTGATCGTACCGACGGCGCAGGATCTCGTGCCGATGCTGGCCACGCTGACGCGCCAGCTGATCCCCTTCAACTACGTGGTGCCCGGCGAGAGCGTGAACCAGCTCGTCGATCTCAGCGCGATCCGCGCGAACAACGACGAGAGCCAGCGGCTACGCGCGCCGACGGGCATGCCGTACAACGAGTTCAGCGGCCCCGAGTACCGCATCGTGAACTTCGTCGCGGATCTCCCGCTGCGCATCGAGCGTCTCTTGCCCCGCGCGGAGATGCCGCAGGGCATCTCGCACGTCGTGTTCGCGCTGACCGAGTTCCAGATCGCGGACAAGGAGACGGCGAAGCGCAACGAGTCCGGCGCGTCGAGCCACGAGGCGTACAAGGCGCGCCAGCACGAGCGCGTGCGCATGCGCCTGTTCCGCGACAAGGACGATCCGCTCCCGCCGGACTGACGAGCGCGATCCTCGGGCCCTGCCGTGTCTCGCTCTGCCCATGAACTCACCGGCCGCCTCGCCGTCGTTCCGTCGTGTCCAAGAAGATCGACACGGAGAAGGGAAGAAGGGGAGTACGGAGCGAGAGTCTCTTTCGCTTCGCGAACAAGAACTCATCGTTCGGCTGGCCGCGTCGCCGCCGTTTCGTCGTGTCCAAGAAGAAGATCGACACGGAGATCGACCCTCGAGAACAAGAGACCTCGATCGGTTCGGTCCGTCCAGACAAGACCAGATCCGTTCAGGTTCGGTCCGTCCAGACAAGACCAGATCCGTTCGGCGTCGCGAAGCGACCCAGAAGATCTCTGCTCCCCTTCTTCCCTTCTCCGTGTCGCACCGACCAGATCGATTCGTATGAGGAGACAAGACGAGATCTCTGCGTCGCACGATCTGGTCACCCGGATCGAGTCGATCCGATCGGAGGGATAAACCGAGAGAGGCCGAGCCGACGACGCGAACCAGTGGAGGGACGCGCCGGTCACCTAGCGCTGCTTGCGCAAGAGGTTGCGCGAGGACCACCAACTCCAGCACAAGAGCACACCGGCGGCGCGCGCGGTCCACCACGCCCAGTTCGCGCGCGCGTCGTCGCCACGGCCCTCGAGTACGAGCGCGAACGCGACGCTCGAGACACCGACGACGACGAAGATCATCTGGTGCCCGAGCCGATACATGAGCTGCGCCGGGGCCTCGAGGTTCTTGAACCGGAGGTGCAGGTCGCCCGAGTGCGCGGCGCGCATGAACTTGCGGATCTCGGCGGGCAGCGCCGTGATCGACATGACGAGATCCTTCGACGTCTCGACGAGGAGCTGCGAGATGTCGCCGTCATCGCCGAGCACGAAGCGCTCGAGGTACGGGCGGATCACGGTCATCGGGTTCAGCGTGGGATCGAGCTCGGTGCACAGGCCCATGAGCAAGAGCAGCGTGCGCTCGAGGACGATGATCTCTTTCGGGATGTGGAAGTTCTCGGACAGCTCGCGGATCGAGATGTCCATGCGCCGCAGATCCGCGACGCTCTCGAGGCCCTTCTGCGCATCGAACTTGATGTCCTTCAAGTTCAGCGACTCGAGCGAGATGTTCTCCTGGAACTTCTCGTGGAAGTACTCGACGACCTGCTCGAACATCGCTTCGTTGGCGCCGCGCGCGACAAACCCCATCGTCTTCATCGCGGCGACGATGCGTCCGGTGTCGCGGGAGAGCGCGCCCTGGATCAGCTCGACGATGCCGGCACGCACGTTCGCCGGGATCTGCGCGACCGCACCGAAGTCGAGGAACACGATGGTCGGCGGGCCGTCGGGGGTCGGGCCCGGACGCACGAGCAGGTTCCCCGGATGCGGATCGGCGTGATAGACGCCGTCGGTGAAGATCTGCTGGCAGTAGATCTCGACGACTTGCTTCGCGAGCTGACCGCGATCGAGGCCGAGTTGCTTCACCGCCTTGAGGTCGGTGATCTTGCAGCCGGACTCGAAGTGCGTCACGAGGACGCGGGCGGTCGACAGCTCGTCGACGATCTTCGGGAACGCGACGTCGGTGCGGCCCTCGAAGTTCGCGCCGATCGTCCGCGCGTTTTCAGCCTCGGCTCGGTAGTCGAGCTCCTCGAGGATGATCGAGCGGATCTCGCGGTACAGCTCGTCGAGGCCCTGGTACGGGATGAACCAGCCGATGATGCGGAAGATGCGGCGCAGTGTGAGGAGGTCGCGACGCACGACCTCCTCGATGTCGGGGTACTGGACCTTCACCGCGACTTTCTGGCCGTTGTCGAGGCGCGCGATGTGGACCTGGCCGATCGACGCCGAGGCGATCGCCCGCGTCTCGAACTGCGCGAACGCCTCGGACACCGGGCGCCCGAGCTCCTCGCGAATCCGCGCCTCGATGTCCTTGTACGGGCGCGGCGGCACCGCGTCTTGAAGTCCCTCGAGCTCGCGGCGGAACTCCTCGGGGAGGAAGTTCGTCATGATCGAGATCAGCTGGCCGACCTTGATGAACAGGCCCTGCAGCTCGACGATCGTGTGCTCGATCCGCCGCGCGTTGCGCAGGTTCACCTCGCGCAGCTCGTGTTCGATCCACGTGTGCGAGTGAAATCGCGCGCGAAAGCGGAGCCACAGGTAGCTCGAGATCACCACGAACGTCGTCCAGTACGCCCGGACGCTGCGGATGCGCAGGGGAGGGCGCTTGGCCTCGAGCTCGTTCGAATATCGCCGCGACTCGCGCGCGATCACGCTGACGGTCATCGACTCGGCGGCG
Organism: Kofleriaceae bacterium; assembly: GCA_046160585.1. Classification (GTDB taxonomy): domain Bacteria; phylum Myxococcota_A; class Polyangia; order Haliangiales; family Haliangiaceae; genus JABFXX01. The sequence goes on from JBJXGN010000091.1 coordinate 52,851, forward strand.
CTCGGGACGGTCGGAACCTCGCCGGGTAGTGGCGTATCGCGGACCGGAGGCGGATCTCTCGCCTCGTCGTCGCCTACGCGCGCCGGTTCCGCCATTCGTCGAGGATACCGCGCCGGGCCCCGTTGCGCGCCCCGGCGTTCGGGGGTACGCCACCTATATATGGGCAGCGAGGACGATGCGCGAGAGCCGAAGCCCGACGACCGTGGCGACCGCGGCGACCGCGGCGACCGCGGCGACCGCGAGAGGGGCGAGGGCAACGATCGCGACGGGCTGACGGAGCGCATCCGCGAGCGCCTCGAGCACCTCGTCCCCGAGCTGGTGAAGAAGACGTTCTCCGCCGGAATGGGCGCCGTATTCCAGACCGAGGAAGGTATTCGTCGCATCGCGCGCGAGAATCTGCCGGAGGTCGCGGGCTACATCGCGTCGTCGGCCGATGGTGCAAAGGACAAGGTGTTCGAGGTCATCGCCCGCGAGACCCGCGAGTTCCTGTCGAACCTGAACCTCACCGACGAAATCGCGAAGCTCCTCACGACGCTGTCGTTCGAGATCAAGACCGAGGTCCGGTTCATCCCGAACAGCGAGCGGTTCACGGGCACGGAGCCCGACGTGAAGGCGTCTGTGCGCCTCAAGCGCAATGACCGGCCTGTCGGCGAAAAAGACACATCGCCTCCGCGCGACAAGGACGAGGGCGAAGCCCGCGCGAGCTCGTCGCGCCTGCGGTTCTGGCGGCGCGACGAGAACTCGAGCGATCGCCCCGAGGGTGACGACGACACGGGTGACAAGTAGGTCGTGAGGGCGAACCGGCGGATTCTGGATCCGGCGCGGCCGGTGTTAGAATTTTCGTGATGGGACGACCTGCGGGTATTCGGTTTGGCACCGCCGTGCTCGCGCCGTTCATCGCGTCGGGTTGTGCGCAACTCGCGGGCATCGACATTACAGAGCAAGTCGACGAGCCCGAGCTCGCGTCGCTCACACTGTCGCGTATCTCGATCGGCGCGACGGTCACGACGAGGCCGCTCGATCTCGCGAACCTGAGCGCGAGTTACCTCATCGCCAACCCCGACGCACCGGATGGCTTCGATCGGATCACGGCGACGGTCGATCCAATGACGCCCAACAAGTGGGTCGCGGAGGTCGGCGAGAGTACGCCACCCGTGATGTTCACGTTGCCTGACTATCCGGAAGCAGTACCGCGGATCTGGGCGCTGCCGAATCGCGAACTCGTCGGGGCGCTCTACGTCTTCGAACATCCCGATCCGCAGCCAGCGATCGATCCGGCCACACTCACGGTGCAGGCCACGCTGCCCACGCCGTATGCGGCGACGGAGAGCTTCCAACTGCTGGTCGTGGGGACGTGGGTCTCGCGCGGCTTCTCCGGGATGATGGAAGTCCCCGCGGTCGGATCGACGGCGTTCGGTCCGGTTCCGTTCGCGTACACCACGACATCGCCGCAGACGAACCGCCCGTACGAAGGCATCACCACCGCCGACGCGACACTGCTCCTGCGCTACGTCGGGACGCGGCTCACCGGGGTGATGGAGGGGCCACCGTTCGATCAGACCGGAATGGACACCGTGATGGGCACGATGTCCGCCGTCGCGGCAACGGAGACACTCAGCGCGACGCTGAACAACATGACGGTCGCCGCGCGCTACATGCCGCTGCGTCCGATGATGCCGGCGCCGACGATGTCGTGGTCGCTGGTAGCCGCACCGGGCTTCGCGAGCGCGAGTCTCCTCGGACCACGGCTCAACAGCGACACGGTGCTCGCTACAGATCCGAGCGCGATCAGCGTGCCGTATGGAAACCCGTTCGCCTCCAAGGGCTGGCCGACCGCGTTCATGTGGAGCACGAGCTCGTCGCGCATGTACACGCCGCCGGGTGCCGTCGGTCCGATCACGCTGTCCGCCGGGGTCTCGCAGTTCGCGACGCCGTCGCCCGATATGACGCTCGACCTTCCGGCCGGTCTCCCCGAGCTGATCACGCTCGACCAGCAGCCGCTTTCGATGGATGGCGTCGCGATCGACAAGCCGATCAAAGCGCTGGCCGCGTCGTTCATCGTTCCGCCCACGCCGGCAAGCACGCTGTTCCAGCTCGCCCTCTACGAGCTCGTCCCGAACAGCGCGGGAACCGCGCTCGAACACAAACACATCCTCACGATGACGAGCGTCGAGGCGTCGTTCCTGATCCCACCGGAGTTCTTCCAGTCGGGCAGGTCGTACACGCTGCGCGCGCAGACCATCGCTGGCGGGTATCCCGCGCTCGGGAGCGGCGACCTCACGATGCGCGCGCTGCCGGTGGCTGTGGGTTTCATGGACAGCGGCGTGGTGCTGGTGAACTGATGAAGTACGCCATCACCTCGATCCTCGTGCTCGTCGCACTCTCGTCGCCGGCGTTCGCCGATAAGGCTGACAAGCTGTTCCAGAAGGCGAAGAAGCTCCACGCCGAGAAGAAGTTCGCCGAGGCGTGCCCGATGTACGAGGAGGTCGACAAGCTCGATCCGGCTGTCGGCTCCAAGGTCAACGCGGCGAAGTGCTACGAGGACTGGGGGCGGCTCGCGACGGCGTACACCTGGTACATCGCGGCCGACACACTGGCGACGGAGACAAAGGACGAGCGCGGTCCGAAGATCAGGGAGCTGATCGAGGAGCTCGACATCAACGTCCCGCGCATGACGATCAAGATCCCGGAGGGCGCGGATCCGGACGTCCTCGACACGCTCACGCTCGACGGGCAGCCCGTCGCCGAGTCCTGGTACAACACGCAGCAGCGCATCGATCCGGGACCACATGTCCTCGAGTTCGTCGTCGAGGGTCAGAGGAAGAAGAAGATGGCGCCCGTCGAGCTCGGCGGCGAATCGGAGCTCTCGCTCGATATCCCGATCGGCCCCGGCAAGAAGCCGCGGAAGAAGAAGAACGTCGTGGTCGATCCGCCTCCGTCCGTGGTCGTGGCGCCTGATCCGGGTAAGACGCGGCGGTACCTCGCGTATGGTGTCGGTGGCGCTGGTGTCGTCGCGATCGGCGTCGCCTCGGTCATGACGCTGTCCGCGCGTGGGAAGTACAACGATGCACTCGAGGAGCACTGCATGGGGTCGACCTCGGGGTGCAACGCGACGGGCTTTCGCATCACACGCGACGCGCGGAGCACCGCGAACGTCGCCACCGTGATCACGCTCGTCGGCGTCGCGGCGATCGCCGGCGGCATCGTGTTGTACCTCACCGCGCCGAGCGCGCCGCCACCGTCGGAGAAGGCACCGCCCGCCGACAAGCCCGCGGTGCAGGCGCTCTACGTCACGCCGACGATCGAAGCCGCGGGTGGTGGATTCGTCGTCGGCGGATCATTCTAGATACGAGTCGCTACGACAGGTGTTTCAGCTTGTCCGGGTTGCGGACGATGTAGATCGCGATGATCTGCTCGCCGTCGGTCTCGAACGCGATCGTCTCGGGACCCGCGTCGCCGTGGATGACCAGGCCGGGCAGACCGTTGATGCGCGCGGGCTGATACGCCGCGGCGACCGTCGGTCGCTCCCCCTTGCGCGCGACCCCCTCGAGGAAGCGCGTGATCCTGTCGGCGCCATAGATCGGGTTCAGCGCCGCCCGGCGCTTGCCACCGCCGTCGGAGTACAAGACAGCGTCCTTCGCGAGGATGGAGGCAAGCACCTTCACGTCGCCGGTGGAGGCCGCCACCGCGAACGCACCCATGAGGCGCGCCTCGGCGTCCCTGTTCGGTGTGAAGCGGGGACGTACGCCCTGGCCGTTCTCGCGCACGTGATCTCTCGCGCGCGCTGCGAGCTGGCGCACCGCTGGCTCGGTGCGATCGAGCACCCCCGAGATCTCGCCGTAGTCCATGTCGAACACGTCGTGCAGCAAGAATGCCGCGCGCTCGAGCGGGCTCAAGCGCTCGAGCGTCATGAGAAGCGCGATCGACAGATCGTCCGCTACGCGCTCGGCGCTGGCCGCCTCGACGAGCGGCTCCGGCAGCCACGTGCCGACGTACTGCTCGCGCCGCAGCTGCGCCGACTTGAGGCGATCGAGGCACAGGCGAGTCACGATGCGTGCGAGGTACGCGCGCGGGTGCTCGATCGTCTCCGCTTCAGCGCGTTGCCAGCGCAAGAACGTGTCCTGCACGACATCCTCGGCCTCGGCGACGGAACCGAGCATGCGGTACGCCACGCCGACGAGGTAGCTGCGGTGTTCGGCGAACAAGCGGAGTCGCTCGCCGTCGTCCCCGGGTTCGCCGCTCATGCTACGTCGCGTATCACGATGTGCTCGCCGCCCACCACCACGCGCGAGCACGCCTTGCCAAACCCCAACGCGTACTTGAGCGTCGGGTACACGCGCGCCATGGTCAGCGCGAACGCGACAGACACCACGGCTCGTTTGCCCCAGCGCTTCTCGATCTCCTCCCGGTAGGCGTCCGCCTCGAGATCATGGGCGAGGCTCGCGCGCGCGAACTTCACGCCCAGCGCGACCTCCTCGCTCATCGAGGTGACATCGCCGCGCAGGATACTCGCCAGCACCTTCTCGGTGACGCCGGCCTCGAGGGCCATCGCGATGCCGAGCTGCGTGCACGGGCCGCAGTCCTCGGCAACGATGCCGGTCAGCTTCACTGCGTAGTACACGTGCGCGGGTACATCGCGGCGATAGTTGCCCATGCCCTGGGTGCGCGCGAACGCGATCAGCGCGCGTGGGTCCACGGCGAGCAGCTCGCGCGCGTAGCTCATGTCATAGCCGTACTTGCGTTCGAAGGCATCGAGGCGCCTCTTGATGATCCAGCTCAGCATGCCCTCCAGACGAGGTAGCCCTGTCGGCTGTGACATCCGTTCGGATCTGCGCGATCTTGTTGGGGATGCGCTCGTGTCGCACGACGGGAGCGCGGCGCGGCCGCCGATCAGTGACGCGAGTCGAAGAGGTCGCCCTTCTTCACGTCGGTCTTCGTCTTGGTCGCGGGTTTGGTCTCGGTCTTCGTGGCCGGCTTGCTGACGGTCTTGGTCGCTGGCTTGGTTGCCGGCTTGGTGGCTGGTTTGCTTTCGATCTTCGTCCCGGTCTTCGTCCCGATCTTCGTCGCTGCCTTGGACTTCGGCTGCAACTTGGACCTGGTCCCGTTCTTCGTCTCGTTCTTGTCGTTCTTGGTCTCGGTCACCGCGGTCTTCGTCTCGCTCGTCGTGGTCTTCGTGTCGGTCGGAATCGTCGGCACCGGCGTCGTCGCCGCTTCCGTGTTCGCCGGAACCGTCGGCCCATCCGGCGCGGCGGCTGTGGTGCTCGGCGGGACCGTCGGAATCGTCGGCTGTCGCGTGGGACCCGGTTCGGTGTTCGCCGGCGTCGGCACCATCGAAGTCGCGGGCACCGTCGGAGGTGGCGTGGCCTGCGCCTGGCGCGATGTGGGCGCTGCCGCGGGCGTCGAGACATCATCTTGCAGCACCGTGCTCGCGATGTAGCCGCCCGAGGCCGCGAGGATCGTCAGCGACATCGCGCCGGCTATCAGCCAGCCTCGGCCGCCTGTCCCTCGTGGGGGCTGGCTGCGCCCGATCTCACCCCGGCCACCGGTGCTCGTTCCCGACGGCGGCCACGATCGCGGCGTGAGCTGCGCCGGCGAGAGCGGCAGCGGCGACGTGAGGCCACCGTTCGCGCCGACGGGCAGCGACTGCTGGCCGGGGAGGGCGCCACGCTCGATGGTCGGTTGTGACGCGCGCGTCTGGAGGATTCGCGCCGCGCGATTCGCGATCTGCGCGGCGGTGATCGGGTCCGTCGAATAAGGCGCGAGCATGCGCGCGAGCTCGCCGACGTTCTGGTGGCGGCGGTTCGGGTGCTTCTCGAGGCAGCGCAAGATCGCCGCGCCGAAGCCGGGATCGACGGGGACATGGATCGGCGTCGGCGGTTCTTGCGCGACCTGGATCGCGAGCTCCGCGAACGAGCCGCCGGCGAACGGTGGGCGACCGTGGAGCAGCTGGTACATCACGATGCCCATCGACCAGATATCGGAGCGCGCGTCCGCGTCCCGGCCCGACCTCATCTGCTCCGGCGCCATGTACGAGGGCGTGCCGATCACCGAGTGCGTCTGGGTCAGGTTGTCGTCGTAGTTGATCGGCGCCTTGGAGATTCCGAAGTCGAGGATCTTGAGGAGCATCGAGCCATCGGGACGGCGCGTGATGAAGAAGTTCGACGGCTTGATGTCGCGATGAACGATGCCGATCGCGTGTGCTTCGGCGAGGCCTTCGCACGCTTGCAGCATCAGATCGCAGACGATGGCTGGGTCTTGCGGGCCATGGTGACGGAGGATCTGGTTCAGGTCGTTGCCCTCGAGGAACTCCATCACCATGTACGGCCGGCCGTCGGGGAGCGTGCCGACGTCGAGGACGCGCGCCGTATGCTCGGACTTCAGCCGGACGGCGGCCTGCGCCTCGCGCAGGAAGCGCGCGACGGTGGGTGCGGACTCCGTCATCTGCGGGAGGAGGACCTTGATCGCGACCGATTGCTGCAGATAGAGGTGCGACGCGCGGAAGACGCGACCCATACCGCCGGCACCGAGCTGCTCGTCGACGCGGTACTTGTCCAGTAGCACGGTGCCTGGTGCTAGGTCGCGTTCAGACACGAAGCGAATCGTAGCAGGACTACGGAAGGCAATCCGCGTACTTCTGCTGGAGGCTCTGGTCCTGGGTCCGGCAGGCATCTCGCATGGAGCTGACGAGATCGGCCGGCGCGTCGGCCACACCGCCCGCATCGTCGATCAGCTGGAGCGACTCGCGGATGGTGTTCGCACTCTCGACGATGGTCTTGCGCTGATCATCCGCGACGTTGGGACACGCGGCGATCTTCTCGATCGTCTTCACGAGCGTGTCGCACTCCGGGATGCGCTTCTTGGCGCAGCCCGTCGCGACGAATGTAAGTGCAACGGCGCCCAACACGGTGACGAGGACGCTGCGCAGCGGGGTCACAGAAAGCTCAGCCAGTGATCGTGCTTGGCGTCGTTGCCCTTCACGATCGAGAAGAACGACTCCTGCACCCGTCGCGTGACGGGCCCGGCTTCGCCGCGGCCGATCTTGCGATGATCGATGTCGCGCACTGGCGTGATCTCCGCGGCGGTGCCGGTGAGGAACACCTCGTCGGCGGTGTAGAGCTCGTCGCGTGCAATGGGTTCCTCGCGAACCTCGACGCCCTGCTCGCGCAGCAGGGTGATCGTGGTGTCGCGCGTGATGCCGGCGAGGATGGCGGCCGAAGTCGGCGGCGTGCGCACGACGTCCCTCTTCACGACGAAGATGTTCTCGCCCGTGCCCTCGGCGACGTAGCCCTGCGGATCGAGCATCAGCGCTTCATCGAAGCCCGACTTCACGGCCATGCGCTTCGCGAGGACGCTCGAGACGTACTGGCCGCAGATCTTGCCCTTGTTCATCGCTGCGTTCGAGTTCGCGCGCGAGAACCCGGACACCATGCACTTGATGCCCTTCTTCAGGCCGTCGTCTCCGAGGTACGCGCCCCACTCGTAGCAGGCGACCATGGTGCGCACCGGCGGCTCGAACGAGCCGAGTCCGAGCGCGCCGTATCCGAGATAGACGAGCGGGCGCAGGTAACACGACGTCATCTTGTTTGCGCGAACCACCTCTGCGCAGGCGGCCATGATCTGATCGCGCGTGAACGGAACGTCCATCGTGCAGATCGTCGACGAATCGAGCAGGCGCTCGATGTGCTCGCGAAGGCGGAAGATCTGCGTACGACCATCCGTGCGCTGGTACGCGCGGATGCCCTCGAACGCACCGACGCCGTAGTGCATCGTGTGCGCGAGCAAGTGCTCCGTCGCGTTGTCCCACGGGATCAACTGCCCGTCGATCCAGATGGTGTCGAGCTTCTTGATGCCCATAACTGCTTCGTACCAACCATCGTCGACGATCACAAGCCGCACTGACCGGCAGAGCTGTGAGGTGATCGCGCGGCTCCGTTCGTGACGCGGTGCGCGGTTTGCGCAGTACTGTGTAGACCGCTACGCAGGCTTGACGAGCCGCACGTAGGCCGCGCGGATGTCGTGTTGCCAGCGCTCGACATGCTCGAGCAGCACGCCACCATCGGGAAAGCCCGATCGACGCGCGAGCTTGTCCAGCTCGTCGCGCGTCTCGGGCAAGCGATGGATCGGTTGATCGTGCACCACGCGCAAGCGGTGCTCGATACCGCGAAGGAACCGATAGCCCTGATCGAGAAGCTCGATGTCGCGAGCGGGTGCGATCTTCTCCGCCGCAGCGGCGCGCAACGCCGCCGACGTCGACGTCGTGCGAAGCGCCGGATGCGCGTGGCCGTGCACGAGCTGCAGGAATTGCGCGGCGAACTCGACGTCCATCACCCCGCCGGCGCCGGTCTTCAGATCCGCCGTGCCGCCGAGCTCTTTCTCCACGCGCTCGCGCATCTTCGTGATCTCGTCGGCGACCATCGCCGGATCTCGGGCAGTGCCGTATACGGTCTCGTTCGCGAGGCGTTCGACCTCGGCGCCGAGCGCGCGATCACCGGCGACGGGGCGCAGCTTCGTGAGCGCCTGTCGCTCCCACAGCCGCGCGTCCTTCTCGTGATAGCGGCGCCATCCCGAGAGCGATGTGACGAGCAAACCCTGCGACCCCGACGGACGCAACCGCGTATCGACCTCGTAGAGGCGACCGCGTGGCGTGCGTTGGCGGAGCGCACCGAGGAGGCGCTGCGCACAGCGACTGAACCAGTCGACGGTATCCGCGTCGCCGCCGTCGAACACGAACACGACGTCGAGATCCGCGGCGTAGCCGAGCTCGCGACCGCCGAGCTTGCCGAGGCCGAGCACCGCGAGGCGCGCGTCGTCGGGTGGACGGCCGTGTCGCTCCGCGAGTTGTAGCGCGACGATCGCGAGTGCGTGCTCGAGGCACGCCTCGGCGATCGCGGTGAGCTCGGCGCATACGGCGAGCGGATCGAGCGCGCCCGCGAAGTCCGCGAGCCCGACGCGCAGCACGTGGCCGTTCTTGACCTCCGCGATCGCGGACCACAGCGCCTCCGCATCGTCGGCGTCGATGGAGCCGAGGCGCTTCGCGAGGTCCGCGGACACCTGGTGCGCCGTACGGGTCGGAGGCGTCTGGCCGAGCTGCACGAGCAGGTCGATCAGCTCGGGCGTGTCGACGAGCGTGCGCGCGAGGTACGCACTCGAGCCGAGGATCGACCCGAGCAAGCGCAGGATCGCGGGCTGCTGTTCGAGGAGGCGCCAGATCGACCACGCCTCTCCGCGCTGCGCGATCAGATCGCCGAACGACCGTAGCGCCTGATCGGGATCCGCCGACGCGGCGATCTCGGCGAGCAGCGCCGCGCCGATGCGCGTCGTCCGCTCGTCCGCCGTCGGTGACAGCGGCGAGCCCGTGTTGCGTCGCGCGCGCGCCAGCTCTGCGCGTGCCGCGGTGACATCTCCGAACCCGAGTCGCGCGAGTGCCGTCGCTTCGGCGTTCGCGTCGAGCTCGCCGCGGAGGATCTCGGTGATCTCCGCACGCTCGTCGCCGCCGGGATCGCCGAGCGTACCGAACAGCCCGGTGACGGCGGAGGTATGCCGGTACAGCTCGTACGCGAACGTGGTGCTCGCGCTCGCCGACGGGCTCGACGCGTAGCCGAGGCGCTGCGCGAACACCTCGAGGAGCAGCGGATCGTCCGGCACGGTCTGCGTCTGGAGGCCCGCCTCGAGCTGCAGCACGTGTTCGGCGTGGCGCAGCCAGCGATACGCGCGCCACAGCGCGAGGTGCTCCTCGTCGGTGACGAGGCCCGCGAACAAGAGCGCGTCGAGCGTCGCTAGGGTTCCACGCAGGCGCAGCTGCGTGCGCTTGCCGGCGTGGATGAGCTGCAACGCTTGCACGAAGAACTCGATCTCGCGGATGCCGCCTTCGCCGTTCTTGAGGTCGAAGCCGCGCGCACCGTCGGCGTTGGGGCGCACCAGCTCGCGCTTGATGCGGCGATTGAGATCGCGGACCTCGTCGATCACCGTCGGCGACACCAAACGCGGGAACACGAACGGGCGCAACGTCGCCATCACCTCGGCGCCGAGCGCTTCGTCACCTGCGCAGGCGCGCGCCTTGATCCACGCCTGTCGCTCCCACGGGCGACCGAACGTCTCGTAGTAGCGCTCGAGCTGCGCGAGCGAGTTCGCGATCGCGCCCTTGCTACCCTCGGGGCGTAGACGCAGATCGACGCGGAACACGGTCGCGCCCTCCGTGACCTCCGACAGCGCGGCGGTCACCTGCGTACACAGCTTCGCGAAGTACTCGTGCAGAGAGAGTCCGGCGACCTCGCCTTGATCGGACGAGTACACGTAGATCACGTCCACGTCGGAGCTGAAGTTCAACTCCTCGCCGCCGAGCTTGCCCATGCCGATGACCACGAGCTTCGCGTCGCGCAGTGTCCCGTCATCATCGAGGTAGCGCGGACTTCCGTAGCGCGCACGGAGCTCGCGATCGTGGAACGCGATCGCAGCGTCGAAGCACACATCCGCCAGTCGCGACAGCTCTCGCCCGACCTCGGTGTCGAGGCCGAGATCGAGCTCGCGGACTCCGAGCCTGACGAGCTCGTCGGCGCGGACCCGACGCAGAGCAGCATGGAGGTCCGTGACGGTTCCCACCGACGCCACCTCGCGCGCGAGCTCGGCCGCGAGCACCCCCTTGGGCTTCTCGCGGACGAGGTAGGGATCCCGGGCGACCCGCCCCAACCGCATGGGGTCCTGGACGAGCAGGGTGGCGAGGTACGGGGCAGATTGACACGCGATGCGCGCGACGTGCTCGGCCCCCTCAGGAAGCCCGGAGAATTCCAGGCCTGCGTGGGAGGCGGCGTCGAACAGGCGCTCGGCGCGCCGGAGGGCATCGCCCTCATCAGGCGCTCCGCGGGCCAAGTCGGCGGGTCGCAACACGTGCCCCGACCTTACCCGAGTCGACAGCTTGACAGTCTGCGAGGGCCGTCTTACCCAAAGCCCTGATTCTTAACGTATGCGCGACTTGTACGAAGTATTGGGAGTCGAGCGCCAAGCCAGTGCTGGTGACTTGAAAAAGGCGTACTACCGCCTCGCAAAGCAGTTCCACCCGGACCACAACCCCGGCGACAAAGAAGCCGAGGAGAAGTTCAAGGAAGCTGCGAACGCGTACCAGATCCTCTGCGACGACGATCAGCGCCAGCGCTACGACCGCTTCGGATTCGACGGACTACGTGGCTACTCCGCAAACAACGGCGCGAGTGGCTTCTCCAACGTCGAGGACATCTTCTCCGCATTCGGCGATCTGTTCGGGGATTTCTTCGGAGGTCGTTCGCAGGCCCGTCGCGGTCCGCCGCGCGGTGGTGACGTTCGCGTCGATCTCGAGCTGACCTTCGCCGAGGCCGTGTGGGGCGTCTCGAAGGAAGTGAAGGTCACGCGCCAGATCGCATGCGAGACCTGCAACGCGACGGGTGCCAAGGCCGGCAGCAAGGCCGAGACGTGCGGCACGTGTCAGGGCAAGGGGCAGGTCGTCCACGCGCAGGGCTTCTTCATGGTGCAGACCACCTGCCCGCAGTGCCGCGGCGCGGGCAAGGCGATCAAAGATCCGTGCGACGACTGTCGCGGTCGCGGAACGAGGTCGGAGCAGTCACAGCTCTCGGTCACCGTGCCGCCCGGCGTCGACGACGGCCAGCCGTTGCGCGTGATGAACAAGGGCAACGTCGCGCCCGGAGGGACGCCCGGTCATCTGTACGTCGTGCTTCGCGTGCAGGGAGACGAGCGCTTCCGCCGCGAGGGCGACGACATTCTTACCGAGATGTCGATCAGCATGGTCAAGGCGGCGCTCGGCGGCGAGGTCGACGTGCACACGCTCGACGAAGCGTGTATGGGCACCGCAACGATCCGGGTCGAGCCGGGGATCCAGCCGGGTGACGTGTTCGTGCGCCGAGGGCAGGGCATCCCGCACCTCGACGGCAAGGGCCGTGGAGATCAGGTGATCCAGTTCCGTGTCGAGGTGCCGAAGAAGCTGACGTCGAAGCAGGAGGAGCTGCTCCGTGCGCTCGCGGTCGAGATGGATGAAGAGGTCTCCGAGAAGAAGAAGGGCCTGTTCGGCCGCTCGAAGAAGTAGTCCTCTTCGTGACCTGTTGATCGCGTCCCGATCTGATCCAGAGGTCGATCGACCCGTCAGGGAACGAGGACGATCTTCCCGAACGCCTCGCGGCGCTCGAGCACCCCGTGTGCCTCGGCAGCCTGCGCGAGCGGGAGCACGCGATCGACGACCGGCTTCAGGCGCCCGGCGGCCACGTGGGCGAGCACCGCGAGCAGATCGGCCTTGCTCCCCATCGTGGAACCGAGCACCTCGACCTGACGGAAGAAGATGTGGCGCAGATCGATATTCGGGTGGAAGCCCGCCGTCGCGCCGCACGTGACGACGCGCCCACCCGCGCACACCGCGCGAAGACTGCCCGCGAACGTCTCGCCGCCGACGTGCTCGATCACCGCGTCGACACCGCGCTTGCCGGTGAGCTGGCGCGCGGCCGCCACGAAGTCGGTGCTCGTGTAGTCGATCGCATCGTCGGCGCCGAGTGCACGCGCGCGCTCGAGCTTTGACGGCGTGCTCGCCGTCGCGATCACACGCGCTCCGTGAAGCTTCGCGATCTGGATCGCCGCGACGCCGATGCCGCTGCCCGCACCCTGCACGAGCACCACGTCGCCCGGCTTTACGCGCGCCTTGTGCACCACCATCTGCCACGCGGTGAGGAACGGCAGGATCGCCGCTGCGGCATCGGTCCACGAGAGGCCGGCGGGATACGGTGCGATGTTGATGGCGGGGACGACGATCGCCTCGCCGTATCCGCCGCTCGCGTGCTCGCCGAGGATCTTGTAGTCCCGGCACAGGTTGTCGTGACCGCCGAGACACTGCGCGCACGCACCGCACGACAGCCCCGGCTGCACGACGACTTTGTCGCCGACCTTCGGGGCGTTGCGGTTCGCGGTGGTGCCTTCACCGACGGCGTCGATCTCTCCGACGATGTCGGAGCCGAGCAGGTGCGGGTAGTGCAACTTGAACGCCGGGCCGCCCCTGCGGACCCAGATGTCGAGGTGGTTGAGCGCGACGGCGCGGATCCGCACTCGCACCTCGCCGGGGCCCGGCACCGGCATCGGAAGCTCCTCGACCTGCAGCACCTCTGGACCACCGTGAGCACGCAGTGTGACCGCGGACATCGTCATGGTCCGCACGGTATAACGCGCGCATGCAAGTCGTCGTCGTGCCGTGCCTCAAAGACAACTTCGCGTACCTCGTTATCGACAACGGCAAGGCGGCCGTGGTCGATCCGAGTGAGGCCGCTCCCGTGCAGGCCGCGCTCGCTCGCGAAGGTGTCGCGCTGACGGCGATCTGGCTCACACACCACCACTGGGATCACGTCGGCGGTGTGAAGGACCTCGTCGCCGCGCAGCCCGACGTCGAGGTCGTCGCGTCGACCAAGGACAGCGAGAAGATCGAGGGCGTCACGAAGAAGGTGAACGACGGCGACACCGTCGCGCACGGCGCGATCGTCGCGCGCGTCATCGACAACCCCGGGCATACGCTCGGCGCCATCACGTTCGTCGTGGAAGGCTGCGCGTTCACGGGCGACACGCTGTTCACCGCGGGCTGCGGTCGCGTGTTCGAGGGCGACGCCGCGATGATGCACGCGTCGCTGATGAGGCTCGCCGAGCTGCCGGCGGACACCAAGGTCTACTGCGGGCACGAATACACCGCGTCGAACCTCCGGTTCGCGGCGGCCGTCGAGCCGGACAACCAGGCGATCGGCGCACGCGCCGCGGCGATCTCGTCGCCGTCGGTGCCGTCGCGCATGGACGAGGAGCGCGAGACCAATCCGTTCCTGCGCGCCGCGGAGCCTGCAGTGATCGCGGCGGCCAAGGCGCGCGGCGCCGCCGGTGATCCGGTGAGCGTGTTCGCCGCGATCCGCGAGTGGAAGAACAACTTCAAGTAAGCGCTACTTGAAGTCGCCGGCTTGCTCCGGGCACACGACCGCGAACCGCGCGAGGGCGTCCTTCGCCTTCGCTTCGGTCTTCGCCTTCTTCATCTCGTCGTAGGCGGTGCTCATGTACGCGTTGAAGCACTCGCTGAGCACCTTGTCGTCCGGCTTTGCCTTGCGTGCAGTCTCCGCCTCCTCGACGCCCTTGGTGATCATCGCGAGCGGAAGATCGACATTGCAGAGCTGCTCGAGCTCCGCGGCGAGCGCCGCGTGCGGCTTGCTGTTCTTGAGCGTGTCGATATTCGCCGTGTGAGCGCACTTGAAGATCGCGTCGCCGGGCTTGCCCGCCGCGATCGCGGCCTTGATCTTCTCGACGCCTTCCTTCGCACCGTCGGCGACAAACGACAGCGCCGGGTCGTCGTCCTCCGCTTCTTTGGCCGACTTGTCCTTGCACCCGAAGGCGAACAACACGACAAAAAGCACGAGCAGGTTGCGCATGCGCCGACCCTACTACGCTGGTGGCAAGCGCAACACGAAGCGCGCGCCTTCTGCGACAGGCGGCGAATATTCCAGCGATCCGCTCATCGCACGCGCGAGCGACTCCGACAACGCGAGACCGAGGCCGAGCCCCGCCGGGCCGTCTGCGTTCACACCGCGCGTGAACGGCGCGAACAGCGTGTCCCGTGCCGAGTCGGCCACGCCCGGGCCGTGATCGGCGACCTCGATCTCCACGCCGGTGTCGGTCGCGCGAGCCGCCAGGGTGATCGTACGATCGCCCGCGTCGCGCGAGTACTTCTCGGCGTTGTCGAGCAGGTTGCCGACGATGCGAGCGAGTGCGTCCCGATCGAACGTCGCGCGCAGATCCGGCGCGACCTCGAGCGAGAGCACGGCACCCGCGCGATCGAGCGCCGGCTCCGCGCGCGATGCGAGCTCGGCTAGCTCCGCCGAGACGTCGCCCGCGGTCGGGTTCACGCTGAGGTTCCCGCGTTCGAGCTGCGAAAAGCCGAGGACGTTGGACACGACGCGACCGAGGCGCGCAGCCTCCTCGGCCATGCGTCGCGCATAGTCGCGCTGCTTCGCGGGATCACCCATTCCGTCGGCGAGCATGTCGCCGTAGAGCTGGAGACCCGCGAGCG
The DNA here is from genome assembly GCA_046160585.1 of Kofleriaceae bacterium. Taxonomy (GTDB): domain Bacteria; phylum Myxococcota_A; class Polyangia; order Haliangiales; family Haliangiaceae; genus JABFXX01. The sequence goes on from JBJXGN010000091.1 coordinate 67,912, forward strand.
GCGTACGCAGCTCGTGCGCGGCGGCCGCGGCGAACTGGCTGCGCTCGCGCGCCAGCTTCTCCGCGCGCGAGACCATCAGCACGACGAGTGCGGCCGCGATCAGAGCGAGCATGCCGAGCGTGACGAAGCGGATCAGGAAGGTCGTCGCGAGCTTGGCCGCCGATGACGCGGCGTTCGCGATCACCGCCGCCGGCGGCCGCACGTCGACGAACCACGCCGGCACGACCTGCGCCGACGAGACGAGCGAATCGGTCGCTGGACCGCGGTCGCGGTGCGCGATGGTCGCCTCGCCGTCGCGCGCCGCGAGCCACGCGGCGATCTGACTGCGATCGATCACGAAGCCCTGCGTGAGCGCACCGTCCGGCGTCTCGACGAGGCGGGTCGCCACGAGCACGGGTGCGCCCGCGAACGTCTCGGTCTCTAGCGCGAACGCGGACACGACGATCGTCACGGGCTTGTCGTCGACGTTTTCGATCGTCGTCGACACGACGCGCGAACCAATCGGATTCGTCACGGCAGGTTTGGTCTTGGTCAATGGAGGTTTGGTCACCGGAGGTTTGGTCACTGGAAGTGTGGTCACTGGTGGCTTGTCCACCGGAGACGTCGTCGGCTCGACGGCCGCGACAGCCACGCCGGCGTCGACGGTCTCGACGTCGAAGTCGAGCTTCGGGACCACCGTCGCGGGCGGCTTCGGCGCTGGGTTCGGCGGAGGCGTCACGCGCGTGCCTGGCTCGTTGCGGCTGCGCGGATTGTTCTCGAGGTAGATCGAGTTCGAGTTCCAGTTCTGCTGGTAGCTGTTGTTGTCGATCGTCTGCACCTGCGTCACGTTGCGAGCGCCGCCGGGTACGAGATCGATCGACACCCCGGCGCCGGCGTCGGTCACGTGGTCGGGTACCTTCGACACGTCGACGGGCACGTTCGTCACCGGCGGCGTGTTCGTCTGGATCGGCGCGCGCGGGCGCGGCCGCGGCGGATCGACCTGCGCGACGAGCGTGGCGTCGGGCGTCGAGCGACCCGGTGGGCGATACCTCTTGCCGAAGCTCGCGCTCACCTCGTCACGAAACGCGAGGTTGCCGGCGAGCCCCGTCGGCTCCGACAGCTCGGGCACATCGTCGTTCAACGTCGGTGTCGTGACCCTACCCGGTGTCGTGACGTTACCCGTGCCCTCGATCTGGAAGTAACCGAGCACGAGCGGTGCACGCTCGCTCGCGAGCGGCGACGGCGCGACCGCGATGGACGCGGACGCACGCGGATCGCGGAACAGGTTCTGGTAGTGGAAATACGGTCGATCGATCTCGCGACTGACGAGCGCGTCGAGCTCGGCGCGCAGATCGCGCGCGAGGTTCTCGCTCCGGCGCGCGGCCTCGACCGCGGGAGCCGACCGCATCTCCGCCTGGCGCGCACCCACGTCCGACCAGCCTGCGAAGAACCACGCGCCCAGCAGCATGGCGAGCGCTGCGACGAGCAGCACCGCCGCGATCAGCGTCCGCGACGGGCTCTTCAGCGTTGCTCTGTTCAGCGCGCGAGTCGCCACGCGTAACCCGCGCCTTTCACCGAGATGATCAATCTCGGATTTGCGGGATCCGTCTCGACCTTCTTGCGCAACACCGCGATCGCCATGTCGACGGCGCGCGTCTGCAGATCGCCGCGCTGGCCGAACACCTGTTCGAGCAGCTCGGCGCGCGTGACCACACGGTCCTGATGTTTGTGCAGCCAGCGCACGATGCCGACCTCACGCGGCGTGAGCGACACGCGCGCGTCGCCGCGCACCACGACCATGCGCGCGAGATCGATCACCGCGCCGTCGATCGCGACCTCGTCGAGCGACTCGCCCTGCGGCGAGCGACGACCGAGCACGCGGATCCGCGCGAGGAGCTCGCGTGCGCTGAACGGCTTCGTGACGTAGTCGTCGGCGCCTTCCATCAGGCCGCGCACCTTGTCGTCTTCCGAGCCGCGCGCAGTGAGCATCAGGATCGGCGTCCCCGGCCGCGCCGCGCGGAGCCGGCGGCAGACCTCCATGCCGTCGAGCCGCGGTAGCATGAGATCGAGCAGCACGAGGTCGTACGGGTCGCGGAGGCCCGCCTCAACACCGGCCATGCCGTCACCGACGGCCACGATGTCATGGCCGTCGCCCGTCAACAGATCGACGATGCCATCGCGGAGGCTGGCTTCGTCTTCGACCACGAGAATGCGCACCCCGTCAGCGTGCCACACACGGCGCTCCAGCATGTAAGGCGCGCGTAAGGCAACCGGGGGAGGGGTATCCCCAGCGCCTCGGGATCTGTGGTCCTCAGGGGGATCGGTCTCCCCGGATGTGGCTCGGGATCCAAGTCCCCCTCGATGCCTCGGGAGGATCCTGCGTGCCCGGAGGTGCCTTACCAAGGCCTGACAGCCGTCGCGAGCTCGCCGAGGCACCGTAGACCCATGTCGAACTCCACGCTCGCGCTGTCCATCGCGCTCGCCGGCTGTGCCTCTGCGATCGCGTCGCCCCGGCTCCAGCAGATCGCCCCCAAGACCAGGCCGTCGCTCGACGTCGCGAAGCTGACCGAGGCCGAGGTCGCGTTCGCGCGCGGCCGCGGTGCCGCAGCGCTCGACGAGCTCCTCGCGAGGTACGATCGCCTCCACGAAGGCGCCGCTCGCGACGCGTTTGCGCTTCGCATCGATCAGGTCGCCGCGCAGCGCTACGCGACGGTGTCGCGCCTGTACTGGCACACGAATCTCGATCGCGCGAAGGCGGTCGCGAAGCAGCAGCAGAAGCCGATCCTCTCGCTACGCATGCTCGGCCGTCTCGACGAGGACCTGTCGTGTGCGAACAGCCGCTTCTTCCGCGCGACCCTGTACGCGAACAAGGACCTGTCGGCGTTCCTGCGCGACAACTTCGTGCTGCACTGGTCGAGCGATCGCGCCGTTCCGAAGGTGACCATCGACTTCGGCGACGGCCGCACGATCGCGAGCACGACGACGGGCAACAGCGCACACTACATCCTCGACGAGAACGGCGGCGTCCTCGACGTGATTCCCGGTCTCTACGCGCCACACGCGTTCCGCGCCGAGCTCGCGACGAGCCTCGCACACGCGAAGTCTGTCGCCGCCGCGCCGGCAAGCGAGCGCGGCGCGAAGCGCACCGCGTATCACCAGGCCAAGGTCGCACAGATCTCCGCGGTGGCCGAAAAGCTCCAGGCGCACATGCTGTTCGGGAGGCGCGTCTCCGCCGAGGAAGCGCTCTCGCGTGCGCAGCGCGCGACGATCTCGAAGGGGTACGTCGAAGTGCCGCAGCTGCGCCAGATCACGACGGCCGAGCTCGAGACGATCGACGAGAACGAGGTCGCGACATGGGCGCTCTTCGCCGACCAGCTGTGGCCGCGAACGAAGGCATACGGTGATGCGGTGACCGTGAACTACGTCGAGGGCGCCGTCGAGATCGTGTCGTCGGCGTACGCACCGCGCACCATCTTCGACGCGCAGAGCCTCGCGCTCGTCGAGCGCCTCCACGGCGACGCACCTGCCGCCGAGCGTACGCACATGCTCACGCGTCTCGCGCGGCACGCGCTCGCCGACAGCGCGCTCAACCAGATCCGACTGCGCACCGAGATCGCCGCGATCCTGTCGGACGGCAATTCCGACTTCACGAAGGTGAACGACGTCATCTACGCAGCGGTGTTTCACACGCCGAAGTCCGACCCGTGGCTCGGACTTCGCGCGCGACGCGACTTCACGGGGCTGCCGAACGATGGCGCGAGTGGATCGACGGCCGAGATGACACCCGTCGCGGTGCCGGTGACAGCGCGGAACTGATCACGGGCGCGCAGCGAGGCTGATCACGGGCGCGAGCACGCATCGCGCGCAGGCCTGGCGTATACTTTCGCGCGATGGGTCGAATCGGCTGTGCCGTCTTGTTCCCGCTGCTCGCGAGCGCCCCTCCGGCTGTGGCCGACCCGACCCAGATCGGTGCCTTCTTCGGGCCGCGCGTGTACAGCAACGACTCGCGCCTCGGCTACATCGAGGACGCACCCGAGCACCCGATGCTCGACAACGCCATGACGTTCGGCGCGCGCATCGCGAAGCCGTTCTTTCCGTTCTTCGTCCCCGAGTTCGAGCTCGCGATGGCGTCGACGCAGACGAACCCGCTCGTTTTCATGGGCATGGACATTCCGTCTGTCGACGTGTTCTGGATCGAGCCGCGCATCCAGATGCGCTTCGAGATCCTCCCCGAGCGCCGCATCATGCCGTTCGTGGTCGTCGGAGGAGGCGCGCCGATCGCACTGTCGTCAGCGCGCCAGACCCTCGACTCCGGAATCACGGGCGAGGGCTACGTCGGCGGTGGCATCCGCTTCGATCTCGATCGCTTCGTCGCGCGCATCGATGCGCGTGTCACGATGCTCCCCGGCGCCGAGCGCTACGTCGCCGCCGAATTCGACTTCGCCTTCGGCCTCGAGTTTCACATCGGTGAGCGCAGGGCGCGCCCGGGCACCGAAGTCATCCCGCCCGCGGTGGTCGATCGCGACAACGACGGTATCGCCGACACCAAAGACGCGTGCCCGACGCGCGAAGAAGACGTCGACGGCTTCGAGGACGAAGACGGGTGCCCCGACATCGACAACGACGGCGACCTCGTGCTGGACATCGCCGATCGCTGCTCCACCGTCGCCGAGAGCTACAACGGCTTCGAGGACGACGACGGGTGCCCCGACACGTTGCCGCCCGAGGTCGATGCGCTCAAGGGCACGGTCGAGGGCCTGATCTACGCCGAGGGTGAGACCGCCGTGCGCGAGTCCGCGAAGCCCAACCTGGAGAAGATCGCGAAGCTGATGGTGGCGTTCCCGTCGATCAAGGTCCAGCTGATCGGTCACACCGACGATCGCGAGGCGAACCAGTTCGCGACCACGCCCAAGGAGGGCGAGCCCGCACCCGATCTCGCGCAGCTCGCGATCGATCTGTCACGCGCTCGCGCAGACGCTGTTCGCCAAGCGCTCGTCGGCGTCGGCATCCCCGCCACACGCGTCGAGATCGATGGCAAGGGCGGCGAGGAGCCGGTGTCCGAGAACGACAAGCCGCGTGGCAGGCTCGCAAACCGTCGCGTCGAGATCCGGCTCTACGTGCCGCCGCGCCGCACGACAGCGCCGGTCGCCCCGTCGTCAGTCGCGCCGCTCTGAGATCTGCCACGTTTGGGGTGGCCTCACACCTCATCCACCGAGTCAGCGATGGCGGTGGACTAAAACGATCTGACGTGGCCGGCGCAGGACAGTCGCCCCGGCGGAGGTGGCCACGGCCCGCTGCCGAACAGCCGCGTGCGCATCGCGATCGCGAAGCGCTAGCCTCAGCGCGAGGTCTCGTAGAGCTGGTTGTCGCGCTCGAAGATCATGTAGTTGTCGGCCTCGTCGGTCGCGGGCGCGGCGTCGCGCACCGCGGTGTTCACCTCGGTGACGGGCACCGGCGTCGACCAGGAGAGCCGACCTTCGTGGTCCGATACACATTGTGCGGGTTGTCGGCGTGATGTGCGGGCGCACGGATCCATCGTACACGTGATGCTAGCGGGTGGTGACGTAGAGATCGCCCGCGCGTTCGAAGTAGAGGACGTCGTTCGACTGCGGTGCGTACGGGCAGGCGTCGCGAAGATCCGTGTTCACCTCGCTCACCGGGACTGGGGCGGTGTAGGAGTTGCCCGTCTTCGTGGCGACGTAGATGTTGCGGGTCGGATCGGCGTGGAAGTAGACGATGGAGGCGCCGTTGCTGAGGGAGGGCGCCGACGGATCGTCGGCCGCGTTGTTCAGCGCGGCGAGCGGCGCAGGCGTGCTCCAAGCGGCGGACAGGCTCGGGCGCGTCGCGAGGTGCAACACGCGGCTCCCGAGCTCGCCGCGCGCGATGATCATCGACAGTCCGTCGGGCGCCACGCCGAGGTCCGCCTCGATCTCCGTCGGCGAGCTGACCTCGGCGACGAGGGCAGGCGCGGACCACATCCCGAGCTGATCGCGCGTCGACGTGTAGATGTCGCCCATGCCCGACCGTGACGACTGAAACCACAGCTGTCGCCCATCGCCGGTGATCTCGACGGAGAGATCGGACGAGCTCGAGGCGATGACCGCGAGGTGTATCGGTGGCTCCCACGGTGACGCGGATGACGCGCGCGTCGCGAGATAGATGTCGTCGCGGCCCATCCCCTGACGCGACGACGAGAAGAACAGTTCGAGTCCGTCGGCCGTGATCGCGGGATCGCTGTCGCGGTCCGGCGTGTTCAGCGCGGACAGTGGGACCGGCGAGGCCCACGCGAGCGCGTCGATCGGCGCGTCGTCAGGCGCCGTGCCAGGCGGGACGCAGCGACCGAGGGTGCAGACGAGCGGTGCGGGGCACGTGTCGTTCGCTCCGCACGGAGCGCCGGCCGTCGGAGACGGATCGAAGCACCCCGCGATCAGCACGAGCATCGCCGCGCGCATGCCTCATGGTACGCCGAGGCGGTCGCGAGCGTCCTCGGGATTCAGCGATGGCAGGTGGTGATGCCCGAGCACGAGCAGGAAGGGAATAGCGTGCCAGAAGCGCTCGGCGCGCAGGACGGCTTCGATGGCGCGAACCTGCGTCGGGTCGCACTGCGCGAAGTCGAGGATCTCGTCGCCGCCGGCGTCGGCGGGCAGGAGCGGGACGCTCGTGACATTTGCCGCCTCGAGCAGCTGGGACACGAGGTCGACCGCATCCTCGAAGCGCTCGATGGTCTCGTCGTCGGTGATCCAGTCGCCGAACGTATCCTCGTCGGGTGCAGGTGCGGACTCGGCGAAGTCCGCGTGATCCTCGTCGAGGAGCTGCACGAGGCATGCGACGTGGTGATCGCGCCCAAGCAGCACCTCGAACCGCGGATCGCCGCGGAGCGACGCGAGCTCGTCGTCCTCGCGGAGGGCGTCGGGTTCGGCCCCACGCTCCATCGCGGCGGCGATCGCGTCGAGAGCGCCGGCGCGGTCCCCCCTCGCGAGCAGCTGACACGCCTGCTCGTAGCGCGGGTTGACCTCCGACGGGGCGACGGCGAACGCGCTCTCGAGCGCCTTCGCCGCACCCAAAGGATCGCCGAGGTGCTTGAGCGCGATCGAATACATCGTGTGCGCGGCGCCCTGAAACGGTGTGACCGCGCGCAGCTCGGCGGCCACGTCGCGCAGGCGCGGCCAGTCGCGCAGGCGCTGGGAGAGCGCCGCGATGTTCATCAGCGTCGCCTCGAGTGGGATCAACACGTCGTCGGTCTCGAGCACTCCGCCGAGTTCGCGCTGGATCGCGAGCACGCGCTCGAACAACGCGCGGGATTCCTCGGGGTCGTCCTCGCGGTCGACCGCCTCTTGGAACAGCACCAGCGCTTCGTGCACGTCCGCCACGCGGGCACGATATCGCGAGCCTTAGACACTCGGGTCATCAGGAGTCTTGGGAACGACATTGTTCGTGCAACCTCGTCGGTGATGGCGCAGCGTGGAGAGGTGAAGCGCTTCACGATCGTCATGGCCACCGTTACCGCAGGTCTTCTCGGCGGCGCGCTGTACCAGAACTGCAAGGCGGGTCCATCCGAGCAGGAGCTGTCGTGCGAAGCGATGAAGCCGCAGATCACCGAGTTCGCGGCGCTGAAGTCCGCGAAGCGCGCGCAGCTCGTGGGGCTCTACGGCGCGAAGGCGCGACCGGGGGCGCGGTTCGCTCGGATCGCGATCGGGGAGCGTGCCACGCCCGAGGCGATCGAGATCGCGCAGCACACGACGACGCCGAGCGCGGAGCATCCGTATTCCATCTGGATCAACGACACGAACGGAACGATCACGCGGATCGAGATCGAGCTCGGGCGCTACGAGGTCGAGCCGTGCGTGCGCGACGAGGATGACCCGTGCTCCTGCGTGTTCGCCACCGACGACCGCGCTCTGTGCGACGACGTCGGGCAACAGCTCGCGCGCACGTGGGGTGCACCGAGCGAGCCCGGGGTGTGGATCGACGCGGAGACCGGACGCCGCGCGACGTATTCGCAGTGCACACTCGCCTACGAGTAGCTCGTTGCGCCTCGCGGCGACCTCACACTCGAGTACCCGATGTGTGGCACGATCGTGCCGTGCGGCTCCTCGGTCTCTTGTTCGTACTGGTCGTCGGTGGGTGCATTCGAACCAGCGCGACCACGTGCGCCGACGGCGTCACCATGTGCGCCGAAGGGACTCGCTGTGCCCCCGTCGGCGAGCGACTTCTCTGCGCCACACCGGAGCAGCTGAGCGCGTGCGACGACCTCGCCGCTGGTGAGTCGTGTGGCGCGGAGCGTCGATGCTACGAGATCGACGATGGCCTCGTGTGCTGGCCGAGGGGCTGCGGAAACGAGTTCCTCGACATCGAGGAGCAGTGCGACGACGGGAACACGGTCAGCGAAGACGGCTGCTCCGCGGACTGCTTCTCGACCGAGACCTGCGGCAACGGTGTGGTCGACGCCCTGTTCGGCGAGCTGTGTGACGACGGCAACGCGGTCTCTCACGACGGCTGCTCGAGCCGATGCGATCTCGAGTCGGCGGGGTGGCGCGAGCGCATCGTCGACGATGTCCCGGGCTCCCGGTCGGAGGTGGCGATGACGTACGACGTTCGCCGCGCGCGTGTCGTGATCTTCGGCGGCACGGAGCCCGGCCCGGGGAGCTCGCAGTTCTTTCTGACGACAACGTATGAATGGGACGGCAGCTTCGCGGTCGCAGCACCGACAACGACAACGCCGGAGGGACGCGCGAGCGCCGGCTTCGCGTACGACGATCGGCGCGGCGTGAGCGTGATATTCGGAGGCACGCGGGAAACCGGATTTTCGGCGGACACCTGGGAGTGGACGGGGACCGCGTGGCGACCGCTCGATGCGAGCGGTCCGGTCGCCCGTGCGTCGCCGGCACTCGCGTATGACGCGGTCGGCGACCGCATGGTGCTGTTCGGCGGGCAGGACGGAACGAGCGAGATGCTCGCGGACACGTGGGCGCTGAGCGAAGATGTGTGGACGCGGCTCCCCGACGGCCCGGCGGCATCGCCACAACCGACGATGACGTTCGATCCCGACGCCGGCGTGATCGCGCTCGTGACGAACGGCGTGCAGTGGGAGCTGCGCGGGACGACGTGGACGCAGATCGGCGCCGTGCCGGCGTCGACCGCTCAGCGCATGTGGATCGTGTTCGAGCCGAGCCTTGGCGAGAGACTGCTCCTCGGTGACGACGGCAGCGGCCTGCTGAAGACGTGGGCGTTTAGGAACAACGTATGGGTGGAGCTTTCACGCGCCTCGACGTTCGCGGGGACGATCCGCCATGTCGTCGCAGATCGCGTGCGCGGTGGTGTGATCGGGTTGCGGGTCGCTGGCTTTGCTGTGTGGAACGCAGCAGGTGAGCTCGCGCTCGTCGACAATCCCGTGTTCACCGACGCATCGATCCGTACGAGCTCGGTCGCGGTCAACGATCCGCTGCGCGGCGTCGTAGTGCAGTTCGGCGGTGGGCGTGGTGATCGTGTGAACCAGATGCTCACGGACGATATGTTCGTGTTCGATGGACGTCTTTGGACCGAATCGCTGGTCGCGAAGAAGCCTTCGCCACGCCGGGATCACGCGATGGTGTACGACCCGATCCGAAATCGAATCGTGCTGTTCGGCGGCGAGACCGACACCGGGCTCTCGTCCGAGACGTGGACGTGGGACGGAGCGGCATGGTCGGAGGCGAGGCCGCCAACCTCTCCCGGACCCCGTGCAAACCACTCGATGGCCTTCGATCCCGACGCGGGCCGTGTCGTGATGTTTGGCGGCCGCGACGACGAGGGCGGCGCCACCGACGAGACGTGGGAGTGGGACGGCCAAACCTGGGCACGGCGTCTATTCGCGACGCGCCCGCCGCCGCGGCTTGCGGCGATGCTCGCGCATGATCCGAACGGCGGTGGGCTCCTCCTCTTCGGTGGCTCCGACCACACGCAGACGGGCCAGGTCTTCGACGACACGTGGCGACTCACCGCAGCAGGGTGGGCTCGCATCGACACCGTGCTGAATCCGACGCCGCGCCGGTTCTCGCAGCTCACGTGGGCTCCGGCGCGCCGGCGCTTGATCCTCACCGGCGGCGAACGCATCGACGATAGCGGCATCATCTTGCTCGCCGTCCCCGTCGGCGATTCGTGGGAGTGGGACGGCGCACGCTGGCGCCCGCTGTTCTCCAGCCCGTTGCTCGTCACGCAGCACGTCGCGTTCGCGAGTCCCGACGGAACGATGGTGATGGCGCTCGGCGGCAACCTTCTCGACGATGGCGCCCCGGGAGACTTCTTCGCGCACCTGTGGTCCGACGGGGGTACGTACGAGACCTGCGCGAGCAGGCTCGACGCCGACGGGGACGGGCTCGCGGCGTGCACGGATCCGGACTGCTGGTCGGTGTGTGACCCCTTGTGCCCACCGGGGACGGCGAGCTGCCCGACCACGCCGCGCTGCGGTGACCAGAGCTGCTCATCCCTCGAGAACCGCCAGATCTGTCCCCTGGATTGCGGTGCGCCACCCGTCATGTGCGGTGATGCCGTGTGCGACGGATCCGAGATGTGCGCCGGCGACTGCTAGCGAAATGGTTGATCGCGGCCGCGGGTGGGCACGATCGACGGTGCGCCACGCAGCGCCGCGTCGACGTTGCGCGCGAGCTCGCGGCCCTCGGCGATCGCCCACACGATGAGCGACGCGCCGCGATGTGCATCGCCGGCGGCGTAGACGCCGGGGACGCTCGTCTCGTAGCGCGCGTCGATCGCGATCGTGCCACGCGCGTCGAGATCGACGTCGAGCTGCTCGACGAGCGCGGTCGTGTCGGGACCGATGAAGCCGAGCGCGAGGACGAGCGTGTCGACGGGCAGGCGGATCTCGTGCGAGGAATCCTCGACGTTCACACCGACGAGCGCCGCGAGCCGGCCGTTTTCTCCCTCGAGGCGCGTCGTGCGGAACGCGAACGTGCGCTCGCCGCCTTCTTGCTGCGAGGACGACGTGCGGAAGATGAGCGGCCACAGCGGCCACGGGTTCGTGGCGCCGTCGCGCGCAGCCGGCGGCGCTGCCATGAGCTCGATCTGCATGACGTGCCCGGCGCCCTGGCGATGCGCCGTGCCGAGGCAGTCGGAGCCGGTGTCGCCGCCGCCGAGGATGATCACGCGCTTGCCGCGCACGTCGTACTTCGTGCCCGAGAGCTCGCCGCCGACGACCTTGTTCTGTTCGGCGAGGTAGTCCATCGCCATCACGACGCCGTCGAGCTCGCGGCCCGGAACGTCGAGATCGCGCCCGCGCATCGCACCGATCGCGATGACGACAGCGTCGTAGTCTGCGTCGAGCTGCGCCCACGACGGACTCTCGCCGACCTTCGCATTTGTACGGAACGCGACGCCCTCGGCCTCCATGATCGCGAGGCGGCGATCGACGATGGCCTTCTCGATCTTGAAGTCGGGGATGCCATAGCGGAGGAGTCCGCCGATCTTCGCCGCGGCCTCGAATACGACGACGGTGTGACCCGCGCGGTTGAGCTGATTCGCGGCGGCGAGCCCCGCGGGACCCGAGCCGACGATCGCGACACGCTTGCCCGTGCGCGTGCGCGGTGGACGCGCCGTGATCCAACCGTTCGCGAAGGCGTGTTCCACGACGGCCTTCTCGATCGCTTCGATCGTGACGGGACCCTGCGCGGCGTCTTCGATGCCGAGTACGCAGCTGCCTTCGCACGGAGCAGGGCAGAGGCGGCCCGTGAGCTCCGGGAAGTCATTCGTCGACGCGAGCCGCTTGTGGGCATCGAGCCAGCGCCCCTTGTAGACGAGGTCCGCGAAGTCGGGGATCGGGTTGCCGAGCGGACAGCCTTGCGTGCAGAACGGAATGCCACAGTCCATGCAGCGGCCCGCCTGATTGCGGACGAGATCGTCCTCGAGTGGACCGTGCACGCCTTCCACCTCGCGCGAGTCGCGCAGGCGCTCCGCGACATGGCGCTTCTTCGGAAGGATCCGCTGCCACTCGATGAAGCCGGTCGGCTTGCCCATTACGACCGCCCTCCCGGCACCACGTGCAGCCCCGACGGTCTGCGGGCCGCGGCGCGACGCTGTTGCAGCACCCGCTTGTAGTCGGTCGGCATCACTTTGACGAAGCGCGCGACGAGGTGCTCCCAGTTATCCATCACGCGGCGCCCGAGCGGCGAACCGGTGAAGCGGACGTGCTGCTCGATCATCGAGTGCACGAGCCACATGTCGCTCTCGTCGACGACGGACTCGAGCTCGACCATCTCTAGGTTTGCGCGCGAGCGCAGCGTCTGGTTCGGATCGTAGACATACGCCGTGCCACCGGACATGCCGGCCGCGAAGTTGCGGCCGACGGGGCCAAGGACGATCACCACGCCGCCGGTCATGTATTCGCAGCCGTGATCGCCGACGCCCTCGACGACGGCGCGCGCGCCGGAGTTGCGCACGCAGAAGCGCTCGCCGGCGAGGCCACACGCGAACAGGTCGCCCGCGGTGGCGCCGTACAGCGCGACGTTGCCGATGATCACGTTTTGCTCCGGTGCGAATCGCGCGGTCGCCGGCGGATACACGACGATGCGCCCGCCGCTCATCCCCTTGCCGATGTAGTCGTTCGCGTCGCCGCATAGCTCGAGCGTCACGCCGGGTGCGAGGAACGCGCCGAACGATTGTCCGGCGGAGCCCGACAGGCGAACGCTGATCGATCCGTCCGGGAGCCCCTTCGCGCCGTGCGTGCGCGCGATGTGACCCGACAAGAGCGTGCCCACGGCGCGCCGCGAGTTGTCGACGGGGAGCGCGAGCTCGACTTGTTTTCCGCCCGAGAGCGCGGGCAGCGCACGGCGGATCAGATCGTGGTCGACGTGGTCCGAGATGTCGTGTGGCTGCGCCTTCACGAACCGGCGCGGTCCGTCGCCCATGTCGGCGAGGATCGCGCCTACGTCGATGAGGCGCGCCTTCCAGTGATCCGTGCCGCGGGGCTTCAGTAGCTCCACGCGGCCGACGATGTCGTCGATCGAACGCGCGCCGAGGCGGGCCAGATGCCGGCGAACGTTCTCCGCGACGAACGTGAAGTAGTTGACGACGTCGTCGGGCGTCCCGGTGAATTTCTCGCGTAGATACGGGTCCTGCGTCGCGATGCCGACCGAACACGTGTTCAAGTGGCACTTGCGCAGCATGATGCAGCCGGTCGCCACGAGCGACGCGGTGGCCATTCCGAACTCTTCGCCGCCGAGTAGCGCCGCGACGACGACGTCGCGCGACGTGCGCAGACCGCCGTCGACCTGCACGCGGATGCGATCGCGCAGCTTGTTCGCGACGAGCACCTGCTGTGTCTCGGCGACGCCGAGCTCCCACGGCAGGCCCGCGCGCTTGATGCTCGACAGCGGCGCGGCTCCGGTGCCGCCCTCGTAGCCCGCGATCACCACCGCGCCCGCGCGCGCCTTCGCGACGCCCGCGGCGATCGTGCCGACGCCGACCTCGCTGACGAGCTTCACGCTCACGCGCGCGGCCGGGTTCACCGCGGTGAGGTCGTAGATCAGCTGTGCGAGATCTTCGATCGAGTAAATGTCGTGGTGCGGCGGCGGCGAGATCAGCGTCACGCCGGGAGTGGACCAGCGCACGCGCGCGATGCGCTCGTCGACTTTGTTCCCGGGCAGCTGTCCACCCTCGCCGGGCTTCGCCCCCTGCGCGACCTTGATCTGCAGGTCGTCCGCGTTGACCAGGTAGTGCGTCGTGACGCCGAAGCGACCGGACGCGATCTGCTTGATCGCGCTGCGCCTCGAATCGCCGTTCTCGTCGAGCTCGTAGCGATGTGGCTCCTCGCCGCCCTCGCCGGAGTTCGACTTCGCGCCGATGCGGTTCATCGCGATCGCGAGTGTTTCGTGCGCTTCCGCGCTGATCGATCCGAACGACATCGCGCCGGTGACGAAGCGCTTCACGATCTCGGTCGCGGGCTCGACCTCGTCGAGCGGGATCGGCGTCGTGTTCGCGAACGCGAGCAGGCCACGCAGCGTGACCAGTGCGGCGTCCTCGTCGTCACACAGTTTTTCGTACGCCGCGAACAGCTCGCGATCGCCGGCGCGCACGGCGGCCTGAAGCGTCGCGACGGTCGCGGGGTTCCACTTGTGCGGCTCGCCGCGGCGACGCCACTGATAGAAGCCACCGACGGGCAGATCGTCGGCGATCGCCTGCGCCTGCGGGCCGAACCCGCGATCGTGTCGCGCGAGCGCCTCGACACCGAGCTCCTCGAGCCCGAGACCCTGGATCCGCGACGGCGTACCCGTGAAGTGCTTCGCGACGAGACCGCTGTCGAGGCCCACCGCCTCGAACAGCTGACCACCGCGATAGCTCTGCACGGTCGAGATGCCCATCTTGGACATCACCTTCATGAGGCCCTCATCGCATGCGTGCAGGTAGCGCGCGATCGCGGCGTCCGGCGGACCGGGCACGCGACCCTGCGCGACGAGCTCGCGCACCATGTCGAGCGCGAGGTACGGATTGATCGCGGCAGCGCCGAAGCCGATCAACAGCGCGACGTCGTGGACCTCGCGGCAGTCCGCGGTCTCGACGACGAGGCCCGCTTGCATGCGTGTACCTTCGCGAACGAGGTGCTGCTGTACGGCCGACAGCGCGAGCACCGCGGGAATCGCGACATGTGCAGCGTCGACGCCGCGGTCGCTCAGGATGAGGACGTTGTGGCCCTCGTCGATCGCGAGCTCGGCAGCGCGGCGCAGGCGCGCGATCGCGAGCGCGAGCCCGTCTTCACCGTCGGCGACGGGGTACACCATCGGCAGCGTGATCGGCTCGAACACACCCTCCCCGGATCTCGAGAGGGCGCGGATCTTCGCGAGGTCGTTGTTGTCGATCACCGGGCCGCGCAGGCGCAGCTGGTGGCACTGCTCGGGAGTCTCGTCGAACGTGTTGCCGTCGGGACCCATCGTGGTCTCGAGCGACATCACGAGCGCCTCGCGGATCGGATCGATCGCCGGGTTCGTCACCTGCGCGAACAGCTGGTGGAAGTAGCTCGCGAGCGGCGGCGCGTGATCGCTGAGCACCGCGAGCGGCGTGTCGGTGCCCATCGACCCGACGGGCTCCTTGCCCGTGGTGGCCATCGGCTCGATGATGAGGTTCACGTCCTCGTCGGTGTAACCGTGCGCGCGTGCGAGGCGGAACAGCACGTCTCCGCTGATCACCTCGTACTGCGCGCTGGCAAAGGGCTCGGGCAGCTCGTGCATCTCGAACATGTTCTTGTCGAGCCACTTCCGGTATGGGAAGCGGCCGGCGACATCGCGCTTGAGCTCTGCGTCGTCGACGATGCGCCCTTCCTCGGTGTCGACGACGAACATCATGCCGGGCTGCAGGCGCCCTTTGCTGCGTACGCGTTCGGGCGGTACGTCGATGACGCCGACCTCCGACGCGAGGATCACGCGGTCGTCGGTGGTGACCGTCCAGCGCGCGGGGCGCAGGCCGTTGCGATCGAGCGTGGCGCCGACGATCTGGCCATCGCTGAACACGATCGCCGCCGGGCCGTCCCACGGCTCGACGAGCGACGCGGCATAGCGATAGAACGCCTTGCGATCCTCCTCGACGTTGCCGGCCTCCCACGCCTCGGGGATCATCATCATCATCGAGTGCGGCAACGTGCGGCCGCCAAGCGTCAGCAGCTCGACCATGTTGTCGAACTGCGCCGAGTCGCTCTTGCCGGGCACGATGATCGGGAACAGCCGCTCGAGGCCGCCGTGAAACTTCGCGCTGCGCAGCTGGCTCTTGCGCGCCTGCATCCAGTTGCCGTTGCCGCGCAGGGTGTTGATCTCGCCGTTGTGCGCGATGTAGCGAAACGGCTGCGCGAGGTCCCACGTCGGAAACGTGTTGGTCGAGAACCGCGAGTGCACGACCGCGATCGCGCTCACCAGCTCCGGCGCCCGCAGATCGAGGAAGAACTGCGGCAGCTGGCGCGGCAGCAAGAGGCCCTTGTAGACGATGGTCTCCGTCGACAGGCTCGCGACGTGAAAGTAGCCCTGCGGATCCGCTCCGCGCTCGCGCACGCGGTTCTCGGCGAGCTTGCGGATCACGTACAGCGTGCGCTCCCACGCGCTCGGCGGGACGCGGCGCATGCGCACGTAGAGCTGGCGGAACACCGGCATCACCGCGCGCGCGACGGTGCCCGTGTGTGCGGGATCGATCGGGACGTCGCGCCAGCCGAGGACGCGCTGGCCCTCTTCGCGCACGACGTCCGCGAGGATCTGCTCGCACGCCGTGCGCTGCGTTGGATCGGGCGGCAGGAACACCTGGCCGATCGCGAAGCGCCGTCCGACCGGGATCTCGATGCCGAGCTTCACGGCCTCCGCGCGGAAGAAGCGATCGGGGAGCTGGATCAGGATGCCCGCGCCATCGCCCGTGTCGGGATCCGCACCGGTGGCCGCGCGATGCGAGAGACGGCGCAAAATCTCGAGGCCGTCGTCGACGATGCTGCGCGATCGGATGCCCTTGATGTCCGCGACAAAGCCGACACCACATGCGTCTCGATCGAAGCTTCGGTCGTAGAGAGTGCCCACGGTGCGCGGACGTTAACGCATCGCGTTAGGCGCTGCTAGAGCAAAGCGTGCGGCCGCGATGCGGTTCTGCCACGCCAGATTCGGTCCCTACCGTTTCGCGATCGCCACGTGGGTTTTCATTCTCGTCACGATCTTCCCGTCCTTCGTGTAGTGCGCGATCACGGGCGCGAGCACCTTCGACAGCGTCGCTGCGGCCTCTTCCACATCGAGGTCCGCGAAGTGCGGCATCACCGCCGCGGCCGCTGCGGTCGTGCGGCGCACGAGCTCGCTCGGCTCGTCGAACACTACGGTCAGCTCGTGCTCGACGATCTCCACGGTCTCGAAGCCCGCGTCCTCGAGCATGGTCTTCAGCGCGCCGCCATCGCCAAACGAGAACGGCACGCCGGCCTTCTCGATCGGGATGTGGAGCAAGCGCGACTGCGCCTCGACGAGCTGCTGGAACACCCCCTGCTCCTCGACGCCCTTCCACACCGCGATCACGGCGCGACCCGTCGCGGCCAGCACGCGACGCATCTCGCTCGCACCGGTCTCGCGGTCGGGGAAGAACTGGAGCCCTTGCTGGCAGATCACGAGATCGAACGCGCCGTTGTCGAGATCGACGAGAGCGCTTCCATTCCCTTCGCGCCACTCGATCCCGCATCCGGCCGGTGCTTCCTTCGCAGCCGCGATCGCGAGCATCGGCGCCGCGACATCGAGGCCGACGACCTTGCCCGTCTCGCCGACGAGCGGCGGCAGCTGCACCGTGACGATGCCGGTGCCGCACGCGAGATCGAGCACGCGCTCTCCGGGCTGTGGCGCCGCCTTCTCCAGGACAAACGCCGACAGCGGATGGAACACGGCCG
This sequence comes from Kofleriaceae bacterium, assembly GCA_046160585.1. Lineage (GTDB taxonomy): Bacteria > Myxococcota_A > Polyangia > Haliangiales > Haliangiaceae > JABFXX01. The sequence goes on from JBJXGN010000091.1 coordinate 85,265, forward strand.
GTCCGAGGTACTCGTCGTAGTTCTTCGCCGGGTTCTTTTCGAGCGGCCTCACCTCGACGGGGGCGGGCGCGGCGGGCGCTGTGTCGGCGGGCGCTGCGTCGGCAGACGCTATGTCGGCGGGCGCTTCGGCAGGCGCTGCGTCGGCATCAGGAGGCACTGCATCGGCAGGCGCTGCGTCCGCGGGCGCTGCATCGGCGGGCGCTGCGTCAGCAGGCGCTGCGTCAGCGGGCGCTGCATCAGGAGGCGGTGCGTGAGCTGCCGCTTCGACAGGCGCTTCGACCGGTGGTGATGCGGCGCTCGTGTCCGCCGTCGGCTCCGCTGAATTTTCTCCACTCATCACGATCCCTCGTCTGGACGGTACACCAACGACCGCACGTGATCAGTCGCAGAGCACCATTCCTAAGAGCCGCCTGCGACCTACTTCGCGGCGAGCTGAGCGACGAGATCCGCGGCGGACAGCCGCGTGATGCTGTCCGCTCCCGTGCGCCGCGCATCGAGGATGTAGCCCTCGCTCCCCCGCGGGATGGCGACGTCATCGGACACGAGTGCGAACCACGAGGGTGCGGTTGTCGGCGCGAGCTGCGGCTGGGCGCCGTCGTGCTCGGAGGCGTGGAGCCGTGCGAGCCGCAGGACCGAGGTCTCGCGCTCGCGCCGCCGGTACTGCGTGAACGTGCCGTCGCGCTCGCGCACGTAGATGATGTTGACGCGCGCGGCCGCGTGGATCGCCGCGACGTCCCACAGCGTGGGCCGCGCCCCGGTGCCGACGAGGTTCTCGAAGTCCTTGCCGAGGTGCGCGAGCGCGGCGCGTTTTCCGCCGACGTGGTTGAAGTCGGAGTAGCTCGCGACGTGGGCGTCGATCCAGCGTAAATGCCGCGAGGCGAGATCGATCGTCAGCGGAACGACAATCACGGAGCGGCCGGTGAGATCGAACCGCTGCGTGACCGCGCGGGGATCGAAGTGCGCGTCTTTGGCGGGTGACACCATGAGCCCCGCGAAGCCGAACGGCAGCTTCTCGAAGGCGACCGCGTTGTAGGACATCACGACCATGACGAGGTGCCGCGCGCGCATCGTGGCGAGCTGCGCGAGGTCGAGATCGATGAACTCCGAGGCGCCGAGCGGCGGCGGTGCGTTCGTCAGATCACCCGAGTGGATCGCTGCGTCACCCAATCGCAGGTTCGTGAAGTCGCACGTACCGACGTGGCGCCAGTCGTCGTCGTAGAACGCGACGGAGAGATCGAGGTCGACGCGTTTCTGCGGCGGCTCTTCCCAGTGGAGAAACAAGCGCAGCTTCTCGCCGTCGGGAATGCGCGTCTCGCTGCCACGTCCCCACGCGACCTTCGACTTTGTCGAGCTGCGCTCGCCGATCGGGACGAGCAGATCCGCGAGCGAGCGATCGATCACGCCGCGCGGAAACATGCGCCGTCCCTCTGCGCGCGCGACAAGCGTCTCTCGCACCACGCCGGCGATCGCGCCGATCGCATCCGCCGGGAGCGGTGGACGCGTATCCGGCGTGCTCCACGCTTTGATCACCTCGCCCTTCGGGAGGAACACGCGGCGCGGCCACGCGGCGTTGCGGCGTACGACGTGCGCACCGAGCGTGAGCAACATGCCCGGGGCGCCCTTGACCGCCGCGGTCTGGATCCCGCGCACGACGTGCGCCACCGCCTCGGGCTGCCTTGCCTGCGCGAGTCGCACGAGATGATCGGCGCGGCGCAGGAGATCGCCGGGGCGTGTCGCGAGGCGATCGATCGCGCCGCGGGCATCGCCGGCGCGTAGCGAATCCTCGACGACGCCGGCCCACGCGGTGACCCGCAGCTCGTCATCCTCGACGCGCGCGCGACCGAGCTGCCCTGCGTGCGCGACGAGCGTCTTGCCGAACGTCGCGGTCGATACCTTCGTCCTGCGCACGACCGCAAACGCGAGCGTCGCGGTCGGGAACTGCTTCGCGAATTCGTATGGATGCAGCCGCTCACCGACGCGCTGCCACGCGGTCCGGTGATGGCGCACGTCGTCGACGAGCTTCTCGGGATCGATCGCGTCGAGCGCCTCGATCACGGTGCGGCGCAGCCGTCGCGAGATCGGTCCGAGCTTGCCGCCCGCGATCGGCTCGTCGAGACCGGGCGCGCCCCCCATCAGCACGACCGCCACGCGAAGCACGTCGGTCGCGGTGCGCAGGTGCTTCGCGGTCGCGCGCAGGATCGCCGGGCGATCGGGCGATACGAGCCACAGCCGCGCGACACACGTGGCCATCGTTTCGCGCACGGCGATCCGATCGGGCATCCAGCCCGCTGCCGCCGGGCCGAGCGCGTCGATCAGCGCTTCGACCTCGGCGCGATCGTCGGGGGAGAGCGGCGTCGTCCGGGCGACGAGCCGTCCGAAGCGGTCCTTGGCCATCGCCGCGAGGTCGAACGCGAGGTGCAGGAGGCGCAATTGCCCGTCGCTGCGCGACACGCGGTCGTTCGCATCCGGCGTGCGTGGCGCTGCCTTGACGAACGGCTCGGAGAGCGTGACGCGGCGATGACAGATCGGACAGCCCGAGTAGTTCCCACCATCCCAGCAGGTGCGACATACGAGGTGACCGCAGGGATCGAGCGCACCGACGTGTTTGATCTGCCCGCACCACGGGCACGGTTGATCGGGGTGCGTGAGCAGCCATGTGAGCACGCGCTTCAGCAGTAGCGTCTTCGTGTTTGCGGGCGTGCCCTCGGGAAACGCGCGGAACAGCGGCACGTGCGGCCGGTGCGCGCCGACCGTCTTTGCGAGGGTGTCGAACATCCAGCTGCGCAGCTCCTGGATCGCCTGGTTCGGGAGCCGTCGGATCGACATCGCGAGATCGAGGCTCATCACGAACCCGAGCTGTGCGAGCTCGTCCTCGAACTTCTCGAGGCTCTGATCTGTCGACGGGCGCGTCGCTGCATCGGCGACCTGGTCCGGATCCATCACCACGACGTGCGTGCGGGCGAGGAGGAGCGTCCGGATCGCGTTCATCAAAGAGGTGGGCGGAGAGCGGATGCGCTACCGATCCGAAGGTAGAAGGAAGCACACCCCGAGCCGCCCGGCCCCAGCCTATCACCGCTCGCGTGTAGGCGGACTACTCGAGCGCCTACTCGAGGATCAACGCGCCGTCGTGCGCGATGGTGTACTCGTGGTCGAGGTTCGCGTCTCGCACCTGCGCGTAGATCCAGTTGTCGGCGCGGAAGTGTGGGAACAGTGCGTATTGGCCCGGTGCCATGTTGGTGATGCGTGTACGTACACCGGTCGCGAGCTCGAGCAAGTAGAGGTTCGCCGCACCTTGCGTCCGGTACGCGCTGAACCCCGGATCGTTCGGGCCGGTGAAGCCCAGCTCGACGGCGTCGGCGTCGGTCACGTAGTGGTGGAACGCGACCCAGCGCTCGTCGAACGAGAACCCGGGCTTGCCTCCCGAGAAGCAGAACCGCGCGACCTCGGGCGTCGCATACGTGTAGGCGCCGCCGGCCGGCGTCGCGATCACCTTGCGGAGCACGAAGCCGAGCTGGTCCTCCTGCGGGTTCGCGACGCGCGAGATGACGAGCTTCGCGGAATGCGAGAGTACGGCGTCGCCTTCGAACGGCGTGTCCACGTTGTATGTACCCTTGGCAACGAACTGCGTGCCGTTGAACGCGAGCGCCGTGAACGAGAGGTACGCCTGCGAGCTGAACGACGCGTCGGGATCCGAGCGCGTCGGTTGCTTGCCGCCGTCGTCGGACTCGAACTCGTTGTCGAGCGCGAAGTAGTCCGCGCCGGCGCCGGTGCCCTGACCGACGTGCTGGTAGAGGCCGATGTTGTTGATGCGCCGGCAGGCCGCTTCCGTCATCGCGACGGTGGCCGGGTTCGACGTGAGCACGCTAATCGCGCACGTGTTGCGTGGGCCGCCCTGGAACACGAAGCCCGAGTTGTCAGGGAAGAACGCTGGATCGTAGAGGGCGTCGATCGGCACGAGCAAGCCGTCGCGCCCGAGGTCGATGACGTACGAGCCCTGGATGTTCGAGACACCGTGACCGACGAAGCGTCCGTCCGCGGAGCTGCGAGTCCAGTACGACGACACATACGTGTTGTCGGCGAGCACGCGCATCGTGCCCTTGCCAGGGACCGTCCATCCAGCGCCGTACGGCTGCTCCGTCGCGAGCGGATACGACGTGAGGCACTGCAGTGGGTTCGTCGCCGAGCCGCAGCCGTGCATCGACATGTTGTTCATGCGATTGATCACGCGCCAACCGGTGGTGGCCATCGTGGCGACGTGCGTGCCGACGTCCGCGGAGACTCCGTTCTCGCAGGTCGACGGCGGTGGATCGGTGACGAGTGTTTCGTCCAGGCCGGGCAGCCCGCGCGCGTACCACTCGGCGACGATGTCGAACTGTTCCTGCGTCATCGACGCGAGATCTTTCGGCATGCCGACCGCGGTCTGGAAGTCTGCGAGCTGCTCCTGATGACCGTCGGGATACGCGATATGGAACACGTACTCGAACCACGGCAACTTCGCGGCGGTCGAGTAGATGCCGAGGTTCTTGGCCTTGTAGTCGCTCGTGTCGAGCGCGGGCATCTCGCGCACGCAATTGATCATGCTCATCGCGACCTGCGGATCCGTCGGCGCGAGATCCGTGAGGCAGCTCGTCAACGACGTGTCCGACAGCGCGCGCCAGTAGCGCAGCTTCTGCTTGGTGACGCCGTGACAGCCGTTGCACGATTGCGGCAGGGCCCCCGCCACATCGGCACCAAAGATCTGCAACGACTGCGTCGCGAGCTCCCCGTCGGTCATCGCCGGCAGCGGGTTGCGGAACACGGGGACCGGCCACGCATCGATCAGCGGCGGTGCGTCGGGGGCAGCGGGCGACCCATCGCAACCGATGGTTCCCCCAAGCATCAACCCCACGAGCGCGACAAGCGTGGTTCGCATGGCGTCGGCATCAAACCGCAAATCGTTTGGCGCGTCGCCGCCAAAGTGATGCTTCGCGCTAACTAAAGCGCGCGTGACACGCCTCACCGTAAGTGCACACGATGTGTAGCGTCGGAGCCAGGCGTTTGGGAGGATACGCCCAGCGCGGTAGCGCTTGAAGAAATTCGGGGACATGGCGTCCTAGGCCCCAGAGGAGACCTTATGACTCGAACCCGTACATGGATCGCTGCCCTGAGCCTCACGATGGCTTCGGGGATCTTTGCACCCGGCTGTGTGGTACGCGCCCGCGGCCACATCGGCGTGACGTCGACACGTGTTGTCTACGAGGAGCCGCCCGCTCCACAGCAAGAGGCCATCACGGTGAACCCGGGATACGTCTGGGTCCGTGGTCACTGGCAGTGGCGCAACGGAGCGTGGGCGTGGGCGTCGGGACGCTGGGAGCGCGAGCGCGTCGGCTACGCGTACAGCGACGGTCGCTGGGAGCGTCGCGGAAACTCGTGGCACTGGGTCGACGGTGACTGGATCGTCACTTCGACGACGACGGTGACCACGACCACGACGAACAATCCGCCGGTCGGAACGCCGGGGCGCGATGTCTCGGGCGCGTCCGGCGGTGTCGTCGTTAGTGATACGCCGCGCGGAGGAGGACCGCCGCCGCGGCGCGATCCGCCGCCGCGCGATCCGCCCGTCGGTACGCCGGGTCGCGATGTCTCGGGTGCGTCGGGTGGCGTCGTCGTCAGCGACACACCGCGTGGTGGTGGACAGTATCCGACGGCAGCGCCACCTCCGCCGCGCACCGACAACCAGGGCAACCAGCCGAGCGGCGGCAACTATGTCTGGGTGCGCGGGCGCTGGAACTGGATGAACGCGAACTGGGAGTGGGTGCCCGGTCACTGGGAGCGCCGGCGCGCGAACTCGACGTGGATCGATGGTCGCTGGGAGCTCCAGGGCAACTACTACGTCTGGGTCGAAGGTCGCTGGGACAAGCGCTGACCTCGTGTTCGCGTGACTGCCCGCTCGGTGACTGCGCCCAAGTGACGAGCGACCTCGATCGAAACTAACTTAGAACACGGTCTGCACGCGACCGACGATGCTCGACTCGGGCGCGCGATCGACCGTGGTGGTGCCGTCTGTGGCTCCATAGCGGAACCACGTGCGCTCGAAGTCGAGGACGAGGCGGATGTTCTTGTTCGCGTACCAGTTCACGCCGGCACCCGCGGACCAGACGCGCAGCGCGGACTTCTGTCCGTCGGCGAGGCCCTCGCGAAAGATGGCGCTGTCGACGACGCGGAACTGGCCGATGCGTGCGCCGACGTCGAAGGCGCCCCACTGGCCCGTCGCGGGATCGAAGGGATTCTTCGGCGCCACGCCCTTGAACGTCGCATCGTCGCCGGTGAGCACGTACTGCGCGACGGCTTGCCATGAGTCGAAGCTCGCGTCGACGGTGACGTCGCCGCGCGTGACCTTCTGGTTCGTGCGCACGTATTCGCCGAGCAGGCCGACCGGGCCCACGTAGTAGCTCGCCTGGCCCGTCGCGCGCCACGTGGTTCCGTCGGCGATCACGGTGTCGATGAGCGTCGCGCCCGTCGCGAACGAGAAGAACGTGGTGTTCGATGGCGTCCGAAACGCGCCGACATCGGGTGTAGCGAGCACGCCTTCTTTCGAGCCCGCGGTGACAGCGCCGCCGACGCCGAGCTCCTTCAGCGCCTTCGTGCCGGTCGTGGCGAACGGCTTCACGAAGATGCGAAGGGCGCCCTCCTTGCCGTCGGAGACGTCGCCATCGCCACTTCCACCATCGACGACGCCGTTGAACACGCCGATCTGGTACGCGAACGCTCCCTTCGCGAGCTCGCCGTGGATCTGCACGCCGAGGTCGCGATTCGGAACGAGCTGCGTCGGAAGTCCGCGCTCGGCGAACAGCGTGTTCGTCTCGCCTTGGAAACGCTCCAGGCCGAAGGCCACCTTGAACTTGCCGGCGCGCACCTTGATCGAATCGCCGAGACGGACATCGACGTACGCATCCTGGAGTGCCAGCCGCCCGCCCGCGAAGTCGGTCATCAAGCGGAAGTCGTAGCGATCGAACAGCGTGCCCTGCAGATCGGGACGAATGCTTCGAAAGCCGAACTGATCGGCGCGGGGCTCCTCCTCGTCGGAGAGGAAGAAGCGCCCGTCGAACTGCTGGAAGCCGCCGATCTTGAGCTTCGTCGTGCCGTCACTCGTCTGGATGAAGAAGCCGTCCTTCCAGCCGGCGGTCTCCTTGCGCTGGTTCATCTGATCGGCACCTGATCGCAGGCGCTCGGCGACGCGTTGGTCGACCCGCGCATCGATCAACGCGGTCAATGCCGCGGCGTCGTAGGTCGGCGCAACCGGGGCGCCGGTCGTCGTCGCCGCGGGTGCAGGCGTCGGCGTCGCGTCGTCGGGTACGGGCTCGGCGGGTGGCTGTGCCTGGGCTGACGGCGCACACGCCGCGACACCGACCGCTACCCGACCCAGCACGCGGACAATCCAGGAGAAGGGCTGCATGGGGCAATCGTTCGGTGGTACGGATGCGGCCGTCTAGACCCTCGACGAGCAATGCGACCCCTCGTGGGCGTTGCAGCTAGTCGCCGATGGTCGTCGGGCAACCACCGCCACCGCCGCCGCCACCGCCACCGCCACCGCCACCGCCGCCACCGCCACCGCCACCGTCGTTGGTCGCGTCGACGAGCGTTCCGCTGATGCCGGCAGCACCGACCATCGAGCTACACGCACCACTCGCGACCGGGGCATCGTTCGTATCGACCTCGGTGAACGTCAGGTTCGAGACCGACGCCGTGAACGTCGGCGTGATCGACGTGACCGTGACGGTGCCGCCCGTCGCGAAGTACTTCTTGGCTCCGGCGGCGCCCTTGTCACCGAGGCCGCGCACGCATATGCCGCACGTCTCGTACGAGGTCTCCATGCCGGTGATCTGATACGTGCCCGGCGCCGGAGCGACTGCGGCGAACGCACCCATCCCCTGCCACAACTCGATCTGGACGATGTCCATGTCGGTACCGGGCAGCTGCGCGCTGAGCTTGTACCATTTCCTGGCGCCCTGGGTCTGAGGCACGTTGCACATGGTCGCGTGTATGGCGGTCAGCGACCCGGCGTCCGCCATGGACGAGGGCAGCGGGCACGATGCGATGTTGCTGCCGCTACCACTTCCGCTGCCGTCGCCATCGCCATCGCCATCGCCGGTTCCGTCACCGGTACCACCAACCAAACATCCACCCAGGAGGAGCGCGACGAGGGCGAGCTTCATGGTCATCACACGAGCAAGCTACGTGCCCCCGAGAAGAAGCGGCGTAAGTCACCCGAACCGGATGACACCGAGGTTACCGAGCGCCGATCACCTGGGGTGGATGGCGCCGATCCGGGTGGGGGAGTCTAGGCATTCTCGGTGACTACGCGTGCGGGTCTCGCACGACCTATCCACGAACACATGTGACAGCGGTGTAACCGCGTTCCTTCGTCACGAGCTCGGACCTGAAGGAAGATGGTCGTGATGAAGAATTCGCATGTCGTGGTCGCACTGGCGATCGCGGTCGCAGGTGCGGTCGCATGTGGAGACGACGGATCGCCAAGCCCGAGCGATGGCGGCGGCTCGGGTTCGGGTTCGGACGCCGGAGGCTCCGGGACCGCGTGCACGAACGCGCTCTACGATCCGTGCACGGATCCATCGCAATGCATGTCGGGCAACTGCCGCCAGTTCAACATGCCGGCGCCGGGGATCCAGGTGTGCACGCAGGCATGTAGTGCGGGCAACCCATGTCCGATGCAGAACGGTCAGCCTGTCGAGTGCACTAACTCGATGGTGTGCCGCCCACCGGCCGCGAACAACTGCACGCGCTGACCGCCGCCAAGACGCGGAGTCGAGGGCCACTTCGAGGAGGTCATCGCCTCGATGACCTCCGACACGAAGCCTCGTGCGTCGTCGATGCTGTTGATCCCCGTTCTCCGCGTCGACCCGTCAGAGTGACCGTTCGGCGCGCTCGTGCGAGCAGGTCGAGTGCGAGGCGATGACCTCCTCGCTCGTTGACCGCTGTTGCGGCGTCGTATTTCGTCGCGTTGTTGGCAGGCGTTACGTTCGTCGTGCGAGCAGGTCGAGTGCGAGACGCTTCAGGTCGTCGCACAGATCGTCATCGCGCATCGCCATGCCCACGAGCCCCTCGACGAGCTCGGGCTGTGTCACGTGGTTGAGCGCCTCGCGCAAGACGCCCATGCCCTTGCGGGCTGCCGCGCGCTCATGCTCCAGGTGATGTAGCGCAATCGCGACCGCGTGCTTGCAGAACTGTCGCGTGAGGCCGACGGGGCACGTGCACTCGTAGCCCACGCCTTCCTCGCGCATCCAAATCCTGCACGCGTAGTCGCGCCGCCCCGACTCGGCCGGGGTCACGGTGCCGCGGAGTCCGCCCTCGATCACCTCGACCATCTTCACGCGCTGCGACTTCCAGCAGTCCTCGCCGCGCTCGAACGTCTTGGCCCCGACCAGCACTGCGATCGTCTCGCGGTGGAGGATGCTCGCGATCCCGCGCACTCTCATGGGCCGCATCCTACTGCGAGTGACCGCCGCCAGACTGCCGCGTGTTGCGGCAGGTAGATCCCCCGCCAGTCGAGAAGATGGGCCCTCTTCCTCGACTCCGGGTCGTGGCGGTACCTCCGAAGGCTACTTCGCCAGCGCGACGAGCGCGGCCGCGGCTTCGACGCGCACGAGGCCCGACGGATCCGCGAGCGCGGCGACAAGACCGGCGGTGATCTTGCGTGCGCCACGATGTGCCGAGACTGCGGCGCTGCGCGCGTCGGGCGTGGCGGCGAGGTCGCGCGCGCTCTCGTCGAGGATCGTGATGCCGCGCGGATCGCCGAAGCTCGCGAGGTCCTGCGCGGCGGCGAGGCGGCGCCCGTCTGGCCCTCTGTCCTCGAGCGCGGCCGCGAACACCGCGAATGCGGCGGCCTTGTCGCCCGCGTGCGCGAGCGCGCGCGCGGTGGCGAGCCGAACACCGAGGTCCTTGTCCTCGAGGAGCCCGAGCAGGAACGGCCGGGCCTTGTCACGACCGAACGCACGCGTCGCGAGGTTCGCGGCGCCCGCGCGGATCGTCCACAGGTCGGCCTGCGCGGCCTTCTGCACGGAGGTGATCGCGAGGTCCGCGCGCTTCGCTTCGAGCGCGGCCTCGGCGGCGACCATCGGATCCGCGTCGGACTCCGCCACCTGGATCAGTCGATCGATCCGCTTTGCCGCGGCGAGCAACTCGACGCCCGCGAGCCGCATCGCGAGCGCGCGGTCTCCGAGCGCCTGCGTGCCGAGCGACTCGAGGTTGCCGATGCCGATGCGCGCGAGCGCGGTGGCGGCCGCGGCTCGCACGGCCTCGTCGGGGTCGCGCATGCGGCGCGTGAGCAGCGCGACCGCGCTCTGATCCTTCAGCTGGCCGAGCCAGCGGATCGCGATGCGGCGCACGCGCGGATCGGGATCCTTCACGGCCTTCTGCAGATCGTCGATGGCGAGCGCGCCCGCCTTCTTGCCGAGACCGTCGACGACGATCGCGCGCGCCTCAGCGTTTTCGCTCGCCAGGATCTGCGCCGCGACCTCGGGCGCCTGCAGGTAGCCGCCCCGCAAGATCGCGATCGCGGCGGCACCGACTACGCGATCGTCCTTGTCTTCCATCCTCTCCGCGACCGAGTCGGCGAGCGACTGGATCTCCGCCGCCTCGATCGCCTGGATCGCGATGATCTTCATCTTCGCCGACGGCGACGCGAGTGCCGCTTCGAGCGTGGCGATCGCGAGCTCGCGAACGAACGGCTTGTCGTCCTCACCGATCGTTTGTGTGTACGCGTGATACGAGCGCGCGAGGCCGAGGCCGTCGCCCTGCGCGAGTGCGGCGCGCACGCGCATCTGATGAAGGCCTTCGTCCTTCGGATGCTTCGCGAGACCATCGTCGGCGGCGCGCGCGGCGCCCGCGTAGTCCCCGGCCTCGTACAGCGAGACCGACTGTCGTGCGTGACCACATGCCATCAGAACGAGAGCGAGCGACAAGGAGCGGAACATCGTGCCTCCATCCGAATGTGACACGGAGATAGTGCACGTCGTTGCTACCCCGGTTACATCCCTCCTAGGTGCCCGGCCCGCAGGCTTTTCTCTTCGATCTCGACGGTACGCTGGTGGACTCCGAGCGCGAGACCGGCGAGGCGATGGCCCGCGCGCTGTCCCGCGGCCTGGGCATCCAGATCGAGCAGTACGACAAGGACTTCATCATCGGTCGCTCGTGGGTCGCGATCTACGAGTCGCTCGTGTCGCGCTACCCGGAGCTCTCGTGGAACCGCGACGAGACCATCGCGCGCACCGCGATGATGCGCGACGAAGTGTTTGCCGAGATCGGCATCACGGTGTTGCCCGGCGCGCGTGACGTGCTGCGCCTGACGCGGAGCCGGCCGCGTGCGCTCGTCACCGGCAGCTCGCGCGTCGAGGCAACGCAGGTCCTACCGCTGATCGGCCCCGAGGCCGCGTTCGACGTGATCTTCGCGGCCGAAGACGTGCCGCGCAGCAAGCCCGCGCCGGATGGCTACCAGATGGCCATCGCGAAGCTAGGCGTGGAGCCGCACCACTGTGTTGTCGTCGAGGACTCGGTGGCTGGAATCGCGGCCGGGCGCGCGGCTGGATGTATCGTCGTCGCGGTTCGCGCCGGAAACTTCGCTGGTTGGGACCAGTCTGGGGCGCACCGGGTCATCGACACGCTCGAAGCGTTCCCCAGCCTGCTCGACGAGCTAGCCACCTTCGACCCGCGGGACTATGGTTCCGGGACGCCGCCCGGCGGACGCCCATGAGACTTCCCGCCCACGTCACGATCTACGAGGTCGGCCCGCGCGATGGCCTCCAGAACGAGGCGCGACAGGTGCCGACGCCGGACAAGCTGCGCTTCATCGACGCGCTCGTCGCCGCGGGCATTCGCGACATCGAGATCACGAGCTTCGTCTCGCCGAAGTGGATCCCGCAGCTCGCCGACGCGAGCGAGGTTTCGCGCGGCGTTCGGCGCCCCGAGGGCGTTCGCATGAGCGCGCTCGTCCCCAATCGACGCGGGTTCGACGCGGCGCTCGCGGCCGGCATGAAAGAGATCGCGGTCTTTTTGTCGGCGTCGGAGACCCACAATAAGAAGAACGTGAACAAGACGATCGCCGAGACGCTCGCCGCGTTCGACGAGGTCATCCCTGCCGCGCGCACCGCGAACGTTCCGGTCCGCGCGTACGTCTCGACGGTGTACGGCTGCCCATACGAGGGCAACGTGGATCCCGAGCGCGCCGTGCAGCTCACCGGACAGCTGCGCGACATGGGCGTCTATCAGGTGTCCTTGGGCGACACGATCGGCGTCGCCAATCCGCGCCAGGTCGAGAGTGTCCTCGAGCGAGTGCTCGCGAAGCATCCCCAGCAGGCGATCGCGATGCACTTCCACGACACGCAAGGCACCGCGCTCGCGAACTGCCTCGTCGGACTCCAGATGGGCATCACCACGATCGACGCCGCGGCCGGCGGGCTCGGTGGCTGTCCGTATGCCCCGGGCGCGTCGGGCAACCTCGCGACCGAAGACGTCGTCGCGATGCTGCACGCGATGGGCGTTTCGACCGGCATCGATCTCGACAAGCTGACGCAGGCCTCACGCACTGCCGCGACGTTCGTCGGACACGAGCTCCCGTCGAAGTACCTCAAGGCGCACGTCGGCAAGATGGCACGCGCACGCCGCCAGACCGAACGCGGCGCGGCATCGTAGTCGGGAGCGACCGTCGTCACCCCCGCGCCATCCGCGCGCTCGATGCCAATGATACCGTCCGCTCATGTCGGACATCGATTCGCAGGTCGTCGTCGAGAGAAAAGGAACGGTCGCGTGGGTGACGATCAACCGGCCCGAGGCGCGCAACGCGCTCTCGCGTGACATGAACATCCGGCTCTCGGAGATCGCGTACGAGCTCGATCATGATGACGACATCCGCACGATCGTCATCACGGGCGCGGGAGACAAAGCGTTCTGCGCGGGCGCGGATCTCAAGGAGCGCAAGGGGATCCCCGCGTCCGAGTCCTCCTCGTATATCAACGCGATCTCGACGGCGATCTCGGACGTCGGCTCGATGCGCAAGGTGACCATCGCGGTGATGAACGGCTCGGCCTACGGCGGTGGACTCGAGCTCGCGCTCGCCTGTGACTTTCGCATCCTCGTCGAGGGCAGCGAGGTCGGCCTGACCGAGGTGCGGCTCGGCATCATGCCCGGCGCCGGCGGCACGCAACGGCTGCCGCGCCTCGTCGGTGAAGCGCGCGCGAAGGAGCTGATCCTCCTTGGCCGCAAGATCACGGCGGCTCGGGCAGTCGAGATCGGACTCGTGCACCAGGTCGCTCCACGCGGCGAGCTCGGCGGGGTGGTCGACAAGCTGCTCGCGGAGATCGCGGGGTGCGCGCCGATCTCGGTGACGTCGGCGAAGTCGGCGATCGAGCGTGGCTCCGACGTGCCGCTCAATCAAGGCCTGCAGATCGAGCGCGAGACGTACGAGGTCACGCTCTACACCGAGGACCGTGACGAGGGCCTCGCCGCCTTCGCCGACGGCCGTCCCCCGAACTTCCAGGGGCGATAGGTCTCGATCCGGGTCGGGTCGCGAGTCCTGATCGGAGCCCGAGCCCCTCACTTTCCGTCGCACCGGTCGCCCAACACACTGGATCGCCGATGGTTGGCCTGGCCTGGTCGATGCACCCGTGGACGGCCATGCCCGCCCTCCACTCCGTGATGAAGCGCCTCGGCTTCGTGAAGCTGCGCGACTACGGCCTGGTCCTGACCCCGGAGGAGCGGATCTTGTCGATTCGTCCTGCGGTCCTGGACGATGGACTGGGAGGCCGCATCGTCGGGTGGAAGGACGACGACCTCGCCGCGATGGAGCTCGACCGCTGGTCGGAGCTCGGTCGCGCGATGGCTGCCAAGCCGGCGTCGCTACCAGCCGTGGCTAGGCCCGTGGCCGTGCGCCCGATCGCACCACTCCCTGTTGTGCCTCGCCCGCAGCCTCCCGCGACACCTGCACCGAGGGTGATCGCAACCGGGCCGGTCGCGGCACCTCGCGCACTGCCGGGCATGCCGCCGGTATCCGCGCAAGCCCCAAGTGCACCCCGTCCCGTGGTTGTCACACCGGCGGTGGCATCCGAGCCCGTTGTCGAAGAAGATGATTGGGAATGGACGATCGCGATCGCACGCGCTCGCGCCGCGGCGGAGGAGACGGAACAGGCGGCAGCTGCTGCGCGTCCGCTACAACGACGTGGTGCGGACACGGTTCCACCACCGCAGCCGACTCCGGCGCGCGCGCTTCCTGCGGCAGCGATGGCGATGGCGCGATCGGCGGCCGAGGCGACTGCGAAGGCCGCGGTGATCGCAGCGCGACCGATCGTTCCCCCGCCTCTCCAGTTCCCGACACCCACGCAGCCGGTGCCCGTCGTGACGACGCCGGTCGTGGCGCCGAACCGAACGTTCACGCGCGCGAAGTCCCCCGCGACGGTCATTCCGATCCCGAAGATCGTGCGCGTGGAGCCGGGCAAGCTCGCGCCCGTGGTCGCGACGCGTCCGTCGGATCCCCCTCTGCGGTTCGCGAAGGGCACCAGCCCGGTCGTACCGGCGGGGGTGCCCGCGGTCATTCCCGCCACGATCGTCCCGTCGAACGACGACAAGACGGTGCCCAGCTTGCTCTTGCCGCCTGTCTCGCGCTCTGTGTCGCGCTAGTCGGCTGCGGCGGCGGTAAGCCCACCGTCAAGCAAGAGAAGCTCGGCCCCGAGATCGACGAGAAGACAGCGGAGAAGGACGCCGGAGGAACGCTCGAGGAGATCTACTCGTGGATCTCGAAGGGCAAGACCGACAACCTGTTCTCGCTGCTCAACGATCCGCTGCTCGTGTTCGGTCCGCGCCGCGACGATGCGACCGCGACGCGGTCCGACGCACTCGTGTCACTCGGCAAGGTGATCGACAAGAACCAGTCCGTGAAGTCGGGCTCGATGGAGGTCGTCGCGTCGCCGGGCGGCCGGTCGGCGTGGGCGTTCGACGTCGTCGACGTCGAGGGCAGGCCGCTCGCGGTCATCGCCGTGCTGCGCAACGACGACGAGATCTGGTCACTCACCGCGGCCGCGCTCGCGCACACGCCGTCGATGAAGGAGATCCGATCGAAGCTCAAGGACGTCGCGATCGTGCCACCGGGCGCGAAGACCCCGGGAAAGATCGACGATCGCGCCGCGGGTGCCGTCGAGAAGTTCAAGAAGGGTCTTCTCGCGCAGGAGGTGTGGGGCGACGATCTGTCGAGTCGCACGGAGGCGATGGTGATCGGCCCCGCCGCGGGTGACGTCACGCGCGGCAAGAAAGAGATCAAGAAGCTCTGGAAGAAGCGGATGGAAGCGGAGACCCGCGCGGCGGTGTCTGGAGAGATCGACGCGGAGGTCACCCCCGACGGACAGATCGCGTGGGTTACCGCGCCCGTCACACGCGCCGAGAAGGACGAGGAGCCGCTGCCGCTTCGCGCGTTCGCGGTCTTCGAGAAGGACGGCGCGGGTTGGAAGATGATCGCGCTGCACGAGGCGCTCGCCGTGGACCAGCCCGGGTCCGGCGCAGCATTCGTCAAGATCCTGCCGCCGGCGCCGAAGGCCGAGCCACCACCAGTGGTCGAGGAGCCCAAGGAGAAGCCGAAGAAGAAGAAGAAGAAGAAAAAGAAGAAGAAGAAGAAGAAAGCCGATGACGATGACGCCTAGATCGAGCTTGTCGAGTTCCTCTTCCGTTCAGGCGAGCGCTTCGCGAGCTCCTCGGAAGCTCCGAGCGTTCGTGTTCGCCGCGCTCGCGAGTGTTTCCGCGCCGGCGTGGGCCGACACGCCACCGTGGTCCGTCGGCGTGACCGACGCACAGAAGGCAAAGGCCCAGGCTGCGCTCGAGCAGGGCAACGCGCTGTTCCTCGACAAGAAGTACGCAGAGGCGATGGAGAAGTACAAGTCGGCCGTGGCGTCGTGGGACCACCCAGCGATCCGCTTCAACATCGTTCGTTGTTTGATCCAGCTCGATCGCGCCGTCGATGCGTCCGACAACCTGAAGCTCGCGCTGAAGTACGGCGCCGCGCCTCTCGAGGAGGCCGTCTACACCGAGGCGCTCGCATACGAGAAGCTGCTCGCAAACCAGATCGCGTCGGTGCAGGTGACGTGCAAGCAGTCCGGCGTGAAGATGACGCTCGACGGCCAGCCGCTCGCGACGTGTCCGGCCGAGGAGCTGCGTCGCGTGACGCCAGGGGCGCATCAACTCGTCGGCAGCAAGGAAGGCTTCCTCACGCGGAGCATCGAGGTCGTCGTGATCGGCGGCAAGGAGCAGAAGGTCACGCTTTCTCTCGATCCCGTCGAGAAAGCGGCGCGCATCGAGCACCCCTGGCCGAGCTGGGTGCCGTGGGTCGTGTTCGCCGGTGGCTTCGCGATCACGGGCATCGGCGGCTTGCTCAACCTCGCGGCCGCGCAGGAGATGGACAGCTACGATCGCGCGGTCGCGCAGAGCTGCGCGACGATGGCGTGTGGGCCCGACGATCTCGATCCCGAGGACGCAGCGCTCAAGGGCTCCGCGGAGAACAAGAGCGCCTGGGCGGTCGGCATCATGATCGCGGGCGGCGCGACGATCGCGACGGGCGCCGTGATGCTCTACCTGAACCGCGGACGCACGGTGTACCCGAGCTCCGTCGAGCGGATCACGCCGACGGTGAGTCCGATGCCGGGCGGTGCGACGCTTTCGTTCAGCGGTCGCTTCTGATCATTCGATCCGCGGCGTCGATCCCCTGATCACGCACGAGCTCACTCCTTGAGCTTGGTGGAGAGCTTCTTCGTCTCCTCTTGCAGCTGCTTCACGCGCAGCTTCTCCGCATCCAGCTTCACCTGGAGCTCGGCCTTGGCCTTTTGCGCCTCGGCGGCAGCGGCCTGTGCTGCCTTCTGCGCCGCTACGGCATCGCGCGTCGCGGACTCCGCCTTCGTGCGAGCGTCCTTCGCCTCCTCGAGCGTCTTCTCGAGCTCCGCGTTCTTCGCCGCGAGCTCTTCCTTGCTCATCGCGAGTGCCGCGCCGGTGCTCGTCGCGAGCTGCGTCGCCTTCTCGCGTTCGGCGTTCGCCTTCTCCATCGCCTCCTTCGCCGCCTGCACGTCGGCGAGCTGCTGCTTCACCTTCGCCTCGCTTTGTTGCGCCTTCTCTGCATTGCGGTCGGCTTCCTCGCGCGCCTGCCGTACGGACAGGAGCATCACGCTCGCGCCGGCGGCGATTCCGCCGAGGACCACGAACGCCGCGATCAGCACGACGCGGCGCATCCGCTTGCCGCGACGGCCGAGCGCGAGCACCGCGTCGATGAACGCCTCCTCGCGCGGACCGAGCTCGCGCTTCTTGAGCATGTACCAGCGCCGCGCTTCCTCGGCGGCGTCGCCTCGCCACAGGAGGCCCGCCGGTTTTCCGCGGGTGGCCCACTGCTTCGCGGTGGCGGCGAGCTGCGCCACGAACGAAGCGTCCTCCTGGCCCTCGTCGAGCCAGCGCCGCAGCGCGGGCCAGCGATCGATCAGCGACTCGTGAACGATCTCGACCGAACCGCCGCCCGCATCCGCGCGCGTCTGCACGACAAGCAGGCGCGCCGCGACGAGCTGATCGATCACGCGCTGGATCTCGTCGCGCTCGCCCGTGAGGTTGAACAGGTCAGCGAGCTCGACGATCGCGCGCGTACGCTCCGGCGTGACGAGCTGGCGGAACACTTGCTGCGTCAGCTTCTGCGCGGCGCTGCTCATGTTGCGGACGACTTCATCCGCGTGCGTCGCGAGCGCGCCGCTGATGCCGCCGATCGCCTCGTAGCTCGACAGCGTCAGGAGCCGCTGCTGGCGATCGCGCGCGTCCCACAGCTTCGCCGCGGCGAACTGCAGGAGCGGCAGCGCACCCGGCGTTCCCGCGAGCGCCTCGAGCATGTCGTCGACCATCGACGGGCTCTCGTACCTATAGCCGACCATCTCGACCGGCAGCTCGAGCGCTTCACGCAGGCCTTCGCGATCCGGAGCGCTCAGGAACACGAGCCCGCGCGACAGCTCCTCCATGAATCGCGGATCTTCACTGACGCGATCCAGGAAGTCCGAGCGCATCGAGACGACCACGCGCAGCGGCGCCGCGGCGTCGTCGGCCACGGCGGCGAGGGCGCCCGTGAATGCGTTGCGCTCCTCCGCATCACCGACGAGCGTGTAGAGCTCCTCGAACTGATCGACGAACAACAGGATGTGGTTGCTGTTCTTGGCCGCGCGCGCGCGCAGCGTTGCACCGAGGAGCCCCGGCTCGCGACGGAGGCGGTAGATCATCTTGCCGTGCTCGTCGTCGCTGACGTTCGACACGCCGGTGCGCACCGTCGTGCGCTCGAGAACCGACGCGAGCGACGACAGCGGGTACTTGCCCGGGCGGATCGTTACGACCTCCCAACGCTCGCCGGACCCTTTGAGCGCCGGGCCGACACCGGCGCGCACGAACGACGACTTGCCGACGCCGGACGGGCCGACGATGCCGGTGAGCGGCAGCTCGCGCACGCGCGACACCATGCGCGCGACGTCGCGCGTGCGTCCGAAGAAGCGATCCGCGTCCGCCTCCTGGAACGCCGTGAGACCGGGATACGGGCTCTCGCCCTCGGCGAGCGTTCGCCCGTGACGACCCGGCAGCAGCTCCTCGAGTCGCTGCGCGAGCTCGGCGGCGCTCCCGAGACGCTCGTCCTTGCGCTTGCGCAGCAGGAAGTCGACGGTCTCGATCATCCCGTCCGGAAGATCCGATACCGCCGTGCGCAGCGAGCGCATCGGCTCTGGTGAGATGAGGTTCTGCACGAGCGTGTCGCTCGCCAGCGGCTCTACCGGGTGGTGGCCCGCGAGCATCTCGAACATCATCATGCCGAGCGCGAACAGGTCCGAGCGATGGTCGACGGTGCTCTGACCCAGCTGTTCGGGTGACATGTACGGCAGGGTTCCGACGAGCGCGCCTTCGTTGGTCAACGTCGTCAGGTTCCGCGCGACCGCCGCGAGGTTGGTGTTCGTCGACTTGCCGTCGGCCGCAGCGTCGAGTGCTTTCGCGATGCCGAAGTCGAGCACTTTCACCTGGCCCGCCGTCGTCACCATGATGTTCTCGGGCTTGAGATCGCGGTGCACGATGCCGAGCTCGTGCGCCCGCGCGAGTCCGCGCGCGACGGGCAGCATCAGCTCGACGACGCGCGACGACGGAATCGGCTCGCCCTCACCGAACGGCCCCATGAAGTCGCGGAGCGTCTTGCCCTCGATGTACTCGAGGACCATGTACGGCATGTTCTGCCACTCGTCGACTTCGTAGATGATGACGATGTTGTCGTGGTTCGCCTGCGCGGTCGAACGCGCCTCGACGAGGAAGCGGTCGATGATCTCGCGATCGACGTTGCGCAAGAACTTCATCGCGACGCGGCGACCGAGTACGAGATCGCGCGCGACGTAGACAACGCCCATTCCGCCGCGCCCGAGCTCGCGGATCAGCTCGTACTGCTTGATGCGCGTGCCCGGTTGGAGGTCCGTGCCCGGCTTGCTCTCGACATCCCATTGCGAGAGCCGCGTGGCAGTCAGCGGGACACCGAGCGAACCCTTCCCCGTATTAGTCACGCATTTCCTTGCCTTCGCGTTCGCCCGGCGTGGACTTGCGCTCCATCGGCATCACCGATCGCGCCACGAGTCCGATTCCTCCGACGATCAACACGAGCATGACAAGCGTATTGAACAGCGACGTGCGACGGAAGTGGAGATCGAGGTTCGCGATGATGCCGACGACGATCATCAGGAAGCCGCCCGCTGTCAGCACGCGGCCGACGATCGACGAACCGTTGGCGAACAAGATGCCAATTCCGAATAACAGCGGGATCAGCGTGATTCCGAAGCTCGTGCCGGCACTCTGGCCGAAGATGCCCCAGTTCCAGTACCCGCCGCCGACGGAGACGTGGTTGAACAGCAAGTACCCGCCGACGACGAGCATGATGATGCCGAGGAAGAACGTCTTCGTTCCACCCGGCGTACCCCCGACGTTGTGGATGTTCATTTCGTTGTGAATACGAAGATGAGTCCTGGTGCCCGCAACTGCAAGTCCTTCTCGTAGGTTGTGCTAGCAGTCACCCGGACACGAGGCAGCGGTCTCGTCTTGGCTGCCACACCCAGTGCACGGCACCTACGCTTTGCTGGTCACCGTCGATGCCGGTTGCGCTCGTCGAGCCACCCGAACCGCATCGCTCCTATGTTCGCATGCCGGGCGCCTCGCGTCCTGTCGACGAGACGTACTCCTCGTACGTTCCACCGTAGACGCGGGGGCCTGCGCTCGTCAGCTCGAGCACGCGGTTCGCGAGGGCGCGTAGGAACTGGCGATCGTGGGACACGAACATCAGCGTGCCCTCGTAATCGGCGAGCGCCTTCACGAGCGCACGCTTCGTCACGATGTCGAGGTGGTTCGTCGGCTCGTCGAGGACGAGCAGGTTCGGCGCGTCGTACATCAGCTTCGCGAGCGCGACGCGCGCCTTCTCGCCACCGGACAGCACGCGCACCGGCTTGAACACGTCGTCGTCGTGGAAGCCGAACGCCCCGGCGAGGCTGCGCAGCGTGCCCTGGTTCGCCGACGGTGCGTGGTCCTGCAGCTCGTCGAGCACGGTGTGGTCCGCGGTGAGGGCGTCCATGACGTGCTGCGCGTAGTAGCCAAGCTGCACGCTCGCGCCGATCGTCGCGGCGCCCGCGTCGGGCGTGACCGCGCCGGCGATCATCTTCAGCAGCGTGGACTTGCCCGCGCCGTTTTCGCCCATGATCGCCCAGCGCTCCTTGCGCGCGATCGTCAGCGTCAGCTTGTCGTGAACGACGCGCTCGCCGTAGCGCTTCGAGATGTTCGCGATGCGGACGACGTCATCGCCCGAGCGCGACGGCGTGCGGAACTCGTACGTCTTCTCGATGATGCGCTTGGGCTCCTCGACCTTCTCGACCTTCTCGAGCTTCTTGATGCGCGACTGCACCTGCGCCGCCTTCGCGACGTGGGTCTTGAAGCGCTCGATGAACCGGCTCTCCTTGGCCAGGCGCGCCTGCTGCCGCGCGTATTCCGCCTCGCGGCGCTCGGTCTCGATCACGCGCATGCGCTCGTAAAAGTCGTAGTTGCCCGTGTACGTTCTCAGCGCGCCGCCGTCGATCTCGATGATCTTGGCGGCGATGCGGTTCATGATCTCGCGGTCGTGGCACGTCATCACCACGGTGCCTGCGTAGTCGCGCAAGAAGCCCTCGAGCCACAGGATCGACTCGAGGTCGAGGTAGTTCGTCGGCTCGTCGAGGAGCAGGAGGTCTGGACGCGCGAGCAGGATCTGCGCGAGCGCGACGCGCATCTTCCAGCCGCCCGAGAGCGTGCCCACGTCGTTCTGCAGCTGGTCGTCGTGGAAGCCGAGGCCGTGCAGGATCGATTGCGCGCGGGCCTCCAGCTCGTAGCCGCCGAGGTCCTGGTAGCGCGCCTGCACCTCGCCGAAGCGCGCGACGACGTCGTCGAGATCGTCGCTGGGGTTCTCGAGCTTGGCGGTCAGCTCCGCGAGCTCCTCGCCCAGCTGCGCGACCTCCCCCGCACCGGCGCACGTCTCCGCGAGGATGCTGCGGCCGGCGAGCTCGCCCACGTCCTGGCGGAAGTAGCCGAAGGTGAGCTTCTTGGGACGCTCGATCGCTCCGTCGTCGGGCTGTTCCTCGCCGGAGATCATCCGGAAGATCGTGCTCTTGCCCGCGCCGTTAGGGCCGACGAGGCCGACCTTTTCGCCGGGGTTGATCTGAAACGACGCCTCGACGAACAGGATCTGTCCGCCGTACTGCTTGCTGACGGAGCTGAACGCGATCACGGCGGCGCTCTATAGCACGGTGGTGGTACGCTGAGCTGTGCGCTGGGGAATCGCTGTCTGGGTGCTCGCGCTCGCCGCCTGTGGCGAGACCGCCGCCGTGAAGTTCGTCGTCGACACCTCCGCAGATCCGGACATCGCCGAGGTGAGGCTCTACCTGGGGATCGGGCAGGGCGACGACCTCGCACTGTCACCGAAGGGCTTCGAGCCGCAGAGCCCGGCGCGCCAGGGCAGGGTCTACGAGCAAGACGTCGACGGCGTCGTCGACAGCGTGCGCACGAACGGGGCAACCTCGTATTCGTTTGTCTACACGGCCGAGGGCGTCGAAATGCTGACCGCGATCGCCGTCGGGTTCGACGCGCAGGGCGTTGCGACCTCGCAGGCGGCGGCGTTCGAGATCCCGATGCCGAGTGAACACGTCGTCGTGTGGCCGCTCGCGCTCGCGCCCGCCGTTACAGCGACACCGACAACGACCGGCCCGCAGGTCCTGGTGTGGGGCGCCGAGGACGGGATGCAGACGTGCGTCCACGCCGTAAGCCCCGAGCTCGGCGACCACGAGATTGCCTACGTCGTCGGATCGAAGAAGGACAGGGACTGCGACGGCTACCAAGACGGCGAGCCGCTCGAGTGCGACGACCTGTTCTATCGTGCTCACCCGATCATGCGCTCCGAGGTCAACTGCATCACCGAAGTGCAAGTCCCGATCGAGGCCGGCTTGCCCCCGATCCGCGCGTGCTCTCTCGGCACGAGCGCGTGCGTCGACGGCAGCGCGCTGGGTCGCGACACGTGCACCACCGAGCCGCGCTACTGCGTCGCCGACAGCACGTGTACGCGGTGCAACGACCTCGAGTGCGCGCTCAAGACGTGGGAGGACATGACCGACGTGCACCAATGCACGGTCGAGGTGATCCGTACCCAGGACGACACGCTCGTCCCATGTCCGAACGTGATCGAGGTGCCGAGCATCAACCCGCAGCTCTCGTGTCCGAACGCCCCTCCGCGATATCGCGTGTCCGGCACCAACAACCCCACGTGGTCCACCACGACGGACGCGGACGGCGTACGGCTAATGTTCTCGGCGGTGCCCACCGCGTGCAAGACGCTCGTTCAGCCGAGCCTCGTTCCGGGCGGCCAGATCGACCGCAACGCCCGCTTCGGCGGGCTCCTCGATCGCATCGCGTCGACAGGAAACCACATCGTCACCCCCGTCGCATTCGAGCTCGAGCTCGTCACCACGTGCTCCCCGTCCGTGGTCACATGTCAACGCACGTCGATCTCGCTGAATGCACAAGCGACGTGCGTGGATCCCTCGATCCCGCCGCCCAGTCCCTAGTCGTCGCTCGGCTTAGGGCTGCGCTGGCGCGCCTTGCGATGCGCGGCGAGCTTCTCGGCCTTCACCTGTCGCTCCGCCGCGGTGACCCGTTCGCTCGCCAGCTTGTGGAAGCTCGCGAGTCGGTCGGATGTCACGGCATCGCGCACCGCGCAGCCGGGTTCGCGCTCGTGCTTGCAGTCGCGGAAGCGGCACTTCTCCGCGAGCTCGGTGATGTCGTCGAACGCCTGCTCGTCGGCATCGTCGTCGACCCACTGCGCGAGCTCGCGCATGCCGGGTGTGTCGACCCAGCTGCCGCCGTCGGCGGCGACGAACAGCTCGCGATGCGTCGTGGTGTGCTTGCCGCGATCGTCCGCGCGGATCTCGCGCACCTCCTGGCGTGTACCGATCAGCGCGTTGAGCAGCGTGGACTT
This sequence comes from Kofleriaceae bacterium, assembly GCA_046160585.1. Taxonomy (GTDB): domain Bacteria; phylum Myxococcota_A; class Polyangia; order Haliangiales; family Haliangiaceae; genus JABFXX01. Next base: position 108,819 of record JBJXGN010000091.1, read on the forward strand.
CCCGACGCCCGAGCTCCCCAGAAGCACGCACGTCTTGCCGGGGCCTCCGTACGTACGCAGCGGCTCGAGCCCGTCCTGAGTCCGCGCCGAGACTGCGAGCACCGGCACGTCGGCGAGTGTGGATAGCCGTTCGATCGTCGCGACGGGATCGTCGACAAGGTCGATCTTCGACAGCACGAGCACCGGCTGGATCCCACCGTCGCGCAGAAGGCCGATGTAGCGATCGAGGCGCGCGGGTGAGAGATCCGAGTTCGCGGAGGTGAGCACGAAGCCGACGTCGATGTTCGCGGCGATCGGCTGCGGCACCGTCGCTTCGCCCGCCGCCTTGCGCACGAGGAACGACCGGCGCGGTTCGATCTCGCGCACGACTCCGGCGCCGTTCTCCGCCACGGCGTCGTCCCACCGATCCACGTTCACCCAGTCGCCCACCGTGGGCAGCTCGCGCTTGTCATGAGCCGTGTGAAACAGCTTCCCGGTGAGCTCGACCCACGCCGTACGCCCTTCATCGTCGATGGCGCGATAGGCCCCGCGGTGCTCCGCGACGATCCGGACGCGAATCGGCGCGGCCGACATGGCACCCACCATAGCGCCATTTGCTACCGTCGGGACATGGAGGAGCGCTCGCGTCTTCAAGTCGATCTGGTCCGGCGCTTCTCCGCCGCGGTGCCGCACAACCACGCGCTCGGCATTCGCGTCCTCGAGATCGTCCCGACGCAGGCGCTGTTCGAGCTGCCATACGACACGAGGTTTGTCGGGAACCCGGATACAGGTGTCCTCCACGGCGGCGTGATCACCGCCCTGCTCGACGGTGCCTCGGGCGCCGCCGTGTTCGCGACGATCACCGAGATGGCCCCGATCGCGACGCTGGATCTGCGCATCGACTACCTGCGCCCCGCGGAGGTCGGTCAGACGGTCCGCGCGCGCGCGACCTGCTACAAGACCACGCGCAATGTCGCGTTCACGCGCGCCGTCGCCTACCACGAGGATCCCGAGGATCCCATCGCGCACGCGGTCGGCACGTTCATGTTGTCGACGAACCCGGGGAATGCGAAGTGAACCTCGTCGAGCGCCTCACCGCCGCGAAGGAAGCCGGCGACTATCAGGGGCTCGTAGAGGCGATCCCCTACGCGAAGTTCCTCGGGCTCAAGGCCGAGCTCGTCCCGGGAGGCTCGACCGCGAGCTCGACGAACGTCGACGAGCTCGTCACGACGATGACGTTTGGCCCGCACCTCATCGGCAATCCCGCGCTACCGGCGCTGCATGGCGGCACGCTCGGCGCGTTGCTCGAGTCCGCCGCGATCTTCGAAGTGCTGTGGCGCGCCGAATCGATCGTGCTGCCCAAGACGATCACGTTCACCGTCGACTACCTCCGCTCGGCCGCGGCCATCGACACGCATGCGCGCGGCTTGATCACGCGGCAGGGAAGGCGCGTGACGAACGTCCGCATCGAGGCGTGGCAAGAGGATCGTGCGAAGCCGGTGGCAACGGCGAACGCGATCCTGCTCGTCATGAAGTGACCTAGGCGGCGGGCAGGCGCATCGTGATCACGGCGCCGCCGCCCGGCCGCGGGGCGAGCGTCACCTCGCCGCCGAGCGTGGTCGCGACCGAGCGCGCGACTCCGAGGCCGACGCCGACACCGGCGCCGCGCGCGCTCGAGCGGAAGAACGGATCGAACGCACCGCGCACTTCCTCGGCGGTGAGGTCGCGGCCGTTGTCGCTGACCTCGACGACAATATCAGCGTCGCGCTCCTCGACGGCGACGACGATGCGGTTGCTCGTGACGCCGAGCTCGCCGTCGAAGCCAGAGCTCGAGAACAGCATCATCGCGAGCACCGCCTGACCGATGCGCGACTCCTCGCCAGTCACCGGCCGTACAGGAAAGATCTGGCGGATCACGTTAGCGCGCGGCTCGAGCGTGGGCAGGGCGAGGCGCAAGGCGGAGGCGACGACGGCGGCGAGGTCGATCGTCTGCGTCGCGCTGCGTGTCGCGAGCGTCTGGAGTGCGCGCACGTTGGACGCGATGCGCTCGGCGCCGGCGGTGACGTCGTCGAGGCAGCGCATCGCCTGGCGCTGCGCGGGCTCGGGCATCTGCGCGAGCTGCTTGCGCAACGACCGCAGGTTGAGCAGCACGGAGGTGAGCGGGTTGTTGATCTCGTGCGCGAACCCCGCCGCGAGCGCGCCGACCAGGCTGATGCGATCCGCCTCGAGCAACGACAGCTGGCTATCCTGCGCCGCGCCGACGTCGCGCATGATGATCGCGTACGCGTCTGACTCACCCAGCGAGAGTCGGCTCATCGTGCACTCGATCGGGACGTGGTGCCCGTTCTTGTGGATGGCGGTGAGCTCGATCGCCGCGGGCACGGCCTTCCCGGAGCGGAACGCGGTCGACAGCGTCTTGACGAGCGTGTGCTGCTCGACGATCACCGTGTCGATCGGCGAGATCGCCCAGATCTCGTCGAGCGTGTAGCCAAGCATCGAGGCAGCGGCGCGGTTCGTGTACCAGCGCTCGATCACGCCGTCACGGTCACTGAGGAAGATCACGGCGGTGTTCGTCGTCAGCAGCGCGTCGAGCAGCGCGGGCAAGAGCGGAGCGATGTCGACGCCGGGGGCTGTTCGTTGACTCACGGCCCTGCTTTCACGAACGTGCCGAGGCCCTTGTCCTTCGTGACGCCTGGGAACTGCAGAACGTGGTTGTGCATCGAGACGTAGACGCCCGGTGGGAGCAGCTGCACGGCGAGCAGCGCCTCCGTGAGGTTCTGGAGCGCGTCGGTGGAGCGGAGCTCGTAGGGACGCATCGCACCCGTGAACACGATCGGCGTCGCGGGCGTGCCGACGAGCTCGACGACTCGATCGCCCGACACCGCAAGGCGATCGGTCCCGTGCACCACGACGACCCCGGCGCACTCGCGCGCCATGCGCCCGGCGATCTCGGCGATCAGCGTGTGATCGTCCGGCGTCATGTCGAGGCTGTCCTTGTTCATGAGCGACACGCGCTGGACCTCGACACCGCGTAGCTCGAGCGACGCGAGCATCACATCGAGCACGGACACCTGATTCGCGAGCACGCCCGACAGCTCGTCGTACGTCTTCTCGATCGTGCCTCCGGTCGAGATCAGAGCGATGCGGCGCTTCATAGGAGGAAATATGCAGCGGCGGTCCCACCGCCGATCAGCAGCAGCACCAATAACATGACCGCGATCCCGCGACCGGCTCCGGGCGCCTTGGTCGAGGGGATTGGTGCGGCCAGCTCCGCCGAGCGAGTCGCCGCCATGTCCGCCGACGAGCGCACGGCCGCAGGCATCTGTGCACTCGTTTGCGCACTCACTTGGGCACTCACCTGGGCGCTGACAGGGGGAGTGGCCTGCGCACTGATCGGTCCGCTTCCCATCCGTTGGATCGGGATCTGGCCGCTGCCCGGCATTGTCGGGATCGGGATCTGGCCACTGACACCGATCAGCGTGCGCGCCGGACCACTCGAGCGGCCCTGCTGCGCCATCGACGCCACGGCAGACGGTGTCACCGTGCGCGGGATCGCAGGCGCGCCCGGTGGTGTCACGGTGCGGGGGATGGAAGGGTCGCTAGGCTGCGCGCGCGGCATCGTCGGAACATCGAAGTCGCTCGCCGACGGCAGGCGTTGGCGCTGCTCGTATTGTGCGAGCGCGGCCTGGTACTCCGCGCGGTTACGGCTGCCCGTCGACAGCTCGGCGGGCGGCTGCGATCCGCTGGGCATTCCCGGCGGCGCCTGTAGCCCGTACATTCCCGGCGGCGCCTGCGGCGGCGGAATCGTCGTCGGAAGAGCACCCACGGCGCTCGCGAGTGCGTTGTTCGTCACCGCGTCGTAGTTCGGCGGGGGCGCTTCCTCGACCGAGATCACCATCGAATCGCCGCCGACCTCGAACTCGTCGATGTACGCGCGGCTCTTCGTGCGCGCCAGCGGCTCCGCCGACAGGTCGAAGTCGAACTTCTCGAGCCATTGGACGACGCGCGTCGACTCGACGTGCAATCCGAGGCGCCGCGTCACCGTGGTCATCGCGTTGCGCAGCGCCGTCGCGTGTTGCCACCGCTTGTCCGGATCGCGCTCGAGCGCCGTCATGATGATGTCGTCGATCTCGTGTGGCACGAGGCGGTTCGTGCGCGACGGGGGCTCGATCTGCATCTCGCGCACGCGCAGCAGTGTCTGCATGTCGTCGCCCGTCGAGAACAACGGGCGATTCGTGAGGAGCTCGTGCGCGATCACGCCGACGGCGAACAGGTCCGCGCGCGCGTCGATACGACCGGCGAGGTACTCCGGCGCCATATAGCCGAACTTGCCTTTGATGGTTCCGGACATCGTCTGCATGCCCTGCGCGGACGCCTTCGCGATGCCGAAGTCGATCAGCTTCACGATGCCCTCGTCGGACACGATGATGTTCGCGGGCGAAACATCGCGGTGGATGATGCCGAGCCGCTGGCCGTCGTGATCGCAGAGATTGTGCGCGTAGTCGAGCGCATCGCAGATCTGGTTCACGATGTTCATCGCGATCGGCACCGGCATCGAGCTGCGGTTCTGCGCGAGCCGCCGCAGAACCTCGCGCAGGTTGCGGCCGGCGACGAGCTCCATCGCGATGAAGTAGACGTCGCCGACCTTCCCGAGCTCGTAGGTCTGCGCGACGTTGCCGTGCCGCAAGAAGCTCGCGAGCCGCGCCTCGCGCACGAAGGCGGCGACCATGTCCTGGTTCGCCGCGACGTGCGGCAACATGCGCTTCAGGGCGACGACCTTCTGAAAGCCCTCGATGCCGCTCTTCTCGGCGCGATGGACTGTGGCCATGCCGCCCTTGCCGAGCTCTTCGTACACGCGGTACGGCCCGAACACATCGACCGCCGGCGGACGACTGCTCACGAGCCGATGGTATCGCGTCTAGGGACAGCTCGGGCGTGGCAAGTCATGCGCGAGTGCAACGAGTCGCGCGTAGTTGTCCTCCATACCTTCCAACAGGTCGTCGGCATTGCCGCTAATGGCGTCGAGGTGCTCGACGAACGCAAGCTCCGAGATGTCCGGATCGTCGGTCGCGAGCACCTGGATCGTACCCTCAGAGATGCTGATGAAGTCGCTGCCTTCGATCTTCTGGTGCCGGATCATGCCGAGCACGGGGAGATCCGTCGTGCCCTCGATGACGCCGTAGCGCCATTGATCATCCCACTCGACGGTGACGATCTCGTTGACCACGTAGTGGACGACAAAGTCGAGCTCGTACATCGGATCGCCGCCGAGCGTCACCGTCTGCGAGTTCGTCCGACAGCGCGCGACCATCGCCTCGGGATCTTTCGTCAGCGCCCACAACGTCGCGGGATCGACGAACACGTACCCGCGACCGTGGGCCTGATCCGTGTCGCCACTGCGGCCCTGGACGGAGCGCAGCTCTTCCTTCGGAGCGCCCGTCGCGTCCGGGACACGATTGTCCTCGAGCGGCTCGAGCCCGGGCGGAAACGGCGTCGCTACGTTGTCCTGACAGCCAGCCAGCCCGAGGGCCCCGACCACAGCGACGAGCGCGGCGACGACGTGCCTACTCATGCAGGTGTGTCACCGGGAGGTTTGGCGACGAAGCGCGCGGTCGCGACCGGCGTGATCTTTCGCGTCACGAGCAGGAGTGTGGCGACGGGAATGACGAGGTTGATGGCGAGCGGGATGAACATCGTGACGGCTTCCGGCGCGAAGTGACGACCAACGTTGGTGAGCTCCTTCAGCATCGGATACATGATCCACACGGTCAACGCGCCGACGACCACCGCATAGGCCATCGCGATGATGCGCGACGGCCCGCTCATGCGGATCAGCTCGTAGCCGGCCCACGCTTGGAACGCGACCATGCCGGCGTTGAACCACAGCGACTTCGTCGCCATCGGCCCCATGAACGACGCCATCTTCAGTGCGTCCATGCCCATCACCTCGGGGCCGCCGATCAGCTGGGGGATCAACAGCGACGCCGACAGGAACGCGTGGCCGAGCAAGAGCCAGCCAAGGCCCGTCAGGCCCGCGTCGGGCGAGCGGCGGTGCGAACCGGGACCTTCGCCCGACAGGAGATCCGCGAACTGACGCTCGCCGAAGAAACGACGGATGAGCAGCGGCCAGGCCATCAGCAGCCAGCACACGCCAGCGACCATCGCGACGACGACGATGTTCATCGCGCCCATCATCGAGACGACGAGGATCGCGCCCGACGCGCAGAACGACGAGATGACGCCAAAGTTCGCGTAGCGGTTTGCCTTCTGCACGCTGTTCTCGAGGCTCGTCTCGCGCAGACCGCTAAGACCCGCTTGGACGTGGAAGATCGAGCGGACGAACAGCATCCCGAGGGCGACGAGCAAGAGCACGCCCGGGCCTTGCGACATGATCGCGCCGCCGGACTTCAGCATGAGGAAGAGGATCGCACCCGTTCCGAGTGCGCCGCAGAGGCCGAGAACCGTCATGACGATCGAGACGCCTTCGAAGCCCTTGTCCTCGGGAACTGGGATCTCGTGCTGGAACTTCTTGAAGCGCGGCACCGAAAGAAACAGGATCGCGAGCAAGATGGGCCACGACGCGAGGCCGAGAGCGAGGCCGAACGCGGCCTTGCCGGCGACATCGAACTTCAGGTGCAGCAGCGCGGCGACCAGCACGGACTGGGCGACGCCGATGATGATGTAGCGCTTGAGACCGGTGAGCGGACTGCCCGTCCCGTCGAACGTCTTGCGTCCGTAGAGCAGCTCCGTGCCCGCGACGCGATGGAACGCAGATCGCACCACGCACAGCGCGATCGCGAGGAGCAAGAGTCCCTTGTCGCCCGGACGTCCGAGCGGGAGGAACACGAAGAACAGCAGCATCAGCGCGCCGTACGCGGCGAAGATCGTGCCGCCGAGCTGCATGAGGAGACCGAGCGTCGTCAGACCCTGGTCGGACGGGGTGCGATCGCTACTCTCCATACCGCTTGGAGGGCCGCGCGTTTCGTCGAGCTTGCCAGTTTCTTGATCAGTCATCGGTCCTCCCGTAGCCACCTGAGTATACGGCTGCATTGCCCCGTTCCGGACGTTCATGCGGGTCAGGTAGTCGCAAGTCTGTGCCGCCGCAGGCGATCCGCGAGCAGCGGCAGGCGATCCTGCCCCCACGTGACGAAGTCGCCGATGCGGAACGATGGCACGCCCCAGAGCCCGATGCCGTTGAGATCTGCGGCGTTGTCCTGCGCCGCCTTGGGTCCGGCCGCATCCTGAAGCGAGGCCTTGGCTTCTTCCCATGGAAGGCCGGCGCGCTCGACGAGAAACTTCAGGTCCACGTATTCGGAGACGTCGCGGGCCTCCGACCAGATGCCGCGCATCGCGGAGCGCGCGAACGCGAGGCCGGCGCCGCGGCCGTTCGCCCAGTGCTGGATCGCGAGGCAGTTGTCGACGCCCGACCCGAGCGGATCGCAGATCTCGCCGAACGGGATGTTCAGACGATCGGCTTCGCGCTTCGCGTCGTGCGCGATGTACATGCGCTTGACGTTCGGGAGCGGCGCGCCGCGCGCGACCATCGGATAGATCTGCCTGAGCACGAGCGGGATGCCATGCGGCGCCAGGAGATCCTCGATCTGCGCGAGCGCGATGTAGCTATAGGGCGAGCGGAACGAGAACCACATCTCGCAGGCGAGCGGCTTGTCCTTGTTCTTCTCCGTCTTCTCGGCGAGCAGCTTCGCGCCGCGATCGCTCTCGGGGCGGATGGTGACGACGTTCGCGACATCGGTCCCGAACGCCTGCGCGAGCGCGGCCTCGAGGTAGGGCAGGCGATCGATGCCCCAGTACCACGTGCCGTCGAAATGGATCATCGCCCCTTGGTAGTGGCCCGCCTTGCGTAGCTCGCCGTACGCGGTGTTCAGCACCGGCAGCACCGAGCCGTGCGACTCGGAGCCGTACTGACCCATCAACGTGATGAGCTTCTTCTTGTCGTTCGCCCACAGCGTGGCCGCGAGGTCGAGCGCACAGGCGAGTTGCTCGCGCGCCGGACGCGGGCGGATCAGCACCGCGCCGATGTCGCGCACCATGCCCCCGTCGGCCTCGCGCTTGCCGGGGAAGTCGAGGTCGTAATAGGCCGCGAGCTCCGTCGCGTCCTTGAGCGAGTATTGCGTGCGCAGCGCGGGTTGCGGGTTCACGTCGGTCGCGGGTGGCGTGATCGTCGTGAACGACAGCTCGACGGGATACGCCTCGACGAGCCGCGCCGCCGCCTGCGCGGCAAGGTAGCTCCACGGGTCGCTGATATCGAAGTAGACGTCGAGGCGCTTTGGCTTGCTCGTCACCGCGGACTTCACGGTCGTGACGGCCCGGCGAATGGCATCGCCCGGCGCACCGAGCCAGGCCGAGATGGCTTTCCCTTTTAGGCGCTTGGCGATGATCATTTCCGGCTGTACATAGTCCGCCGTCGTGTCCGAACACAAGCCTGCCGGTGGGTCCTCGCCCGACGAAGCCGCGATCGCCAGCGCGATCGCGGTCCTCGAGTACCTCGGCGAGGACCTGCGTCGGCTCGCGGAGCTGCCGGAGGAGGTGCGGATCCGCCTCGTCAGCGCCGGCGGGCAGCTCTCCCGGCCGGATCGGTACAGCCGCAAGCAGCTCGGCAAGGTGCTCGCGCGGCAGCGCGTGGCGGCGAAGCGGGAGGCCGATCGCGCGGTGCTCGATCAGACGGGCATTCGCCTGCTGCGCAAGGAACCGGTGTTTCGCACGCCGCTCCCCAAGCCGCGCGAGATGCAGCTCGATGCACCGGTGCGAGATGAAGCGAGTGACGGGGAAGTCGTCGACGCGTGGGCGGCCGCCGAGGCCGCACGTGAGGAACCCGCGACCGACGCGTGGGCCGCCGAGGCCGCACGCGAGGAACTCGCGACCGACGCGGCGACCGATGCGGCGAACGATGCGGCGACCGATGCGGCGAACGATGCGGCGCGCGTGCAGACGGCACGCATGTGTTACGTCTGCAAGACCGAGTTTCACGAGCTGCATCACTTCTACGATCAGATGTGCCCCCCGTGCGCGGAGCTCAACTGGGAGAAGCGAAACCAGACGGCGGACCTGCGCGGTCGCGTCGCGCTCGTCACCGGCGCGCGCGTGAAGATCGGCTACCAGGCCGCGATGTTCCTCTTGCGCGCGGGTGCGGAGGTCGTGGTGCTTACGCGCTTCCCGCGCGACGCTGCGCGACGGTTCTCGCGCGAGGTCGACGCGAGCGAGTGGACGGAGAGGCTCCACATCTACGGCATCGATCTGCGCCACACACCGAGCCTGGAGCTCTTGTGCCAGCACCTCGTGCACACGCTGCCGCGGCTCGACTGCTTGATCAACAACGCGTGCCAGACCGTGCGCCGTCCGTCGGGTTGGTACGATCACGTCCTCGCGCCGGAGAACGAAGCGTACGCGAAGCTGCCCGCCGCGGAGAAGGTCATGCTCGAGCGGCACCAGTCACTCGTCTCGGGCGGCGAAGCCCTCGTGCGCGCCGCGGGTCGCGAGATCCAGGCGACCGGTCTGTGGAAGTCCTCGGTGCTCTCGCAGGTGCCGCTCCTCGAGGAGGATCTCGAGCGCGGCGAGCACCTGTTCCCGACGGGCCGGCTCGATCAGGATCTGCAGCAGGTCGATCTGCGCGACACCAACTCGTGGCGGCTCACGCTCGCCGAGGTGCCGACGGCCGAGCTGCTCGAGGTGCACCTCGTCAATGCGGTCGCGCCGTTCGTGCTCAACGCGCGCCTGCGTCCGCTCCTAGCAAGGGTGCCGACGCGCGACGCGCACGTGGTCAACGTGAGCGCGATGGAAGGACAGTTCTACCGGCGCTGGAAGACCGACAAGCATCCGCACACGAACATGGCCAAGGCGGCGCTCAACATGATGACGCGAACCTCGGCCGTCGAATACGTCCGCGACGGCATCCACATGAACAGCGTCGACACGGGCTGGGTCACCGACGAGGATCCGCTGCACCACGCGGAGCGAAAGACCAAGATCCACGGCTTCCATCCGCCGCTCGACATCGTCGACGGTGCAGCCCGGATCGTCGACCCGATGTTCGACGGCGCGAACACCGGCACCCACCTGTGGGGCCTGTTCCTGAAGGACTACAAACCTGCTCCGTGGTGACGCAGATGGTCCACCCTGGACCAGCCGGATCTCGGGTACGAGCGGGGCTGTTTTCCTTGCGCCCGCCGGGGCGCTCCCATAGCGTTGGAAGACGGTGGCTAGCCCGCGGCATACGATCGACGCGAGCCTGTGGGATGGCCAGCGCCGCGACGTACCCGCGGTCAACGCGGCGACGCTGATGTTTCCGCCGCGACACCCGCGGCGGATCGCGAAGGGGTCGACGGACGCGAAGACGCTGTTCGTGAGCGCGTATGCGAAGTTCGCCGAGCAGTGCCGCGCGTTCGAAGAGCCGGGCCTCGCGGTCATCGCGGTCGACGAGGACACCTGCCGGCCCGCGGGCATCGTTCGTCTGACGGCGCGCGTGCAGCGCCCGGTGGCCGCGATCGTCGGGCGCCACGATCACTGCGACCTGTACCTGACGGCGCGCGAGGATCTCGCGCTGCGCCAGCTCGCGGTCGTCCTCGAGCCGGTCGAGAACTGGACGCGTGGCTCGACGAACATCCGGTATCGGATCCTCGATCTCCGAACGACCGAAGCGATGACGGGCGAGGACGGCAAGCGCATCCGCGGGCTCGTCGCGGAGGGGCCCGCGATCGTTCGCTGCGGCGGCTACACGCTGTTCGCGCTTCCGCTCGGTGACCCGACGGACTGGCCCGCGTCGGGCGAGGACGCGTGGTCGATGGTACCCGCCCGTGTCTATCTCGACGAGATTCCGCCCGACATGGTGCGCGGAACGTTGCCGCGCATGCCGCAGGAGCGAGTCGGCGCCTCGACGATCACGCGAACGTCCGGCGTGCGCGACACCGGCATGAAGCTCGTGCAGGGCGACGTCGCCGGGTACCTCGAGCTGTACTGCCCGACGAAGAACGTCACGCTCGCGATCGGCGAGTCCGCGCTGAAGGACGGCGTGTTGATCGGCCGCTACGATCGCTGCGACGCGAAGGACATCGCGACCGACGACACGTCGCTATCGCGCGTGCACGCGCTGCTGATGCGCGTCGAGGATCGCTTGCTGCTCCTCGATACGGCATCGAGCAACGGCACGTTCGAGAAGGGCGAGCAGGTCCGCGTCGTCGTGATCGATTCGGACACCGAGCTACGCCTGGGCAAGAAGACGTACGCGCGTTGGCGCGCCGCGAAGTAGCGCGCGGTCACTCCGAGGGGCAGACGACGGCATCGAACGATCCGGAGATCGGATCGGTGCCGAACCGCAGCGAATACGTGCCTGCGACGCACCCACCGGCATAGTCGACGGTGATCTCGCCGCCGGTGGCCTCGCCGAGGTCCATCCCGCGATCATCCTCGAGAAAGACGGCGACCTTCTCCGACGGGCACCGGAACGCGGCCGGGAGGCTGATCTCGTACAGCCTCGGCGCCGGCGTGTCGCAGAACAGGACGCTCACGCGCCGGCCCGGGCCGGGCTGCCCGCACGCTCCGTCACCTTCGTCGAGGACGAGCGCCCACGCGACGCCGCCGAACGGCCGCGGATCCGGCGTGACGAGCGCTGCGCGTGCGAACGGCCCCAGCGGCTCGCCAGCGACGACACTCTCGCCGTCCGCGAACCCTTCCGGAGCACACGTCTCGTCGGGATCGTCGCCACACGCGGAGATCACGCCGAGCCCGACGAGCGAAGCGAATACGAACCGTGACATCGATGGCGTGGATATCATGGCTACTTGCGAAGCAGGCGGCGCGCGAACCCGCGCGCTTCGGCGATGCCTGCGATCGCCGACCCGCCGACGTAGATCGCGCCGTACACGCCGATCGCGATCACCGCGGCGAGCCAGGTGCGCAGCGCGATCCACTCGGTCGCCGCGTGATGCGCGCCGAACGCCGCTGCGCCCGCTACCGCGGCGATCCCTAGCGTCGCCAGCGTCAGCGTCGCCGGCATCGCGACCTTGCCGATGCGCTTCGACAACCAGCGCTCGAGGAGGACCAGCTCGACCCATGCGCCGAGCGCCGAGCTCGCCGTCAGCGCGAACGCGCCCCACACCGCGGAGTAGCCGAGCGCGTCGCGCAGCGGCAGCGTGAACGCGTAACCGAGGATCGCGGTGAGCGCGACGCGCACGAGCGCCGCGCGCAGCGGTGGCTTTGGATCGCCGAGCGCGTAGAACGCGGACGCGAGCAGCCGCCCCTGCGTGCCGGCGACGACACCGAGAGCGTAGCCGCCGAGGATGATCCACACCGCGCGCGTGTCGTCCGCGTCGAAGCGGCCGGTCTCGAACAACAGGGCGATGATCGCGCCGCCGATCGCGACGAACGCGACCGCCGACGGAACGACGAGGAACACCACCCGGCGCAGCGCGGGTGCGAGCCGTTCGTGCAGCTTCTTCGCGCGCACATCCTCCCCGCCGATCGCGGACGACATCTCCGGCAGCTCGGCGGCGGACACCGCCATGCCGAACAGAGATACCGGCAGCATGTACAGCACCTGCGCCTTCGCGATCGCGGCGACCATGCCCATGCCGAGGAAGCTCGCGAGTACGCCGTCGATGTACGCGGAGATCTGCACCGAGCCGCGCCCGACGAGCACGGTGCCGAACGCCTTCACCGTCGCGCGCACGCCCTCGTCCTTCGTGGCGAGTGCGGGCTTGGCGCTCCCTACGAGGCGCAGTGCGAGGGGCAGCTGGACGAGGAACTGCGCGCCGCTGCCGATCACCGCGCCCCATGCGAGCCAGATCGCGATGTCCTCCGTCGCTCCCGCGTAGTGACGCCCGGCGACGATCGCGGTCGCGATGATCGCGGTGTTCCACAAGACCGGCGAGACGTACGAGAGGAAGAAGCGCTTGTGGCTGTTGAGGACGCCCAGGCACCACGCACTCATCACGAGCAGCGTCATGCCCGGAAACAGGATCTGCACCATCGTCACCGTTAGCTCGCGCTTCGCGTCGGGGAACCCGGGCGCGAGCACGCTCACGAGCGGCCCGGCCGCGACCACGCCGGCAAGCGAGACGAGCGACGCGACGAGCAAGAGCAACGTCGCGACGGTCCGCGCGACACGCCGCGCGTCCTCCTCGCGCCCCTCGGCGCGTAGGCGCGCGTAGACGGGGATGAACGAGGCGCTGAGCACGCCTTCGCCGAGCAGGTTCTGCAGGACGTTTGGGATGCGCAGCGCCGCGTTGAATGCATCCGCCGCCGGCGATAGCCCCAAATAGAACGAGATCACGCGCTCGCGGACGAGGCCGGCGATGCGCGAGAGAAAAATGCCCGCACCGACCGCGAGTGCACCGCTCTTGCTTCGCTTCGCCGCGCGCGTAGTCTCGCCGTGCGCACCGCCGCCATCGGGCGCACCGGTGGGCTCGTTCGGCATCACCGAATCATCCGCGCCGCGCCCACCGGCGGCAAATTAAGTCGCCCTCAATTCCTACGCAGAAACCGAGAAGAAGCCCCGCGATGCCCGTGGCAAGTGGCGCTAGCGAAGGCGTAGCTCGATCGCCAGCGGCTTCCCACCGCGCTTGCCGCCGAACTCGACCACGGTTAGCTGATCCAGCTTCGCGTAGAGATCGAGGAGCTGCTGCGCACTTTTGATCGGCTCGCCGTTGATCGAGTCGATCGTGTCGGCGCTCTTGAGTCCGAGCGCGGCGGGCAGCGAGCCCGCGGTCACGCCATAGACCCGCACGCCACCGACTTCGCCGTCTTTGGAAACGATCGGCATCATGCGCACCTTGCCGGGTTTTTGGGCGCCGGTGACGAGCTCGCGCACGAGCTCGCGGCGGACCTCGTATGTCTTGTCGTCGATCTTCGTGATCGAGTCGGCGAACGGGTCCGCTGGCGGATCCTCGCGGGACGTTGCCGCGTCCTTGCGTGGATCCGCCGGGAGATCGAACAGTCGCAGCGTCGCGCGGACGCCGCCAATGTCGATGACGTCGATCGAGACACGGCCGATCCGGTCGATCGTGCCCACACCCGGGATGCGATCGCCGAGGCTCCAGTCGCCTTGCACCTCGGTCTCGGGAACACGCACGGTCGCGCGCGGGTCCCTGCCGATCGCGGTCGCGATGAGGATCGCGGGCTTGCCCGTGAACACCGCGGAGGGGTTGCCCGCCGGGCCTGGATCCGGTGGGGCGCACGTCGAGCAGAACATGTTCCGCGCGACGAGATCGGCGCCATCCAGCGGTACGCGCGCCGGAGCAGGAGTCACCACCGGCGGAGGATTTCGTGGTGGCGAGAGGCTCGAGGGGGAGAACGCCTCTGCTTCCACGATCGCGCTCGCCGCCTGCGCTGCGAACGCGGAGCATGCGAGCACCGCGAGCACCGTGACGATCCAGGTCCGACGGACGAGACCAACCACGAGCAAGTGAACCGAGGAGGCGACACGTCCGAGCATGGTCGATGGTGGCTTCATCAACGAACGTGCCACCGCAGTGCGCGCTGCAAGGCCTCGATCTCGCGCCACAGCTCCTCGCGTCTGGCGCCAGCGCGACCTCCGTCGCTGCAAAGGCCTGCCAATCTGGCAGGCGGCGTACTTTCAGAGGTCGCGCATGTATGATGACCGCGCCGTGAGCGATGGATCCATGCCCAAGCAGATCGGACGATACGAGATCGTCGATCGCCTGGCCGTGGGCGGGATGGCCGAGCTGTTCAAAGCCCACCTCCAGGGCGATCACGGCTTCGCCAAGCTCGTGGCGATCAAGAAGATTCTTCCGCACCTCGCCGTCGACAAGTCGTTCGTCGAGATGTTCATCGACGAAGCGCGCATCACCGCGCAGCTCGATCATCGCCACATCGTCCAGGTGTTCGAGCTCGGCACGGACGCGGACACGCCGTACATCGCGATGCAGTTCGTCGATGGGCTCGACGTGCTCGCCCTGCTGCGCGAGTGCGCGCGCGTACAGATCCGGTTGCCGCCCGAGCTGTGCGCTCTGATCGCTCGCGACGTCCTGGACGCGCTCGACTACGCGCACAACGCCGTGGACGTGAACGGGCGCGCGCTCGGCATCATCCACCGCGACATCTCGCCGGGAAACGTGCTGCTGTCGTGGCGCGGCGACATCAAGCTCACGGACTTCGGCATCGCGCGCGCGGCCCACCGACGCCACAAGACCGAAGCGGGCACGCTCAAGGGCAAATACGGCTACATGAGTCCGGAGCAGGTCTCGGGCGGCGAGATCGATCCGCGCAGCGACATCTTCTCCGTCGGCATCTTGCTCGCCGAGATGGTGATGGCGCGCCGGTTGTTCACGTCGACGAACGACCTCGACATCCTGCTCATGGTGCGCGACGCGCGGCTCGATCGCCTGCACAAGTACGCGAGCGAGTTCCCCGTCGAGCTGCGCGTGCTCACGGTGCGAGCGCTGCAGCGCCGCCCCGAGGATCGCTGGCAGAGCGCCGCGCAATTCCGCGACGCGATCGACGAGTGGATCCGGCGCTCCTCGCGTGTCGGCCCGCGCGATCTCGCGAACCTGATCGGCCAGGTGATGAACTCGCCGACGGCGGCGCTCGAGCCGGGCGACGCGGTCGTGCAGCAGGCCGTGGATCCGGAGGCCGGGCTGTCGGGGCCGATGACGCGAATGTCGATCGCGAAGGCGGAGGCCGAGGCCGCCGTCGCGCGCGCGGCGTACATCGCGGGTGACGCGATCCCCGCCGGCGTGACCGGCGACGAGCGCTCGAGCGGAACGATGACAGTCGGCGAGGACGACCTGGTCGCCGAGAACGTCGATATCCCGTCGGGGCCGCGCGAGGTCGGGGAGCTCAAGGAGCACCCGATGATGCGCGTCGCGTATCGCCTCGCGAAGCAGAAAGGCACCGGCATGCTGTCCATCGAGGGACGCGCCGGCGTGCTCAAGGAGGCGTACCTCGTCGACGGGCAGCCGCAGTTCGTGCACTCGAACGTCGAGAGCGAGCGCCTCGGGAACTTCCTGATCCAGCAAGGCGCGTTGACGCCGCAGTCACTGCAGCGCGCGTTGTCCGTCATGCACCACTTCGGCGGGCGCCTCGCCGACACGCTCGTCGGTCTCGACATCCTCGATCCGCTCGAGGCGTACCGCCTGCTCGCGAAGCAGGTCGCCGCGAAGCTGATGGAGACCTTCTCGTGGCAGAAGGGCCGCTACACGTGGACGCCGCGCCACCCCAATCCGTGGAAGGCGCGCTCGCTCCACCTCGACGCGTTCCGCGTGATCGGTGCCGGTGCGGCGCAGCTGGGCGAGCCGCTCGTCGAGGACTGGCTCGTCACGAACACCAAGGCGTTCCCCGTGCGCGAGCCCATCCAGGAGGGCGAGCTCGCGCAGTTCGGCCTCGGCGACGCACTGCTCCGCGTGTATTCATTGCTCGACGGGCGCACGCGGCTCGGCGAGCTCGCCGGCAAGGTGCGCTCGGCGGAAGCGCGCTTGAACCTCCTGCGGTTGACGTACCTGCTCGTGCAGACCGACACTGCGCGCCTGAGCTGAGCCGAGCCGATGTCCGCGTTGTTGACCGTGCAAGGGCTCGAGAAGCGGTACGGCACGCGTACGGTGTTGCGCGGGGCGTCATTCGCGCTGCACGAGCGCGATCGCGTCGGCATGATCGGCGCGAACGGGGCAGGGAAGACCACGCTGCTGAAGATGCTGGTCGCGCGCGCCATGGGCGTGGACGATCCGCAACTCGTACCCGACGAGGGTTTGATCACCTGGCGCAAGGACCTGGTCCTCGAATACGTGTCGCAGGAGCCTGCGTTCCCCGAAACCGCGACCGTCGGCAGCACGCTCGCGCGCGAAGGCATCGAGGACTACGAGATCGGCACCATCGCGAACGTGCTGCAGCTCCCCCCGATGGGCGCGCTCATGGACACATTGTCGGGCGGCGAGAAGCGGCGCACGGCGCTCGCCCGCGCGCTGCTCGGCAAGGCCGAGGTGCTGATCCTCGACGAGCCGACGAACCACCTCGACACGCCCACCGTCGAGTGGCTCGAGCAGAAGCTCGCGAACTGGCAGGGCGCGCTGATCGTCGTCACGCACGATCGTTACTTCCTCGATCGCGTCGCGACGCGCATCCTCGAGGTCGATCGCGGGAAGGTCTACGCGTACGAGGGCGACTACGCGGAGTTCCTGCTCAAACAAGCAGAGCGCCTGTCGACCGAAGCCGAGGCCGAGTATCAGCGCGTGTCGTTCATCCGCCGCGAGATCGACTGGATCCGCAAGAGCCCACCCGCACGCACGACGAAGGCAAAGGCGCGCATCGATCGCTTCGACGCCGCGGTCGGCGGGAAGCCGACCGAGGAAGACAAGCGCCCGTCGCAGCTCGCGCTCCGTCTGCCGACCGGCCCGCGCCTGGGCTCGACGATCGTCGACATCGATCGCGCCGGCAAGTCGCTCGGTGGAAAGCTCCTGTTTCGCGACGTCACGTACGTGATGAAGCCGCGCGATCGCATCGGCATCGTCGGCCCCAACGGCGCCGGCAAGACGACGCTGATCAAGACCATCCTCGGCCTTCTCCCTCCCGACAGGGGGACCGTGACCGTCGGACCGAACACGCGCCCGGCGTACCTCGAGCAGGGCCGCATGGAGCTACGCGACGACCTCACGGTCATCGAGGAGGTGGGCGACGGCTACGACTACGTCGACCTCCCCGACGGTAAGGTCCACGTGCGTGGCTTTCTGCGCATGATGGCCTTCCCCGACACCGTTTCGGACACCAAGGTCGGCCAGCTCTCGGGCGGCGAGCGCAACCGCGTGCAGCTCGCGCGCTTGCTCCGCCGCGGCGGCAACCTGCTCGTCCTCGACGAGCCGACCAACGACCTCGATCTCCCGACGCTCGGTGCGCTCGAAGAAGGCCTGATCGACTTCCCGGGCTGTGCGTTGATCGTCAGCCACGATCGCTGGTTCCTCGACCGCGTCGCGACCGCGATCCTCGCGTTCGAAGGGGACGGCAAGGTGACGCTCTACGAGGGCAGCTACTCGTTCTACGCGGAGCGCCGCCCGAAGCCCGTCTCTGCGCGTAAGCCGCCCACAGAGACGAAGGAGACTCGACCTCCGCCGACCAAGCCCGCGCCGCCGCGCAAGCTGACGTTCAAGGAGAAACACGAGCTCGCGGGCATCGAAGTGTCCATCGCGATCGCCGAGAAGAAGGTCGCCGATCTCGAAGTGACGCTGTCGAACCCCGCGGTGTTCAAGGATCGCCCCACCGAGGTGCAAGGACTCGTCGCGCAGCTCGACGCCGCGCGCGCCGAGGTCGATCGTCTCTACGCGCGCTGGTCCGAGCTCGACGCGATCGCCGCGAAGTCGCCCTCGTAGATCTATCGCGCGCGAGGATCGCGGCCGCGCAGCGCGGCGAGGATCTCGGCGAGGATCGAGACCGCGATCTCCGCGGGGCTCTTCGCGCCGATATCGAGGCCGACGGGGCCATGCAGTCGATCGAGGGTCTTCGCGTCGAACTGCGTGCCGAGGCGCTCGCGTCGACCCGCGTGCGTCTTCTTGGATCCGAGGCAGCCGATATAGAACGCGTTGGACTTCAAGGCGGCCACGAGGCCAGGGTCATCGATCTTGGGATCGTGCGTGAGCGTGACGACGGCGGTGCGCGTGTCGATCGCGAGCTTGTCGATTGCGACATCGGGCCACTCGTTCACGAGCGTGTCGCCCGGGAAGCGCTCGGGCGTCGCCCACGCGCGCCGAGGATCGACGATGGTGATCGCGAACCCCGCGAGGCGCGCCATTTGCGCGAGCGGGCTCGCGACATGTACGGCGCCGACGATGATCAAACGAGACGGCGGATTGTGCGGCTCCACCAGCACCGCGCCGTTCGCCGTATCCACGACGAACGCCTCGTCCGTGAGCATCGCTCGCGAGATCGACTCGCGTAGCGCATCGTGATCGCCCTCGGTACGCGGGGGCGGGCGTTCCTCGGCGAGCGCAGGTGCCACGACCTCGTGGTCGCGCCCGTCGAGCGGGACGAGGATCGCGAACGGCTGCTTTCGTGCGCGTGCGTCGCGGAGCTCGCGGATGCGCGCGGCCGATGCGGCCTCGACGTAGACCTCGATCTTGCCGCCGCACGCGAGGCCGACGTCCCACGCGGTCTCGTCGCTGACGCCGAAGCCGATGACGTGCGGTGCCTCGCGACCGGCCGCGACCTCGAGCGCCTCGGTGATCACCGCGCCTTCGATGCACCCGCCGGAGACCGAGCCGATGAACTGCCCGGTGCTCGCGACGGCGAGCTTGCTACCGACGGGCCTCGGCGAGCTGCCCCAGGTCCGCACGACGGTCGCGAGCCCGACCTGCTCGCCGCGCTCGAGCCATTCAGCGGCTTGCGCGAGCACACCGTCGAGGTCGTGCACGCGGGCGGCGCGCTCCTGCCAGCCGCCTCGCGCGTCGCCGAACGTCGCGAGTCTCTCGCGGAGGTTCGTTTCGTCCGCCATTCGTGCCAGCCTAGCTCGTACCGATGGACCTGGCAGCGCGACGACGCGAGTTTCCCGCTCTCGCAGCGACGAGCGACGCCGGGCCCGCGTTCGACGGGGCGCCAGCCTCACGGTTCGCGTACCTGGACTCCGCTGCGACGACATTGATCCCGCGCGTGGTGCTCGACGCGACGACGCACGCATTGACCTCGCTCGGCAATCCGGGACGCGGTGCGTACGCACGCGCACAGGCCGCGACCGATGCCGTCGCCGAGGTGCGCGATATCGTCGCGGGGGCGCTCGTCGGGTGGCGCGGTTCCGTGTGGGCAGCGCCACCGGCGCGATCGACAACGGCCTCGTCCGGCACGCGCCACGTCGCCGCCGAGGACATCGTGTTTACGAGCGGTACGACCGCCTCGGTGAACCTCGTCGCCGAAACGTGGGGCAGACAGCACGTCGGCGCGGGCGACGTGGTCATCGCGAGCGAGGCGGAGCACCACTCGAACTTCCTGCCGTGGCAACGGCTGTGCGAGCGAACGGGGGCCACGCTCGAGCTCGCGCGCGTTGATGATCGCGGACGTTTTGATCTCGACGCCTTCCGCGCGCAGGTCACACGACACGGATCGCGAGTGAAGCTCGTCGCGATCGCACACGTCTCCAACGTCCTCGGCACCATCGCGCCCATCGCCGACATCGGGGCAATCGCGGCCGAGGCCGACGCACGCGTGTTCGTCGACGGCGCGCAGGCGATCGCCCACCTCGATGTCGATGTCGCCGAGCTCGGCTGCGACTTCTACGCGTTCTCGGGGCACAAGGTATACGGGCCGCCCGGTGCGGGCGTGTTGTGGGCCGCGTCGGGCCTGCTGGAGGGGATGGGACCGTGGCAGCTCGGCGGCGGCATGGTGTCGACGGTCGAGCTCGCTCGCTCGACGTGGCGTGCTGCGCCCGCACGCTTCGAAGCGGGCACGCCGAACACGCCCGCGATCGCCGGCCTCGGTGCCGCGCTCGTGTGGGCGCGCACGACCTACCTCGCGTCGCGCGTAGCCGACGGCGAGCACGCGTTGCGTGGTGTGGCGAGCTCGATGCGCGACCACGAGGCGCAAGTCCACCGCGCGCTGCGCGACGTGATCCGCGATGCGGGTGCGCGCATCCTCGGCGCGCCCGAGGTCGGCGTCGTCTCGTTCGCGTGGGACTACCACCCGCACGACATCGCGACGATCGCCGATCGCGAAGGCGTGGCACTTCGCAGCGGCCATCACTGCGCGCAGCTGATCCACAAACGCTTCGGCGTCGACGCGTCGACGCGCGCGTCTGTCGCGATGTACAGCGGACTCGACGATGTCGAGCAACTCGGCCGCGCGCTCGCGAGGGTGCGCGAGGTGTTGGGGCCGCGATGACCGCGACGGCGATGATCGGTATGAGGTCGAGGCAGCCGTGAGCGACGCGCTGTATCACGCGGTGATCGTCGAGCACGATCGGTCGCCGCGAAACGAGGGGCCGCTGCCGGGCGCGACGCACAGCGCGACCGTCGACAACCCGCTGTGCGGCGACGTCGTCACCATGCGTGCGATCGTCACGGGGGGGGGCGAGACGAGGGTGATCGCGGACGCGAAGTTCGAGGCACGTGGCTGCGCGCTGTGTCGCGCGGCCGCGTCGATGCTGACCTCGCGCGTGATCGGCTACACGCTCGTGCAGGTCAATCAGGTCATCGACACGTTCGAGGACTTCGTGATGTCCGGCGATGGAGATCACCGGAGGATCGATCTCGTCGAGCTCGAGGCATTTGCAGGCGTCCAGAAGGCGCGCGCGCGCCGCCCGTGTGCGTTGCTGCCGTTTCGCGCCCTCGCGAACGCGCTCGGACGGCCCTGATCACTCGAACGCGGACAGCTGCGCGCGCACGCGCTGCGTCGCGAGCAAGACCACGAGCCGCGCGACGATCTCGGGATGCTTCGCAGCGAGGTTCGTTCGTTCGCCGGGATCCTGGTGGATGTTGTACAGCTCGCGGATCCCGCCGGTTTCGACGAGCTTCCACGCGCCGTCGACGATCACGGTGACGCCACCCGGGTTCGACCGGTCGGCGATCATCGCGGCGAACGCGGTGTCGCGCGTCGTAACCTGCTCGCCGCGCGCCAGCGGCGCGAGCGACTGTCCGTCGATCGAGCGGCCGGTCGGCGGTACGAAGCCGGCCAGGTCGATGATCGTCGGGACGAGATCCACGAGCGCGACGGTCTGCGTCGGACGCACCGCTGCGACCGTCGGTCCGGCGATCACCAGGGGCACGCGGATCTGCGAGTTGTACAGATCCGTCGAATGATTGCGCGCGCCGTGTTCGCCGAGACCCTCGCCGTGATCCGACGTGACGATGATGATCGGCGCTTGGTCGGGTGGGCGGTTCGCGAACGCTGCGATCAGCGGGACGAGCGCGCGGTCGACCAGCGTGAGGCTGCGGTCGTACTGCTCACCCATCGTGCTCGCGACGGGGGTGTTGACCGCCCAGTTGTGCGGCTCGAGGAAGTGCAGCCACATGAACAGTGGGCGCTTGTCGCCGCGCTCGGCGCGCGCGGTGACGAAGCGTCCGGCCTTCGCGCCGAGGTGCATCGCGGACTCGTCGATCTCGAGCGTCGCGAGGCCGCGATCGAAGCCCGTGCGCAGATCCTCGCCGTAGAGTCCGCCGCAACAGACGAAGCCCGCCGTGTCGTAGCCCGCGGCGCGCAGGCGCTCCGCAACGAGGATGTGCCGCGGGTCGAGCCGCAGTCCCCATCCGACGACGCGCCCGCGCACGCGATCGGGCGACGTACCCGTCAGCATGGTCGGGACCGAGCGCCGCGTGACGTTGCTCGGCGAGAACGCCCAGTGGAATACCGCGCCGCGCTCGCCGAGCGCCGCGAGGACCGGCATCTCTGCCGTACCCCCGTAGGGCGGTGTTCGATCGGCGCGCAACGTGTCGATCAGGACGACGACGACGTCGCGAGGGCGCTGTCCCGGCCGCGCGACCGGGCGGTAGTCATCGAGCGGCAACGCGCCGCGAATGCGATCGAGCGAAAACACGCGCTCGACGACGACGCCCGCGATCGGCTGGTCGCCCCACACGCCGAGCGCCGAAGCAGGGCGCCAGATCGCGGTCACGAGCGCGAACGCGATGCACAGTGCGGCGAGCGAAACGACGCCGATCGCGATCGAGGGCGCCCGCACGAACCGCGCGTGTGTGACGGTCGCGACGAGCCCGCCGATCGCCGGAGCGATCAATACGCCGATCGCGAGCGTACCGATCCGCGGCGAGATCACGACGTGCCATACGACGACGATCGCCGCAGCAGCGAGGATCCCGCCCGCGACGAACATCTTGCGCGGCGTGAGCAGCGTCGCGTGGCCTCGCCGCTGCCACACTCCATCGAGGCGCCGCGCGATCGCGGCGAGCACCGTGACGGCGAGCGGCGCGAGGAGCAGGAGCACCAGCGCGCCGGCCACCGCGATCATCGGCTGCGCGAGCGAGACGACGTTCGGCTTGAACTTGGTCCACG
Organism: Kofleriaceae bacterium; assembly: GCA_046160585.1. GTDB lineage: Bacteria > Myxococcota_A > Polyangia > Haliangiales > Haliangiaceae > JABFXX01. Next base: position 131,742 of record JBJXGN010000091.1, read on the forward strand.
AGACGAGCAGCCACGTGCCGCGAAAGACGATCCATGCGAACACTGCGGTGCCGAGGAACGCCGTCGCGATCCACGCGCCGAGCCGAGGCATCCCCCCGCCTGGCTCCGTAAACCGCGCCGCGAGATCGCTCGGTCGCCATGCGGCCCACGTCGCACGTGCGACGAGCGCGAGCGCCAAAAGTGCCGGGAACGCCAGCACGAGCACGAAGCCGGTCGCCGCGACGGAGTCGATCCCGAGGGTACCGTCACCGTAGATTGTGTCCGCGAGCCCGCAAGCCAGGCCGCCCGCGCTGGCCGCGACGACGCTCGGGGCGATCCGGCGCCATGCCCGTCGGGCGAAATGTTCGGAGGACGCCACGCGCTGTATCGAAAATTGTACTGCGCGACCCCGATCGTACCAACCTCGTGACCATCCGCTCCTCGTCGTTTCACTCCACCTTCGCGATATTCCGATCGCGCCGGATGGCGCTCCTCGCCGTGCTTGGCTTCGCGTCGGGCCTGCCGCTCTACCTGACAAGCCAGACACTCCAGGCCTGGCTCACGTCCGAGGACATCGATCACGGCGCGATCGCGAACCTCTCGCTCGTCGGGCTCGCGTACACGCTCAAGTTCGCATGGGCGCCGCTGCTCGATCGCTACACGCTGCCGGTGTTCGGGAGGCTCGGGCGCCGTCGCGGCTGGGTCGTCGCGCTCCAGATCTTGCTCGTCGTCGCGATCGGCACGATGGGCATGCTCGACCCGAAAACGCAGCTCGCGCCGTTTGTGGTGCTCGCCGTCGCGGTCGCGTTCCTCTCGGCCTCGCAGGACGTGGTCCTCGATGCCTACAATGCGGACATCCTCGCGCCCGCGGAGCGCGCGGCCGGCGCGGCCGTCTACGTGCTCGGCTATCGCGCCGCGATGGTCCTGTCCGGAACGCTCGCACTCGCTCTCGCCGACTACGTCTCGTGGACGCTGATCTACGGAGCGATGGCCGGGCTCATGGCCTGCTCCATCGGGGGAATCCTCCTTGCCGACGAGCCGCCGGCGGTCGCGCAACCGCCGACCACGCTCGCCGCGGCCGTCTACCTGCCGTTCGTCGAGATGTACCGCCGCCTCGGCGCGTCCACGCTCGGGCTCGTGCTCGCGTTCACGGCCGTGTTCAAGTTCGGCGACTACTTCGCGCAGGCGCTGGTCATCACGTTCCTCGCGCGCGGCCCGGGCTTCGACTTCACGGAGATCGCCGCGGTCTACAAAGTGCTTGGCTTCGCGGGCACCGCGATCGGCGGACTGTGCGCCGGGGCCTTCGTCGCGCGTTTCGGCATGCCGCGCATGCTCGTCGCGTTTGGGTTGCTCCAGGCGACGACGAACCTCCTCTACGCGCTCCTCGCGCTGACCGGCAAGTCGTTCCCCGTGTTCTGCGCCGCAGTCCTCGTCGACAACCTCGCGAACGCGATGGGTACGGCCACGTTCGTCGCACTGCTCATGTCGGTGTGCTCGCCCGCGGTTAGCGCCACGCAGTTCGCGCTGCTCACGTCGCTGTCGTCGGTCGGCCAGCGCGTGTTCGGCCCGTTTGCCGGCGATGTAGTCGACGCGGCCGGTTGGGCAGGCTTCTTCCTGACGACGACGTTGATGGCGATCCCAGGGCTCTTGATCGCCGCCATCGTCGGGCGCCGGTTCGACGCGCGGCGCCTGTGATAGTTGACCACGGTCGCGCCCTCCACGAAGCTCTCGTACGTGAGTCTCGGGCGCACCGTGTTGGTGGTGGACGACGATCCGGATCTGGGTCGGATTGTCGAGTCACACCTGCAATCGACCGGACTCCGGGTTCTCCTGTGTGCGTCCGCCCCCGAGGCGTTGGTGCAGTTAGGGAGAGAGGAGATCGACGCCGTCATCACCGATGTCCTCATGGATGGCATGGATGGACTCGCGTTATGTCAGCGCGTCGTCGAGAACGCACCTGGTGTTCCGGTCGTCGTGATGACCGCATCGAGCAAGCTCGAGACTGCAATCGCGGCGATCCGGGTCGGTGCGTACGACTTCATTACCAAGCCACTCAACCTCGATACGCTCACGATCTCGATCGAGCGTGCGCTCGAACATCGCGCGTTGCGAACCGAGGTCGCGACGCTTCGTCGTGCGATCGAAGGGACGCAACGCTTCGACGATCTCGTCGGAGGTAGCGAGCCGATGCGGCATCTGTACGGTCTCCTCGAACAGTTCGCTCAGTCCGATGCCTCGTTGCTGATCACCGGGGAGAGTGGCACGGGCAAAGAAGTGGTCGCGCGGGTCGTTCATTCCCGGAGTCGACGTCGTGCGGGGCCTCTCGTCACCGTGAACTGCGCGGCGATGGCCGAGGGACTTCTGGAATCCGAGTTGTTCGGACATGAACGCGGAGCATTCACGGATGCGCGAAGTGCCCGACGAGGGTTGTTCGTACAAGCGGACCGAGGAACGCTCTTCCTCGACGAGATCGGAGAGCTTCCGAGCGCGTTGCAGGCGAAGTTGCTGCGTGCGCTCGAGGAACGGCGGGTCCGTCCCGTGGGCAGCGATCGAGAGGTCGCCTTCGACGCACGGGTGATCGTCGCGACGAATCGTGACCTGGCGGCGGCCATCGAAGAGCGGCGCTTCCGCGAGGATCTGTTTTATCGAATCAACGTTCTCCAGGTCCACCTGCCACCACTCCGCTCGCGCGGGCGAGATGCGTTGATTCTCGCGCAACACTTCGTGACCCGGTTCGCGATCGAGGCGGGAAAGCGGATCGTGGGCTTCACGCAGGACGTCGCCGCGAGACTGCTCGCGTATCACTGGCCGGGAAACGTTCGCGAGCTGAGGAACTGCATCGAGCGTTGCGTGGCGTTGTCCTCGGGGCCCGAGCTCACGATCGCGGACCTACCCGACAACATTCGCGAGTTTCGTGCGAGGCAATTCGTAGTGCCCAGCGAAGAGCCCGAGAGCCTCTTGCCGATGGAGGAGGTCGAGCGCCAATACGTCGTGCGTGTGCTCGAGGTTCTCGGCGGGAACAAGCGTCAAGCGGCCCGCGCGCTCGGCTTCGATCGGCGAACGCTCTATCGCAAGCTCGAGAAGTGGGGCATCGATACGAACGAGTGAGCTCACTCCTCGCGACGCCGTGCTGCGTCCACGAGGCGCTCGAGCTCGATCGCCAGCGTCATCGGATCAAAAGGCTTCGTGATCACTCCGATCGCGCCGAGTGCGAGGTATCGCGCGATCTCTCCTCGCTGGGCCTTCGCGGTCATGAACACCACCGGAATCGCACTCAGTGCCTCGTGCTTGCGGAGCTCGATCAGGGTCGCAGGTCCGTCGGTGTCCGGCATCATCACGTCGAGGATGATCACGTCCGGGCGTTCTGCGAGTGCCGTGGCGATCGCCTCGGTTGCCGTCCCGGCGACGACAGCATGGTGATTGCCTACCGCAGTGAGACTTAGCTGCGCGATCTTGCGAATGTCGGGCTCGTCGTCGACCAGCAGGATCTTCATAGTGCGATCGTTGGCACGAGCCCGCGGGCGGCAGCCAGCGCAGCCATGATCTGTGCGCGTGTGCCTTCGTCGTTTCGACGGGTCTGCAGCAGCTCTTCGACGACCCCGACGGCTTCTGCGATTCCCGAGTGGCCATACGATCCCGCGGTTCCACGCACTCGGTGTGCGATGGCCGCGGCCGCAGCGACCTCGGCGGGATCGAGAAGCGCACGTTCGACGGCGCGCTCGAGCTCGTCGAGGCGGTCTGGGAGACGTGCAGCGTAGTCGCGACGGATCTGGTCGAGAGCGGTCATGGTGGCGTGCGCGGCCTGACGGTCGCCATGAGAATGTCTCGTACGTCGCGAGGTGTCGAGCGAGTCTTGACAAGGACGGCGGCTACGCGCCGGCGCAGCTCCTCCTTCGGATCCACGGCGGAGAACACGACGACAGTTGCAGTACCGGCTTTCGGCACGAGATCCGCGCCGTTGCCGTCTGGGAGGATCAGATCGAGCACCACCGCATCGAATGGAACGGTCGCCAGCGCAGTCGCGGCGTCCGCAAACGTGCGAACACCGGTGACCGTCCATGCGTCCGGGAGTAGGCGACGAACGATCTTCTGGATGTCCTCGTCATCCTCGACGTGCAGGACTCGCCGGCTCTCGGCGCGCCTTCGCGCCACCATTTGTAGGATGGTGCGTTCGACCTCTGCCGGAGAGAACGAGCCCAGCTCGTCGGTCACCAACGCGGAGCGGTGGCCGTCTGGGTGCGATCGCGTGACAACCGCGATTGGAGGCCGGCGCGAGGTGTGTCGCGGAAGCTCGTCGAGTAACGACGCCGCACTTCCGTCGACCAGCTCGCTGTCGACGGCGATCGCGATGTAGTCGCGTAGAGCGAGCAGGCGGCAAGCTCGCTCGATCGTCGGCGCGACATCGACGATCAGTCCTTGTGCCTCGAGCGTCTCGCGGATCGCCGCGACCACCGAACCCGACGGATCCCCGATGAGTACGCGATCTCCTCGGGGGTCGGGGCGGACAGGTGGGAGCCGCGAAAGCTCGACGAGAAACCGGGTCCCTCCATCCTCGACCGGTTCGTACCAGAGCTGCCCGCCGAGCTGCTCGACGATCGCCTTCGAGATCGAGAGGCCGAGTCCCGTACCGCCGCGCGAGCGTGTACTCGACGTGTCCGCCTGGGCGAATCGACGGAAGATCCGCGCTCGGAACTCCTCTGGGATTCCTGGACCTCGATCCACGACCTCCAGACGGAAGTGGGTGTCGGTAGCCGACGTCTGGATCTGGACCGGAGCGCCGGGCGGCGAGAACTTCGCGGCGTTGGAGATCAAGTTCGCGAGCACCTGCGCGAACCGGTCTGGATCGACGAGCACTTCGCCGGCGGGTACCGTCGTTGTCACCACCAGATCGCAGCCGTGTGCCGTGGTGACAGCACGGTTCGTCACCACCGTATTCGCGACGAGGTCGGCCAGCTCGATGCAACGAAGTCGGAAATCCATCTTTCCCGACTGCATCTTCTCGATATCGAGAATGTCGTTGATCAGGCGAACGAGGCGCTCGCTATTGGTCAGGGCGATATCCACGTACTCCTTTGCCTCGCTCGGCAAGCCGCCCGTCACACCCGAGGCCACGAGGCCGAGGGAGCCACGGATGGCGGTCAACGGGGTGCGCAGCTCGTGGCTGACAGTGGAGATGAACTCGGACTGCAGCTGGTCGATCCGCCGGCGCTCGCTGACATCGCGCATGAGACAGATGAAGCACGCCGGCCCCGCTTCATCGGCGACAATGTGCTGCACGACGACCTCGACGGGAAGTTCGTGCCCGTTCTTCGCGCAGAGGGTCGTCTCGATCGTGACCGCGGCCCCCGTGTCCACGGCCGCCACGAATACGCCGCGATTGGTCTCTCGTTGTTCGACGACGAACAGCTCCGGCGCCGTCATGTGACCCAGCTCTGGCGCGGAGAACCCCAGCATCCGCGTGGTGCCTTCGTTCGAATACGTGACACGCAGAGAACCGGCTTCGACGATGCAGATCGCATCGTGAGTGCGATCGAGCGTGGTCTTGAACCGCTGCAACTGTGATTCGATCTGTTTTCGCTGGATGCCATTGGCGAGGGTTGTCGCGACGGCGTGCAGGGCATCTGTCGTGCCTTCGTCGAGCGGACTGCGTGCGAAAGCGGCCAGAACACCGACGAGGGTCTCGTTGACGAGCAGTGGTAGACAGACGAACGCCTCGACCGCGCGACGTCGTGCCCATTCGGGGTCGCAGAGCACCTCCGTCGAATTCGCGATGGAGATCGCGAAGGGCACGCGCTCGCGTGCGACCCGTGCGACCACGGCGGCGCTGATCGCGACGTCGTCGGGACCCGAGCTCGCAACGGGTTCGAGTTGGTCACCGCGAGCCGAAGGTAGCCAGATGCTGGCGAACACCAGACCGAGCTCGCGGGCGACAACCGCGGCGCTGACACGAAGAACGTGGTGAAGGCTGTCGCGCTGGGAGAACGTGGCCCACACCTCTCCGGTTGCACGGAGCCTTAGAGCCTTCGCACGCACCGAAGTGACGTCGCGCGCCGCCGCGAAGAACGTCATCCCATCGATCGTCACCACCCAGGAGAGGTGAGTCCATCCACCGTTCTTGTGCCGGAATCGGTGCACGAAGCCGATGGTCGGCGAGGAAACCGCTCGGAGTCGGATGGCCTCGTCGAGAGTGGATTCGATATCGTCCGGGTGCACGAACTCGAGAATGGATTTTCCTTGCAGGTCACTCTCGCTCCATCCAAGCGTCGCGCTCCACGCGGGATTGACGAGCTGGAATTGAAGGTCGCTTCCCACCGTTGCCATCGGCTCGAGCGTGAGATCGAAGAACCGGCGATAGATCTCCATTTCGCGCGCTTGCCGCGCGAGCTCGAGGCTTTGCCGGCGCGCCTCGATGAGCTCGATCACCTGGTCTCCGAGACGGCGCAAGAGCTCGATGGTCTCGGTGTCGATGCCGCGTGACACGCGATCGATCACACACAGGGCACCGAGGACGTGGCCCTGGCGCGTGCGTAGGGGTACGCCAGCGTAGAAGCGGATCGCGGGCGGGCCGACGACGAAGGGATTGTCCTCGAATCGAGCGTCGGTCAGGGCGTCTTCGACGATGAGCGCGGCACCGTTTCCTACGACGTGTCCGCAGAACGAGAATACCCGCGGGACTTCGGTGGCTTCGATACCGAGGCGTGCCTTGAACCACTGTCGATCGCGATCGACCAGCGAGATCAGCGCGATCGGCACTCCGACGAGGCGCGCTGCGACGTGAACGACCGTGTCGAACGTCGATTCCGCGTCCGTATCGAGGATCTCCAGTCGCTGGAGAGCCAACAGGCGCGCCGCTTCGTCGACCGGCGTAGTAGGGGCAATCACGTTGGGGCCACCCGGTGCACGACACGTACCGTGACACCGATGCTGCCACGCCCGAGGAACGAGCGTGGCGCCACACGAACGCCACATGGGGCAGGTGAGGTCCATCTCGCCGAGTGATGAGAGGTTGGTAGCCGCGCGCTCCTGGCACGTCCGGTGCTGCGGGTTGGCAGGATGCGCGTCGTTTCTACAGTCTCCGTCTCGGGTGCGTTGTTCGGTCGTGGAACCGTACTTCGAGAAGGGATCGAGGTGAGGGAGCTCGTGTCGGAGGGTGTGTACGGTCACATCTACACGGGGTGGGATACCGCGCTCGAGCGCGAGATCGTCGTCAAAGCCGCGTACCCAGCCCATCGTGGCGCGTTGCGGCGAGAGGCGCGGTTGCTGGCCTCGTTGCGAGGACCGGGTCTCGTGTCGATCTTCGCACACGGTGCCCTGAACGGCATCGAGTACACCGTCCACGAACGGGTGTTTGGAACGACACTCGCTACGCACCTCGCGCTCCGACAACACACGGGCGGGCTCACGACAGACGAGACACTCCACCTGCTGGCTCGGATCACGGCGACGTTGCTCCTTCTCCACGGCGCTAACGCTGCGCACGGCGACATACGCACAGAGACGGTCGTTCTGGCAGCGAACGGCGAGGTACTACTGCCCCTGAGCTCGGTCGAATGGGGGGAGGCCGATCCGGTTTCCGAGTCGTCCCGACCGTCGTTCCCGAGTCTGGTCGGCGAGCCCTTGGAGCGTCGCCGCGACGCCTTTGCCCTTGCCACACTGGCGACCCGCCTGCTCGCGAGCGTGACCGAGCGTCGGCACCTGACGCCAGAGCTCCGCGACGCGCTACATGCGCTCCAGTCGACCGACCCACATACCTCCCTCCAGAACACGGACCTGCTGGCGGCGTTACGACGAAACCACGATCGCTCCGCGGATCCGTCACGCGTACCCACGGTCGTCGTGGCCGACGATGATCCCGATATGCGACGGCTGCTCGACGGCGTGGTTCGTCAGTCCTATCCCACCGCCAAGATCTGGCTGGCCGAAGATGGCGCGGCGGCGATTCGGCTCGTGGAGGCACACTCACCGGATCTTCTCCTCCTCGATCTCGAGATGCCCACGCGGGACGGATTCGACGTGTGCCGCTACCTCGATGCTCGCTCCAAGGTCGCGAGCAAGCAGACGACGGTGTGTGTCGTGAGCGACCACTATGGCGAACATCGCTCGTTGCTAGCGACACTCGGTGTCGACAACGGGTTCGAAAAGCGTGCCGGCAATCTCGAGGCGCTCGAAGAGGGTGTCCGCGGGCTCCTCGCACCCGAGCCCCGAAGCAACGTGCCTCGCGCCGGCATGATCGTGTCGGATCGGTACGAGCTCGCTCGCCTCCTCGGCACGGGAGGGATGGGCACGGTGTTCGAAGCGCGTCACGTGGAGCTGAACAAACGCTTCGCGCTGAAGATCATCGGGCCGTCCTTGGCGCTCGACACCGCCGCGCGCGAGCGGTTTCGCCAAGAGGCTCGGTTGGCGAGCGAGCTCGCCCATCCGAACATCGTGTCGGTTGTCGACTTTGGCGAGGACGACGCGTTGGGCGCGTACATGGTCATGGAGCTCGTCGAGGGGGAGTCACTCTCGAACGTCGTCGGTCCCGACCTGCCCATCGCGCGCGCGTGCGATCTGCTCGGGCAGGTCGCAGATGCGCTCGCGTTCGTTCACCGCCACGGAATCGTCCACGGCGACGTGAAAGCCGACAACATCATGCTCGTCGAGGAGAGGTCGGGCGCGCGTCGCCGTCGTATCGCGCGTCTCCTCGATTTCGGGCTCGCCCATCGACTGACGATGATGCTCGGGACGACAGAGCTCTCGGGCACGCCTGACTATCTCGCGCCCGAGCGCATCGCGGGGGAGCCTCCGGGCGTGGCGGGTGACATCTACGCGCTCGGTGTCCTCGGCTACTTTCTCTTGACCGGCGTCTTGCCCTTCGAAGGAAGCATGGAGGAGATCCTGCTCGCGCAGCTACGCCAGTCGCCGGCCCCGCTGTCGGCGCGCCGTGGTGTCGCCATCGACCCCGCACTCGAGGCGCTGATCGCTCGTGCCATGGCGAAGTCGGTCACGGAGAGACACGCGACCGTGGACGCGTTTCGCTACGAGCTCAACACGGCGATGGACATGCTAGGAATCGGCCACCGTCGGCGGAGCAGCAAGCGAATCGCCGCCGTCGAGCAGCGCTCTCTCGCTGCCCCCACCATCGGCCAGGCGGTCGTGACGGCAGAGGGCACACTCCTGTTGGTGAACGCGGCGTTCCGAGCAGCCGTTGGTGCCGACCTCGCTTCGATCGTGCGTCGTGCGCCCGACTTCTGGCGCGCGGTCGAGACCGCACGACGTGAGAGAGTGGCATCACACTGCCTCGTCGACGACGGCTCGATCGTGATCGGATTGGTGCCGATTCCGGGTTCCGATGACTGCCACCTGATGGTGGGAGGTTCCTGGTAGGGGCGAAAAACTCGCGCTTGTTCGCAGGTCTCACTACCGTCGGGGGACCCGTGCGCACCTGGATCGCGATCCCAACGCTCGGCGCCGCGTGCGCCGGTGTCGCGACGGGACTCGCCGCCCTTCGCGATCCGCACGCGATCGATCCACTCCTGTTGGTCGCCGCCGGTCTCGCGGGAGCTGCGATTGCCGCTGCGGTCCGCGCGCTCACGCAGGAGTCACCGGCGTCGCTGGTCGCGATGATCCTCGCGCCACTCCTGGCGATCATCACGATCTTCGAGCTCGGCGTCGCCGGCCCCCGCGAGCTCGTGGCGATCGCCGCGGGCGCGTGGACGTGCGTGGAGCTCGCGCGCCCCTCGACGTCGGCGTTTCGAGCGCGAACCGTCGCGCTCTTGCCTGCGGTTGTCGCGACCGTGCTCGATCCCGCGTTCGCGGTGATGACGCCGATCGCCGCGATTCGCGTGCTGACCGCGTGGGACCGCCCGCGCTGGGCAATCGCGATCCCGATCGCCGGCGTGATCGCCTTCCTCGTGCGGATCGGCCTCTACGAGTCGCAGACCGTCGTCGCGTCGGTCGACGTCGCCGCGCACGCCATACAACTCGCGGACGCGCTCGGTCCGCTCATGGCGACCGCCGCGATCGCCGGGCTCGCCGTACTGGTACGCCCACGCCACGCCGAGATCGCACTCCTCCTCTCGATCGCGTTCGCGTGGTTCGCCGGTGCCCGGTCGGGCGCCGCGGGAGCGACACCGACCTTGTGCGCGCTCGCTGCGCTGTCGGCGGGCCTCGCCATCTGCCGCTTCGCAGCGTTGATCCGCCTCGCACCCGGCCAAGCGTTCGTCGGCGCGACCGCGGCAGCCATCCTCTTGCTCGCTCCGGCGTGGTCGATCCTCGCGCGTTGACGTAGTCTTCGCCCCGAGATGTCCGCGGTCGCGATCGGCAACTTCGACGGCGTCCACTGCGGACACCGCGCGCTGATCTCGCGCGCTCGCACGCTCGCGGCCGCGAGCACCGCCCGCACGGTCGCGCTCACGTTCCATCCGCACCCCTCCGCGGTGCTTTCACCCCAGGGTGCGCAGCGGATGCTCGCGTCGCTCGAGCGCCGCGTCGAGCTGCTCCGCGCAGCCGGTGCCGACGAGGTCGTCGTCGAGCCGTTCACGCGCGAGCTTGCCTCGCTGTCCGCGGACGCGTTCATCGACGACGTCGTGATTCGCCGCCTCGGTGCGCGCGCGATCGTCGTCGGCTACGACTTTAACTACGGTCATGCCCGCTCGGGCTCCACCGAGACGCTGGCCGCCCACTGCGCCCGCGCGAACATCGACCTCTCGGTGGTTCCACCCGTCGAGGCCGCGGGCGAGGTCTGTTCGTCGAGTAGAATCCGCCGCTACCTCGAGGCGGGCGATCTCGCCGCCGCCGAGCGGCTCCTCGGCCGGCGCTGGGATATCGATGGGATCGTCGTTCACGGCGCAAAGCGAGGGCGGGCGATCGGGATCCCGACGGCGAATATCGCCCCGACCTCGGACTTGGTCGTCGCCCCGGGCATCTACGCCGTGACGCTCGGCGTCGTGGACGGTCCCCCTACGCTCCAGGCGATGCCCGCGGTCGCGAGCCTCGGAACCAACCCGACGTTTGTCGACCAGGGTGGCCTCGTCCTCGAGGTCCATGTCCTCGACTGGGATGGGGATCTGTACGACCGAAAGGTCCGAACAACGTTCGTGGCGCGCCTCCGTGACGAGGCCAGGTACGACGGGGTCGATGCGCTCCTCGCGCAGATCCGGCGAGACATCGACGACGCGCGCATGATTCTCCGACACTGAGACCGAGGCGTCTCGCGACCCGACGCCTCGGTGCCTCGTACGGTCGCATCGATTGTCATTCCGGGCCCATTGGCGAATCTGCGACGGCGGTGTGTGATGCCCGCCACCCAGGGAGGGCTCATGCGTTTGCGCACCATCGGTCTCGCGGCCGCGCTGTCGGCCAGTCTGTTCCAGATCAGTGATGCCGTCGTACGCCCGCGCGGTGCGGAAGAGCCGATCGTCACCGCATCGCAGAAGAGCGCTCCCCGCGCCCATCGCACCATCGACTGGTCGCGCCCGTCGCAGATGGATGCGCTCGGTCTGCGCGGCTGGACCGCGATGTGGGATCGCGACACCCGCGTGCCGGCACGCATGTGGGGAGCCGGCATCCCGGTGTTCGGCGCGATGGCGAACCCTGCGATCGCAGAGGCCGCAGCGCGCGACTTCCTCACGCAGCACCTCCCGGCGCTCGCGCCCGGCGCTCAGCTGTCCGACTTCGTCGTCGTCGCGAACCAACTCGGCGGCTCGCGCGACGTTCGTTCGATCGGCTTCCAGCAGCACGCGGGCGGCGTGCCCGTGATGGGCGGCGCGATCAGCTTCGCGTTCAAGGCGGATCGCCTCGTCATGGTCGGCTCCACCGCTGTGCCGCACGTGTCGATCAACGCGTCACCGCGCGCGATCGATCTGCCGAAGCTCGCGGCGATCGCGCAGAGCTGGCTCGCGGCGGATGGCTATCAGGTCGCCGCGCGCAGCGTTCCCGTCTCTCGCGTGATCCTGCCGCTCGTGCGCTCGCACGCCGCCGGAGGCACGCAGTTCCATCTGGTCGATCAGCTCTCCGTCGAGTCGACGACATCCGACGCCGGTCGCTGGAACGTGTGGATCGACGCGGCCAGCGGCGCACCCGTCGCGCGCGCGTCGACGCTTCACTTCGCGTCGGGTCGCGTGCTGTTCAACGTCCCCGATCGCTCGCCGACGTACGGCGAGCGCCGCGCCCGGCCCGCCAAGAACGTCACACACAAGGTCAACACCGTCGACACGATGGCATCCGACGACGGCGCGGTCACGTGGGCCGACGCCGGCGACGCGACGGTCATCCCCGGCCTCGCAGGTCCGCTCATCAAGGTGACGAACAAGGCGGGCATGTTGATCAGCGAGTCGCTGACGCTCGCCGACGGCGCCGATGTCGTCTGGGACCGCTCCACCGAGGAGCTCAGCGACGCGCAGCTGTCCGCGTTCGTGTCCGCGACGACCGCCAAGGACTACGCGCGCACGTATCTGAACCCGGAGCTCCAGTGGCTCGGCGACGAGCTCAGCGTCGTCGTGAACGAGAGCTCCACGTGCAACGCGTTCTCGACCGGCGACGACATCCACTTCTTCAAGGGCGCGTTCTCGAACTCGCCGGTCGGCGGCGGGAGCTGCCAGAACACAGCGCGCATCGCGGACGTCGTCTATCACGAGTTCGGTCACTCGCTGCACGCGCAGTCGATCATCCCCGGCGTCGGTAGCTTCGACGGCGCGCTGTCCGAGGGTATGTCCGACATGTTGGCGGCGTTCATTACGAACGATCACGGCATGGGGCGCGGCTTCTTCTTCGGCGCGAGCCCGCTGCGGGATCTCGATCCGGCCACTGACAAGCGCTGGCCCGAGGACACGACGGGCGAGGTGCATGACGACGGCGAGATCATCGGCGGCACGATGTGGGATCTGCGCAAGGCGCTGATCGCGAAGCTCGGCGAAGAAGCCGGCGACGCGCAGGCGCGCAAGATCTACTACGGCGCGCTCCAGCGCGCGAGCGACATCCCGACGACGTTCGCCGAGGCGCTACTCGCCGACGACGACGACGGTAACTTCGAGAACGGTACGCCGAACCAGTGCGAGATCAACACGGCGTGGGGCCAGCACGGCCTCGCCGATCCGCGTATCACGCTCGGCCTCACGGATCCCGTGCGCACCGGCTATAGCGTCTCGTTCACGACGAACGCGCCGCAGACGACATCGGCGTGCCCGCCCCCGAACGTGGACAAGGCGACGATCGACTGGAAGGTCCGCGGCGGCGAAGGCGGCGAGGCGATCGCCTTGTCCGCCGAAGGAACGACGTGGACGGGCGTCCTGCCGACGCAGAAGACCGGCACGGTGCTCCAGTACCGCGTCACCATCGCGCTCACCGACGGCACGACGATCACGTATCCGACCAACGTGGCCGATCCGTACTACGAACACTACGTGGGCGAGGTCGAGCCGCTGTGGTGCGCCGACTTCGAAGACGGTGGCGAAGACTGGACGCACTCGGCCGTCCCCTCGAACCGCGACGAATGGGAGGTCGGCACGCCGATGGGTCTCGGCGGCGATCCGAGGGTCGCGCACAGTGGTACGAACGTCCTCGGCATCGACCTCTCCAACGACGGCAACTACCGCCGCAACGCGATGACGTCCGCCGAGTCTCCGGAGATCGATCTCGCCGGCAACACGAACGTTCGCCTGCAGTATTACCGCTGGCTCGCGATCGAGGACGGAAGGTTCGACCACGCGAACGTCTACGCGAACGACACGCAGATGTGGTCGAACTACGCCTCGAGCAACGAGAACGGCGGCTTCGACCACGTCGATCGCGAATGGCGCTTCCACGACGTCGACTTGACCGAGGTCGCGACCGCGTCGACGACGGGCAAGCTGAAGCTGAAGTTCGACCTCGTGGCCGACCAGGGCGAGAACAAGGGCGGCTGGACGATCGACGACGTGTGCGTCGTGATCGCGAAGCCCGCACCCGAGTGCGAAGCGACGGAAACGTGCGAGGAGTACGACTGGCCCGAGGACAACGGCTGCTGCTCCGTCGGCGGGAAGCCCTACGGTGGCATCGCGCTGTCGCTCCTCACGCTCGCGCTCGTTTTCCGGCGCCGCCGCCGGTAGCCGCGGTAGCCTTGCCCCATGAGGGCAACGATCCACACCGCCGCTCTCGTAGCGGCGGTCGTCGTTTGTGCATGCGGCGACGATGCGAACACCGCGGGTGACGGTGGTGGCTCGGGCAGTGATGGCGGGGGTTCCGGGAGCGACGGAGGCAGCTCGGGCGTCTGCGGTCCGCCGCCGCCGTTCTCGACCGGCAAGACGCCGTCGCGCACGATCACGGTGAGCTCGTCGACGATGTCGGGCGACCATCCGTCGATCGAGGCGGCAGCCGCGGCGGCGACGCCCGGGACTCGCATCCAGCTGCTTCCCGGGATGCACCAGACCGATCAGTTCGTCGCAAACCTGCGGGGCACCGAGGCCGAGCCGATCTGGATCACCGGGATGACCGGCGTGGTCATCAGCGGCGGTGGCCAGGCGCTCCAGCTGCAACGCGCCGCCTACGTGGTCCTCGAGGCGTTCGAGGTCGCGAACACCACGGCGAACGGCATCAACATCGACGACGGTGGCGCGTTCGACGATCCTCTCGCTGCTCATCATGTCGTCGTCGACGGCGTTCGCATCCACGACATCGGCAGCGCGGGTGGAAACAACGACTGCCTCAAGGTCTCGGGGATCCGCGATCTGTACGTCCTGCGTTCCGAGTTCCGGAACTGCGGAGGTGGTGGCTCGGGCATCGATCACGTCGGCGTGCATCGCAGCGTGATCAGCCGCAACACGTTCGACGCGCGGATGGGCAACGCGGTGCAGTCCAAGGGAGGCTCGACGGATCACGATATCGAGTACAACAGCGTCCGCATCACCGGCAGTCGCGCGTTCAACGTAGGCGGCTCGACGGATCTGACCCTGTTCCGCCCGTCGCTGTCGACGAGTGCGCCGAACGCCGAGGCACGCCGCATTCGCGTGTACGACAACATCGTGTGGGGCCTCGACGCGATGGCGACGCCGTTTGCGATTGTCGGGTGCGTGGACTGTATCGTCGCGCACAACGGCGTGCGCGGCAGCTATCGCTGGCACATGCGCATCCTCCAGGAGACGCCGACCGACTCCGCGCCGTACACGTTCGAACCGGCACGCGACGGCCTGGTCGCGAACAACGTGTTCGAGTTCTCGTCGGTGACGCTCAACACGGCGGTCAATGTCGGTGGAGACACCGATCCCGGCTCGTTCGTGTTCCGGAACAACCTCTGGTACGCCACGAACGGTGGGAGCTCGACGCCGAGCCTACCCACGCCCGAGACCGGCGGCGTCGTCGGTACATCGTCGGAGATCCCGTGGCGCGACGATCTCCGCGAGCCCACGAGCTGCGTGACGGTGGAGCCGGCGCCGCTCCTCGACATGGGCCACGAGATCCCGATCGGCGAACACGGCGCCGGCTGCGTCGACTCCACCCCGTCGATCGGGCCGCTGCTCGGACGCTGCGCGATCTGAGCCGCGCGTTCAGACCGCGACGGGCAGCACGCGACGGCGCACGAGCTTGATGCTCAGCAGGCGGTACAACATCTTGCTGACCTCGAAGCTGCCCATCCGCGACTTGCGGATGATGTCCTTCACGGTGTTCTTGCCGTTCACGGCCTCGAGCACCGCGAGCTCCTCACGCGTGAGGCGACCGCGGCCCATCTGCGCGACCGAGTCTTCGTTGCGCAGGAACACGACGTCGAAGTTGTCGATGGCCCGCTCGATGAGGTGCCATTCATCCACGCGACGGTAGCCCTCCATCAACACGGCCTCGACGTCGAGGCCGAGCGCGGCGTCGATCACCGACGGTGGAAGCTCGAGGCCCGCGGCGAAGCGGAAGCGACCGTGGCGCCAGCGCAGGATCTCGTAGATCAACTCGCTCGACTGCTTGGTCAAGCACGTCTTCAGATCGGCCTCGCCGAAGAAGCCGAGCTTCACCATCTGCTGTCCGATCAGCTTGCCCGTGGGGCCGCTCTTGTTTGCGCGCGACTCGAGGAACGATTCGAGGTCAGAGCTCTGCACGAGCTCCGCGTCGAGAACGAAGCGACCGAGCAAGAACTCCTCGGGAACGCCGTCGGCGACCGCCTGATCGACGCGCCCACGGCGGAAGTAGATGTCCACGCGCGCGCCGCTGCGCTCGACGGTCAAGATGCCGGACTGCTCCTGCACGTCGAGGAGCTGCAGCACCTCGGCGAGCGGTACGACGCGCAGATCGCCGCGCAGCCCAGGCGTGCCCTCGCCGAACAGGCCGAGGTCGATCGACGAGATGATCTTCGCGAGCGCGGCATCGTCGAGTGCGGTGCGCGCGGCCTCGCGGATCGCGGCGGCATCCGTCGCGATCTTCGCGTCGGGATCTTGCGATTCCTTTGCGAGCTGGAACAGCGCGGCGATGCGCGCGCTGATCACGTCGGTGATCTCCTCGCGCAGGTGCGAGATCGCCGATGCCTTCGCGTGGGTCCGATCCGCGTCGTCGTTCGCCGCGAGGTCCTCCCCCGTGATCAGGGATGGGTTGTCGTCTTCTTGGGACCCGCCCGCAGGTCCGTACTTTCCGATGGTGTGCTGGACGACGGCCGTGATCGCCTCGGGCGAAAACGGCTTCGTGATGTAGTCGACGATGCCCATGACCTTCACGAAGCGCTCGCCGACCTGATCGCCTTTTGCACTCATGAGGACGACCGGGATGTCGCGAAGCTTCGGATCCGCGACCAGCTCTCGGCAGAACTGGTAGCCGTTCATGCGAGGCATCACGAAGTCGAGGAGGATCAGCTCTGGGCGTTTTGCCCGAACCGCCGCGAGACCCGCTTCACCATCCGGTGCGGTATCGACCGCGTAACCGGCTTTGGTCAAAACGAGCTGGACGACTTTTGTGATGGTCGGACTGTCATCGATGACCAAGATCGACTCGTTGGCCATGTCGGTGTACCCCTCACTCCGGGCCACAACCGCCTCGGGATCATCATCTTAGGTGGTTCGATCTGGGCCTTCAATCGGCGCGCCTTGCGAATTGGTGGCTCAACTGCGTGCGTGGTAGCTTCGTAGACGCGTGGCGCTCCACGAGGGAGACCTGGAGCATTACCCCAGGAAATTCGGCAAGTATCACTTGCTGGGACCCCTGGCTCAGGGCGGGATGGGTGCGCTCTATCTCGCGGTCACGGGCGATCGTGGGCTAGAGCGCCTGATGGTCATCAAGACCGTCCTTCCGCACCTTGCCGATGCGGAGTACGTCGCGCGATTTCGGGACGAAGCAAAAGTTGTCGTGAAGCTGTCCCACGGGAACCTGATTCCCGTGTTCGACGCCGGCCTCGTAGGCGGCGAGCTGTTCCTCGCGATGGACTTCGTGGAGGGCCGCGACCTTCGCGCGGTGTGGAACCGCTGTGCGAAGAAGCAGGTCGCGTTCCCGATCGACGTCGCTGTCTACATCTGCAAGGAGCTGTGTCGCGGCCTCGCGTACGCGCACTCGTATCCCGAGCTCAACCTCGTCCATCGCGACGTCTCGCCACCAAACGTCCTCGTCTCGTACACGGGTGAAGTGAAGCTCACGGACTTCGGTCTCGCGAGCTCCACGCTGAAGCTCGAGAAGACCGCGCCGGGCATCATCTACGGCAAGGTCGCGTACATGAGCCCCGAGCAGGCACGCGGCGAGAAGCTCGACGGGCGCTCCGACATGTACGCCGCGGCGATCGTCCTGTGGGAGCTGCTCACGGGGCGCCAGCTGTTCCCGCCCGGCAAGGATCAGCCGCAGGACCTGCTGACGCGCGCGAAGAACCCCGAGGTGATGCGGCCGAGCAAACGCGCGCCGCGCGTCCCGGTCGAGCTCGACGAGATCTGCGTGCGTGCGCTCGCGAGCAGTCGCGAGCAGCGCTACGCGAACTGCGACGAGATGCGCATGGCGCTCCAGACGTGGCTCGCGCACCACGCGCCGACCACCGACGGAACGCGCATGTCGACGTTCCTGCAGGAGTTATTCGCGGAGGACATCCAGCGCGAGCGCAACGAGCGCGCCGAGATGCTCGCGCGCGTCCGCACGCGCGCGTTGACCCTGCCGCCGACGGACGAGCTGCGGCAGATGATCGAGCAGAGCGACAAGGTCGACATCGGCTCGCTCAGCCAGCTCGGCTTCGACGGTAAGTCGCCGCCCGTACGCCAGCCCGGATCGACGGGGCGCCGCGCGACGGATCGCAACGAGGAGGGCCAGGACCGCCGCAAGGCGCCTGATCGCCGTGGTGACGGGCCTCGCATGAACTCGCCGACGGAGGAAGCGAGCGGTGCCGCGGCGACCGCGTTCGCGCTGGCCGACGACGAGGCAGAGGTCGATCTCCTCGGCAAGACCGTCGACGGTCGCTACCATGTGATGGAGCTGATCGGCGAAGGCGGCATGGGCAAGGTCTACCTCGCCGAACACGTCGAGATCGGCAAACGCGTCGCGCTGAAGGTCCTGCACCCGAGCTACTCGCGCATGCCCGACCTGGTCGAGCGCTTCCGTCGCGAGGCTCGCGCAGCCTCCAAGATCGGACACCCGAACATCGTCGACGTCACCGACTCCGGAACGACGTCCGACGGCAGCGTGTACTTCGTCATGGAGTACCTCGAAGGCGTCGAGCTCGGCAGCGTGATCGAACGCGAGGGTGCGATCGACATCGCACGCGCCCTGAAGATCAGCTCGCAGATCTGTCGCGCGCTCGCGGCCGCCCACGCGCAGGGCATCGTTCACCGCGATCTCAAGCCCGAGAACGTCTTCCTCATCACCCGTGATGGTGCTGCAGACGTGGTCAAGGTACTCGACTTCGGCATCGCGAAGACTACCGAGGCCGAGGCCGCACGCGAGCGCCGCCTGACAAGCCCGGGCATGGCGATGGGCACGCCCGAATACATGGCGCCCGAACAGGCCGCGGGTCGTCCCGCGGACGCGCGCTGCGACGTCTACGCGCTCGGCGCGATCATGTACGAGATGACCACGGGGACGCCGCCGTACTCCGGCGACAACTTCATGGAGATCCTGACCAAGAAGGCGACGCAGGATCCGCCACCCCCGAACACGGTGCGCCACGAGATCCCGACCCAGGTCTCCGACCTCGTTCAGGCCGCGATGGCACGTAACCCGGACCACCGCCCGCAGACGATGGAGACGCTCGAATACGAGCTCAACAAGTGTCTGTCGGGGCGCGGTGTTGCCGTCGCGCAGATCCTCGGCATGACGACGGACCCGACGGTCGTCGCGACGCTCAACCCGGGTCTGTCGATGCGAAATCAAGACGACGGCATCGTCGGGCCCAAGGCGGGGTCGTCCGCCGGCAGCGTTGTTCCACGCGCGGGGACCCACTCGGGTGTCAGCGAGATGCCCGGCATGTGGACAGGTCCGGTGATGGCGACCGGGCTCTCGGCGCAGCTCGGTCGCGCGCAGAGCGATCCTGCGCGCCCGGTCCCGGACGGCTCGCCACTGTATCCGCGCGCTGCGACGCCGGTCCCGACGCCGCGCGCCTCGTCGATCTCCGGCGAGGAGCAGGCCGCGATCTCGGGCCGCAGCTACGACTCGGCGCCGAGCATGCCGATCGCGCCCAAGCGCAGCGCGCTCGGCATGTTCGGGTGGCTGCTGCTCGGCGCCATCCTGTTCGGCGGAGTCGGCGCGCTCGTGTACGTCGCGCTCGGCGAGCGCGGCAACCGCGCCGCGAACAAACAGAAGGTCGACACGGATTCGGGCTCTCGGATCGATCAGTCGCCGATGCCCGACGGGTCGGCGATCGCGGCGAAGCCCGACGACAAGAAGCCCGAGGACACGAAGTCCGACGACAAGAAGGTGGCCGTCGATCCCGCGAGCGCTGTCGAGGGCACGAAGCCGGACACGAAAGACACGAAAGACACCAAAGACACGAAAGACACGAAAGACACGAAAGACACGAAAGACGTCAAAGACCCCAGAGACGCGAAAGACCTCAAGGAGGACGGCAAGAAGACCGTCGAGACAAAGAGGCCGGCGACCGTCGACAAGAAGGTGGCGAAGAAGCCGGTGGTCTCCGCAGCCGACGAGAAGGATCCGAAGGCGCTCATGAAGGCCGGCAAGACGTTCGAGAAGATGGGCGACTACGCCGAGGCCCGCGCGGTCTACGAGAAGCTCGCGAAGATCAAAGGCTACGGCGGTCGGGCGCTGTACCTGCAGGCGTGGACCGCGTTCCTCGCGAACGACACCGCGAGCGCCGAAAAGCTCGCGCAGGCCGCGATCACCGCGCCTGGCGATCAGAAGACCGAGGCGAAGTTCCTCTACGGCGATGCGCTGTACCGCCGCGGCGAGTTCAAGCGCGCGAAGAACGTGTTCACCGCTCTCTACGAAATGTCGCAGGGCGACGCGAAGGCGCAGGCGCTAAAGAAGATCGCCGCGTGCAACCGCGAGCTCGGCTTGCCCGAGGGTGATGGCGTCGCCAAGTCCGCGCCCGCACCGGCCCCCGTGCCGCCGACGCAGCAGCCGATCAAGAAGCTCAAGTAGACGTCGAGCCGCTCAGACGATCGAGCCGGCGAGCTCAGACCATCGAGCCGGCGAGCCAGTCGGCGAGCAGGTCGACCGACGACAGCATCTGGTTCGCGCGGCGCAGGCGCTCCGAGAGTGTCTTGACGACCTGCACGAGCAAGATCGACGCGGCGTTCGGATCGTCGCTGATCAGCTCGCGGAGCTGATCGTGCGGCAAGCGGAACAAGAACGTCGCGGACATCGCCGTCACGCTCGCCGAGCGTGGCGCAGGCTCGACAAGCGACATCTCGCCGAAGAACTCGCCACCGGCCAGCGTGGCGAACGTCTGTGGACCCTTGTGCACGGCGACCTGGCCCGACAGGATCAAGAACAGCGCGTCACCGAGGCTGCCTTCGGCGACGATCGGCTCGCCCGGGTTGTAGCTCTCGATATCGCCGGCGCGCCCGATCCGTGCCAGCTGCTCGGGCCCGAGATGAACCAACAGCGGGTGTTTGTCCAGGAGCGTCGGGGTCAGCGCCACGGTCCGAGTATCACCTAATCCCCGTGCTACGGTCGCGTCGCGATGAAGATCATCGGCTATGCGATCCTCGCGATCGCGACGATAGCGCTTCCGGCAGCGCGTGCGCCTGCGTTCGCGCAGCCGGTCGACCGGCAGTTCGTCGAGGAACCGACCGACGGAATCTCGCTTCCGCTCGCGCCGATGGCGGGCGAACACGACGCGCGCACGGTCGCCGTGAACCCCGGCGGCCTCGCGCTCATCCGCGGCACCGAGCTCGCGCTCGCACTCGATCTCGAGGATCCGGACGTCGCGACGGGCGCAGGGCAGGGCGTCGGCGCGTTCCTCGCCAGCTCGATCGGCGGCGGTATCTTTCCGAAGCTGGCGTACGGCGTCGGGATCGAGGCGCTGCGCCCACCGCGCGAGCGCCTGGCGTCGGATCCGGGAACGCCCACGCGCTTCACGCTCGGCATCGCGGGAAAGCTCGGCCCCTCCATCGGCTTCGGCATGAGCTGGCACCACTTCTGGAGCGAGCGCCTCGTCGACGGTCTCGATACGTTCGATGTCGGCCTCTCGATGCGCGCCGGCAATCACGTCGCGCTCGGCGGCACCGTCCGCGATCTGACGACCGGCTCCGTCAACGGCGTCGCCGTGCAGCGCCGCTACGAGGCAGAGGCGTTGCTACGGCCGTTCGGCACCAACGTCGCGGAGCTCGCGATCGGCGGGCGCATCGGCGAGGACCGCACCGACCTCGACGGCTGGAGCCGCCTCTCGGTGCGCGTCACGCCCGCGATCGCGCTCCACGCGGGCGCCGAGATCCGCGAGACCCTCGCGATCGCGACGGCGACCGGCGATCCGATCGAGGGCCGCGACCTGCGCGTGTTCGCAGGACTCGACGTCTCGTTCGGCGGCATCGGCGTCACCGCGATCGGCACGGGCCTGCGCGACGACACGGGCGCGAATCATCCGCTCGGCGGACAGCTGCTGGTCCGCCTCTCGACGCCACCCGGCCCGAACGTCTTGGGCCGCCCCGATCACGTGGAGCGCGTCGAGCTCTCCGGCACGATCGGCCTGCGCGAGCTCACGAGCATCGTCGCGCGGCTGCGCTCGATCGCGCGCGACCCCACCGCGAAGGGGCTCGTCGTCACGTTCGACGGTGCGAGCGGCGGGTGGGCCACGCTCGAGGAGCTGCGCTCGGAGATCGTCGCCGTGCGGGCGAAGGGCAAGAAGGTCTTCGCGTACATGGTCTCGGGCACGGGTCGCGACTACTACGTCGCGACTGCGGCCGACAAGATCTACGTCGACCCCGCCGGTGGCGTGCGCATCGTCGGCATCGCCGGCACCTCGATGTTCTTCAAGGGCGCCTTCGATCTTCTCGGCGTGACGCCGCAGTTCGACAAGATCGCCGAATACAAGAGCGCACCCGAGCAGTTCACCGAGACCGGACCGAGCGAGACCGCACGGCGCATGCAGAACGATCTCTACGACTCGCTCTACGCACGCTTCGTGTCGTCGATCGCCGAGTCGCGAAAGCTGACCGACGTCGAGGTCAAGGCGCTGATCGACAACGGCCCCTACACCGCGGGCGATCTCGCCGACGACAAGGGCACCGCGAAGAAGCTCGTCGATGCGGTCGCACCTCCCGACAAGATCGCGCAGCTGATCGCCACCGAGATGGGCGTCGTGCTCCCGGTCCTCGCGCCACCGCCGGAGCGCCCCGACCGCTGGAAGCGACCGCAGATCGCCGTCATCTACGTCGAGGGTGACATCGTCGACGGCAAGTCGCGCTCGGTGCCGTTCCTCGGCCAGTCGCTCGCCGGCAGCGAGACGCTCGTCGCAGCGATCACTTCTGCGCGCGCCAACCCCGATATCGGCGCCATCGTCCTCCGCATCGACACGCCCGGCGGCAGCGCGCTCGCTTCCGAGCTGATCGCGCGGGAGGTGTTCGCCACGCGCGGTGTGAAGCCGATCTTGTGCTCGCTCGGCGACGTCGCGGCTTCGGGCGGCTATTTCATCGCGGCCGGCTGCGATCTCATCTTCGCCGAGCCAACGACCATCACCGGCTCGATCGGCATCTTCTACGGCAAGTTCGACGTCTCCGGCCTGGCGAAGCGCCTCGGTGTCGGCATCGAGATCTACAAGCGCGGCGCGCGCTCCGATGTCGAGAGCTACTTCCGGCCGTACACGCCCGAGGAGCGCACGGCTCTCCTTGACAAGCTGCGCTACATGTACACGCGCTTCATCGGCGCGGTCGCCGAAGGCCGAAAGCTGACCAAGGAGCAGGTCGACGCGATCGGTCGCGGCCACGTCTACACCGGTGCGCAAGCGCAGCCGATCAAGCTCGTCGATCGCTTCGGCGGATTCGGCGATGTCCTCGACGAAGCGAAGCGACGCATGGGCATCTCGCCATCCACGCGGGTCGGGCTCGTCGAGCTCCCCGGAACGCCGCCGAGCTTGCTCGGCGCGCTCGGCTCGCTCATCGGCGCCGGTGCGAATGGTGGAAGCAGCGCGACCAACGTCCTCGGCGCGAACAGCTCGACGACGTTCGACTCGCCGGTCTCGATCACGGATCTGCCGATGATCCGCGAGCTGCTACGCGGCGTGCCGCCGGCGTTGCTCTTCACGCCGGACGGCGCGATGGCGCGGCTGCCGTTTACGATCGAGTAACGGGCACCCTTCTTCCGGAATCCGTTAGGGTGTGGGGTTCGCGAGCAAGGACAGCATGTCGGGAGGTAACGGGGCGGTCGCGATGACCGTGCCCCCGTCGGGGTGAGGGAACGCCACGCGCGCGGCGTGTAGTGCCTGGCGCGGGAGCACGAACAGCGCTGCGAGGTCGGGGACGAGGCCCTCGTCGCAGAACCGCATGAACGCCACGTCGCCGTGCGCGTACAGCTTGTCGCCGACAATCGGGAAGCCCGCGTGCGCGAGGTGCGCGCGGATCTGGTGCTGCCGTCCGGTCACGAGGGTGCAGCGCACGAGTGAATAGCCCGACGAGCCCGACGAACCCGCGCTCGAGCTCGACGAGCCGGGTCCTGCGTTCGGTGCAAGCGTTCGTTGCTCGACGCGCACGCGGGTGATCGCTTGGACACTGCCGGGTGCCGCGGCCGCGGCGGCGCCGGTGAGCATGCGCACGTGGGTGAGCTTCGTCGCGTCGCCGGGTTGCGCGAGGCGAAGCAGGATGTCGAGCGTGTGTGTCTCGTCCCACGGAGGCTGGCCGTGCACGACGGCGAGGTACTCCTTCTCGATCTTCGTCTTGGTGGCGAACGCTTGCTTGAGCGCGGAGGCGGCGGCGCGATCGCGCGCGACCACGAGGCAGCCCGACGTCTCGCGATCGAGGCGGTGGCAGATCTGCAGCGCAGGCTCGTCGGGGAATCGCTCGTCGAGCACGCGCGTGAGCGTGTTGAAGTAGAACTTCGCGGATGCGTGGACCGGCAGGTACGCGGGCTTGTCGATCACGTAGCAGCGCGCGTCGGCGTGGACGACGGTGAGCGTGCGAGGGCACGGCGGCTCCCGACGTGCGGGGCGGCGGATCACGTAGTGCTCGTTCTCGGCGACGATCGTCGCGGGCTTGAGTGCGCTGTTCGAGGCGGGGGCGACGCGCGAGATCTGCGTCGTGATGATCTGCTGGATGCGCGTGCGCGACAGGCGCGTGATCTGGTTCTTGATGAAGTGATCGAGGCGCAGACCCGCGAGCTCCGCGGGGACCACGAGGTGGCGCTCGATGATCTTCGGCGTGCCGTCGGCGTGGAGGTGCGAGGTCAGGCCCCAGTCGATCGCGGGGTCCGCGCCGGGAGGCAGCGTGAACGCGTCGATGGCGAGGTCGGGCTCGGGCTCCGACTCGGGATCTTCGTCGGCCTCACTCGGGGTCGGGCTCGTCATCGACGCCCGCAGCTTCGATATCGTACTTCTTCATCAGCTTTCGGAAGTACTTGCGATCGATATCCGCCGCGCGCGCCGCGTGCGAGATGTTGCCGGTGTTGCGGCGGAGCATCTGGAGGATGTAGTCGCGCTCGAACGATGCGACCCAGCGCTCCTTCGCATCTTTGAACGTGACGCCTTCGCCGAGCAGCGCCTCGGGCGGCGCGGGCGCCGGTGCGTTCGGATCCATCGATACGACCGGATGAGCGACGGGCGCCGTCTGCGGGCGCTTCACGACGGGGTGTTTCCCCGTGGTTCCCGAGCCACCGGAGGACGCGCGCGCGCTGCGCACGTAGTCCGGCAAGTCGGACGCCTCGAGCTGCTCGCCGTCGCAGAACGAGACCGCGCGCTCGACGACGTTGACGAGCTCGCGCACGTTGCCGGGCCACGGGTAGTTCTGCAGCGCGGTCATCGCGTCGCGCGCGATGCGCCGGACCTTGGGCCCGTTCGGCCCGCGGTTGTAGGAGCCCGTGTCGAAGAAGTGCTGGACGAGCAGAGGAATATCGTCGGCGCGCTCGCGAAGCGACGGCAGGTGGAGGCGCACCACCGAGAGGCGATAGAACAGGTCCTGGCGGAACCGGCCGGCGCGCACCTCGTCCTCGAGGTTGCGGTTCGTCGCGGCGATGATGCGCACGTCGACCTTCGCGGCCTTCGCCGAGCCGACACGACGGACCTCGCGCTGCTCGAGCGCGCGCAGGAGCTTCGGCTGCAGATCGATGGGGAGCTCGCCGAGCTCGTCGAGGAAGAGCGTGCCGCCGTCGGCCTGCTCGAACAGGCCCTGTCGCGTCATCACGGCGCCGGTGAACGAACCCTTCTCGTGGCCAAACAGCTCGCTCTCGATGAGGTTTGGCGGGACCGCGCCGCAGTCGAACACCACCAGGTCGTTGCGGGAACGTGGGGAGAGTGAATGGATTGCCTGGGCAACGACTTCCTTGCCGGTGCCGGTCTCTCCGTCGATGACGACGGTCGTGGCGGTCGGCGCGATCTTCTCGATGATCGAGTAGATCTCGCGCATGCGCGAGTTGCCGCCGATCAGGCCGGCGCAGCGGTCGCTGCGCGAGGGGACGATCTGGACCTCCTCCTCGCGCGCGTTGAACTTTACCTGGCTCTGACCGACCGCGACGATGCAGCCCGGCTTCAGGAACCCTTCGCGAATCCGGACCTTGTTGATGAAGGTGCCGTTCGTCGAGCGGTTGTCGACGAGGATATAGCCCGTGTCGTCCTGGATGATCTTGCAGTGGTAGCGAGAGACCGTATCGTCGTTGAGGACGATGTCGTTGTCGTCCATCGAGCCGATGCGGATCTCTTCCTTGTCGAACGTCCACTCCAGCGTCGGATCGTCCACGGCCTGGAGGATGCACCGGCGAAGGTGGAGCGTTGGACCGCGGTCCAGGTAGCTCACCTTGGTGGGTGGGACGAAGTCAGGAAACTTCTTCATCGAGCGATGTCGGCATCATAGCCGAAACCGCTAAGCGCGTCGCGTGCGACGGCGCGCGACGACGACCACGGTGACGACCAGAACCACACCGATCGCACCGACGACAATGAGCGGGGGCACGCTCGAAGACGAGGCGCGGTCGTCGGACGCACCACACGTCCCGTCGCCGCGCGGCGCCTTGTCGGTCACGACGAACGCGACGTCGAGCCCGTCGTCCATCAGCGGCCCGCCCGGACCGACGAGCTTGTAGTCGTGCGTGGGATCGTCGAACGGCCCGATACGCGCGTGCTCGATGGCGATGCCGAGCGCGTCCTCTACCTTCACTTCGGTCTCGCCCGGCCGGGGAACGCGGAAGCGATCGCGCAACAGCACGGTGTGACGTGGCGCGCTCGCGAAGCAAACGTACGTGATCATGTCGACCGAGAACGACCCCGCGTTTGGATCCGGGGTCCCGAACCCGACGGCGACCGTCGCCCACTGAATGGGCCGGGTCGTCCCGTCGAGTGTCAGTTCGATACCATCGGCCACCTCGCGGGAGACCTTGGCCCCGAACCGAGCGCCTTCGTCCTCCGACAGCACACCGTCGCGGTTGGTGTCGAGGCCCGGGCGCATCTGCCGGCCGGGGTTCTCGCCGAAGAAGACGGTATAGGCGATGCGCAGGCGGTCCGCCGCGGGGGTCACCTTGAGGTAGCGGTTGTTGTCGTCGAGGGATGGCGCGATATGCGCCTCCGCGGTCCGACCGACGATGCCGAGCCCGAGGCCGACCAGCCACGTGATGCTCAGCACGATGACCCGCTGCATCACAACGCGCAGTTGACCGCGCCGGATCCGTCGTGGTCAAGTCCTCGCCGATGAGGAAGATCAGGGCCCTTCGTTTGTCTTGCTTGCTCGGAAGCTTCGTAGCTGTCGGCGCGTGTGGCGACGACGGTGGATCGCAGCCGGGTGAAGAGCTGTTCCCGCCGAAGCCCGAGTGCATGGGCGAGTCGATCGTCCCGTACATGGGATCGCACGAGCAGGTCATCTCCGCCCTCGAGATCGGAACCGCGATGGACGGCTTCGATCTCGACGGCGACGGCAAGCCCGACAACAAGCTCGCCGCTGTCGCGAGCCTCGCGGGCTCCGCGATCGCGGACTCGCTCAAGGCGTATGACATCGTCATCCCGATCGAGATGTTCGACATCACCGGCGCCGCCGCCGACACGTGCGTGAAGTTCGCCATCTACCTCGGTGACTACGTCGTCGACAAGGACGCCGACGGCGAGGACCCGTTCGTCGAGGGCGGCGACTGCAACGACAACGAAATGACCATCTCGCCCGATCGCACCGAGGTCCCGCTCAACGGCAAGGACGACGACTGCGATGGCCTCGCCGACGAGGACGAGCAGAACATGCCGTCGACGAGCGACGCGAACGTCGATAACGATGGCTTCACCATCGCGATGGGCGATTGCGACGACTCCACGAACATGGTCCGCCCGGGCTTGGCGGAGATCTGTGGTGACGGCCTCGACAACGACTGCGACGGCGTCGCCGATCGCACGCAGGATCAGGCAGGCAACGCGACGGCGTGCAGCCCGTTCGGCGGCGAGGCCGACATCCCGCTCGATCCGCTCTCGTTCAAGCCGGGGACGATGGAGCCGGTGATCACGTTCACCTCCGGCGAGATCACCTCCGAGGGTGGCAAGCTCGTGCTGCGCGCCGGCCCGTCGCTGTTCTCGGTCGCGATCCCCGTCACCGATGACATCACGCTCGATCTGCGCATCAGCGGCGCGAGTATCGAGGGCGACGTCGTGATGGAAGGCGACACGGCGGTGGTGAAGAACGCACGTCTCGGCGGCGTGATCGACGCGAAGACGGCCGACACGATCCGCGGCCTCTCGGTCGACGAGATCGGTCTCACGCCGGAGAACTCGCTGCTCGACGCGGTGTTCGCAAATCTCTTGGGACCGCTGCTCGCGCTGCCCAAGGCCAAGAAGGTGATCACCGACGAGTACAACGGCTGTCGCACGCCGGACATCGACGTCGATGGCGATGGCCTCGAGGCGTACTGCGACACGGACCCCGACGATGACATCAAGGTCGTCGACGTCTGCATCGACGGCGATGGCACCGAGGTCAAAGACGTCGGGGGTATGCAGTGCAGCGAGGCACAGAAGAACGGCAAGAACCGCTTCGTCGATGGCATCTCGGTCGCGCTCAAGTTCTCGACGGTGCCCATGAAGACGATCCAGCCGCCGCGCTGAATCTCGTGATGACCCCGTGACGACGTTGCTCCTCGCGTCCGCGTCTCCACGCCGGCGCGAGATGCTCCAGCGCGTCGGACTGTTGCTCGAGCTGAGGCCCGCGGAAGTCGACGAGGCCCCGCTCGATGCCGAGGATCCGACCGTCTACGTGCGTCGCATCGCGCGCGCGAAGGCTGCCGCGACCGTGCGGCGCGCCGACGAGTGGGTGCTCGCCGCGGACACGACGGTGACACTCGACGGCAAGATCCTCGCGAAGGCGGAGTCGCCCGAGGAGGCCGCGCGGATGTTGCGCTGGTTGTCGGGAAGAACGCACCAGGTGGTCACTGCGTTCATCCTCGTCGGGGAGCGCGACGGACAGGCGGTGGTCCACGAAGGCGTCGTCGGCACGGAGGTCACGTTCGTCGATCTGTCGGCGGCGGTGGTCGCGGACTACGTCGCGAGCGGCGAGTGGCGCGGCAAGGCGGGGGCCTACGCGATCCAGGGCATCGGCGCGGCGCTCGTCGAACGCGTGAACGGCTCGGTGACGAACGTGATCGGGCTGCCGCTCGTCGAGGTGCTCGTCGCGCTGCGCGAGGCCGGCGGGCCACAGCCTCGCTTTGCGGCGGGGACACCGGCGTGACGATCGCGACGCGGTGGGCCGCGGTGCGCGCCGATGTCGATGCGGCGTGCGTTCGGGCGAGCCGCGATCCGTCCAGCGTGACGATCGTCGCCGTCGCGAAGACGCACCCCGCGTCGGCGATCCGCGAGGTGGTCGCGGCCGGCGCACTCGACATCGGCGAGAACTACGCGCAGGAGCTCGTCGCGAAGCGTGCGGAGCTCGCGATCGATCAGATCCGCTGGCACTTCGTCGGGCGATTGCAGCGCAACAAGGCCAAGCTCGTCGCCGGGCAGGTCGCGCTCGTCCACGCGGTCGACGGGCCTGACCTCGCGACCGAGCTCGCGAAGCGCCGTGCCGCGCCGGAGCTCCTCGCGAGCGCGGCTCCGCAGCGCGTGCTGCTCTCGGTCAACGTCGCCGGCGAGGTCTCGAAAGGCGGCGTCGCGCTCGCCGACGCGCCGGCCGTCGCGCGCGCGATCGCGAGCATCCACGGAGTCTCGCTCGACGGCCTCATGACGATGCCGCCCCCGTCACCCGACGATGATCCGGAGGCAGGTCGCCCGGCGTTCACCGCGCTAGCGCAGCTGCGTGATCGCCTGCGCGACGATCTGTCGCTACCTCTGCCCGTGCTGTCGATGGGGATGTCGGGCGACTTCGCCGTCGCGATCGCCTGTGGTGCGACCCACGTGCGCATCGGGACCGCGATCTTCGGCGCGCGCCCTTCTGCGTGATCACGTGGCGCCGTCGCGCACAGGCACTCCGTGCTAAGCGATCGACGTGGCCAAAGATCGGGCACGCCCGTTCTCGAAAAAGCACCGGAAGTACTGGATTCCGGTGACCGGGGGCATGCTGCTGATCGGCGGCATCAACGTCGGCATCGGAATGTGCGCGTACGACAAGGGCCCCGATCAGGTGCAGCGGATCGAGCCCGTGATCCCGGTGAACCCGGACCCCGGCCCCTCACAGGTGATCCTCGGCGAAGGGATGATCGGCCTGGGCGAGATTCCGGTGCCCGTGATGCGCGCGTTCACCAAGGCCCATCCGCAGCGGGCCCCCCAGGCCGCGAAGAAGGTCGGTGATGGAGCAGGCGAAATCGTCGAGGTGTATTACCTCGAAGACGGCGCCCGGCGCGTCGCACGCTATCGCCCCGACGGCACGCTTCCGTAGCGGCGCGTACCCCGGTCGGACGTTCACGAGACGCGTGCTCCCTGACGTGTGAAGCACCTCTCCTCACGCCGGCTCCCCGATCTGATCGGACCCGGATCGACGTGTTTCGGTCGCCCAAACGGTCTCCTCCCCTCCCTCCCCTTCTCCCTGTTTTTCTTCTGAAGACGACCGAGTCACGAGATACGGCGACCTGTTCGCTTCGTGACGACGAATGGATCTGGTCGGACCCGGATCGGATCGAGCGGAAGGAGGGGCGTTCGTTTGGCATCGCCCGAAACAGGCTCATGTCGGAGGGGGCGTGTAGGGTCGGGACGTGCGCATCCTCGGACTCGATCCTGGTAGCCGCGTCTGCGGCTATGGCGTGATCGATGTCGCCGATATCGGCGGTCGGCCGAGCGCGCTCCGGTACGTGGAGTGCGGTCTGTTGACGGCGCCCGCGGAGCGCGCGATGGAGCAGCGCCTCGGTGAGATCGCATGTGGGTTGCGCGAGGTGATCGGGGAGCTCGCGCCCGATGTCGTCGCGATCGAGGACGTGTTCCTGCACCAGAACGCGCGTAGCGGACTGGCGCTGGCACAGGCGCGCGGGATGGCGCTCGCGGTGGTGGGGCTCGCGGGGATCGCGGTGGCGAGCTATTCGCCGGCGGTCGTGAAGAAGTCGGTGTCCGGATCGGGCAAGGCGGACAAGGATCAGATCGCGCGCATGGTCCAGGCGCTGATCGGGCTCAAGAGCTTACCGCGCGCCGACGCCACGGATGCGCTCGCGGTCGCGATCACGCACGGCAGCGTGGTGTCGCGCCCGGCGCCGCGGATCGTGCTCGCCGGTGCGGCGGCGAGAGCGAGGTCCGCGTGATCAGCCGCCTCGTCGGGACGTTGGTGCGCGATGGCGAGCACGTCATCATCGACTGCAGTGGCGTGGGCTACGAGGTCACGTGCTCGGCGTACACGCTGGCGTCGTTGCCGCAGGATGGCGAGCGCGTGCAGCTCAAGGTGTACACGCAGCTCCGCGAGACCGCGCTCGCGCTGTTCGGCTTCATCGACGCGCACGAGCGCGATCTGTTCGACCTGCTGATCACGGT
The DNA here is from genome assembly GCA_046160585.1 of Kofleriaceae bacterium. Classification (GTDB taxonomy): domain Bacteria; phylum Myxococcota_A; class Polyangia; order Haliangiales; family Haliangiaceae; genus JABFXX01. The sequence goes on from JBJXGN010000091.1 coordinate 163,132, forward strand.
GAAGAACGTCGGGCCGTCGACGGCGATCTCGATCTTGTCGGGCGCGGGGCCGCGCGACATCGCGGCGCTGATCGCGCGCGAAGATGTCGCCGGGTTGACCAAGATCAAGGGCATCGGCAAGAAGACGGCCGAGCTGCTCGTCGTGGAGCTACGCGAGAAGTGCGAGCTGATGGTGATGTCGTGGAACCTCGGTGGAACGAAGCCGGTGGCCGCTCCGTCGGGGACGATCCGTGCGGCGAGGGCGGGGCGCCATCCGCTGCTCATTGAAGTGATGACCGCGCTCGTCGGGATGGGCTGGAAACCTGCGGAGGCGGAAGCGGTCGTGGCAGATCTACCGGTCGACGAGACCACCACCATCGAAGTACTGCTGCGCCAGGCGCTGCGGGGGATGCCGCGATGATGCGCCTGCGGAGAGCTCGATAGATGGCGCGCAAGAAGCACGACGACGGCCCGGCCGAAACATCCGACGACGCGGAGAGCGATCCGGTCGTGCGCCCGAGCGAACGCTCGACGGAGCGCACGTGGCAGGCTGCGCTGCGCCCGAGGAACTTCGACGAGTACATCGGCCAGCGCGACATGATCGAAAACTTGAAGATCAGCGTTCGCGCCGCGAAACAGAACGGCTGGACGCTCGATCACTTCCTGTTCGCAGGGCCGCCGGGGTTGGGCAAGACGACACTCGCGCACGTGATCGCGAACGAGCTCGGCGTGAACCTGCACGTGTCGAGCGGGCCCGCGATCGACCACAAGGGCATGCTCGCCGCGCTGCTCACGTCGCTCGGTGAAGGCGACGCGCTGTTCATCGACGAGATCCATCGGCTCGCGCCGGTGGTCGAGGAGAACCTCTATCCCGCGATGGAGGACTTCAAGCTCGACGTGTTCATCGGCGACGGCCCGCACGCGAAGGCCGTCACGATGCAGCTGCCACGGTTCACGCTGCTCGGTGCGACGACGCGCATGGGCCTTCTGTCGGCGCCGCTGCTCGATCGCTTCGGGTTCCACTGGCAGCTGCGGTACTACGATCTGCCGGACATGGAAGCGATCGTGCGCCGTTCGGCGTCGCTGATCGGTGTGACGATCGACCGCGAAGGTGCGAACGAGATCGCGCGGCGGGCGCGCGGGACACCACGCATCGCGAATCGCCTGCTGCGGCGCGTGCGTGACTTCGCGACGGTCGAGCGCGACGGTACGATCGACGGGGACATCGCGTCGTCGTCCCTGGATCGCCTCGCGGTGGATCACGCGGGCCTCGATACGCTCGATCGCGCGTATCTGTCGGTGATCTGCGAGCGGTTCGACGGTGGCCCGGTCGGCATCGAGGCGGTGGCCGCGTCTCTGTCGGAGGAGCGGGGCACCCTCGAAGATGTCGTGGAGCCGTTCCTGCTCCAGGTGGGGTTCATCGCACGGACGCCCCGCGGGCGCGTGGCCACGGCCGCTGGCTTCGCACACATGGGCCTCGTCGCGCCGACGAAGGCGCCGACGGGTGGCACCGGTGGCGCCCAGGGTCGCCTGTTCTGATCGCGATCGAACGGTCCAGTGACCGCGCCGACCTGAATCAGTGACCGACCGCGTCGACCTGAATCAGCGACCGACCGCGTCGACCGCGGCCTTGCGGTACCGCGGGAAGTAGTCCTTGCGGTCGAGCACCTCGTTGACGACCGGTTGCGCCTTCGCGGAGAACTTGCCGTTGTTCGACAGGCGCGACAGTCGCTTGAGCAGCGCCAGCGCGCAGCCCTTGCGATACGCCTTGTCGTACGCGAGCGCGAGCTTGAGGGTGAGGGTCGGGTTGAACGGATCCGACGCGAGTGCACGGCCGTACGAGTCGATCACGTCGATCAGCGCATCCTTCTGCACCGTGACATCCGTGGAGCTCTTGAAGACCTTCGAGCGCGCATCGCCGGACTCCTCGAGCTGCCCGGTCTTCGCCGAGCGCGCCGGCACCGGCATGTCGCGCTCGTAGTACTCGCACTCCTCGATCTCCTTGATGACGACGACGGGTGGTTCCGCGTTTTTGTCGATCTTCTGCTGGATCGGCACGGGGTTCTTCACCCGTGGCGCCTTCGCGCCGTACATGTTGCAGGCCGATACGAGGAGAGCGAGAGCGATCGAGACCTTCCCCAGGTGACGCATGCCTCGATGGTAATCTACAGACCCGCCATGCGCACCGCGATGTTTGCCGTGGTCGCGATCGCCTGTGGTTCGTCGCGATCGGACCCACCGGCTGGCTCTCCCACCGGGGCGCAAACCGGCTCGAACGCAGCCTCCCAACCGGTGCGAAAGCCACCACCTGGACCGATCTACACGATCCGTGGGCAGGACTACATCGGTCCGGATGCGTGTGGCGGCGAGTGTCATCCGGGCCAGCTCGCGGCGTGGACGACGAGCCTCCATCGCCGCATGAACCAGCTCGCCGGACCCGACTCGGTCATCGGCGACTTCGGCACCCGCATCGTGTACGCCGGCGGCACCGCGACCTTCGCCCGCGAGGGCAGCCCGCGTGCTGGCGACGCGCGGTACACGATGACACTCGAGAAGAACGGCACGACGCGGCGGTATCGCGTGACGCGAACGATCGGCGTGCGCAGGCTCCAGGAGTATGTCGGTGTCGACGTGGACGACCCGAACGCGGTCGAGGTGAGGTTGCCGTTCGGGTGGTGGCCGCGCGCGAAGGGGTGGTTCGCCCAGCCGTACTTCGATCCGTGGTTCGCCCGCGAGGAGGACTTCGACGCGTACGCGAAGATCACGGAGCCGTGGGCCGAGCGCTGCCCGTGGTGTCACAGCACGTATCCATTCGAGCAGCGCATCGCGCGCGCGTCGGTGCGCGAGGTGGGCCACGGCATGGAGCAGTTCTTCACACCCGCGGCGGCGAGCGTCACCCCGAGCGAGCGACTGGCGATCGACCAGCAGATCACGACGGGCATCAGCTGCGAGAGTTGTCATCTGGGTGGCCGGGCGCACGCGGCCGGTGCCGCGATCTCGTTCGTGCCGCAAGGCGCCCTCCCGCGCGACGGAATGCAAAGTCCACCGCGACCGAGGTCGTTCGCGGAGGAGAAGGTGGATGCGACGATCGTCAACCGCGTGTGCGCGCAGTGTCACTCGGGGCCGTCGCCGCGCCTCGCGGACGGGACGGCGCTGCGCAACTCGAGCGAGGCGATCGACCTCGCGGCATCGTCGTGCACGACCGCGCGGTGCACCGATTGCCACGATCCGCACACCGGCGGTAGCGACGAGAAGCGCGCGAACGCCGCGTGCGTCGGATGCCACGCGCAGCTCGCCGACGCCGCCGCGCAGTCCGCGCACGGCGGGCACACGAGCGCGGCCGGTGTTACGAGCGCGACCTGCCTGGACTGCCACATGCCCAAGCTGGTCATGGGCATCGATCGTGTCGTGCGCACGCACCGCATCTCGTCGCCGACAAACCCCGCGATCATCGCGACCGGAGGCATCAACGCGTGCAACCTGTGCCATGTCGATCGCTCGTTGTACTGGACGCTCGGCGAGCTGCGCGAGCGCTACGACGTGACCCTTCGCGCGACGGATCCCGACGAGGCGGATCGCCCCATGGGCGAACGATGGCTCGCGAGTAACGAGCCCGCGTTTCGTTTGCTCGCAGCCGACGCACTCGCCAGGAGCACGATCGCGAAGCTCGCGCTCCCGTCCCTGAAGAAGCAGCTCGCGGACCCGTTGCCGCACGTCCGCGCCTGGGCGCGGTTCGCGGTCGACGGTGTTCCACTTCGATAACCGATTCACAGAGGTTCATCGAATCGGCGGCCTGGGGGTGCCCCCACCGTGCTATCCGAGGAGGACGGAATGAGCCCTCGCCTCCGAGCCAATCTCGTCCGCGTCGCGATTGCCCTCGCGGTCGTCGCGGGCGTCGCGTGGTTCGTGAAGTCGCGGAGCGAGACGCGATCGCGCCCGGCTCCGAAGGTCCAGGCGCACGGTGGTACCGGGAGCGGCGCAAAGGACGGCGCCCCGAGCGCCGGCGGAGCGCGAGGTGGCCCGAAGGGCGGCGGCGATCGCGTGGTGCCCGTGCGCGTCGCGATCGCCGAGCAGACCGATCTTCCGGTGTGGCTCGAAGGCCTCGGCACCGTGCAGGCGTTCCAGCAGGTGACGGTGCGGGCGCAGGTCGACGGTCGGCTCGACAAGGTCGCGTTCACGGAGGGGCAGACGGTCAAGAAGGGCGAGCTTCTCGCGCAGATCGATCCGCGCCCGTTTCGCGTGAAGCTGTTGCAGGCACAGGGGGCGCTCGCGCGTGACAAGGCGCAGCTCGAGTCGCTGAAGAAGCAGTACGAGCGCTTCAAGTCGCTGCACGCGCAGAACCTCGTCGCACAGCAGCAGGTCGACGAGGTCGCGGGGCAGTTCGGGGCGCTCGAGGGCGCGGTCAAGATCGATCAAGCGAGCGTCGAGGAGGCTCTGCTCCAGCTCGACTACGCACAGGTGAAGGCGCCGATCGACGGCATCACGGGCGTGCGGCTCGTCGACGCGGGCAACTTGATCAAGGCGAGCGATCCGACCGGCATCGTCGTCATTACCGCGATCGATCCCGCGGCGGTGCTGTTCACGATCCCGCAGGACAGGCTCGGTGCGATCGCGACGGCGATGCAAGCAGGCGAGGTGAAGGTCGAGATCTTCAACCGCGACGGTTCGCAGAAGCTCGCGACGGGGGTGGTCGCGGTGCTCGATAACCAGATCAACCAGTCGACGTCGACCTTGCGCCTCAAGGCGCACGTACCGAACCCGACGCGCGTGCTGTGGCCCAACGCGTTCGTCAAGGCGCGCATGCTCGTCGAGACGCGCAAGGGCGTGCTCGTGATTCCGGCGGTCGCGATCCAGCGCGGGCCGCAAGGCACGTATGTCTACGTCGCGACCGCCGAGAAGACGGCGGAGATGCGGCCGGTCACCGTGGATCTGTCGACGATGGATCGCGCGGTGATCACGAAGGGCCTCTCCGTCGGCGATCGCGTCGTTATCGAGGGCGCGAACCAGTTGCGGCCGGGCGGCAATGTCGAGGTGATCGAGGCTCCCTCCGGCTCCGCGTCGGGCCCCGTCGGGAAGAAATGAGCGAGGACTCGACGCCACCCGTCGAGAAGGACGTACACGCCTCGATCTCGGCACCGTTCATTCGGCGGCCGGTCGCGACGACGCTACTCGTGCTCGGGCTTTTCCTCGCGGGCGTGACGGGGTATCGCTCGTTGCCGGTCGCCGCGCTCCCGCAGGTCGACTATCCGACGATCGTCGTCACCACGCAGCTGCCGGGTGCAAGCGCGGAGACGATGGCGTCGGCGGTCACGACCCCGCTCGAGCGCCAGTTCGGACAGGTCCCCTCTCTGACGCAGATGACGAGCACCTCGAGCTTCGGGAGCTCGCAGATCACGCTCCAGTTCTCGCTCGATCGCCCGATCGACGCGGCGGAGCAGGACGTGCAAGCGGCGATCAACGCCGCGAGCAGCCTGCTGCCGCCGACGCTGCCCGCGCCCCCGACGTATTCGAAGTCGAACCCCGCAGACCAACCGATCCTGACGCTGTCCGCGACGTCGGAGACGCTCGAGCTCGCGCAGGTGAGCGACTTCGCCGACTCCGTGCTCGCGCAGAAGATCTCGCAGGTCTCCGGCGTCGGTCTCGTGACGATCGGCGGCGGTCAGAAGCCCGCGGTGCGCGTGCAGGTGGATCCCGTCGCGCTCGCGGGGACGGGGTTGACGCTCGAGGACGTCCGGCTCGCGATCGCGGCGGCCAACGTCAACCAGCCGAAGGGCAACATCGATGGTCCGCGACAGGACTGGGCGATCGCGACGAACGATCAGCTCGCGGACGCGGCGAGCTTTCACCCGCTCGTCATCGCGTACAAAGACGGTTCGCCGATCCGCCTCGGCGAGGTCGCGGACGTCATCGACAGCGTCGAGAACTCGCAGCTCGCGGGCTGGGCGAGCCACACGAGCTACACCGAGACCGGCGAGCCGGTGCGCTCCATGAAGCCCGCCGTGATCCTCAACGTGCAGCGGCAGCCGGGCGCGAACATCATCGAGGTCACCGACGCGATCAAGGCGCTGCTGCCGCGGCTGCGCGCGTCGATGCCGCAGGCGATCGAGGTCGAGATCATCGCGGACCGGACCACGACGGTGCGCGCGAGCGTGCACGAGGTGCAGTTCACGCTCGTCTTGACGATCGGGCTCGTCATCGCGGTGATCTATCTGTTCCTCGGCAGCCTGCGCGCCACGATCATCCCCGGGCTCGCCGTACCGCTCGCGCTGATCGGCACGTTCGGCGTGATGAAGCTCGCCGGCTACAGCCTGAACAACCTGTCGCTGATGGCGCTGACGATCTCGACGGGCTTCGTCGTCGACGACGCGATCGTGATGGTCGAGAACATCGCGCGATTCGTGGAGAAGGGGGAGAAGCCGTTCGACGCCGCGCTCAAGGGTGCGAAGCAGATCGGGTTCACGATCGTATCGCTCACCGTGTCGCTGGTCGCGGTGCTGATCCCGCTGCTCTTTATGGGTGGCCTCGTCGGCCGGTTGTTTCGCGAGTTCGCGGTGACGCTGGCGATCGCGATCGCGATCAGCGCCGTGCTGTCGCTGACCCTGACCGCGATGATGAGCGCGTGGGTGCTGAGGCCTCGTGACGAGCAGCGGCCGGGCGTGATCGCACGCTGGTTCGACGCCGGCTTCCAGGGGGTCACGAGGTTCTACGAGCGCACACTCGGCTTCGTGCTCGAGCACCAGCGCACGACGCTGTTCGTGACGCTAGGAGCGGCGGGCCTGACCGCGTTTCTTGCGATCGCCGTCCCCAAGGGGTTCTTCCCGCAGGAGGACACCGGGCAGATCGCGGCGGTCACGGAGATGGCGCCCGACGCGTCGTTCGAGAAGATGCGCGAGCGGCAGATGGCGCTCGCCGACGCGATCCTCGCAGATCCGGACGTTGCCACGGTGTCGTCGGCGATCGGCGCGGACGGCATCAATCCCGCGGCCAACGTCGGCCGGCTGGCGATCACGCTGGTGCCGATCGAGGAGCGCGACGCGACGGTGCACGAGGTGATCGAGCGACTCCAGGAGGCGGCGAACGCGATCACGGGCGTCTCGCTGTACTTGCAGCCCGTGCAGGACCTCCAGATCGACGCGCGTGTCAGCCGCACGCAGTTCCAGTACACGATCGAGGATACCGATCCGGCAGTGCTCGACGAGTGGGCCCCGAAGCTACTCGCGGAGATGCGTGCATTGCCCGAGCTGCGCGACGTCGCGTCCGACCAGCAGGCAGCCGGCCTGCAGATGCACCTCGCGATCGATCGCGATAGCGCGGGTCGCCTCGGCGTGACGACCGCGGAGCTCGACAACACGCTGTACGACGCGTTCGGCCAGCGCATCATCTCGACGACGTTCACGCAGCTGAACCAGTACCGCATCATCCTCGAGGTCCGGCCCGAGGATCGCGAATCGACCGAGGCGCTCGACCGCCTCTACGTGCGCACGACGAACGGCACCGTCGTGCCGCTCTCGCAGATCGCGCGGTGGCAGACCCGACCAGCGCCGCTCGCGATCGCCCACCAGGGGCAGTTTCCGTCGGTGACGCTGTCGTTCAACACGGCGCCGGATGTCTCGCTCGGGGCCGCGGTCGCCGCGATCGAGCGCGTGTCCGAGCGACTCGGGCCGCCCGCGACGATGCGCGCGGAGTTCACCGGCGCCGCGCACGCGTTCCGGGAGTCGTTGTCGTCGACGCCACTACTGATTCTCGCGGCGTTGATGACCGTCTACATCGTGCTCGGCGTTCTGTACGAGAGCTACATCCATCCGATCACGATCCTGTCGACACTGCCATCGGCGGGTGTCGGCGCGATCCTCGCGCTCTATGTCACGGGAACGTCGTTCGACGTGATCGCGCTGATCGGCATTGTCCTGCTCATCGGCATCGTGCAGAAGAACGCGATCATGATGATCGACTTCGCGCTCGAAGCCGAACGCGGGATCGACGGCGAGCAGAAGCGATCGCCGCGCGACGCGATCTTCCAAGCGTGCCTGTTGCGGTTCCGTCCGATCATGATGACGACGGCGGCCGCGCTACTCGGCGGCCTCCCGCTCGCGCTCGGCTCCGGCACGGGGGCGGAGCTGCGCCGTCCGCTCGGCATCACGATCGTCGGTGGCCTGTTGCTGTCGCAGCTGCTCACGCTCTACACGACGCCTGTCATCTATCTCTACATGGAGCGCATCCAGCGCTTCTTCAAGCGCGACAAGTCAGAGGCGCACGCGCCATGAACATCAGCGCGCCCTTCATCAAGCGTCCGATCGGGACGTCGTTGCTCGCCCTCGCCGTGTTGCTCGCCGGCATGGCCGCGTTCGTCGAGCTGCCCGTCGCGCCACTGCCTCACGTCGACGTCCCGACGATCAGCATCAGCGCGAACCTGCCGGGCGCATCGCCGACGACGATGGCGACTGCCGTCGCGATGCCGCTGGAGCGACGCTTCGGCCGCATCGCGGGCATCACCGAGATCACGAGCGAAAGCTCTCTCGGCAGGACCGAGGTCACCGTGCAGTTCGATCTCGACAAGAGCCAGGAGACGGCAGCACGCGAGATCCAGGCGGCGATCCAGGCGGCGGGCGGTGACCTTCCGCCGAACATGCCGTCGCGCCCGCGATACCGGAAGGTCAACCCGAGCGACGCGCCGATCCTGATCATCGCGTTGACCTCGAAGTCCGTGCCCGTCGAGCAGATCTACGAAGCCGCGAACACGGTGCTCGCGCAGAAGATCTCGCAGGTCGAGGGCGTCGGGCAGGTCGGTGTCGGCGGTGGCGTGCAGCCCGCGGTCCGTGTTTCCGTCGACCCGGCGCTGCTCGCGGGCATGGGCCTCTCGCTCGAGGATGTTCGACGGGCGATGCAGTCGGCCACCTCGAACCAGCCGCGCGGTGGCATCGGGACGGAGCAGTGGCAAACGATCGGCGCGGACACGCAGCTCACAGACGCGGCGGCGTGGAAGCAAGTGATCGTTCGCTATCAGGGAGCGCCGATCGCGCTCGGGGACATCGCGGAGGTCATCGACGACGTCGAGAATCACCAGGTCGCCGGCTGGTTCGATGGCACGCGGTCGGTGTCCGTCGTGATCCGCCGTCAGCCAGGTGCGAACATCCTCGACGTTATCGACAAGGTGAAGGCGATCCTGCCCGACCTCGCGGTGTCGATCTCGCCAGCGATCGACGTGCGGGTCGCGATCGATCGCGCCCACACGATCCGCGCCTCGGTCCACGAGGTCGAGCTAACGCTGGTCCTGTCGATCATCCTCGTCACGCTCGTGGTGTTCTTGTTCCTGCGCTCGCTGCGCGCGACGGCGATCCCCGCCGCGGCTGTGCCCCTCTCGCTCGTCGCGACGTTCGGGGTGATGTACTTGCTCGACTACTCGGTCGACAACCTGTCGTTGATGGCGCTCACGATCGCGACCGGCTTCGTCGTCGACGACGCGATCGTGGTCACCGAAAACGTCATGCGGCTAGTCGAGAAGGGCAAGACGCCGCGCGAGGCCGCACTCGAGGGCGCGAAGCAGATCGGCTTCACGATCGTGTCGATCACGGCGTCGCTGCTCGCCGTGTTTATCCCGATCCTGTTCATGGGCGGATCGATCGGCCGGTTGTTCCGCGAGTTCGCGGTCGTGCTCGCCGTGTCGATCACGCTGTCCGGCGTGATCTCCCTGACGTTGACGCCGATGATGTGCGCGCACCTCCTGAAGCACAAGCAGGACAAGCCCGGGTGGCTCGCACGCGGCCTCGAGCGCGGGCTCGATGTCGTCGTGCGCGGGTACGGGGCTGTGTTACGCGTCGTGCTGCGCCACACCGTGATCGTCGGTGTTCTCACCGTGGGCACGGTCGGCGTCACGATCTGGCTGTACGGCCAGGTCCCGGCGGGCCTGTTCCCGCAGCAGGACACCGGCATGTTGACCGGCGCCACCCAGGGACCGCAGGACATCTCGTTCTCGGCGATGAAGGAGCGCCAGGAGCGGCTGATCGAGATCGTCCTCGCGGATCCGGATGTCGAGCACGTCAACGCGAACGTCGGTGGCTTCGGCTCGACGACGATCAACACGGGCCGCATGTTCATCCAGCTCGCCGAGAAGCCGAAGCGAAAGGCCAGCGCGGACGAGGTGATCGCTCGCCTGCGGCCCAAGCTCGCGAAGGTCGAGGGCGTGCAGCTATTCCTCCAGAGCGTGCAGGACGTACGTGTCGGCGGCCGCATGTCACGCACGCAGTATCAATACACGCTCGAGTCCAGCGAGCTCGCGGACCTCGAAGAGTGGGGACCCAAGGTCACCGCCGCGCTGCGCAAGCTGCCGCAAGTGAAGGACGTCGTGTCCGACCAGCAGACGGCGGGCCTGCAAATGAACCTCGAGATCGATCGCGACACGGCGGCGCGCTACGGCATCACGGTCGCACAGATCGACAGCACGCTGTACAGCGCGTTCGGTCAGCGCCAGGTCGCTACGTTCTATACCCAGGTCAACCAGTACCGCGTCGTGCTCGAGGCAAAGCCGTCGGGAGCGTTACCCGTCTTGTCTCCCGAGGAGGCGATCGCGCAGGTCCATGTCACGTCGGGGTCGGGCGCGCAAGTACCTCTCTCGGAGCTCGTGCGCATGACGCCGACGAGTGTGGCGCTGTCGATCTCGCACCAGGGCCAGTTCCCGTCGACGACGATCTCGTTCAACACATCGCCGGGCGTCGCGTTGTCGGATGCGGTCGCGGCGATCGAGAAGATCACGCTCGAGCTCGGCATGCCCGCGTCGATCTATGGATCGTTTCAGGGCACCGCACAGGCCTTCCGCGAATCGATCGAGACCATGCCGATGTTGTTCCTGCTCGCGCTGATCGCGATCTACATCGTGCTCGGCGTCTTATACGAGAGCTACGTGCATCCGATCACCATCCTCTCGACGCTGCCATCGGCGGGCCTCGGTGCGTTGCTCGCGCTCTTGCTGACGAACAGCCAGCTCGATCTGATCGCGTTCGTCGGGATCATCCTCGTCATCGGCATCGTGAAGAAGAATGCGATCTTGATGATCGATTTTGCTCTCGAGCTCGAGCGCGCCGGAACATCACCGCGCGACGCGATCTACGAGGCGTGTGTGCTGCGCTTCCGCCCGATCTTGATGACCACGCTCGCCGCGCTCCTCGGCGCGCTGCCGCTGGCGCTCGGCGAAGGCACCGGATCGGAGCTCCGGCGCCCGCTCGGCATCGCGATCGTCGGCGGTCTCGCCGTGTCTCAGATCCTGACGCTGTTCACGACGCCGGTGACGTACCTCGCGCTGCACCGCTTCACGCGGCGGACGACGCGCGAAGCAGCACACCCGGTGTGACGAGGTGCTCGCGATCCGCGCTGCGATCTACCTCATGCTCTCTTCGGGCCCGCAGTGGTACATGTCGATGAAGACCTCGTAGGTCTTCTCGGGACAGGGAGCCTCGTACAGGTCGATGATCGTTCCGCAGGTTCCGCCCGGGCCGACGTTGCCGCGGCGCGACTCGCGGATCTCGCCGACGCTGTTGTAGGGCCGCGAACCGTCCTGGCAGGTCGCGGTCATCAGCCACTGCTGCTGGTCCTTCACCCCGCAGACCTCGAGCGGCTTCTCCTTGGTCGTGTTGGACGTCGCGAACGTGGTGATGTCGCGGCCGCGCCGGCGAGCGGCCTGCGCAGCGTCGAGCCGCACGGGTCCGAAGTCGCCCTCGCGGTTGCCGCAGATGCTCGCGTCGTTTCCGGCAGCCGCGGGCGGGGCCGTCTCGGCTGTGGGAGTGGTCGGAGTGGTCGGAGTGGTGGGAGTCGTTGGCGTCGTCGGCTGGGTGCTCGTTCCACCGCCGCCGCACGCCGCCAGGACCAGAAGGAGGCCGGTTGTGCGCATATCGTGATCCTACGCCGCGCGCTGTATCGGTTCACGCGGCCGGGCCGCTTCTATGCGGGCACGACCGGCGTCATCTCCGCAAGCCCGGCTTCGCGCGTCATCGCGCCCGTGTAGCCGAGCTGCTTCCGGGCCTTGGCATCGACGACCGTGACCTCGCCGCCGACGAGCGCGATCGCCGTCTTCGACACGGGTGGTTCCTTCATCCACGCGGTCAGCGTGGCGGTGGTCGCCGCCAGCCAGCGAGGCACGTTGCGGGACTTGCTCGCGTCGACGCCTTGGGTCGCGATGTACTTCGTGAGGAACTCGCGGAAGTCGACGGGCTCGCCGTCCGTGAGGAAGTAGATCTCGCCGCCCTTGCCCTTCTCGGCCGCGAGGATCGCGCCCTCGACGACATTGACCACGTGGCACGTCGACGTGAGGTAGTGCCCGCCACCGATCCAGCCGAAGCGGCCTTTCCTCACGGCGGTCACGAGCTTCGGCAAGAGGCTCGTGTCGCCGCGCCCCCAGATGAAGCGCGGACGGATCGACATCGTCTCGAACGCCTGCGTGTTCGCCGCGATGACCGTGCGCTCGGCGAGGCCCTTCGCGATCGGATACGGGCCCACGGGCTTTGCGGGATACGGCACCGTCTCGTCGGCATGCACGATCGGCTTACCGTTGGCGAGGACCGCCTCCGTGCCGACGTGAACAAATCGCCTCACCTTCGCGGCCTGCGCCGCGGCGAGCACGTTCTTCGTCCCGTCGACGGTGTCGCGCAGGTGATCCGCGAGCCTGCCGTGCTCGCTGACGTTGGCCGCCGCGTGGAACACGACGTCGCACTCGGCCATCCCCTCGGCCATCGCCGCCTGATCCGCGAGGTCGCCACGCACGGGAACGGCACCGACGCCGCGCACGGCGGTCGCGGCCTTCTCGCTGCGCGCGAGCGCGCGAACGTCGACTCCCTTCGCGACGAGCGCACCGATCAGCTCCTTGCCCACGAACCCCGAACCGCCGGTGACGAACGCTCGCTTCATTGGGCCGAATCTACTAGGTTCGCGGGGTGACAGCGACGGACGACGGTCGGGTCGAGCTTCCCGAAAGTGAAGTCAAAGAGCTGGAGAAGTCTCCGCTCTACAACGAGGACCTCGCGCCAGTTCCGATCGCGAAGCGCACGTGGAACACCTGGGACTACGCCGCGCTGTGGATCTCGATGGCGCACTGCATTCCGACGTACACGATGGCGTCCGCCCTGATCGCGAACGGCATGTCGTGGTGGCAGGCACTGTTCACGATCCTCCTCGGAAACATCATCGTCCTCGCGCCGATCCTCCTCAACTCGCATCCAGGCACGAAGTACGGCATTCCGTTCCCGGTGTTCGCGCGGGCGGCATACGGCACCGCGGGCAGCAACCTCCCGGCGCTCATGCGCGCGCTGATCGCATGCGGCTGGTTCGGCATCAACGCGTGGATCGGCGGCATGGCGCTGCAGGCGTTCTTCGCGTCGATCTATCGCGGTTGGCCTGGGCTGCTCGGCACGTTCAACGGCCACCCCACGACCTTGTGGATCTCGTTCCTCCTGTTCTGGGGGCTCAACATCCTGATCATCTTCAAGGGCATGGAGCTCGTACGAAAGCTCGAGCGCTTCGCCGCGCCGTTCGTGCTCGTGATGACCGCGATCCTCGTCGGCTGGGCGATCTGGAAGGCCGGCGGGCTCGGCCCGATCATCACCGAGGGCGGAAAGGACGGCGCGTTCGCGCGGCTGTTCATTCCGTCGCTGACCGCGACGATCGGCTTCTGGTCGACGCTGTCGCTCAACATGCCCGACTTCACGCGCTACGGGCGATCGCAACGCGAGCAGGCGGTCGGGCAGGTCGTCGCGCTCCCGTCGACAATGACCGTGTTCGCGGGCATGGGCATCATGATCACGAGCGCGACCGTCATCATCTACGGCCACCCGATCGACAACCCGATCGTCCTGGGCGGCATGTTCTCGAACCGTCTGATCGTCGGCATCATCATGTTCACCGTCGTCGTCGCGACGCTCGCCGTGAACATCGCCGCGAACGTCGTGTCGCCCGCGAATGACTTCGCGAACGCGCTGCCAGGAAAGATCGACTTCAAGCGCGGCGGGCTGATCACGGGGATCATCGGCATCGCGATGATGCCGTGGGAGCTGCTCGCGAACTCGAAGCGCTACATCGACGGCTGGTTGCTCGGCTACTCCGGCTCGCTCGGCTCGATCGCGGGCGTGCTGATCGTCGACTACTGGGTCCTGCGCAAGAAGACGCTCGATCTCAAGGCGCTCTACGTGCGCGACGGCGTGTATCACTACAAGAACGGTTGGAACATTGCGGCCGTGGTCGCCACGCTCGTGGGGACCGGCGTCGCGCTCGCGGGGGCGTTCTGGGAGCCGATGAAGCCGATCTACGACTTCTCGTGGTTCATCGGTTTCGGGCTGGCCGGGGGCCTCTACTACCTGATGATGCAGAGCGCCGTCCCACCGTCCGTCGTGCCCGACGCGCGAGTCCATCGCGGCTGATCGGGGTCCCCCAACGACGCGTTCCCGAGGTGTCCCCCAACGACGGGGTTCCCGAGGTGTCCCCGACGACGGGGTTCCCGGGGTGTCCCCGACGACGGGGTTCCGGGGTGTCCCCGACGACGGGGTTCCCGGGGTGTCCCCGACGACGGGGT